>JBBRET010000036.1:0-29269 GCA_038202695.1 Flavobacteriales bacterium
AATAACCAAACGTGCCTTTTCAAACGCTGCAACTCCCAGCGTGCACCCTGTTACAGGAATGTAAATTGGTGTTGTTTCATTAACATCAGTACCATTGCCCAACTGCCCAAAAAAATTATCGCCCCAAGTATAGAGTGCCCCATTACTTTTTAAGGCAACAGCATGTCTATTTCCGCCTGAAACACTTATCCAGTCTGTATCAGTACCTATTTGCACGGGTTGCCTGCGGTCCGTAGTTGTGCCGTCGCCCAACTGATTCCGGTCATTTCTTCCCCATGCCCATAGTGTGCCATTAGTCTTAATGCCAAACGAACATTGAAAGCCAGCGGAAACTAGCAACCAAGTGTCAGTTCCTACTTGCACAGGGGTGTCTCTAAAAAATAGTTCAGGTAGTGTATCTCCCGTTTGCCCGTTAGTATTTGCACCCCATGCCCACAGCGTGCCATTATTTTTTAGCGCTAAGGCATGTGAAGCCCCAGTGCTAAGACTAGCCCAATCAGTAGCTGTGGTTATTTGTGTAGGTATGGGCCTCCCGCTTACGTTAGATGGGCCGTTGAGACCACTGCCGTTAGAACCCCAACCCCATAAGCTGCCGTTAGTTTTTAATGCAAGAATACTGGAACTACTTGTGCAGGCTGAGACCTGTTTCCAATCGGCAGCAGTGCCAATTTGTGCCGGACTTAACCGGTTGGTGCAACACGTATTATCGCCCATTTGGTATTCATTATTTTGACCCCATCCCCAAAGGGTGTTGTTGGTTTTGATGCCAAAGGTAAAACTATTACCTGCTGAAATTTGTTTCCAGCTGTTGTCGGTTCCTATTTGGATTATATTAAAAGAAGAACTAGCAGTACTATTAATCCCTAAACTACCAGAGGTATTACCACCACTTGCCCATAGCGTACCATCGTTTTTTATAGCAAAAGTGTTTAATCTACCAGCTGTAAATGTTTGCCAGTTGTTTCCTGACGTATAGACCGCAGGGGAGTACAAATCAAATTGATCTCCAGTATTTAACTGTCCCCAATTACCCCACCCCCAAGACCATAGTGAACCGTCAGGTTTTTGAGCTACAACGTGGTTGTAACTCGTTTGTGCTTTACTAAAACATTGACCAAATAGGATTTGAGAATGAACTAGATAGATTATTAGTAATAGATGTAATTTTGTTTTCATAAGCTAAATTTTAAAAAGTAAAGAGCGCACACACTAGCATACGCTCTTTACAAAATTAATTAATAATTAGTTTTTTTTGTGCTACAACACCCTCTTTGTTGTATACCACTACAAGGTAAATACCCGAAGGATAGTTTTGTGTTGTTAATACCAAGGTACCACTGGTACCTTCAAGCCCAAAAACACCCAATTCACGACCCGATAGGTCGTATAAACTAACAGAGGAAGCTAATGCAATATTGCCATAGGTGAGCGTAACTTCATTGCGTGTTGGGTTAGGAGCTAAGGTTACTATAGCTAGTGGTTTATCACTCTTTTCTGGTGCTTGTGCCATACGTACATCACCTGTTTGATTACACAAGGGCAGTATTAGGTTAAAATCTGAACTACAAGGCTTGTTGTTAAGGGTGTAATGCGCTAAAGGTGCAGCAAGAGTCATGTTAAAATTTATGATTATTTAATTTCAAAGGCAAATCTGCTTGAGCTTTACTACTTTATGTACTGCTAATTTAAACATTAAATTGTTATTTGTGAACTAAGGGATTTAATATTTTTGTAACTTTTTTCTTTTAATCATGTGATATCGGAATCTATCAGTGTGTAAAATTATTTTTTAAAATGGATACTTCTTTATTGGTCCAAAGAGTCTCGGGAAAAAAATGACGCACGGTAAACGTAACCTCAACGCACGGTAAAAGTTTCTTCGACGCACGGTAAAGGTTTCTTTGACGCACGGTGAACATTTTATTGACAACGCATCATTTTGTTCTCGACAGTATTAGAAAAAAGTTTCTCGACCGTATGGGGTCTAAATAAGCAACGCCTGTTTTAAAAATAAAAAAACCCGAACAGCGTATCAGTTCGGGCATTTTTAAATAGAAAACAAATTTTTAACTCACTTGCAACGCATCTTGCAAACTGCCACTTCTAGTGACTAAGTTCGTGGTGCCGTATCCTTTTTTAACTTCTAGTATGTAGCTTCCGGCTGCAAGCGTAGCAGGAATACTAAATACCAGTTTGCCTTCGGTACGGCTCGCTAATACATCAACTTTGGTTGCTCTGCCATCTGCTGCTACAAAATAAATTCCTTCAGCAGCTGCATCTGGATTGAATTTTAACTCTTCGCCTATAATTTGACCAATTCCACCAGGAGTTAAAATGCTGTTGGTGTTTTGCGTGTTTACATCAAGAAACTGAATAAGTGCCGGAGCTGCTGTAGCTTGAACTACTTTTTCGACTTTGGCAGCAGCTAGTTTTTCATTTAGTAAAACTCCCGCCGTAACGTTAGCTTTCTTAATGTGGCGTGAACCGTCAAAACTGTCTGTTAAATTGCTGAAAACCCCACTTATTCCGGGCCTAATGTTTACTAATGGTAGATTAACACTGTTGCCTTCTGCAACTTCATCTGAGACTACTTCAAAAAATAATTTCAGTACAGCGTTGGCATCGGCTTCGGTAACGGTACTTCCACGACGTAGTATTTCAAAGATAATACTATTGAGGTCGTGAACCTGATTGCTGATTACTCTTGCAGACTGATCGTTTGGGTCTGGTGTAATCGGATTGGGTTGTAAATAATACTTGATAGACATAATTTAAATTTTTTTAAGTTACACATGTAAGTATTAACGCAACTATTTTTAATATGTTGTGCCTTAACAAAACTTTAACAAGCTGTAAATTAATGCGTTATGTATTAATTGTTGTGCTTGATTATTTTTAATGTCAATTGTACTAGTGGTTTGTCGTGCTGTGTTCTTTAGTATTGGTAGGCTCAAACGAACAGTTTATTCTTTTAATTGGAAATGATTACGCAGAAAATCTATTTGCTATCAGCGTTGTGAAAACTGCACCTAAAAAATCATTTGTAATTAAAAAAACCACCCCGGTGAAGGAGTGGTTTTAAGAATGTGACTTGTAATGCGTTTTATTCTTTAATAAAACGTTTGGTTAATGTTGAAGTTCCGTTAGAAACTTCGATTAAGAAAGTCCCTGTTTTTAAAGAACCTACATAAATGGCATCATTTTCAATTTTTCCGCTACCTAATTCTTGTCCCATCATGTTATAGATTTTGTAAGTAGAAGGAGCTTCAAGGTTAGTAATGTTTAACACATCCCCTTTAACAGGGTTTGGATATAAGTTGAAAGAAATTCTAGCAGTGCTTGTTTCGTCAATTCTTGCAACGGAAGTTATGTTAACCGTATAATCTTCAACTTGCCCGTAAGTAAATGTTCCGCAAGGCGTTGTTGGCGTAGTACTGTATCTCATAATAACTCTCATTCTTGTTGCGCCAAGTGTTGCCGTGGCCGGGATAGTAATCGTTCCTGAAACTGGAGTGGTTGTAGAACCTGCGCGACTGTAAACACTCTCGCCAGCATCAGTAAACACACCATTTTGATTGTAGTCAATATACACTCGGTAAGCCTCGCTATAAACAGTAGCTGTCCAAGTAGGAGTTATTGTGATGGTATTCGCACTTCCTCTAACCACATTAGTTGCAATTGAAGTAAAGTTTTCATAACCCGCAGTTCCCGTTGAAGCATTATTTATGGTTCCAAATTGTACTCTTCCTATTCTTTCGTCATTTGTATTTGTAGCAGCAGCTGTGCAATAGGTTACGGTGTTGGCAAGTGTTGTAACACTAACCGTGTTGCTGTTTGCGGAAACATTTCCAGCAGCATCTTTAGCTCTAACAGTAAAAGTATATGCTGTCGAAGCAGATAAACCTGTCACTAGATAAGTTGTTGTAGTTGTAGCTGCTTTAAAAATCCCACCTTGATATACATCGTAACCGGTCACTGAAACGTTATCTGTTGCGCCCGTCCAAGATAAATTGGTTGTAGTTTGTGTAGTGCCAGAAGCGGTTAATGTTGGCGCTGATGGCGCTGTTGTGTCTGGAGTTAAAGTGGTTACTGAAGCGGTATTACTTGCAGCAGAAACATTCCCCGCAGCATCTTTGGCTTGAACATAAAATGAATAAGTAGTAGAAGCTAATAAACTACCAGCAACATAAGTTGTAGCTGCAGTTGAAGCTAAAAACACACCGTCTTTAAATACATCGTAACCCGTTACAGCAACGTTGTCAGTTGAAGCCGTCCATGATAAGTTTGTAGCTGTAAAAGTTGTTCCAGAAGCGGTCAGTGTTGGCGTTGTTGGCGCAGTCGTATCAGGAGCTGGAGCTAAAGTAGTCACAAATGCTGAAGCACTTTGACCAGATTCGTTTCCTGCTGCATCTTTAGCGCTAACAGCAAAAGTATAACTTGTTGCAGGCGATAATCCAATAACTGGAAAAGAATTTGTTACTGACGTAGCTATTAGAGTAACGCCTTGATAAATATTATATCCTGTTACCCCAACATTATCAGTAGCTGCATTCCAAGTCAAGTTAGTAGTTGTTTGAGTTGTTCCTGACGCCACTAAATTTAGTGGTGTTGATGGAGCAACAGTATCTGGAGCTGAACCCGCTGTAATAGTAAAGTTAGTATTAGAAACATCAAAGAAAATGTGATTGGTTCCTTTCACCATAATTCTGTTAGTAGTTCCTGCAGTATTTGGAATTGTAATAGCTTGCGTTCCGTCATTTGGGGTAGCCGCTAGTAAAGTTGTCCAAGTTGTACCAGCATCTGTAGATAAAAGAATATCCACATTCGCGCAGTTTACGCCGTTTGCAGTTGTTCCGGCTACAGCCCAAGTTATGGTTTGAGTACTTCCACCAACGTAAGAAACGGCAGTGTTTGGAGAACTTACTGTAAATGGTCCAGCAGTTGCATTAACAGTTACAACCATGTCATCACTATTATTTGCTGGTCCGCCCGCTCTGTTATCTCTAACAGTAACTCTGAAATTCATTGTTCTGGCTACAGATGATAAAGCTTCAACAGTAAGTTCTGCTCCGGCAGTGGTAGTAGCTCCAGTTAAAACGGAAGCCATTCTTGGAAAATATCTTGTTGGTGAAGCTGAAGAATTATACGATCTGAAATTCACTCCAGTTGTTTTAGTAGCACTTGGTACTGCAGCTGTAGTTTGGTTGTCAAACTGCTCCCAGTTATAGGTAAGCGCATCGCCATTAGCATCTGTTCCGGTAGCGGTTAACAAAAACGGAGTACTTTTAGGAACAGTATAATCTAATCCTGCTCCTGCTGTTGGGACTGAATTTCCTGTTGCGATATTCACAGAACAGGTTTTTGCTTTAATGTTATTGGTGACTTGTTGGATGCTAACGGCATGAAAATAGGCGTCAGAATGGGGTTGTACGTCAAGCGTTGTAATTCCGGCATAACCCATTATTGTTGAGCCAGAACCCGGTTCCATTTGTGCCCCACTTCCTTCGTTTCCGCCGTGGGTCCAAGTATGATTAGCACCCATTTGGTGGCCAATTTCGTGTGCTACATAATCAATATCAAAATTATCTCCAGACGGAACACCATCTGCAGGAGAAGTGATTCCACTTCCTTTACCGGTCGCACAAATACAACCAATACAACCAGCGTTACCGCCACCACCAGTAGCACCAAATAAGTGACCAATGTCATAGTTAGCTTCGCCAATTACTGAGGTAAGTGTTGATTGTAATTGCCCATTCCATTGTGACATGCTAGCTGCTGCTGCATAAGGGTCAGTTGCAGCGCTTGTATAAATAACTAAATCAGTATTGGCAATAATTACCATTCGAGCACCAAAATCTTTTTCGAAAACACCATTACATCTTGTAATAGAGTTGTTGATGGCTGCTAGAGCCAATGCTTTTGTTCCACCGAAATAAGCAGTGTATTCGCCTGTACAAGACATTGCTAAACGGAATGTTCTTAGAACGGCATCATCTGCATTTGGTCTTGCAGTAGCTGCGTCAATTTGTGGAGCAGCAACGTCAATGACACTGCATTCAAATGGAGTAAGGGATTGTTTTTTATCTGCTTTTCTATAGACACTATAAGTTCCTAAATCGGCTGAAATCGGCTCAATAAAAACGGCTGATTTATCGGGAGCCAGCACCATCGATTTGAAGCCTAAAGGCGAAACACTAAAGTAAGCTGTTGCGGCCGGATTGTCTATTCCGATTCCCACATAGGATTTGATTTCAGGATATCTTGCTGCTAAAGCAGGATCCATACTGGGATTGTCGAAAATTCTGTAGTTTTCTAAAACGCCATCTGCATTTGGAATAGCCAAGATAGTGTTGGATTTTGAATTTGCCGTTCTGTTTGGAGCGGAAGTCAAACTTGTTCTTAAACTTGAAAGATTCAATTCAAAGAGATGGTTTTCAGGAAGCTCCATTTTGGCTTCAAGCGGAACCATGGTATTCTTTTTTGTGGTAGCTTTCCACAGCATACTTTTGTTTTGAGCAAAAGAGAAACTTGTAGTCGCAATCAAAGCAACAATAAGTAGTTTACATTTCATAATTTTTTTAATTTGGTTAATTATAGTAGTCAAAAATAAAATTATTTTTTACAAATGATTTGAATATTTAATAAAACTGTTAACAAATCTATAAATCAGTCCTAAAGTCGTTGTAATATGCTTAAAAAATAAGTAGAATCTGTATGAAAACAACAAATCTTACTTTTTTTTAAGTAACTTTTATCTTAATAAAGTATTTTTAGAAAAAATAACCAGCATGAATCTTAGTTATTGGGAACTTAAAAATTGGTTTACAAATATCGATTTTACCATTGTGGGTAGCGGCATAGTCGGACTTCATTGCGCTTTGACTTTGCGTGAACGTTTCCCAGAAAGTAAAATATTAATTTTAGAAAAGGGAGTTTTACCTCAAGGGGCAAGCACTAAAAATGCGGGGTTTGCTTGTTTTGGCAGCATTTCTGAAATCTTAGAGGATTTAAAATCCCACAGTGAAGAGGAAGTCATTCAGCTTATTCAGAAACGCTGGAACGGATTGCAATTATTGCGCAAAAACTTAGGTGACACAAACCTTGATTTCAAACCTTATGGCGGATATGAATTGTATCTTAAAGAAGACGAGAGCACTTATGCAGCGTGTTTGCAAAAATTGCCGTTTATCAATGATTTACTGAAACCGTTATTCAGAAATGATGTTTTTACCAAAGTAGTAGACCGTTTTGCTTTTCAAGGGATTCAGGACTATGCTGTTTTTAATCCGTTTGAAGCTCAGATCGACACGGGAAAAATGATGCATGCCTTGCTTCAAAAAGCCATTGTCAATGATATTTTAATTTTAAATCAGGTTCAAGTAACTTCTTATATAGAAAAAGAGAACACCGTTGCAGTTGGTTTAGCAGATTTTACTTTTTCGACAAGGAAATTACTTTTTGCTACCAACGGATTTGCAAGTCAACTAACAAATAACCAAGTAAAACCCGCAAGAGCTCAAGTTTTGATTACCGAACCGATTCCGAATCTTGATATTAAAGGAACCTTCCATCTAGATAAAGGATATTATTATTTCCGGAATATTGAGGATAGAATTTTACTTGGTGGTGGAAGAAATTTAGCATTTGACGAAGAGACGACAACCGAACTTGGACAAACAGAAATAATTCAAAATCGTTTGGAGGAATTGTTAAAAGAAGTAATTTTACCAAATACCGAATATAAAATTGCACAGCGTTGGAATGGAATTATGGGATTAGGATCGAGTAAAAACCCAATTGTAGAACAGCTTTCAGAACATGTTTATTGTGGGGTACGATTAGGAGGAATGGGAGTTGCCATTGGTAGTTTAATAGGAAAAGAATTAGCAGATTTAGTACAATAAATTATGATAAGAAAAATTTTTCGCTGGATTTGGAAAGGGATGCTCTGGTTTTTTGCACTTTCTTTTGTATCGGTAATTATCTTTAAATGGGTTCCAATTCCGTTTACTCCGTTAATGATTACCAGAATCATAGAATTTAAACTAGATGGTGGCGCTGCTATTTACAGTCATAAATGGGTTCCGTTAGAAGAAATCTCTCCCAATCTTCCGAAAGCAGTTATTGCCAGCGAAGACGGAAACTTTTTAAAACACAGTGGTTTTGATTTTAAAGCGATGCAAAAAGCCTTTAAAAACAATAGCAAAGGGAGAAAGTTAAAAGGAGGAAGTACCATTTCACAACAAACAGCAAAAAATGTTTTCTTGTGGCAAGGGAGAAGCTATATCCGAAAAGGATTGGAAGCTTATTTTACCGTTTTAATTGAACTTATTTGGGGCAAAGAACGTATTATGGAAGTGTATCTCAACAGTATAGAAATGGGTAATGGTGTTTATGGTGCTCAGGAAGCTGCCCGACATTGGTATAGTACAACCGCAATAAATTTGACGCCAAGAGAAGCCGCCGGAATAGCCGCTATTTTACCAAATCCGAGAAAATTTAAAGCCTCGAATTCAACATCTTATATAGAAAGACGAAAAGGGAAAATCCTTAGGGTAATGCAACATATAGGAAAGATTGACTATTAAAAAAAAGCCATCTCGTTTATAGTTATCGAGATGGCTTTTTTATTTATATAGAAAAACTATTAGTAAAACAAAGGTTTGTATTGTTGCCAATGTTTGAAAATCAAGATGGCATTGAATAGTAAGATTACTGCTGCTACTGGAGAACCCGGAATGTCTAGAAATAAATGAAACAACACAATATTTATGGAAATAGGTGCTAACAAAATTAAAGCAAAAGCAACCCATTTTTTTGATAAAAGCAGTCCTCCAATAAGTACTTCTAAAACCCCAACAACAGGAAAAACATAACCGGTAGCACCAAGTGAATTCATAAATTGACCTGCAGCGGTATTTGCATCTGGTTGATCCATTGGAATAAAATGCAAAAATTTATTGGCTCCAAAAACTAAGAGTGCCAAACCTAGAACTATTCTAACGATTTTAGTAAACATTGAATTCATATAAAAAAAGATTTTGAATTAGTAATATGGTAAAAATAGCATTAATTTTTTGCAATAAAAATCATTTTACACTTAAAACTTTACCATAATTATAAACAATTGTTAAAATTGTAAAGAAGCCTAAAAACTTAGCTTAAACTATTAATTGTCAGAATTATAATTTGCCAATAATAGGAGTGCCATCCTTTTTAATAATGTAACGGAAATACTTTCCTTTTGTTTATTAAATTATTGGTATTGAAAATTATTTTCATAAAAAAAGGTTGTCTTTTTAGACAACCTTTTATAAAATTTAAATAAGTGTTTATTGCACAACTATCGGATAAGTTACTGCTGCATCAGTTGCACCACCAGCATTTGTAATATCACCAACCGATACACCAGTAGCAGATTTGTTTGGTAAGTGTCTCAAAGTAACCAAAAGATTTCCTGTTGTGGCAACACCAGTAGCTAAAGTAAATTGCAATCCAATAGGTCTTCCGTTTGCATCCATATCAGAATAGGCAAAAGTACCTAAAGCACTTGGAGCTTGAAAAAACAATTGATGATCAACACCTTCGGCTAAAATCTCCAGAGTAATGTTGTCTACAGGATTTGCTATTTCATTTAAAAAAGAAACGGTTCCAGTATAAGTTGTCCCTGCCGTTAACGGAGCAGAAACAGTTACAACAGGTGCATTTGGACCATCGCCATCTAGATCACGAGAACGAAGTGTTATTACTTGTCCGCCACCAGTTAGTGTTGTAGTTACCGTCGTAATAACTTCTTCTTCATTAACTGCTTTGTCGTCTTTACTACAAGAGTTTAACGAAACTATCATTATCATCGTAAGGGCTAAAATTCTTAAATTTTTCATTGTTTTTTAATTTTTAGTTTTAATAATTAATTTTTAATTGTAATTGGAAATTTCTTCCCATTTCGTCAGCAAAAAAGCGTTGACGGTCTAAATAATCTCGGTAACTGGTGTTCAAAATATTTTGAACAGAAAAGGCAATTGTTGTTCTAACATTTTTAGAAGTTTTAAAATTCATTTCAGAGTAAAAATGGAACAAACTATAGGCTGGTGGCGGAGTACTAATGTCAACTAAAACTGGTGTTAAGACATCATTTACTACAATATTAGTTGTAAAATTATTATCAGGATATTGATTTTGATTTAATACAATTTCACTTTTTAATTCTAATAAGAGCTTGTGCCATTTCTGGTTTGAATACTGAATTTTGTTATTAATATTCAACGGCGGAATGTCGATTAACGAATCATCATTTGAAACATCTCTCCCGTTCACATAAGAAAGTGAAAATTGATGTTGCCAATTAGAAGTAATATTCCAGCTAGTATCAAAATCTACTCCGCTCAGCACTGCATTTGTCTGTTGGAATTCCCAAACAGGGAAAGCACCACGAATGGTAGTTTCAAAACCCACAGGCCTCAAAAACATATAATTGCTTATGGAGTTAATGTATGGGTTAAAAGTCACAGAAAAATTTTGCCACTTCTTTTGAATAGTTGTTGCCACTTTGTATGCAATTTCTTTTTTTAATCGCAAGTCTCCTAATTCAATAACACCACTAGAATGATGCAATCCATCGCTAAAAAATTCTGATGGATTAGGATTTCTTGAAGCCAAACTCAGGTTGAAATACAAATCCCATTGTTTTTGAAATTGCTTATGAATACCAGTACTAGCAGAGAGGTTGTGGAAGGTAAACTTTGGCTTTGTCAACCATTGATTTCCTTCTTCTCCAACTATAAAGCCATCAAATTCTGGACTATAATTACGTTCATCCCAGCGCGATTTTAAGTAGTATTTTGTTGCCTCAATCGTAGAAAAGTCATAACGCACACCAGCATCGAAACTCAAAGTCTCTGTGAAATCATGACTAGCAACAGCGTATAGTCCGGCATCAAACTTGTCATAACTTGGAATTAAAGGGCGAATTCCAGTGCTCGGATTTGCATAATTGCTCTGGTAAGAACCACTAACACCAGATTTCAATTTCCAATCATTATACTTCTTTTTGTAATCTACATTTACAGTATGGGTCATCAATTGCAGATTTAAAGCCGCAATATCATTGAAATTACCTCGTCTTACATCAAACTCCAATCGTTTGTTAAACTGAAAAGCATACTGTAATGACAAAGAAGAAGTTTCATCAAAAAACCGATTGTAATTTAACTTTGCAATATGATGTTGGACTTCCTGTTTGGGATTTTGTATAGTATAGGTAAAATCATTAATAACCGATGGTTGTTGATTGTTTATCGAATTATACAAATCGGTTACATTTCCTGTATGAGAAGCACTTAATATTCCAATTGTTGCATCATAGAAACTGTAAAATGCCGAAACATCATATTTTTTACCAATGAATTTTATGTCGCCAGTAAAATTAGACTCCCGATTCCCTGAATTTGACAATACATAATTTGGTGCTTCTCTGTCACCAAGGTATTTAAACGTTCCCTGCGCATTCCAAGTCCAGTCGCAAAAATTTCCTTTGTGGATACTGGTACTCAAAGTTCCACCGTTACCATTTGAGGCTAAGGATACTAACGTTTTGCCAAAAAGAGTATCTTTTTTTGTAACCATTGGTTCAATAATTACTAAACCACCAACGGCATCACCGCTGTATTGCAAACCCGATGACCCTTTTATAACCGTGATTTTCGCAGCAGCATTGATGTCAAAATTTGGGGCGTGTTCAGCACCCCATTGTTGGTCTTCCAATCGAACATTATTAGTTATAATTGGAACTCTACTGCTATGCAAACCATTAATTACTGGTTTTATAATGTTACTTCCGGTTTTTAAAAGCGTGACGCCAGACACTTCTTTCAATGCTTCTCCCAACGATTGATTGCTATACTTTTCAATGGTTTCTTGTTTTATTTTTTTTTCTAAAACTGATTGATTGAATGTGTTCGCTTTTCCTTTTACTAAAACTTCTTTTAGTTGATTTTGCGATTGTTTCATAACAAAATTGAGACGAATATTCTCCGTTATTACTACAGATGTATCGATAGATTGATACCCTATAAAAGAAATAAAAATTTTCGTTTTGCCTGAAATTAAGTTTTCAATTACGTAATCACCCTTCAAATCGCTTGAAACGGTTTTAGAACCAATATGGACATGGCTCCCAACTAAAGGAACGTTGTCTAATCCAGTTATTGTTCCGCTAATTGAATGTTGTGAAAACGCACTAACCGAACAAAACGACAACAAAACAAAAAAAAGATATTTTGGCATTTTAGCTGTTTAAAATATAAATAATGACTACTTCCAAAGTGGAAGTTGTTGAAATAGAACTATTTAAATCTTAAGCAATTGGTGGCGCACGGAGTGCAAAAAGACTTCCTTTAAAAAAGCACGTTATTTCTTTAGAATAAAAAGAAGCGTATTTGGTAACTACCTGATTTTTTTGAGGAGTAAAATTTGTTTTGGAAGGCGAAATAAAAGTACTAAATGCAAACTCACAAACAAAACAATGGTCAAACCCGCAGTGTGCATGCGTGATTTCAGTTTTAGAATGATTGTATTTGTGTTGGCATTGTTTTTCGAAAATTTTCTCCTCTAAGTGGCTCAAAGAGTCAAATGACTGAAATAATATTGCAAACAATACTATCAATCCCATTATTGAGTTTACTATGAAGAATCTTTTTTTCATTGATTGCAAATGTATACTATCTTTATAAAAATCGGCTGAATTTAACAAATTTTATGATTTGAAAAGTCAACCGGTTTTTTTTGTCTTTCCCGCGAAGGCGGAAATCCTCTACACTAATTTATTTGCCACCAAATATTCAGCAATTTGAATGGTATTGGTAGCAGCTCCTTTTCTTAAATTGTCAGCAACGATCCACATGTTCAATGAGTTGGGCTGGCTTTCGTCCCGACGTATTCTACCTACAAACACATCATCTTTTCCTTGCGCATACAAAGGCATCGGATACGTATAAGTGTCATTGTTATCTTGAACAATAACGCCATCAGTATTGTGAAGAATAGTGCGAACTTCATTCACATCAAAATCATTGGAAAACTCTACATTCACGGCTTCACTATGACCACCAACTACCGGAATTCTGATTGCGGTTGCGGTAACTGCAATTGTTTTGTCACCAATAATTTTTTGAGTTTCACGAACCAATTTCATTTCTTCTTTGGTGTAACCGTTTTCTTCAAAACTGTCGCATTGTGGAATGGCATTGCGATGGATTTGGTATTTATAAGCCATTTCGCCTTTAATTCCGGCGTATTCATTTTCTAATTGTTGTACTGCTTTTACACCAGTTCCAGTAATGGATTGGTAGGTAGAAACAATCACCCGTTTGATGTTGTATTTTTTATGTAATGGCGCCAAAACCATAACCAATTGGATGGTTGAACAGTTTGGATTAGCGATAATTTTATCTTCTTTAGTTAATTCAGAAGCGTTGATTTCGGGAACTATTAATTTTTTTGTTGGGTCCATTCTCCAAGCCGAAGAATTATCGATTACGGTTGTTCCAGCTGCAGCAAATTTTGGAGCCCATTCTAAAGAAGTTTCACCACCTGCCGAAAACAAAGCAATATCTGCTTTCATATCAACTGCGGTTTGCAAACCTACTACTTTGTATTTTTTTCCTTTGAATTCAATTTCTTTTCCAACAGATTTTTCTGAAGCAACCGGAATTAGTTCTGTTACCAGAAAATTTCTCTCGGCTAAAACTTTCAGCATCACTTCGCCAACCATACCGGTTGCGCCTACAACAGCAACTTTCATATTTATGTGTTTATCGGTTTATAATTTTTTGAAGTACAAAAGTATGTAGAAAAATGAAAAAAGAGCATAGAAGAAATGAAAAAGAAGGAAGAAGAAAGAAGAAAGAAGAAAGAAGAAAGAAGAAAGAAGAAAGAAGGAAGAAGGAAGAAGGAAGAAGGAAGAATGAAGTAGGAAGAAGAAAGAAGGAAGAAGGAAGAAGGAAGAAGAAAGAAGAAAGAAGGAAGAAGGAAGAAGGAAGAAGGAAGAAGGAAGAAGGAAGAAGGAAGAAGGAAGAAGAAAGAAGAAAGAAGGAAGAAGGAAGGAGAAAGACCAAAAAACACAGATAAGTTATGATTAGCCCCGATAGTAGCGACACCGAAGTAAAGCGGATAGCGGGACAATAAGTTCTGAAATAAGTTAAACGTTGTGCTACTAAAAAAGAAAAACCGCCTCAATTAAGAAGCGGTTTAGTACTGAAACACTGAAATAAATTCGGCGTAAACGAGTTCAGCATAAATTAGAATATGTAATGTAGCGGTATTATTTTTTCAACAAATCTCTAATTTGAGTAAGCAACTCTTCCTGACTTGGTCCGGCTGGAGCGGCTGCTTCAACAGGTTTTTTGGTTTTGTTATAAGCTTTTACAACCATAAACATTACAAATCCAACAATAACTAAATTAACAAGTGTGTTAATCCAAGCACCATATCTTACAGCTACTTCGGCTTTTGCAGCAACACCTTCCGCAGCAACAACTTCAGGAGTAAGAATGTATTTAAAATCGGCAAAATCCATACCGCCGCTCAATTGACCAACTAATGGCATGACGATATCATTTACAAATCCAGTTACAACGGCGCCAACGGCACCAGCCATAATTACGGCAACTGCAAACTCAACAACGTTTCCAGTCATTATGAAATTCTTAAACTCTTTTAACATAATTATTTTGGTTTATTTGGTTAATTAAAAAATAAAGTAAATAAAAATTTTAATACTTTGAAATTATTCTCTAAAAAATACCCTTTTTACACGCTGCGAAATACTGGTCAAAATTTCATACGAAATGGTATTCAATTGTTTAGCCATGAAATTTACTGTTGGATTTTCACCAAAAATAATCACAGAATTCCCTTCTTTACAGTCAATTCCGTTTACATTTACCATCAGCATGTCCATACAAACGCTGCCTATAATTTTGGCTTGTTTGCCATTGATGACAACATAACCTACGCCGTGTCCCCAACTTCTGCTAATGCCATCAGCATAACCAATTGGAATTGTAGCGATTTTTGTAGTTTCTGTAGCGATAAATCTTCTGCCATAACCTACACTTTCGCCGGCGTCAATGGTTCTGATTTGGGAAATTACCGATTTTAACGTACCAACGATTTCCAGTTCTTTTTGCTCTTCAGAATCATTTGAAATTCCATACAAACCAATACCTAAACGAACCATATCGTATTGAGCTTCGGGATAATTTGTGATTCCAGAAGTGTTTAAAATGTGTCGAACGGGGTTGCTATTTAACGCTATCATTAATTTGGACGACATTTTTTCAAATAAAGCAATTTGCGATTTCGAAAACGCATCGTGTTTCATATCATCACTAGTGGCCATGTGCGACAAGATACTTTTGATTTGAACGGTTTCGTTTCCTTTAAGAATCTGAATTAAATCTGCTAAATTTTCTTCTTCAAATCCCAAACGGTGCATTCCTGTATCTATTTTGATGTGGATTGGAAAGTGTTTTAATTTCTTTTGTTCTGCAATTTTCAAGAATCCTTTTAATCCTTTGATAGAATAAATTTCGGGTTCTAAATGATGCTGAATTATAGCTGAAAAACTTGTATTTTCTGGATTTAAAACCATAATAGGAACTGTAATTCCAGCATTTTTAAGTGAAATTCCTTCGTCTGCGAAAGCCACACCAAGATAATCTACTTTGTGATGTTCGAGTAATTTAGCAATTTCAAATCCACCATTTCCATAACCAAATGCTTTTACCATAACCATTATTTTGGTTTTTGGTTTTAACTTCGATTTGAAAAAATTCAGGTTATGACTTATAGCGTTGAGGTTTATTTCTAGAACCGTTTCATGTGTCTTCTCTTCAAGCATTGACACGATTTCTTCAAAATGAAAATTACGAGCACCTTTGATTAAGATGGTTTCGTTTTCAAATTTCAAATTTTCAAAAGCATTCGTAAATTCGGTTACATTTTTAAATATAACGCTGTTGATGAATTTATTTTTGTATTGCGAAATAGTTTCTCCAATGCCAATAACCCGATTAATTTTATTTGAAATAACCAGTTGTGAAACCTGAGAATACAGTTCTTCATTATGCAACCCACTCTGAAAGATATCAGAAAGGATGAGGGTTTTCTTTTTATATTGTTTTTGATTTTCTAGGAAGTCCAATGCAATTTTTAACGATTGGAAATCTGCACTGTAACTGTCGTCAATAATGGTGGTGTTGTTGATTCCGTTTTTCACTTTCAGACGCATTTCTACGGGATACAATTGTGCGATACGGGTTTGAATGACTTTTTGGTTGTACCCAAAATAAAGCATCACCATCATACAATGAATCACGTTTTCTATTGAGGCTTGATCTTGAAACGGAATGGTAATCGGGAACGTATCTTCTCTATAAGTGATGTGCAATTCGGTTAGCTCGCCTATTGTTTTTTTAGTAACGTATACATCGGCGCTTTTATCGTCTGAACTCCAACTAAATTTTTTTATTTTGGGGTTTACAAAAGCGAGGATGGTTTTATTTTTCTGCAAAATCAGCACATTGACTAAAACAAAAAGTTTTAATTTTTCCTTGATTTTTTCAGCAACACTTGAAAACCCTTCATCGTGCGCTGAACCAATATTTGAAAAAATTCCGATGGTTGGCTGAATTATTTTCTGCAATTTTTCCATTTCATGTGGCATCGAAATTCCAGCTTCAAAAATTCCGAGATTGTGTTTTTCATTGATTCCCAAAACAGAAAGCGGCACACCAACTTGTGAATTATAACTTTTCGGACTTCGGATGATATTAAAATCGGGATTTAATAAAAAATTTAGCCATTCTTTAATGATGGTTTTGCCGTTGCTTCCTGTAATTCCGATAACCGGAAATTCAAATTGGCTTCGATAAAAAGCGGCAAATTTTTGCAATGCATCTAGCGTATTTTCAACTATTAAAAAGTTTGCTTTAGTTTGTAAGCCCTCTGGAATTCGATTGACAACAAAGTAGGATACCCCTTTGTTAATTAGTTCTTCGAGGTAAACATGCCCGTCGTGATTGGGTCCAGAAAGTGCAAAAAACAGCGTATTTTCATCATTTTGTAACGAACGGCTGTCAATTGAAATGAAGTCGATTACAGCTGTAGCATCCTCCCCAATCCATTTGGCTTTGATGATGGGAATGATATTTTGTATGATTAGTTTCAAGGAATTGGAGTTTATTCTTTTTTTGACAAATGTTCGGCGTCTTTAACTTCCATGTTTTGGCGCATAGCATTAAAATATGCGGCGCGACTCAAGGGTTCGTACTCTTCGATTTCCCCCAGCATGACCAATTTATCGTTGTCATTTTTTCTAAAACTATAATGCGCCAAGTTTCCGGTACGGGTACAAACAGCGTGCACTTTGGTAACATATTCGGCAGTTGCCATTAAAGCTGGCATTGGTCCAAACGGATTTCCTTTAAAATCCATGTCCAATCCAGCAACGATTACTCGGATGCCTGAATTTGCTAAATCGTTACAAACAGAAATAATTTCATCATCAAAAAACTGGGCTTCGTCTATACCAACTACATCGCAGCCTTGTGCTAAAATTCTAATATTTGCCGCGGCGGGAACTGGCGTTGAACGAATTTCGTTTTTATTGTGCGAAACCACCATTTCTTCGTCATAGCGGGTATCGATGGACGGCTTAAAAATCTCCACTTTTTGCTTGGCAAACTGAGCTCTTTTCAAACGACGGATAAGCTCTTCGGTTTTTCCCGAAAACATCGAGCCGCAGATGACTTCAATCCACCCAAATTGTTCTTTATGATTTACTGTATTTTCGAGAAACATTTTGTATTTTTCTTGCGCTAAAAATGAATAGTTTTCATTACTTTGTGACGATTACAAATCAACCTAAAAATTTATTATTTTTATGTCGATTCAAATGTAGAAAATTTTAATCAAGGTTTCTTCTTCCCTTGAAGAAATAAAATCGAAGAGGAACATTATTTAAATAAAGCGACCGTATTCCATAAATACTTCAAACTGTATGAAAAAAAGATTAGAATCTGAATTAATCAGCATTGCGCACCGAATATTAAAGTTAAAAAACAAGTCAGAAGTTGACCAATTGTATAAAGAAACCCAAAAATTATACGAGACTTTGGCTGTATTAAAATTCTATCAAGACAATTTTGAATCGGTAAAATCAGAGGTTACTCAAGACGTTTTGGAGGTAAAATTAGAGGAATCCAAAACAACGGAACCTATTCCGGCAACTGTGATTGAAGTCCAAGAAGAAGTTCTGGAACAGCCTGCAGTTATAGAAAAGGAACTTGAAATCGAAGCAGCAGTATCAGAAACTGAAGAAGATGTCATAGTATCTGAGGAACAGGAATCAGTTATAGAAGCGAAAGATACTTTTGAAGCGGAAGAAGTAGCGCCAGAAGAAGTTGATGCTGATGAAGAACCACAAGTTTTAACAGAAGAACCTTTTTTCAAACCAATTTTTGAACTAGAAGTAGAAGATGAAGAAGAAGTTGAAATAGAACCAGCCGAAACCGCGTCAGAAGTTAAACCAGAAGAAAAATTAGAAGATCATATTGGGAGGTATGTGGACCCAGTTTTTGTAAAACCTAATGAAGTATCCTTATTTGCCACTGAAACTCCAGCAGAGGAAAACAAAGTAGAACCAAAAGCAACCGCTCCTTTGAATGAAGCAATGACAAAATCGATTGCGATTGGATTAAACGACCGAATAGGTTTTGTACAACATCTTTTCAACGACAGCAATGAAGATTTTAATAGAGTCATTTCACAACTGAATACTTTTGATACTTTTGAAGAAGCCAAAAATTTCATTAACGAAATGGTGATTCCAGATTATAACTATTGGGTTGGACAAGAAGAATATTTGGAACGATTCATGGGGATTATCGAGAAAAAATTTGAGTAATACGGAATTCTTCAAATACATTTAGAACAAGTTAAGGTAGCATAAATGTCCAAATTATACATCGTTCCAACGCCAATTGGCAATCTTGAAGACATGACTTTCAGAGCCATTCGCGTTTTGAAAGAAGCCGATTTGATTTTGGCCGAAGACACACGAACCAGTGGTAAACTCCTCAAACATTTCGAGATTGCAACCCACATGCACAGCCATCACATGCACAACGAGCACAAAACGGTTGAGAATTTGATTTCAAGATTAAAAGGGGGCGAAACTATTGCGTTGATTTCGGATGCAGGAACTCCAGCCATTTCGGATCCTGGATTTTTGTTAACGCGCGCTTGCGTTGAAAATAATATTGAAGTCGATTGTTTACCTGGAGCTACAGCATTTGTACCGGCTTTGGTTAATAGCGGTTTACCTAATGATAAGTTTGTTTTCGAAGGTTTTTTGCCCGAAAAGAAAGGTAGACAAACCCGTTATTTGGCGTTAGCCGAAGAAAATAGAACGATGATTTTCTATGTTTCGCCACA
Organism: Flavobacteriales bacterium; assembly: GCA_038202695.1. Lineage (GTDB taxonomy): Bacteria > Bacteroidota > Bacteroidia > Flavobacteriales > Flavobacteriaceae > Flavobacterium. Next base: position 19,501 of record JBBRET010000036.1, read on the forward strand.
CAAACTAGTTAAAACTTTAGCTGAATTTGTGCAATACTTTGGAGCAGATAGAGCAGTTTCTGTTTCGCGAGAATTATCCAAACTACACGAAGAAACTATACGTGGCACTGCGGAAGAAGTACTCAAACATTTTGAAATCAAACCGCCAAAAGGAGAAATTGTCGCGGTTGTAGGTGGAATAGTAGAGGAAAGAGCAAAGAAGAAAGAGTCAAGATAAAAGCCAATAATTACAAATCTTCTTGCTTCTTGTCTCTTGCATCTTTTTTCTCTTTTTAAACTTCCAAATCTACAAACGCAAAGGAATTCCCGCTAAACAATCCTTTGTCAGACAATTTCAAATCCGGAATTACTAATAATGCCATGAACGAAAGTGTCATAAACGGCGCTTTTAAATTACTTCCTAATTGTTTTGACATGGCATCAATTTCTTGATACAATTTTCCGGTTTCCCAACCGTCTTTATCGCTCATAATTCCGGCAACAGGAAGCGCTAACGATTTGGTTTCTGAACCGTTCACTGCGCAGATTCCACCTTTATTTTCAATCAGAATATTTACTGCCTTGCAGATTTCTTCATCGGAAGTGCCAACCACAACAATATTATGACAATCATGTGCAACAGAACTCGCAATGGCGCCACTTTTCAATCCGAAGTTTTTGATGAAAGCAATTGCTGGCGGAGCATTTTCATATCGATTGACAACCGCCATTTTGAGAATATCATTTTCTGTGTCGGAAACTATTTTTCCATTTACTATTTTGGGTTTGTGATGAATTTCGTTGGTGATTAGTTGCCCTTCTAAAGCTTCAATGACTCTTATTTTTGAAGCCGAACTACTAAGGTCAAATTCGATGATTTGTTTTTTCGACGTATTGAAATTATTTGGTTTTTGAAAGTCAACATGTTTTACAAAGGATTGTCCGTTTTCGGCAACCAATTCGCCATCGATATAGGTTTGGATTACTTTGAAATTGGTTAAATCTTCGACCACAATAAAATCGGCAGCATCGTTTTTTTGTAATAATCCAATGTTCATATTGTAATGTTTCACCGGATTGATGCATGCCATTTGTAATATTTTAAACAAGTCAAAACCTTTGGCAACAGCTCTGGCACACAACAAATTAATATGCCCAACAATCAAATCATCGGGATGTTTATCATCGGAACAGAACATCATGTTTTCAAAATTCTCCGGTAATAAATCAATCAACGCTTCAAAGTTTTTTGCGGCACTTCCTTCACGGATAAGCACTTTCATTCCCAATGATAATTTTTCAGCACCTTCATCAAAAGTGAAGCATTCATGATCGGTGGAAATTCCGGCAGCAATATATTTTTCAATCGGTGCGCCGCGCAATCCCGGAGCATGACCATCAACAGGTTTGTTGAAGTGTTTCGCCCAAGCAATTTTTTTCAAAACTTCTTCATCATCAAACAAAACACCGGGATAATTCATCATTTCGGATAAATAATAAATATCAGGTAACGCCATTAATTCTTTGATTTGTTCCGAATCAATGACCGCGCCAGCGGTTTCAAAAAACGTAGCCGGAACGCACGATGGCGCACCAAAATGAAACTTCAACGGTACTTTTTTGCCGTTTTCAATCATGTAATAAACGCCTTCTTTTCCTAATACATTGGCAATTTCGTGTGGATCAGAAATCGTTCCAACCGTTCCGTGAAGTACTGCCAATTTTGCAAATTCAGAAGGGACTAACATCGAACTTTCAATGTGAATATGAGCATCAACAAAACCAGGAAGAATAAAATTTTGCAGGTTATGATCTTTTGGCAAAACAGCAACTATTTTACCTTTTTCAACCGTAATTTCTCCTGAATATATACTGCGATTTGGAATGTCGACAATCTGACCTTGAATTTGCATTTTGGAATTGTTTTATAGTTCAAAAGTAGCAAATATTAAATAAGTTTTTAATCTATAAATTCTGAATATTTTAAAATATTTTTCCTACTTTTATGATTGTAAAATAATTGTTGTGATTTCTGTTACAGAAATTTTTAATTAAAATATGGCTGAAATAATAAACGGAATATTTAAAAAACCAACACTATTTTCAATACTTTCTATTATTGGGATTGTGATTGGGATTCCATTTGGCATCTATGAATTAACTTTAAATGGAGGGCGCAGTTTAGGTGGAGTTTTACTTTTAATAGGAGTGTTTTTTTTAGTACTCGTTCTCGCAATGGATAGAGTATTAGTGTCTAAAATTAAACCTTTAAAACTATCACTATTTGAGTTGCTATTTGCTGTACTAATTTTAGGATTTCATCAAACTAGTACTAAAAGAGCTTTTGTTGATTTAGATGATTACAAAGAAAATTACTTTATTCTAATCTATAATAATGGTGATTTAAAGGATAGTAAAGTTGCTTTCAAATTCATGTTTAATAAAGAAGTTGAACCCAATAAATATTACGTTGTTATACCAAAAAACATTAAAAATGAATTTGATATAAGTGTTTCTTTGCCTAAGAGTTGGAATTCTTCAGAAATGAGACCCGAATATATCAATGGATATAAAGTGGAGTTCTATAATTCCGAAAAGAAGGTTTTTAAAGAATATGAAATTAACGCTATTGTAAAAAAATTACTTAGAAATATTAAAAAATAAAAATGCGCTGGACAATCAAACCAAAACCGGATTCCCACAAAGTAACCCATTTGGCTAACGAATTAAAAGTTGATGCACTGATCGCCACACTATTGGTGCAACGTGGCATTGAAACGTTTGAAGCGGCAAGGCAATTTTTCCGACCGAGTTTGGACGATTTGCACAATCCGTATCTGATGAAAGATATGGACAAGGCGGTAACCCGAATTGAATCAGCAATTGCAAACGGAGAAAACATTATGGTTTTTGGCGATTATGATGTTGATGGAACAACTGCGGTTTCGCTTGTTTCCTCTTATTTAAAAACTTATTATCCAAATGTGGCAACTTACATTCCGGATCGTTATGATGAAGGTTATGGTATTTCTTATAAAGGGATTGACTATGCTGACGACAACGGAATCACATTAATTATTGCATTGGATTGTGGCATAAAATCAATTGATCACATCATTTATGCAAATGAAAGAAATATCGATTTTATTATTTGTGATCACCACCGTCCCGGAGACACCTTGCCTAATGCTGTTGCAATCCTTGATCCAAAAAGAGGAGATTGTAGTTATCCGTATGACGAATTGTGTGGTTGCGGTATTGGATTCAAATTGATTCAAGCTTTAGCAGTACATAATGGACAAACCATCGACGATTTACTGATTTACTTGGATTTGGTAGCTACAGCAATTGCGGCGGATATTGTTCCGATGACGGGTGAGAATAGAATTTTAGCCAAATTTGGTTTGGAAGTGATCAATACCAATCCGCGACCGGGAATAAAAGCACTTATCCAAAACGTAAAGAAAAAAATCTTGACAATAACCGATGTTGTTTTCATTATTGCGCCAAGAATAAACGCTGCCGGGAGAGTAAAACACGGAAATGAAGCGGTTGCACTTTTGACGGAATACGATTTAGATCAAGCCGAACAATTCGCATCAGAAATTGAGCAATACAATTCGGATAGAAAAGATTTAGACAAACAGATCACCAGCGAAGCATTGGACCAAATAAAAGACAATAACGAAAAAGAAGGTTTCACAACAGTAGTTTATCACGAAAACTGGCACAAAGGCGTGATCGGAATTGTAGCCTCACGATTGATAGAAACCTATTATCGTCCGACCATTGTGTTTACCAAAAGTGGCGATAAACTCGCCGCATCAGCACGTTCTGTAAAAGATTTTGATGTGTATAATGCATTGGAAGCCGTTTCGGAACATTTAGAACAATTTGGCGGACACATGTATGCGGCCGGGATGACGCTGAAAGAAGAGAATTATCAGAACTTTAAAAATGCCTTTGAAAAAGTTGTGGCTGAAACCATTCATCCCGATTTACTAATTCCTGAGATTTCGATTGATGCCGAGATTGATTTATCCGATATTAATGAAAGACTGCTGCGATTACTGAATCAGTTCGAACCTTTTGGACCACAGAATATGACGCCAATATTTATGTCTAAAAGGGTTAACGATACAGGTTACTCTAAAACATTAGGACAAAATGGGGAACATCTCAAACTGTTTGTAAAACAAAATAAATCTGAGGGTTTTGGCGCGATTGGTTTTGGTTTAGGGGATAAATTAGAAATAACAAAAAATCATCAACCTATTGCTATTTGTTATTGTATCGATGAAAATGAATTTAATGGAAACGTATCTTTGCAGCTACGACTGAAAGATATCAAACCCATTTAAATGAAGAAAAACGATCCGTACGAAGCACTTCGTTATACTGAATTCAAGTTCTTTTTAGCCATGCGATTTGCTATGGTTTTTGCGTGGTCAATGCAGTTTGTCATCATAGAATGGGAAGTTTATAAATTAACCAAAGATCCGTTATCACTTGGAATTATTGGTCTAATGGAAATTATTCCGGCCATTGGAATGGCATTGTTTGCTGGACATATTGTGGATCAAAGTGAAAAGAAAAGCTTGTTGGTCAAATGTATTTTAGGTTTTTCGGTTATTAGTTTCGGGTTGTTTTTAATTACTGTTCCAAACATTACTAAAGATTTATCATTACAAACTACCTTATATATTATTTACGGATTAGTCTTTTTTGGCGGATTAGTTCGGTCGTTCATTGGCCCTACAATATTTTCATTACTATCATTACTTGTACCTAAAAAAGTTTATCCAAACGCATCTACATGGAGCAGTTCTGTTTGGCAAATGGGTTCGATGTTTGGCCCAGCCATTGCAGGATTTTCGATTAGTTTGTTTGGTGTGCATTGGTCAATGTGTTTGGTTTTTGCCTGCTCGCTTTTTGCCCTATTATTTTTAGCCAAAATAGAACGCAAACCCATTTTAAATCCAAAAATTGGGGAGCCTATTTTTCAAAGTTTGTCAGAAGGGGTAAAGTTTGTTTTTAAAAATAAAACTATTTTAGGAGCAATTTCTCTAGATATGATTGCCGTTCTTTTTGGTGGAGCAATGGCACTATTGCCCATTTTCGCACAAGACATTTTAAAAGTAGGTTCGGAAGGTTTTGGAGTTCTTAGGGCTGCACCAGCAGTGGGTTCGGTTATTACGATGTTGCTTTCGGCTTATGTTTCTTTGAATAGAAAAGCGGGTATGAAACTATTGGCTGCCATTTTTATGTTTGGCGTTTGCATCCTTGTTTTTGGATTGTCAACAATTTTCTGGGTTTCTGTTTTGGCAATGTTCCTCAGCGGAATATTTGATGGCGTTTCAGTAGTTATTCGAAACACCATTCTGCAATTGCACACGCCAGATAATATGCGTGGACGTGTGGCATCGGTAAATTCTATTTTTGTAGGCTCTTCGAACGAATTAGGTGCTTTTGAAAGTGGTTTGACCGCAAAAGTAATGGGAACGGTGACTGCAGTTGTTTTTGGTGGAACCATGACATTGATTACCGTTGTTTTCACGGGAATTGCCTTGCCGTCATTTAGAAAGTTGGATTTAGAAAAAGATGTCGAAGCAATGCAGCGTGGGGAATGATTTTTTAGTCATCATGATAGAGTAGTAATTGCATAATGCGTAATCGGATGACAAAAATCAGAGACCATGTTTAATCCGCAATTTGGTTTTCATTCTAATTGTGTCTAACTCTTTAGTTGTAATTATATTTGTTTTGTTTCTTACTCAGGCTAAAAATCGCAGTTAGAAACTTTTCTATATATTTGGTTTGGTCGGTATTTAACTCCAACTCACTGACTGCAAGCTACAAACCGCGTGTGGCAAAGCTGGAGAAAATGATAAAAAGAACAATAAATCAGAAAAAATGATAGAAATAAATACACTTAATTTTTTAAGAGACCTTAAAATAAATAATTCTAAAGAATGGCTTGATGAAAACAGAAAAGTATATGAAAATGCTAAAAACAACATTTTAAATTTAACATCAGAATTAATCACTTTTGTTTCTGAAAACGACAAAACTATATCAAATGCTTTTCTTGATCCAAAAGAATGTATAACAAGATTGAACAGAGATTTAAGATTTGCAAAAGACAAAACACCCTACAAAACCGATTATTACATCGTTTTGAATAAGAACGGAAAAAACAGTTCTTCGGCATTTTACTATTTGCATATAGAACCCGGGAATTGCTTTGTTGGCGGTGGAGTATATAATCCGCAACCTTTAGAATTAAAAAAAATTAGGAAAGAAATCAACTTCTATTTTGAGGAATGGACCGAAATAATTAACGACAAATTATTTAAAAAAGCTTTTCCTACCGGAATTCATAATTCAGGAGTTTTAGCAAAACTTCCTAAGGAATTTAATGAACCAAACCCAGCATCCGAATTTTTAAAAATGAAAGGGTTTTATACCATGGAAAAAATATCAGACGAAGAAATATTATCAAACAAAACCTTTGAAAAAATTAAAACATGCCTGAGCACTACAAAAACGTTAGTTGACTTTTTTAATCGAGCAATTGACAATGAATAAGAATAAGTGCAGTAACAGAAAGCTGTTTCTTTAAAAAGAGCTATAAAGCTTTTGTAACTCAGTAGTGTTTGTATTTTTCGATAATTTAAAATATAAACTTAGGGCTGCCTATTTTCTCAAGTTTGCGGAACATAAAAAAAGCAAGGTAAATAATAACATTATCCCCAAAAAAAGCAACTAAATATAAAATGGTAAAAACTGAAAATTTTCAGCAAGTTGAAATAGTTTCTCAAACTGAATTGAGAGAATGGTTGTTAAAAAATCATACTCAAAAAGATAGTATTTGGTTGGTAACTTACAAGAAGAATGTGTTAGAAAAATATGTTTCTATTCAAGAAGTTTTAGATGAATTACTTTGCTTTGGATGGATTGACGGCATAAGAAGAAAGCTAGATGATGACAGAACGATGCAACTCATTGCACCAAGAAAAGCAGAACATTGGGCACAAACCTATAAAGATAGATTTGCTAAACTCGAACAACTTGGGGTAGTGCATCAAGCGGGAATTGATAGCGTATTGGCATCAAAGCAAAGCGGATTATGGGATTTTATGGAGGATGTCGATAAACTAATAAAACCGGATGATTTAATACAATGTTTAAATGAACATCCGCCAGCAATGCAATTTTTTGACGCTTTTTCAAAATCTAATAAACGCTTTATACTGCGTTGGATTAAATTAGCCAAAACAGAGTCAACAAGACAAAAGAGAATTCTTGAGACAGCAACATTGGCTTCAAAAAATTTAAAAATTCCTGGGTTGTAATAATTGTTTAGAAAATACAATTAGTAAAGAAATGTATATCCGCTCTAATATAATTTCTCCTTAGTAGAAATGACAAAACTGGCGGTTTAATACTTTTTCAATTCGAAATTCTCTCCATCAAAAACGCCATAAGTAAAATATCCAATCCAATCGCCAAGGTTTACGTATTGTGAGTTTTCGCCCACTTTTAGGACCATCGGTAAATGCCGGTGACCAAAGATGAGGTAATTATAATGTTTAGTTTCGAGTTTTCGTTTGGCATATAGTACAAGCCATTCATTTTCTTCACCAAGGAATTTTACATCAGCATCGCCTGAAATCAGTTTGTTTTTAACAGAAAGATATTGTGCCAATTTAACACCAAAATCAGGATGTAACCAACGGAATATCCATTTGGAGAACGGATTGGTGAATACTTTTTTCATGCGTTTGTATCCTTTGTCACCTGGACCTTTTCCGTCACCATGCCCAATCAAAAAGGTTTTTCCGTTAAATTCATATTCCTGATTATCTCGAAAAACAGGAATGTTTAACTCTTTTTCAAAGTAATCAGTCATCCACAAATCGTGGTTGCCCACAAAGAAATAAATTGGAATTCCGCTGTCACGGATTTCGGCTAGCTTGCCAAGAACTCTAACGAAACCTTTAGGCACTACTGTTTTATACTCAAACCAAAAATCGAATAAGTCACCCAAAAGAAAAATGCACTCGGCATCTTTTTTGACTTTATCTAGCCAAGCGACAAACTTTTGCTCACGCGGAAAACTCGCCTCTGGAGTTGGTGCGCCAAAGTGTTGATCAGAAGCAAAATAGATTTTTTTATGGGATGAAATAGTCATTAAAAAAAGAGTTTTTAGGAATGCACTATGTTGGCGCTAAGTATTTATAATTAGTTATCGGAAGCATACCATTCGGCAAAAGAGGTGTCGGTTTCTTGTAATTTTAAAGAATGTAATTTGATGTCAGCTGGCAATCGGTTCATTATTTTTTGAGCAAAATCAGTTACCATTTTCTCGCTCGTGGGCTGATAATCTACCAAAATTACATGGTGTCCCCGGTTTTTTAATTCGGAAGCTAGTTCAACATGTGGAGTGTTTTTATTAAAAACGGTAGCATGATCAAAAACATCTACGATTTCTTCTTTCACAATTTTCTTTAAATCCGAAAAGTCGATCACCATTCCGAATTTCACATTAGAGTTATCCGAGATCGGTTTGCCTATTACGGTTACTGAAAGTTTATAGCTGTGGCCATGCACATTTTTGCATTTACCATCATAGCCATACAAGGCATGTCCGGTTTCGAAAGAAAATTGTTTGGTGATTCTGATGTTACTCATGAGGGAAATTTTATGCAACAAATTTAGTAAATTAATCTACTCTTCGTTTCTTCTTTTTTTTGCGCGATAATACATCCAATAAGCAACGCCTACAATTAATGCAAATGGTAAAAGGGTGCCAATCCAAACCCCAATAGCATACCCATTATCTGGAGCCTGTTTGATTTTTTCATTAACATCAATTTGCTGAATGAGCGCAATAACTAACATATTATTTTATTTTTTTAATTGGCTTAACGCTTTTTTCGTAAAATCTGAAAGGACTAATTTTCCAGAAATGGCAGCTCTTTCATATAAAAGTTCGTCCCAATTTTCAGTTCCTTCCCAAAACATTTTTTTCATTTCGGTCAAGGCTTCAGGATTATAGGAAGCTAATTTCTCAGTTAAATGCGCAACCGCTTCACTTACTTCGGTCATGCTGTCAAAAAGGTCTGCATACAATCCTTTGGCTACAGCCCAATCAGCAGATTGCCATACTGTAGGTTGCAATGTCAGTTCAGACAGCGCAGTTTTGCCAATTTTTCGGGAAACTACGGGTTCGATTACAAACGGACCAATACCAATAGCAATTTCGGATAATTTGATAGCAGCATCTTGATAAGCAAAAGCAATATCACAAGCAGCAATTAAACCAACACCACCGCCAACCGCTTTTCCCTGCACTTTTCCAATGATAATTTTAGAACATGTACGCATTGCATTGATGACATTAGCAAAACCAGAGAAGAATTTTTTTCCGGTTTCAAAATCTTTTATTGACAACAATTCGTCAAAAGATGCTCCTGCACAAAACGTTTTACCTTCACTTTGCAGAATAATTACATTCACATCATTATTGTTGGAAATTGTATTCAATTCAGTCGTTAATTTTTGCAATAAGTCGCTCGGAAATGAATTACTTGCTGGATGACTAAAGGTAATTGTGGCAATTTTATTTTCTATTTGAATTCTAATAAATCCATTTAAATTTTCGTCAGACATAAATTATACTATTTGATGTAAATTTATAACAAATCTGAAAAAGATGGGTTTTGAATTGCTATTTGTTTCTATAAAATTATATATTTGCCCTTCAGTTTGGGGCATTAGCTCATTT
>JBBRET010000037.1:0-28985 GCA_038202695.1 Flavobacteriales bacterium
ACCTTTTGTAATGGTTGACGCACCTTAATCATTTCCTTTTTACGGAGTGACAAGACTAATGACGAAATGGTTTGTGCCTTCTCCATTTTACTTTCTAACATTTTATTAACATAGTTGTCAACCGAAATTGGAAACTTTGCCAAATGTACACTGTCGTATTTTTCTGACTGTGTTGTTAAGGTTAAGTCTCTGTAAAGCTTGTCCATAAAGAAAGGTGCGATAGGCGCCCCTAATTTACTTATCGTCAATAAACAGGTATATAATGTTTGGTAAGCTGCAATTTTATCCTGAGCATATTCCCCTTTCCAAAAACGTCTTCTACACAAACGAACATACCAGTTACTCAAATTTTCTTGTACGAAATCAGAAATGGCACGAGCTGCTTTTGTAGGCTCATAATCGGCATAGAAACCATCTACATCTTTTATCAAGGTATTCAATTCTGAAATAATCCATTGATCGATTTCAGGTCGTTCCTTTAATGGAATTTCAGTTTCTTCATATTTAAATCCGTCTATGTTCGCATACAAACTAAAGAACGAATAGGTATTGTATAAGGTTCCGAAGAATTTACGACGTACTTCTGCTACACCTTCAATATCGAATTTCAAATTGTCCCACGGATTTGCATTGGCTATCATGTACCAACGTGTGGCATCCGGACCATATTCTGCAATAGTTTCAAATGGGTCAGTTGCATTTCCCAAACGTTTAGACATTTTTTGTCCATTTTTGTCCAAAACCAAACCATTAGAAACTACATTTTTATAGGCGATTTTATCAAAAACTAACGTTCCAATAGCGTGTAAAGTATAGAACCAACCACGTGTTTGATCTACACCTTCTGCAATAAAATCAGCTGGGAAATCTTTATTCTCATCAATTTTATCTTTATTCTCAAACGGATAATGCCATTGTGCATAAGGCATTGCGCCACTATCAAACCAAACGTCAATCAAATCAGCTTCCCGTTTCATTGGTTTGCCTGAAGGCGAAACTAATGTGATTTTGTCAACTACATTTTTGTGTAAATCAACCAAATCATAATTTGCTTCGCTCATGTTTCCGATTTCAAAACCTTTGAACGGATTTACGCTTTCTACGCCTGATTGGATTGCTTTTTCAATTTCGTTGTATAGTTCTTCAACCGAACCGATTAAGATTTCTTCGGTTCCGTCTTCTGTTCTCCAAATAGGTAATGGAATTCCCCAATATCTTGACCGCGATAAGTTCCAATCATTGGCATTTTTCAACCAGTTTCCGAAACGTCCTTCACCAGTTGCTTTTGGTTTCCAGTTGATGGTTTCGTTCAAATCGAACATTCTATCTTTAACTTCGGTTACTTTAATGAACCAAGAATCTAACGGATAATATAACAACGGTTCATCTGTTCTCCAACTGTGTGGGTAAGAGTGAACATATTTTTCAACTTTAAAGGCTTTGTTTTCTTCTTTTAATTGGATGGCAATTTCAACATCGGCAGAACGTTCCGGAACTTTATCGGCATCGTAATATTCATTCTTCACATATTTTCCAGACAAATCGCCTAAACCTTGAATGAATTTACCTTGTAAATCAACCAATGGCACTGGATTTCCATTAGCATCTAAAACCAACATTGGTGGCACTTCTGGCTTTGCTTCTTTGGCAACTTTAGCATCATCGGCACCAAAAGTCGGCGCAGTGTGTACAATTCCAGTTCCGTCTTCAGTAGTTACAAAATCGCCTGAAATCACTCTGAAAGCATTGTCAGCATTTTGATAGGGTAAAACCAATTTCATCAATTGTTCGTAACGAATTCCGACTATGTCTTTTCCTTTGAATTCTGTTACAACTTTATATGGAATATTTTTATCGCCAGCTTTGAAATTTTCAAAATCTGCAGCTTCAGTACTTGCAAAAAATCCTTTTCCGAATTGTTTTCCAACTAAGTTTTTAGCCAAAATAACAGTTACTGGAAGGAATGTATATTGATTGAAAGTCTCCACCAACACATAATCAATTTTTGGTCCAACAGTCAATGCAGTATTTGATGGTAAAGTCCATGGCGTTGTCGTCCAAGCTAAAATATGAATGTCTCCAAAACCCTTTAAAAAACTTGGTAAAGTTTCAGTTAAAGCTTTGAATTGCGCAACAACCGTTGTATCGGTAACATCACGATAACTTCCGGGTTGGTTTACTTCGTGCGAAGACAAGCCAGTTCCGGCTTTTGGAGAATAGGGCTGAATGGTGTAGCCTTTGTATAATAAATTCTTATTGTAAATCTGCTTTAACAACCACCAAACAGACTCCATGTATTTGGATTTGTAAGTCACATACGGATCTTCCATATCAACCCAGTAGCCCATTTTTTCGGTAAGGTCATTCCATACATCAGTGTAACGCATCACTGTTTTTTTACATGCTTCGTTGTATTCTTCTATGGAAATGGTTTTTCCGATATCTTCTTTGGTGATACCTAATTCTTTTTCAGTGCCTAATTCAACTGGCAAGCCGTGTGTGTCCCAACCAGCTTTTCGCTTTACTTGGAACCCTTTTTGGGTTTTATAACGACAAAAAATATCTTTAATAGCACGCGCCATTACGTGGTGAATTCCAGGCAAACCGTTTGCAGACGGCGGTCCTTCAAAAAACACATACGGCGTTGCACCTTCGCGAGATGTTACGCTTTGCTCAAAGACATTGTTTTCTTTCCAAAACTCCAGCACTTCGGATGCTACATTGGGCAAGTCAAGTCCTTTGTATTCAGTAAACTTAATACTCATTTTTTCATTTTCTTAAATCAGGATGCGAAAGTAACAAAATTAAGTCGAAAGGCGAAAGGCGAAAGGCGAAAGTTATGTTTTATGGGATAAATTGGCTTGGAAGAGATTTAACCGCAAAGGGAGAAAAGGAAGTAAAACGCGAAGTCCGCAAAGTTTTATCCGTTTTTAAGTTGAAGATGGATTTTAATCATGATTCTTTGCAAGCTTTGCGCTTACTTTAAGCAAAAACCTCTTTTAAAACGTCGAGTGATTTTGGCTTCTTGAAACCGTCAAGATGTACAAAGTAATAATCGAGCAGAATTTTAAGCAGAATTTGACGTTCAATTCCGGCAAAGACTTTTTGGTCCGAATCAAATTTTAACTCGACTAGTTTTTTGAACAGAAAAGTTTCGTGTTCCGAAATGCAATTGGTTCCTTGAAATGCTGAAAACGTACCTTCTTTAGTGTCAAAAAATTTGAATTGCACTTCTGAAATATCGGGATAAAAACCTAAAAACTTGGTCATTTCGAGCAGTAGAATCAGGTGGAAATTTGCCATTTCATCATGTGCATCAAGCCAAAGCAAGGCTGATTCTAGGAAATCAAATAATCTTTCATTTTTTTCTTCCTCATGAATGCTGTGGTGGAGGATTTCCGAAAGAAACAGCACAATAGTACTTTTGACAACATTGGAATAAATGCTATGGTAGGCGTGTGCTAATTTTATTTCCTTAAAATGTTCGAGCGTACCTTTGTTTTTATGGTTGGCTTCTATTTCAAGTAAAGAAAAAGGTTGGAAATAGGCGATTTTTTGATTCGATTTTTTAGCTGCAAAAGCATTGGGAACAAAATAGCTTTTCAAGCCATCGGATTGCGTCAGGCATTTTACTATCAAGCTTTTTTCTTGATATTTTAAGGATGAAATGACGATAGCTTTGGTTTTGACTAGCATATTTAATTATAAATAATGAATTTTGAATTACGATTTTTAAACCCCGTAATTGATAACCCCTAATTTATCTAATTATCATAACTTTTTTAACAGCCGTTTCAGTGGTATCTGCAGCAGCGATAAAAATCATATACACCCCTGACGCTACCTTGTGTTTTCCGAAAGCTGTAGTATCCCATTCAATAGTTCCACCTTCTGCAGTGGTTTCATAAACTAGATTTCCTTCAATGTCGGTAATTTTGATATTGGCTTTGGAAATTAAACCTGCTATTTTCACGGTTCCGTCAAAGTTAGGACGAACAGGATTAGGATAGACATAAACGGAATCTAAATTTTCGGCTGGCCTTGTAGAAACTCCTTTAAACGAGACCAATCCTTTATTTGTAGCTAAGAAAACTTCACCACTTATAGCATCAATCTCGATATCGTTGACCGTATTACTTGGTAAAGGGGAATTATCGGTTGTGAAATGGTAAATGGTTTCTTGACCGTTTGGGGACACAAGGAATACTCCAGAATCGGCTGTAGAAATCCATTTTTGATTAGAACCATTTACCGCAATATCAGTAATGAACGATTCCCCCATTAATTGAGCTCCTACACCGTTTTCAGAAATAATAATGGCATTGGCTTTCATCTGGTCTTCGCTGTTATAGCTGCCAGTGCTTGACAATACCCTTAATCCTTTTGTGGTACCAATCCAAACTTGATTTCGATTATCGATAACAATTGCTCGCACATCAGTTGAAGGAAGATTACCAGTTTCAGCACCTTCGGACAATTTTTTAAAAATATTGACGGTTTCATTGTAAGCGATTACCCCGTTTTTAAGTGAAGCAATCCATTTAGTGCCACTTCTATCAATCACAATTTTACAAAAATCATTATTAGAAAAATTATCTAAAATACCTTCCAGGTTAAATGTTTGCCATTGTCCGTTGGTTTTTAAAACATGCAATCCATTCTTCACTCGGCTTTCTGTTAACCAAAGATTTCCGTTTTTATCAAAGGTGGTGCTGTTAACTCTAATATTTGTTCCGTTTACAATTCCTTCTAAAGTGCTGTTGGTTGCATCATAGATTGTTGTTGGCACATCACTTTCTATTTTTAGCAGTCCGTTATTGTAGGAGCCAATAAAAACTTGATTTTCATCATTTGGATTCACGGCAATTCGCACCAATGCTTTTGCATTTAAAACAGCGCTATAAGGAATACTTAACCAACCATTGGTTTCATTGTATTTATTTATTCCAAATTCACTTAAATCAAAACCAATATAGGTGTAAGGATTATAAGAGGCATCATATCCGCCGTATACCGCCCATAAATTTGATGCAGTTTTGTTAATTGAAAACATATTGTTCTTTTGTGGTCCATCGGGCATGATGAATTCAAATGCATTTGGAGTATTTATTGTTGCTGAAACGATGCCGTTTTCATTGGTTCCAATATAAATTGTAGCATCAATAACAGTGGCACAGGTAAAAGTTACTGGAATAGTTGTAATCTGAGAATTTTGTATAGTTATAATTGGATTAAGTGATTGGTTAAAGATTAAAACTTTGCCCAAACTGGTTACAATTAAATAATTTGAAGAAGTCCTAATGTCTAGTCCTGGCGCGCCCAAATTTGCTATTTGCTGAAAACTTGTCCCATTATATCGGTAAATGTTGTTGTTTAAATTCATAGCAATTAACTGATTGTTAATCGAAACAATTCCAGACCAAAAGCCAGTGTCAAAAGTCTGCCATTGTGCAAAATCGACTAAATTCGGGTTGGTTATACTAGCTTTTTTAATTCCAAATAATTGGGTCGCCGCATAAATTTCATTATTAAAAACCGTAGTTTGATAGACCTTGATTTCTTGTCCGTTTGGACCAATAAAATAAGTGTCTCCAAACTCTAAAGTTGCCAATCGGTATTGAACGATTCCGAAATCGCAAGAAATATAGAGAATGCCATTAAATTCTGTAAAGTGATTCACTTTTTTGATGTTTGCCGGAATGTTTTTGTTGATGATGTCTACCACGTTAAGCATGCTTCCATCAGCATCATTAATCACAATCATTAAGCCGTTTTGATATCCAACAATGGTTTTGCTAAAAGCTTCACTGTGGTAAATGGCTGAAATCGTTTGACCCGAGAGGCCGTCAATGGTGTTGATGGTTTTAAGTTCACCTGTAGAAAGATTTTTGGTGAAAAGTGCATTTTCGGCAGCGGCAAAAAGGCGTGTACTAGATTCAGAAACATCTTTGATAGTGTTATAGGAAAAATACCCTTTCCAGTTCAGGTTTTGTTGAGAAAAGCCAAATTGGAATGCGAGAATCAAAAACCACAAAAAACACTTTTTCATTTGGAAGCAATTAGTAGGCAAATATAGTATAAACGCAAAAATTATCAATTTGTTGTAGTGGAAACAAAAAAAGCCATCAGAAATGATGGCTTTTTAAGGGTTTAGGTTGATTGATCTTTTTATACGATTCCTTGAGCTAGCATGGCATCTGCAACTTTAACGAAACCGGCAATGTTTGCGCCCTTAACGTAATCAGTATATCCAGTGGCATCGGTGCCATATTTCACACAAGATTCGTGTATGTTAGCCATAATATTTTTCAATCGTTGGTCCACTTCCTCTGATGTCCAGCTTAGGCGTAAGGAGTTTTGTGACATTTCAAGGCCAGAAGTAGCAACACCACCAGCATTTGAGGCTTTTCCTGGAGCAAAAAGAATTTTTGCTTTTAAGAATTCGGTAACAGCTTCTGGGGTAGAAGGCATGTTTGCGCCTTCAGCTACACAGATACATCCGTTAGCAATCAGCGCTTTTGCTTCATCACCATTTAATTCATTTTGAGTAGCACACGGTAATGCGATATCGCATTTCACTTCCCACGGACGTTTACCGGCTAGGAATTTTGCATTTGGATATTTCGCAACATAATCACCGATTCTACCGTAGTTTACATTTTTGATTTCCATTATGAAAGCCAACTTTTCGGAAGTGATTCCTTCAGCATCATAAATATATCCAGATGAATCAGAAGCTGTAACTACTTTTCCGCCAAGTTCAGTTGCTTTTTCAATAGCATATTGCGCTACGTTTCCAGAGCCAGAAACAACTACTGTTTTTCCTGAGAAGCTTTGACCTTTAGTAGCCAACATATTTTGGGCAAAATAAACATCGCCGTAACCTGTAGCTTCTGGACGAATTAGAGAGCCTCCAAAAGTAATTCCTTTTCCGGTCAAAACTCCAGTAAATTCGTTTCGTATTCTTTTATATTGGCCGAACATGTAGCCAACTTCTCTTCCTCCAACACCAATATCTCCTGCAGGAACGTCAGTATCTGCTCCGATGTGTTTTGCTAATTCCGTCATGAATGCTTGACAGAATTTCATAATTTCAATATCTGATTTTCCTTTTGGATCAAAATCAGCACCGCCTTTTCCGCCACCCATTGGTAATGTGGTCAAACTGTTTTTGAACGTTTGTTCAAAAGCTAAGAATTTTAAGATACTTAGGTTTACAGAAGGATGAAAGCGAATCCCGCCTTTGTATGGTCCGATAGCAGAGTTCATTTGAATTCTGTAACCGCGATTAACTTGGGTTTTTCCGGCATCGTCAATCCAAGTTACCCGAAACATGATTACCCTTTCAGGTTCTACCATTCGCTCCAAAAGCATTTTGTTTTGGTATTTTTTATTTTCTTCGATAAACGGAATTACTGTTTCAGCAACTTCCATAACTGCTTGCATAAATTCGGGCTCATGGCCGTTTCTTTGTGCAACCATGTCCATAAATGCGTTAATACTTTGTGACATAAATTAGCTATTAATATTTTTTTAAGAAATCGATTTCGTAAAATCGGACAAATATACATTTTATTCAATTAGAGGTGCGTAATTTTTTTAAATTCTAGTAGGTTTTTGTGGTTATGTTAAGAAAACATAAATAAACTCACCAAAGTGTTAGTTGTTAAAACTTTTTGTTTATTTTTCCATATATAAATCAACTATTTTTTATTTTATTTTATAACTGATTGATGTTTTTATATATTTGTCGAGATTTGAACTAATTAGTATGCAAATGCCCAAGAAATTTATTGTATCCCTGCTATTGTTATTTGCTTTGTCAAATAGCGTAAATGCTCAGTTTGGCTTTTCTCATGAAATAGGAGCAATCCTTGGCCCGGTTGCTTTTCAATCGGATTATGGTGAGCGTCATGATTTATCAACCAATATTGGAAACACTGGATATGGGATCGGTATTATCCACTATCTAAATTTTTCGTACAAAGCGGAATGTAACTGTTATACACCTGAAACGTATTTTAACGACCACTTCAAATTAAGAAGTGAGTTGTCTTATAATAAAACGGAATTACAACATTTTGGAAAATGGGTAGAACCAACCCGAACAGGTTTAATTGCCACGCAACTTAGGGCTATGAGGGGAAGTACTGCAGTTACTAATGTTGGGATGCAATTAGAGTTTTTCCCTTTAAGTATCCGTGAATTTACTGCCACTAGAGGTTCGTTAGCGCCATTTATTAGTTTGGGTGGTCAATTTAGTTTTTACAATCCGAGAGCATGGTCAGAGCTTGGACCTTTGAATACGCCTATATCAACCCCAATAAAATATTACAATGCTACCACTAATCAAGGCGGAACGGTTTGGTCTATCGTTTCAAGTGTGGGTTGTAGGTATAAATTAACTGAGTTGTCAGATTTAATGGTTGATTTCAGATTACAATATTATTTCTCAAACTGGGTTGACGGATTAAATCCGGACGAAAAGATTTATACAGAAAATAAAGCTAACGATTGGAATGTTTGGTTAAACTTTGGGTATATCTATTACCTTAATTAGTAGTTTCCCCTTTTTCTTTTTCGACTGCATCCTTATAATCTGGATATAAAAATTTGTTGTAAGGGAATCGTGTAATGTGAATTTTCCTTACTGCTTCATAAATTCTTTCTCTGAATTCTTCAAAGTTTTCTTTATTGGTTGCCGAAATGAACAGAGCGTTTTTTTCCCCAACAGTACCCATCCATGTGGTTTTCCATTCTTGTAGTGTGTTGTGTTTTGTTGTTCTTTCGGTTATTAAATCATCTTCCTCTATCACTTCATTTTTATAAGCATCAATCTTATTGAAAACCATTATGGTTTCCTTGTCATCACTTTTAATATCTTTTAGAATTTGATTTACGGATGCGATGTGTTCTTCAAAATCAGCATGTGAAATATCTACCACGTGTAATAACAAATCAGCTTCGCGAACTTCGTCAAGCGTGCTTTTAAATGATTCAATCAATTGCGTTGGTAATTTACGGATGAATCCAACGGTGTCTGATAATAAAAAAGGTAAGTTTTTAATAACCACTTTTCGAACGGTTGTATCTAGTGTTGCAAATAATTTATTTTCTACAAACACCTCACTTTTACTTATTACATTCATTAGAGTCGACTTGCCAACATTGGTATAACCAACTAATGCAACACGAACCATAGCACCACGATTGCCTCTTTGAACCGACATTTGTTTGTCAATTGTCTTTATTTTTTCTTTAAGCAAGGCAATTCGGTCGCGAACAATCCTTCTGTCAGTTTCGATTTCTGTTTCGCCAGGACCACGAAGACCAATACCTCCTTTTTGTCGCTCTAAGTGCGTCCACATTCCCGAGAGTCTGGGTAATAAATATTGACATTGCGCTAATTCAACCTGAGTTCTAGCGTAAGACGTTTCGGCTCTTTGTGCAAAAATATCCAAAATTAAATTCGTTCGGTCTAGTACTTTACAGTCTAGTATTTTTGAAATATTTTTTTGTTGCGAAGGGGATAATTCGTCGTCAAAAATGACTGTAGAAATATTTTTTTCTTTGATGTAGACGCTTATTTCGTCCATTTTACCGGTGCCTAAAAAAGTTTTAGGATTCGGGCGTTCCAATTTTTGAGAAAACCGTTTGATTACTTCGCCACCGGCTGTAAAAGTCAGAAACTCTAATTCATCAAGATATTCTGCTAATTTTTCCTCGTTTTGATTTTGTGTAACTATTCCAACAATTACAGTTCGTTCAAAATTTATTACTTCTTTTTCTAACATTTTTATTAAATCTTAGTACAAAACTAGTCAATTGAAAATTAAAAAAACGCATAAATAGTCAAGGATTACGATATAAAAGCTATCTATTTTTGTGAAAAAAATTAATATTGCCAATTATTTCATAATTTTTATTAAATTTGGACTTCAAAATTCTATAACCTTTATCCAACAACTCAAATTTTCATTTCATGAAAAAAATTACACTATTACTACTGTTACTTCTCAGTTCTGTACATGGATACTCACAGTTATTCGGTCAGATAGAGGGTTTCGAAGGATCTCCGAGTCCAGCAGGACCACTTCCTGCGTTTTGGACCCTAAACACAGGTGTTTGGGCTATCTTTGAAAATAATTCACCTCCTACTGTTGGTAGCGTGGAAAGCTGGGGTATCAATCCTTTTGCCGCAACACTACAATACCAAGGACAGGAATGTGCTTCGGTAAGCAGAGAGCAAATCAATCAAGGAAATACTTCTGAAGATTATTTAGCTACATCAGTTGTTACAGTACCTGCAACTGGTACCGTTGAACTGCATTTTTGGACTAGAACGTTCACTAGTGGAGATCAAGGAACTATTTTCAAACTTATGGTTGCTCCGGCAAATGACCCAGGCAATCAAACAAATCCTTTTGCATACTCCGACTTACAACAATGGTCTGAGTTAGATTTGATAGTTCCAACCTCAAACTTTGCTACTTGGACAGAAAAAACCGTTGTATTGCCGAGTTTTTTGCAAGGTCAAGATGTTTATTTTGCCTTTGTTCGAGTATACACGCAACCGACTTCAACAGTTGATGGAGATCGTTGGTTGATTGATAATGTTGGGGTAAATGAGCAATGTATACCACCTGTAACAGGAACTACCACTGCGATAACTTCGAATTCAGCGTCACTAACATGGACTCCTGCTAACGGAGCAGCCTCATGGGAAATTGAACTAATTCCGGCGGCGGATGCTTTTACAGGTGCCGTAACCTATACACACAGCGGACCTCCGCCATTTATAATACCGGTTTCACCAGGTTTAACGCCAAATACAGCATACAAATATCGTATCAAAGGATTATGTGCTACCGGATTTACTAGCGACTGGTCTTCACCCTCCGCTACCTTTACAACCCAAACCGCGCCTCCTATTTGTGGTGGTAATTTGATAGACTCTGGTGGTATTGCCGGGAACTACATAAATAATGCAAATAGTTCTGTAACTGTTTGTCCTGTCACTCTGGGAGATTTAGTAACAGTAACTTTTACTGCGTTTAATACTGAAGCAGGAGCCGATTTTTTAAAAATATATGATGGTAATGATAGTTCAGCTACACTATTGGCTAATTTGTCAGGTACAACAGTACCTGGATCATATACCTCTACTGCAACAACAGGATGTTTAACTTTTGTTTTTACCTCCAATGCAACAGTTGTCGCAGCGGGTTACGCAGCAAATATTACTTGTAATGCTCCTCCAGCATGTAGAGTTCCTACTGCTTTAACCAATACATCAGTTACAACAAATTCTGTAGTTTTAAACTGGACGCAACCAGCAAATTCGGATACAACCGTAGCTTCAACATGGGATATCATTGCCTTGCCTTGTGGGTCTCCTGCACCAGGAGGAGGAGCAACTCCTACTGTTAATGATTTGAACATAGCATCACCTTATACACTTACTGGATTAACTTCTGGAACCTGTTATGACATTTATGTGAGAGCAGTATGCGCTACCAACAGTGCATGGACTCCTGTACCAACGACAGTAACTACTTTACTTGCACCACCAGTTTGTGGCGGCAACTTTGTAGATACTGGTGGTCTTGCTGGCAACTATGGAAATAATGAAAATCTTACCACAGTTATTTGCCCTACCCTTGGTTCTGGAGATGCAGTAACGGTAACATTTACCTCGTTTAATACACAAGCAGCAAATGACTTATTGCAAGTTTACGATGGAGATACAGTAGGCGCTACATTAATAGCAACCTTATCTGGAACTACTTTACCACCATCATTTACTTCAACCGCACCTTCCGGGTGTTTGACTTTTAGATTTACTTCTAACGGAACAACTGCTGCAGCAGGTTGGGTAGCTAATGTTACTTGTGCACCTCCAGCAACTTGTGCACCTCCAACAGCGTTAACATCTTCAATAGTTACTCATAACTCCGTTATACTCAACTGGACACAACCCGCAAATCCAAATGCTACTCAAGCTACTGTTTGGGATATTATTGCGCAACCTTGTGGTTCTCCTGCTCCTGGAGCTGGAGCAACACCAACAGTAAATGATCTTTCAGGGTTAGGAATCCCTCCTTATACCCTCACAACAGGATTGTTATCTAATACTTGTTATGATGTTTATGTTAGAGCAGTATGTGATGCAACAACCAATAGCGCTTGGACAACTATTCCAACAAGTTTTACTACGTTAATTGCTCCGCCAGAATGTGGTGGAAATTTTGCTGATGCTGGTGGAATAGCCGCGCCTTATGCTGCAAGTTCAAACGTAACTACAGTCATTTGTCCTACCGTAGGTTCTGGAGATTTAGTTACGGTAACTTTTACGGCTTTTAATACTGAAGCGAACTTCGATGCCTTATATGTTTATGATGGAAATTCTGTTGCTGCACCGCAAATTCCTAGTGCCAACTTAGCTGGTAATGTACCAGGTGGACTTCCTGGTGGATTCTGGGGAGCTGCTATTCCTGGTCCATTTACTTCTTCAGCAGCTAATGGTTGTTTGACTTTTGTGTTCAGAAGTGATACTTCAGTTCAAAATGCTGGTTGGTTAGCCAATGTAACATGTGCTCCACCACCAACGTGTCTAAGACCTACATTTCTAACAATAAGCACAGCTGCAACAGTTAATTCTGTTGGAATAACTTGGCAACAGCCCGTTAATCCGGATACAACTACAGCAACTACTTGGGATATCTATGTAGTTCCTTGTGGATCCCCTTTGCCAACTGCGGGTTCAATCCCAACGGTGAATGATCTTACAGTAGCCCCACCATATACTCTTACCGGATTATCTTCGGGAACATGTTATGATATTTATGTTAGAGCGGTTTGTAGCCCAACGGACAACAGTACTTGGTCTGGCCCTATAACTGCTACAACTTTAGTGGCGCCACCAGAATGTGGCGGTAACTATGTTGATGAGGGCGGAACAGGCGCACCTTATGCAGCAAATTCAAATGTTACAACAACGATATGCCCACCTGTTGGGTCAGGAGATGTTGTTACTGTAACTTTTACAGCTTTCAATACCGAGGTTAATTTCGATGCCATATATGTTTATGATGGAAATTCAACTGCTGCACCTTTAGTTCCAAGTCTTAATCCGCCTGCTAACGTACCTGGAGGACTTGCTGGAGGATATTGGGGAACTGCAATCCCTGGTCCGTTTACTTCTTCTTCTGCTGATGGTTGTTTGACTTTTGTTTTTAGAAGTGACGGTTCTGTTCAGCTTGCAGGTTGGCTTGCAAACGTAACTTGTAATCCGCCTCCAACATGCAGAAGACCTACTGCAATCACTACAAATTTACTTACACATCAATCAGTTGTTTTAAACTGGACACAACCAATCAATCCGGATAATAGTATTGCCACACAATGGCAAGTTTTGGCTGTACCTTGTGGTTCTCCAATTCCGGGAGCAGTTCCGCCAACGAATGGTATTCTTGTTACTGCAAACACGTCAACTAACTTCCCTCTTACTGGATTAAGCCCAACGACATGTTATGATATTTATATCAGAGCAATATGTAGCGGAACAGATAGTAGTACTTGGGGCGGTCCAGCAACCGTTACTACTTTAGTAGCACCCCCAATTTGTGGAGGAACCTTTGTTGATAACGGCGGTCCAGCTGCTAATTATTTACCAAGTTCAAATGTTACTACCATAATTTGTCCAAATAACCCTGGTGAAATAGTTACAGTAACTTTTACATCTTTTAATACAGAGGTGAATTTTGATGCCTTATATGTTTACGACGGAAATATAGTTGGTGTAGGTCAATTTAATAGTGGCAATCTAGCTGCAAATGTTCCAGGTGGACTTCCAGGTGGATTTTGGGGTGCAAATATCCCTGGACCATTTTCTTCAACTACGGCTGATGGTTGTTTGACTTTTGTTTTCAGAAGTGACCCTTCAGTTCAACTTCCAGGTTTTATTGCTAACGTCACTTGTTCACCAGCACCTACTTGTGCCAGACCGGTTGCAATACTTGCAAACCCTGTTACACAAACTACTGCAACTTTGAACTGGACGCAACCATTAAATCCAGATGGTTCCTTGGCTACGGCATGGGAAATTTTAGTTTTGCCAGCAGGTTCTCCGGTTCCAACAGGCCCAGGAATTCCGGTAACTTCTACTACTTATATTGCTAATCCTTTAACAGCTGGAACAGCATACGTATTCTACGTTAGAGCAATATGTTCTCCAACTGATGCGAGTGTTTGGTCAGCATACAATTTTGCTACTTTACCAGTTAATGATGAGTGTGCTAATGCTACTTTTGCTATTGTTAACCAAAATTTAAACTGTGTTCAAACCACTCCTGGTACTTTAGCAGGAGCCACAGCTTCCTCACCACCTACAACTTGTGGCGGTGCTGGTGCTGCGAATGATGATGTATGGTTTACTTTTACAGCAACAACGATAACACACGTAATTTCTTTTACTAACGTAACTCCTGCTACTGCTTTGAGTTATGCAATTTATCAAGGAAGTTGTGGTGGCTTAACAGAAGTTGGATGTAATTCAGGTGCAAACTTAGTCGCTGGAACAACTTATTATATAAGAGTTTTTTCTAATTCAACGCTTCCTCAGTTTACAAACTTTAACTTGTGTATTGGAACACTACCATGTACTGAAGCACCAGCTTTTTGTACGGGTCAAACTGTTACTTACGCAAATGCGACTAATGTTCCTAGTTTAGGTCAAATAGGATGTTTATTTACATCTCCTAATCCAGCATTCTTCTTTTTACAGGTTAATCAGGCTGGTCCATTGAGTTATTTGATTTCTCAAGTTGATAATGGTGGCGTGCCAAGAGACGTTGATTATGTAGCTTGGGGTCCTTTTACAGATTTAAATACGGCTTGTACAGGAGTTCCAGCAAACCCGCTTACGCAGACGGTGCCTATCCCAACTCCAACAACTGGATGTCCGGGAACGCTTCATGCATGTAGTTATTCTACTGCTGCGCAAGAAATCATGTGTATTCCAAATGCTCAATTATGTGAAGTTTATGTAATTATGATTACAAACTTTTCGAATCAAGCAGGAACAGTAACATTTACTCAAACTAATAATGGTGGTGGTACCACAGCTTGTTTCCCAATAAATACGTTCAATTTTCAACAAACGTTTTATTGTCAAAACCAACCTGACCCAACTCCAGTTTTGGCTTCTAGTGCGGTTGCGGGAGTTTATTCATCCACTACAGGACTTGTATTTGTTGACTCAGGTACAAATTTAAACTCTGCAACAGGTCAAATCAATTTATTGGCCAGTACTCCAGGAGCTTATGTGATTACAAGTACATCTGCAACGACTATTGGTGGAATTTGTACCACGATTCCTTTTATTACAACAACAAGAACTGTAATCATTACAGCTCCAGCAAGTGCAACAATTTCATATCCTGTAGCAACTTATTGTAATAATATTGCTGCTCCTCAATCAGCTACACGAATTGGAACTATAGGAGGAACTTATTCGGCTTCACCTTCAGGATTATTGCTTAATGCCTTGACGGGAGAAATAATACCAGTGGCAAGTACACCAGGTGTTTACACCGTGACTTATACTATAGCAGCATTTGGAGGTTGTGCAGCATTTACAACTACTACTCAAGTAGAGATATTAGCTTCTCCAGTTCTTTTACAAACTTCAGTAGCAGCATGTAATACATATACGCTACCCGCTTTAACTGTTGGTAATTACTACACAGAGGCTGGCGGACCATCTGGTGGAGGAACACAATTGGATATCAGTACTCCAATTACAAGTTCTCAACCAGTCTTTGTTTATGCTGAAGGTACTAATGGTTGTATTACAGAACGACAATTTAGCGTAACGATAAATACTGTTCCAACACCAACTTTCACAGTTACTCAATCTTCTTGTACCACTTCAACAGGTTCAATAACATTTGACACACCTGTATCTACAGGAGGAGCGCTTCCATCTAACTTATTTATTTCTGAAGTTACAGATGCTGACACAGGTTCCTTATCTTATGTTGAGTTGTATAATGCAACCGGAGCACCAGTTAATTTGGCCAATTATAAATTGAAGTTTTATACTTGGGGTTCACCACCAACTACAGAAAATCTACAATGTGATTTACAGTTAGCGGGCATCATGCCAAATAATACTACTAATGTGATTAAAGTAAGTAACAGTGCTGGTATTCCTAGCGTTACTGCAAATCAAACTTTCACCGGATGTGCAGGAGTAAATAATAATGATAATATCAGATTGACTACAACAGCTGATGTTTTGGTTGATTTGTGGGGAACTACAGATGGTTCTATATATACACCAGCCGGTCAAACCGGTTATACCTATGCAAGATTAAATACCGCAACTCTTCCAAGTACGACATGGAATTCTGCAGATTGGACTACGTCAGATCCAGAGGATTATAGTAATGTCGGAAGTTATGCATTCGCGGTTTCTACTTATCAATATAGTGTTGATAACGGTGTTACATACCAAACGAATCCTGCATTCAGCAACTTAGCACCAGGATCTTATACATTAATTGTTAGAGATTTAACTACTGGATGTTTTTCTACTCCATTAAATGCAGTTATTGATGCTGTTAATGCGATTCCATCCGTTACAACATTTACTTACACGACTCCAATTTGCCAAAATGCAACTACTAATCCATTACCAGACACTTCTGCTACAGGATTTACAACAGGTGGTGTATTTACAGCAAATCCGTCTACTGGAATTGTTATTGATGCAACTACGGGTGAAATTAATTTAGCAGGAACAACTGCGGGCACCTATGATATTACCTATACGTTTGCTTTCAATCCGACAACTTGTCAATCATTTAGTTCAACTACATTTACTATTGATATTTCTAACGTTATAACTCCAATTGTAGGATTTAGTTACACTACTCCAATTTGTCAAAATGCACAAGCTACCTTGACTCCTACAGTAGATGCTGGATTTACAACAGGTGGTATTTTTAGTTCAACTACAGGTTTAACAATTGATGCGACAACAGGTGTTGTTGACTTAGCAAATAGTATTGACGGGTTGTATACTATAACATACACTTTAGCAGGAACTACTTGTTTAGTTGCAACTACTAATACTTTTGATCTAGTTATCAATCCGGTGATTACAGCGGTAACTACTTTCACTTACACTACACCAGTATGTCAAAATGCTACTGCTAATCCAATACCAAACACTTCAGTAGCAGGATTTACAACAGGAGGAACTTTTACGTCTAATCCTTCTACAGGAATTGATATAAATCCTTCTACAGGTGAAATTAATTTAGCAGGAACAACTGCAGCTACCTATGTAATAACTTATGCAACTCTTGACAATCCAACTGGATGTCAAGCGGCAAGCTCAACAGACTTTACAATAGTTATAAGTCCAACTGTAACCCCGGTTGTTGGATTTAGCTTTACTACTCCAATTTGTCAAAATGCGCAAGCAACTTTACCACCAACTTTAGTAGCCGGATTCACAGCAGGAGGGACATTTAGTTCAACTAATGGTTTGTCAATTAATTCTGCTACTGGTATTATTGATTTGGCTAATAGTACTGCCGGATCTTATACAATCACTTACACAGTTGCTGCTAATTCTAGTACATGTCAAGTTGCAAATAGTACTACTTTTGACATTGTAATTAATCCAATAGTGATTCCTGTTACAAGCTTTAATTATGATACGCCTTTCTGTTCTACTACAAGCTCTAGTACTGAATTACCTAATCTAGGTGTAGGATTTACACTTGGAGGAACATTTAGTTCAACGACCGGGTTGATTGTTAATCCTTCAACAGGTGCTATTGATTTAGCTAGTACACCAGGAAATTATACTGTTACCTATTCAGTTGTTGCTGATCCATCTATTTGTCAATTAGCAGCAAGCGGAACCACTCAAGTATCCTTAATTCCACCTGTAGTTATAGAACTTAATGGAGGGTGTCAGACGGTTTATGTTTTAAATGCTACACCAGTAAACGGTTCATTTAATCCGGAAACGGCTAGTTTTATTTGGCAAAACGCACAAGGTGTTGAATTGGGAACAGGTCAAAGTTTCAATGTTCCAGCAGTCGGAACTTATACTGTCACAGTTACAGTTGACGGATGTTCAACAGTATCTGCGCCATTTGATGTAACCACTATTTCATGTCAAATTCAAAGAGGAATCTCTGTGAATAATGATGGATTTAACGACACATTCGATTTAACAGGTTTTGATGTTAAAAAGCTAACCATTTTTAATAGATTGGGAATGAAAGTATATTCTCGTTCAAATTATGTAAACGAATGGGGAGGAAAATCAGATGATGGCGACGATCTTCCAGACGGAACCTATTTCTATGTACTTGATAAAAATACTGGAAATTCTGTAACAGGTTGGATTTATATCAATAGAGCACAATAACTTAATAATTCAAAAAAAACTAAACAAAATGAAGAAAATATATTTCATTGCGATATTGGCTTTAGCGATAAACGAGTTAAGAGCTCAGCAAGATCCACATTACACGCAATACATGTACAATATGAGTGTAATGAATCCTGCATACGCTGGATCAAAAGAGAGTATGTCTGGAGGTTTGCTTTATAGAGCACAATGGGTTGGAATTGAAGGAGCCCCAACAACGGGAACTTTCTTTTTGCACAGTCCAGTAGGACGAAATGTAGGGTTAGGTCTCTCTGTAATTTCAGATAAGATTGGTCCTGTTGAAGAAAACAATGTTTACGGTGATTTTTCTTATACCTTAAATTTAGGTGGAGAACATAAGTTGGCTTTTGGTTTAAAAGCGGGTGTAACCATGCACAAAATTGATTTTGAGTCAATTTACCCAACATTACCACAACCCTCAACCCAAGATCCATTTTTTGCTTCAAATCCAAATAACACGTTCTTGAATATTGGTTCAGGGGTTTTCTATTACACGAACAAATATTATTTGGCTTTTTCAGTTCCAAATATGTTAAAATCGAAATATTTAGATTTTAATGGAAGAGAATACGGTACAGATGTTATTCATTATTTCTTAACCGGTGGTTATGTATTTGACATCAATCCAAATTTAAAATTCAAACCGTTTGCCATGATTAAGTCATCGGTAAACGCGCCAACATCGGTTGATGTTTCGACTAACTTTATGCTATATGATAAACTAGAGTTGGGAGCAACTTATAGATTGGAAGATTCGTTCGGAGCAATGGTAAATTTTGCCGTAACTCCAAACTTGAGAATTGGATATGCTTACGATCGTATTGTTTCGGATTTGAAGGTAGATTCACCTGCCTCACATGAGGTAATGTTACTATTTGATCTAAACTTCCCGAAAAAAGTATCACAATCGCCTAGATATTTCTAACCTAATAAAGCAATCCTAAAAATGAAAAATCTATATATAACATTAAGTTTTGTAGCCATTAGTTTTACTATCTCGGCACAAAATAAAGATACCAAGTCAGCTGATAAACTTTTTAATAGATATGAATATATCGATGCTGCTAAAGAATATTTGAAACTTGTAGAAAACGGAAAAGCAGATTCTTATGTATATAAGCAATTAGCAGACACTTATTACAACATGTTTAATACCGAAGAAGCAACTAAATGGTATGCCAAAGCAACTGAAACAAATCAGGATGCCGAAACATACTACCGGTATGCTCAGATGTTGAAAGCCAATGGGAAATACGAGGAGGCTAACAAGCAAATGCAAAAATTTGCTACTGCTGCTCCTTCTGATTCTCGTGCTGTTGCATTCAAACAAAATCCTAATTATATACCAAGATTATTAGACAAAACCAAATTATTTAATGTTAACTCCTCTGATTTAAGCAGTGATAAATCTGACTTTGGAGCTGTTATTTACGATAATTCAGTGTATTTCACTAGCGCCAGAAATGGAGCGAGAAAAAGTTATGGTTGGACTGATGAACCTTTCTTAGACATCTACAAAGCGGATTACAATACTGATGGGACTGCTAGTAATGCAACTACAGTAACGTCACTTAATTCAAGGTTCCATGATGGCCCAGTAACAATAACTGCTGACGGAAATACGATTTATTTTTCGAGTGATAGTTTCAGAGAAGGAACTTTTGAAAAAGATAAAGCTAATAAATTAAAGTTAGGCAGAAATAGTATTTTCAAAGCTACAAAGAGTGGAGATACTTGGGGTAATATTGAAATGCTACCATTTAACAGCAAAGAATTTTCTACAAGTAATCCAAGTGTAAGTCGTGATGGTAAAACACTTTACTTTTCTTCTGATAGACCCGGAAGTCTTGGAGGAGTTGATATTTGGAAAGTCACTCTTAACACTGATGGGACTTATGGTGAACCACAGAACTTAGGAAGTAAAGTGAATACTGAAGGCAACGAAAGTTTTCCTTTTATCGCTGATGATAACAAAACCTTATACTTTGCTTCAAGTGGCAAACAAGGCTTGGGAGGTTTAGATGTATACCAAATCGATTTAGCTAATGGTTCAGATGCAAGTAACCTAGGAAAGCCTGTTAATACCGAAAAAGATGATTTCGCATTTACTTTTAACGGAGTAAAAGGAGTTGGATTCCTTTCTAGCAATAGAAATGGTAACGACGATATTTTTGCAGTAAGTCCAATTTGTGGTGTTGATGTATTAACCGTTGTTACAAATGCAAAAACCGGAGAAATTTTAGCAAATGCTAGTGTTTCTATACTTGATGATAAGAAAAATATTATCGCAACTGAAATGTCTGATGCAAAAGGAGAAGTTAAATACAGAGTGGAATGCGACAAACCTTATGTCGTTCAAGCTTCTAAAGATGGCTTCGAAGGCAATACATTTGCAGTAACTAAAAGTAAAGGTCCAACAGCTAAAGTAGATGCTGCTTTACAACCTATTGATGTTATTGTTACTGAAACAGAAATCGTTTTAAAACCGATTTACTTTGAATTTGATAAAAGTAACATAACTCAAGAAGGAGCATTTGAATTAGATAAATTAGTTCAGGTATTGAAAAATAATGATAAAATGGTTGTTCTTGCAAAATCGCATACAGACAACAGAGGTAGCGATAAATATAACTTATCATTATCTGATAGAAGAGCAAAATCAACAGTTCAATATGTTATCTCAAGAGGAATTTCCGCAAGTAGAATTTCTGGTAAAGGAATGGGAGAGTTAGAACCAAAAGTTGATTGCGGAAAAGACTGCACAGAAGAACAACACGCACAAAACAGGCGTTCTGAGTTCTTAATTGTTAAGTAATTTTATATAGAATTTATATTAGAAACCGAGCTTTTAGCTCGGTTTTTTCTTTGTTCTCAACTACCGATTGTATTTTTAAAGAACAAAGAAAATGAACTTATAGCAATCAATCAAAATCGATTAAGTTTGATAAAAATAAGATCATAAAGGATTAAAATTAGGAATAATTCAAAAACAACACATGATTTAACCTATTCTTTATTAATTTACTGTTAAAGTCGACAAATCACTTGTAATTATGTAACAGTTTAAAGTATCTTTGCCGTATCAAAAAAGATAAAGGAGTGGTTTCCTTTTGTTTTTGGATAAATTTTCATAATTTATAGTTTTTTGGTTGGTTAATAGCATAAAAACTCAGTCATTATTTGACTGGGTTTTTTTGTTTTGGTACATTTGGAACAGATATTGCACCTACAGTATAAAAGCAACTGAAAACATGAAAAAATATTTTTTATTACTATTAGTTTTTCTTACTGTAAGTTTTGATAATCAAAAACCTGAAGCATATGATTCAGGCGAATGGTTCAAGTTTAGAATACATTATGGGTTTGTCAATGCAGGGTATGCAACCCTTGAAATAAAAGAGGCAGTCAAAGACAATAAAAAAGTTTATCATGCTATCGGAAAAGGATATACTGTCGGAATGTCACGGTTTTTCTTCAAAGTAGATGATAACTATGAAAGTTATTTTGATAAAGTTACAAACAAGCCATTTCAATTTGTTAGAAAAATTGACGAAGGTGGGTATACTAAGAATCAAGAAGGTTTTTTTAATCAAGACAACAATCAAGTCTTGGTAAAAGATTACAAGAAAAAAACAGAGAAGACAGTTTCAGTTACAGAAAATGTTCAAGACATCATTTCTACTTTTTATTTCTTGAGAAACCATCCCAATATTGATAAACTTAAAGTTGGCGAATCTATTACAGTAGACATGTTTTTTGATGATGAAGTATTTAAGTTTAAGTTAAAATTTATAGGAAGAGAAAATTTAAAAACTAAATTTGGAACTGCTCCAACTATGATTTTTAGACCCATTGTTCAATCTGGAAGAGTCTTCAAAGAAGAGGAAAGTTTGACAGTTTGGATTTCTGATGACGAAAATAAAATCCCATTACGGATTAAAGCAAGCTTGGCCGTTGGCTCTATTAAAGCTGATATTGACGGTTTCAAAGGGCTTAAAAATCCGTTTATGGTTAAATTAAAATAATTAATGAATAATAAAACAAATTCAGACGCACTTTTAGAAGCATTAGAACTGAAGTTCGATGCTATTAATCAAAAAACCGAAACCCATCTCGAAGGATTACTTTGGTCCAAGCCAATAACCTATTGGGATTATATTCAAACAGACGCTTTACTGAATTTGCAAACACAACGAACCGTGCTTCCTGATGAAATGGTTTTTATTATGTACCATCAGGTAAATGAGTTGTTGTTTAAAATGATACTATGGGAAATCAATCAATTATGTCATTCCCAAAAACCAAAAACCGATTTCTTTACTGAAAAATTAAGAAGAATCAGCCGCTATTTTGATATGCTTACTACGTCTTTCGATATTATGGGTGACGGAATGGAAGTAGCGCAATACATGAAATTCAGGAATACTTTAACTCCAGCAAGCGGCTTTCAAAGTGCTCAATACCGTTTAATTGAGTTCTCGTCAACCGATTTGATAAACCTAATAGATTATCGATTTAGAGATACAATCGACAGAAATACGCCTTATTCTCATGCATTTGAGCATCTTTATTGGCAAGCAGCAGGGAAAGATTATCAAACCGGTCAAAAATCATTCTTGATATTAGAGTTCGAACGAAAATATAGAGAAGCTTTTCTCCGACATATGGAAGAATACAATACCATTAACATTTGGCAAAAATTTAAACAGTTGCCGGATTTAGATCAAATGGATACCGAATTAGTAAAAGCAATGCGACACTACGACCATACGGTTAATATAACTTGGGTCATGGGTCATTTAAATGCAGCCAAAAAATATATCGACAGCGGGCAAGGATCAGGTGAAGCGACTGGTGGAAGCGACTGGAAAAAATACATGCATCCAAAATACCAACGTAGAATATTTTTTCCAGAACTTTGGAGTAATGACGAATTGAAAAATTGGGGCGAAGGATACTAAGAAGAGCATGAGCATCAACAAACTAAAAAAAATAATTCCAATCGTTTTTCTGATAATTTTTACAATCTCATGTAATAAATCTAAAGAAGAAGAAATTATAATTCCGAAAACCAAGTATAAATTGGTTGATTTTGGATTTAATCTACATGATTTTAATGTTGTGCACGACACTATTCAGTCTGGTGATACTTTCGGAAGTATTTTGGACAGTCAAAATCTAGACGGAAAGCAAGTTTTTGATATTGTCGCCAAAGTAAAAGATTCTTTCGATGTCAGAAGCATTCAGAAAGGAAAACCGTTTATCCTACTGCGCAGTAAAGACCGAACCAATAAAATTCAGGTTTTTATTTATCAACCTGACCGATTAAATTATTATGTAGTTGATTTTAGAGATTCGATAGTAGCACATAAGAAAACAAGACCTTTAACGTTTAAAACAAGAACCATTGCCGGAGCTTTGAATGGCTCATTATCAGAAACATTACAAAATCTTAAGGTTGATCCTGCATTAGCACCCAAAATTGCAAAGATTTATGCATGGTCTATAGATTTCTTTAAATTGCAAAAAGGAGATAAATTTGGATTAAAGTTTACCGAAAGATTTATCAACGATACAATTTATGACGGAGTTGATAGTTTGAAAGCCTGCTTTTTTGAATACAAAGGCAAAAATATCTACGCATTCCCATTTGCACCAGACGAAAACACCAACAAACAACAGTATTATGACGAAGAAGGCAAAACATTGAAAAACTTCTTCTTAAAAGCTCCTTTGAAATTTATCAATATTACCTCTCGATTTGCTAAAAACCGATACCATCCAGTGCAATTAATCTGGAAAGCTCACAAAGGAACCGATTATGCGGCACCAACGGGAACACCAATAATGACTACAGCAGCTGGAGTAGTAGAACAAGCTGGATTTACAACAGGTAACGGAAATTTTGTTAAAGTAAAACATGACAAAACCTTTTCAACACAGTATTTACACATGTCTAAAATACTAGTAAAACGTGGGCAAAGAGTCACTCAAGGACAAGTGATAGGTAAAGTCGGAAGTACCGGATTAGCAACCGGACCACATGTATGTTATCGTTTTTGGAAAAATGGAGTTCAAGTAGATGCTTTAAGATTAAAATTACCAACTTCTACACCAATGGATGGCCGATACAAACAAAAATTCATGGCCTATATGACTCCACTTAAAAAAGAGTTAGATAGTGTTGCAGATGTCAGCACTGAAAAATAATTGCAAATTTTGCACAACTACATCGATAGCGTAAAATATTGCTAGTTTTTATACCAATCATATTTGTAAATTTGTCAATCAATAAATAAAATATGGCCTTATCCAATATAAATCCGAGTACAACTACTTCTTGGAAAAAATTACAAGAGCATTACGCTGAAATTAAGAATGTTTCCATGCAGGAAATGTTTGCCAATGATACTAATCGAGTACAAAAGTTCCACATTCAATGGAATGATTTTTTACTCGATTATTCTAAAAACATTGTTAATCAGGATACACTTGTATTGCTTCAAGAGTTGGCAAATGAGGCAAATCTGAAAAAAGCAATAGAAAGTTATTTTTCTGGCGAAAATATTAATCAAACGGAAGATCGTGCTGTATTGCATACTGCTTTACGTGCCCCGGAAAATACAACGGTTTTAGTTGAAGGTAAAAATATTATACCTGAAATTTATGAGGTAAAAAACAAAATGAAGACGTTTTGTCACCAAGTCATTTCAGGCGAAAGAAAAGGGTATACCGGAAAACCATTTACAACTATTGTAAACATCGGAATTGGGGGTTCAGATCTTGGACCGGCTATGGTTGTTGATGCACTACAGTTTTATAAAAATCACTTAGATATTCATTTTGTTTCTAATGTTGATGGCGATCACGTAAACGAAATCATTAAATCACTAAATCCAGAAACAACTCTTTTTGTAATTGCATCTAAAACATTCACTACACAGGAAACTCTTTCTAATGCCGAAACAATTAGGGAATGGTTTCTAAAATCAGCCAAACAAGAAGATGTTGCCCAACATTTTGTAGCTGTTTCTACCAATATTCATAAAGTAACTGAGTTCGGAATCAACCCAAATAATATTTTTCCAATGTGGGATTGGGTTGGAGGACGATTTTCGCTCTGGAGTGCTGTTGGTTTAACAATCAGTTTAGCGGTTGGATATGATAATTTTGATGATTTACTAAAAGGGGCTCACGAAATGGACGAGCACTTCAAAACAGCCGATTTTGATAATAACATTCCAGTTACCTTAGCTTTATTAAGTATTTGGTATAACAATTTCTTCGGAGCTGAAAGCGAGGCACTAATTCCGTATACAAACTATCTTCAAAAACTTGCGCCATACCTGCAACAAGGAATCATGGAAAGCAACGGGAAAAGCATTGGTCGTGATGGAAAATTAGTAAATTATCAAACCGGTACTATAATTTGGGGCGAACCCGGAACCAACTCACAGCATGCCTTTTTTCAGCTAATGCATCAAGGAACAAAAATGATTCCAACAGATTTTATCGGATTTGTTAAACCATTATACGGGAATCAAGATCACCACGAAAAGCTAATGTCAAACTTTTTTGCGCAAACGGAAGCCTTGTTACACGGTAAAACCGAAGCGAAAGTTAAAGCTGAATTTGAAAAACAAAATACAGCTAGCGACAAAGCAACATTCTTAGTGCCTTTTAAGGTTTTTGCTGGTAACAAACCAACAAATACTTTTTTGATAGATAAACTCACGCCAAAAACTTTAGGAGCCTTAATTGCCTTATATGAACATAAAATTTTTGTTCAAGGGGTTATCTGGAATATTTTTAGTTACGACCAATGGGGTGTTGAACTAGGGAAACAATTGGCGAATTCAATTTTAGAAGAAATTCATTCGGGTTCTGTAAACCACCACGATTCCTCAACCGAATTTCTATTGAAGTATTTTTTAAAAAATAAATAGCCTAAAGATATCTTAAAACCTCGCCTAATTGGTACCGATTTTTTATCGCTTTTCGTTATATTTGTTATTCTAAAAATATAACAATGTACCATTTCATTCAAAAATTTCATTCTGGCTGGGCTTACATAGCTTTATTATTATTGGTTTTTGTCCTAGTAAATGCGCTTCTTGGAAAATCTTCTAATAAAGAATTTACCCTAAAAGACAGAAAAATTGCTTTATTCGGATTGATAGTTTCCCACATTCAATTAGTGGTTGGCTTAATTCTTTGGTTTGTTTCTCCATTAGGAAAAGCAGCTTTAGGAAACATGAGTGATGCGGCTACAAGATTAACATCATTAGAACATCCGTTGGTCAATATTTTAGCCATTACTTTGATAACAATTGGTTGGTCAAAACATAAAAAAGCAACGACCAGCACTGCTAAATTTAATAATATCTCCCTATTCTACGGTTTAGGTTTGTTGTTGATTTTAAGCAGAATCCCATGGAGTTTATGGTTCTAATCTAAAAAATGGAAGTCCTGAAAAAGGACTTTTTTTATCAAGGTACACTTTTTGTAATGTAGCTTTCATTTAAAACAACATTAATGAATACTAAGATTTTTTTACTTTTCCTGATGATAAGCACTTCGGTTTTCGGAAGTGTAAGCACTGAAAATTCACCAAAACAAAAGGATAAAAACAAAGACAAGTCCGCTAAAATATCAGAAACCAAAGAGCAAGAACGAACAGTAGCTTCCACCAAGGTAGACACTTCTAAACTTAAACTCAAAAATGTTCTGGTAGCTTTAGATTCTTTAGACCTTTCCATTGCCAAATTAAAGATGCTTAAAAAAGGAGCACATGCTTCTTATTATCACAATAAATTCAACGGAAGACGAACCGCAAGCGGTAAGAAGTTTGACAACAGTGGCTATACTGCAGCGCACAAAAAATTGCCTTTCGGAACCAAAGTTAAAGTAACCAATGAAGCCAACGGAAAATTTGTAATTGTTGAAATTACCGATCGTGGTCCATTTTCAAAAGCACGTGAAATTGATTTAACACGCAAAGCATTTATGGACATTGCTTCGAATAAAAATTCAGGTACAGTTATAGTTTCGATTGAGGTAATCGAAGTAGCAAAATAACCAATTACCATTTTTTAAAAGGGTTCTTGCTCAAATACGCATTGTAATAGCGCTCGTCATGGGTAACCTCTTCACCTAGCCAAACAGGTTTTTCAAAAGCTTCGTTTTCCGACGCCAATTCGATTTCGGCCAAAATTAATCCCTCGTTTTCCCCAGCAAATACATCAACTTCATAAACATGATTTCCGACTGTTATTTCATGCCGAATTTTATCTATCATTCCGGATTCACAAATACCTAATAGTTCCTCTGCAGCTGCAACTAAAATCTCAGTTTCCCACTCTAGTCGTGTTGTTCCGCTTGAATTTCCTTTTCCCTTAATAGTCAAATAAGCAAGGTCTTCCTTTATTCTGATGCGAACTGTTCTTTCCGGATCGGAACTCAAATAAGCTTGTACAATTCTTTTTTGACTGAAAGCTGCGGTTTTAAAATCATTCGAAAGCACTAAAAATTTACGTTCTATTTCTATCATTTTATCATTTAGATTGAATTTATTTTTGAGAATGCATTGCTGAGTTTTAGGAGCCGTTTCTAGCTTTTCACTCTATTCCCGATAAATCGGGAGATGCCCGTTTTAAACACTTAGTGTTCATCGAACACCACTATGCGATAAAAGCTTGGTGAGGTAATCTGGGCTGTTTGTTCAAATGCTACGGATTCAGCAAACACCAATTAAAAATAAATATTTGATGAGGTAAATATATTATAAATTTGTCAGATGACTGAACCTATTTCATACCGGAAAATTATTCACATCGACATGGATGCATTCTATGCTTCTGTAGAGCAATTGGATAATCCTGAATTAAGAGGTAAGCCATTAGCTGTTGGCGGAAGTGAAGTTCGCGGTGTAGTTTCAGCAGCAAGTTATGAAGCCCGAAAGTTTGGAGTTCGCTCTGCCATGAGCGGCGTGCAAGCAAAAAAAAATTGCCCCAATTTACTATTTGTCCCACCAAGATTTGAACGCTATAAAGAAATTTCAAAAAAAATTAGAACCATATTCCACGAATACACTGATTTAGTGGAGCCACTTTCACTTGATGAAGCCTATCTTGATGTTACTCAAAACAAAAAAGGAAACCCAAGCGCGACGCTAATCGCCCAAGAAATTAGGCAACGAATATTTGATGAACTTGGATTAACAGCGTCCGCCGGAATATCAGTCAATAAATTTGTAGCCAAAATTGCTAGTGATTACAATAAACCAAACGGTCAAAAAACAGTAAATCCAGAAGATGTTGAATCATTTCTTGTAAATTTAGACATCAAAAAATTCTATGGAATTGGTAAAGTAACTACCGAGAAAATGTACCATCTCGGGATTTTTACGGGACGCGATTTAAAATCTAAATCGGCTGCCTTTCTTGAAGAACATTTCAGCAAAAGCGGTTTGCATTTTTACAATATTGTGCGCGGTATTCACAACAGT
>JBBRET010000038.1:0-27555 GCA_038202695.1 Flavobacteriales bacterium
TTCAATACCAATTATTGCACAAATATCACCAGCAATTACTTCCTCTACTTTCTTACGTCCAAGTCCTTCAAAAGTGTGTAATTCTTTAATTCTTGATTTTAAAACTTTACCATCTCTTTTAACTAATGAGATTGGCATTCCTTCTCTTAAAACACCTCTTTCTAAACGACAAATCGCGATACGACCAGTAAACGAAGAAAAATCTAAAGAAGTAATCAACATTTGTGGTGTTCCTTCAGATACCTTTGGAGCTGGAACATGAGCGATAACCATATCTAATAGGGCTTCAACATTATCTGTTACATTTTCCCAATGATCAGACATCCAGTTATTTTTAGCCGAACCGTAAACCGTCGGAAAATCCAATTGCCATTCTTCAGCACCTAATTCATACATCAAATCGAAAACTTTTTCGTGAACTTCTTCAGGAGTACAATTTTCTTTATCTACTTTATTAATAACAACGCAAGGTTTCAATCTTAAATCAATTGCTTTCTGCAATACAAAACGAGTTTGCGGCATTGGACCCTCGAAAGCGTCTACTAAAAGACAAACACCATCAGCCATATTAAGTACACGTTCTACTTCTCCACCAAAATCGGCGTGACCTGGAGTATCTATAATATTAATTTTTGTTCCTTTATAAACAACAGAAACGTTTTTAGAAGTAATCGTAATTCCTCTTTCACGCTCTAAATCGTTGTTGTCAAGAATTAAATCTCCCGTATTTTCGTTTTCACGAAATAACTGACAGTGATACATAATTTTATCAACCAAGGTTGTTTTACCGTGGTCAACGTGAGCAATAATAGCAATGTTTCTAATAGATTCCATCTGTGTTTTTTTGAAGGTGCAAAGGTACACTTTATTTTTTGATAAAAAACGGAAAATTTGATTGTTTAAAATTTGATAACACTTCAGTTCAAAATAACATTATTACAATAATTTTAAATTTAAATAATGAAATTTAATTTTTGATTGTGTAAATTTGAAACAATGAAAAGCAATACAAATAAAATTACATTAATTTACATACTTTTATTACTGTTTGTGGCGGTACTTGGCCATAAATTATTCTTATACTTTTTTTCAGACCCAACCAATCAATTGATTTCCAAATACTACTACGTAAAAGACTTCATTTTCATTGTTTTTTCTGGACTGCTTTTAAAATTCATTTTACATCAAAGTAAAATGAGAAACAAATCAGTATTTGATAAATTACAATTAACCAATATTGAAATCAAAGAATCTAATGAGCGGTATGACATTGTTGCCAAAGCGACCAGTGATACCATTTGGGATTGGAAGATGGAAGACGATAGTTTTATATGGAATAAAGGAATACAAGGCGTTTTTGGTTATAAAAAAGAAGATGTTGGTAAAACATCAAAATGGTGGTTTGACAGGATTCATCCTGAAGACAGTCTAAAAATGTCAGTCAAACTGTATTCATTTTTAGAACAAAAGACAGAAAAATGGCAAGATGAATATCGTTTTTTGTGCGCTGACGGTAGTTATAAATATGTATTTGATAGAGGATTTTTAGTAAAAGACGCTGACGGAAAATCTATCAGAATGATTGGAGCCATTCAGGACGTAACCAAACAAAAAGAAGAAGAGCAACGACTTCGATTATTAGAAACGGTAATTACACAATCTAAAGATGCCGTAATGATTACGGGTATTGATACTACTGAGAATGAAATTCCAAATATTATTTTCGTTAATTCAGCATTTACTGATATGACAGGCTATTCATCCAAAGATGTAATTGGCAAATCACCCGCTATGTTTTTCGGAAAGAAATCGGATATTCTAGAATATGACAAGCTTAAAACAGCTGTTCAACTATACAAAGAATGCTTTATAGAAACCATTAGTTACAAAAAGAACGGAAATGAATTTTGGGTAAACTTCTCAATGATTCCGGTAACCGATAAAGAGGGAGAACACTCGCACTGGGTTTCAATTCAGAGGGATGTTACCGAAGAGAAAGAAAAAGTAAAAGAACGAGAGCAGCTGATTAGAGAATTGACCCAAAACAATAAGGACCTAAAACAGTTTTCTTATATCACTTCACACAACTTAAGAGCACCACTATCTAATTTAACCGGATTGTTAAATCTTATTGAAGACATCACAATTGAAGATGCTGATCTCAAAGAAATAATTAACGGATTTTCAAAATCAACTCATTTACTGAATGAAACTATCAATGATTTGGTCAAAGTAATCATCATTAAGGATAACCCTTCTATTCAAAAAGAGAAAGTTTTGATCAAAGAAGTATTCGAAAATGTCTTTAATCAGCTCAGCTTTCTGATCAGTGTACACAAACCAATTCTAAAAATTGATTTAGAAGATGTTACTATTTTAGAGATAAACAAGTCGTATTTAGAAAGCATTTTTTTAAATTTGCTAACTAATGCCATCAAATATAGAGCACCAATAAGACAACTTAAAGTGACTATAGCCACAAAAGTTGAAGATGATAATTTAATTATTACATTTAAAGACAACGGAATTGGCATCGATTTAGATAAAAATAAAGACAAGATATTTGGACTTTACCAACGTTTTCATAATTATCCGGACAGTAAAGGATTAGGTTTGTATCTGGTTAAATCACAAGTGGAAAGTATGAATGGTACTATTACGGTTTTGAGCACTGTTGGAAAAGGGACCACATTTACGATTACTTTTAAGTACAATTAAAGAATTATGTTAGAAAAAATACTTTGTGTAGATGACGACCCTATTACGCTCATGGTTTGTAGAAAAGTAGTGGAGAAGGTTGAATTTGCCAAAGAAATAATTACAGTTAATAACGGAGAAGAAGCAATTCAGTATTTCGATACCTTATTTGAAGAAAGAAAAAACAACAATACAATTGTCTACCCAAAATTAGTGCTTCTTGATTTAAACATGCCCGTTATGGACGGATGGGAATTTTTAGAAAGTTATATAAGCAAAGAATACCAAAATGTATTTAACTCTACTCGATTCATTGTTTTATCCTCTTCTATCGATCCATATGATATTGACAGATCTAAAACTTATCCGGTAATTGGTTTTCTGTCAAAACCTGTAACAAAAGAAATGCTTGAAAATTTAAAATTACAATTTCCATAAAAAAAGTCCCGATTATTCATCGGGACTTTTTGTATAGTGTATTTTCGTAATTACATTTTAGTAACGTGCTTCGTTAACTTAGATTTTAAGTTAGCCGCTTTATTATCATGAATGATATTTTTCTTAGCTAATTTATCAATCATCGAAACAACAGCAGCTAGCTTTGCAGCTGCATCAGATTTGTCTGTAGCTAATCTTAATGCTTTTATAGCATTACGAGTAGTTTTGTGTTGGTATCT
Source organism: Flavobacteriales bacterium (assembly GCA_038202695.1). Lineage (GTDB taxonomy): Bacteria > Bacteroidota > Bacteroidia > Flavobacteriales > Flavobacteriaceae > Flavobacterium. The sequence continues at coordinate 3,375 of JBBRET010000038.1, forward strand.
GTTTAAAACTCTTTTTTTATCGTTACTTCTTATTCTCTTTAAAGCTGACTTGTGATTTGCCATTTTACTTGTTTTTAATTTTAAAATTATTTATAAACTATCAGTTAAAAAAGAAAAACCTCCCACAATTAAAAAAATCACTTTGGTTTTAACTACTAAAATAAAAATCGAGACACCAACTCCTATTTTAAAAAACTTATTTACAACTAATTTTGTAGCCCGTAGGGGAATCGAACCCCTCTTACATGGATGAAAACCATGCGTCCTAACCGATAGACGAACGGGCCATCTTTCTCAATGCGGATGCAAAAATACAACTATTTTTTATTTTCGCAAGAGTCAAGATATATTTTTTTTCTTTTTTTTTAATATGCCTTTGCAAATAGCACTCTACCAGCAGATTTGCCTCCAGAAAATATACACTTTCCTTCCTCTGCTATTCTATTTAATGGGATACAACGTATGGTTGCCTTGGTTAAATCTTTAATTTTTTCTTCTGTTTCAGAAGTTCCATCCCAATGTGCTGCTATAAATCCGGTTTTATTTTCTAAAACATTTTTGAATTCTTCAAATGAATCGACTTCGGTAATGTGGGTATTTCTAAAATCTAATGCACGATTGAACAGATCTTTTTGAATTTGTTCTAATAAGACGCTTATGTATGCAACAATCCCTTCTTTTGGTCTCACTTCTTTTGATAAAGTATCTCTTCTTGCAATCTCAAAAGTTTCGTTTTCAATATCCTTGGGTCCAATTGCAATTCGAACTGGAACACCTTTTAATTCCCATTCAGCAAATTTAAATCCAGGTTTTTGGGTAGTACGATTATCAAATTTAACCGAAATCTTCATTTTTTTAAATTGATCAACCAAATCATTGGCAACAACAGTAATTGCTTCAAATTCTTCATCAGTCTTGAAAATTGGCACAATCACCACTTGTATTGGAGCCAAGTTTGGTGGTAAAACCAATCCGTTGTCGTCAGAATGGGTCATAACTAATGCTCCCATCAAACGAGTAGAAACACCCCATGAGGTTCCCCAAACGTATTCTTGTTTTCCTTCATTATTTGCGAATTTGACGTCAAATGCTTTTGCAAAATTTTGACCTAAAAAGTGTGATGTTCCAGCTTGCAACGCTTTTCCGTCTTGCATTAGTGCCTCAATACAATAGGTTTCTTCAGCACCAGCAAAACGCTCTGTTTCTGTTTTTATCCCTTTTATAACTGGAATAGCCATGAAATTTTCGGCAAATTCAGCATACACGTTCATCATTTTTTCAGACTCTTCTATTGCTTCCGTTTTAGTAGCATGTGCTGTATGTCCTTCCTGCCATAAAAACTCGGCAGTCCTTAAGAACAATCGAGTTCTCATTTCCCATCGTACAACATTTGCCCATTGATTGATTAAAAGTGGTAAATCTCGGTAGGATTGAATCCAGTTTTTATAAGTAGACCAAATAATAGCCTCACTTGTAGGGCGTACAATAAGTTCTTCCTCCAATTTAGCATTTGGATCAACAATTAATTTACCTGGATTTGCTTCATCGTTTTTCAAACGATAATGGGTAACAACCGCACATTCTTTAGCGAAACCTTCAGCATTCTTCTCCTCAGCTTCAAACATACTTTTGGGAACAAAGAGCGGAAAATAGGCATTGCTATGCCCAGTTTCTTTGAACATTCTGTCTAATTCCGCTTGCATTTTTTCCCAAATGGCATAGCCATAAGGTTTGATAACCATACACCCTCTAACTCCTGAGTTTTCTGCCAAGTCTGCCTTGACAACCAGATCGTTATACCATTTTGAATAATCTTCTGCACGTTTTGTTAAATTCTTACTCATATTGAATATTTGGCATAAAAATTGTTTAACTAATTTTAACTAAATAGTTCGGCAAAACTAACTATTTTTGTATAGTCCAACAATAAAAATGCTATAGATATGAAAACTTATTTTTTTTCTCGTAAAAGATTATCCATTTATACGTTATTTGGATTTCTTTCGGTTGTATTGACTTCTTGCGGTTCCTATCAAAATAGTTCTTACTATGATAATGACGGCGTATACGGAAGCACTCAATCAAACAAACAACAAGTTGTCAATAACAACAACTCACAAAATAGTAAATACCAAGAATATTTTAGTGATTTGAACAAGGATTCCCGATCTTTTACTAATGTAGATAATTATAGCTCGGTTACAAACGATTCTATTCAGAAAACCGAAAATTACAATTCCAATAATGCAGGTTGGGGAGACAACCCACAAAGTGTAACCGTTAATGTTTATGACAATAACTGGGGTGTTGGCTATTGGAATAATTATTGGTATGGCAACTATTGGGGATGGAATAATTGGAATGGACCCGGTTTTGGTTTTGGTTGGAATAACTGGTACGGTTCAGGTTGGGGTTGGAATACCGGATGGGGATGGAATGCTGGATGGGGATGGAATAATTGGTATGGAAACAATTGGTATGGAAACAACTGGTGTGGAAATTATTACAATAGCTATTACAACAATGGCGGCAGGAGAAATACTTCTTATGCCTATTCTGGAAATGGAAACCGATATGGCCGAAATTCAAGTTATAATAACACAAACGGTGGAAGAAGAAGCAATTCTTATTCGACTAATACTGCAACCAGAAGCAATTACTCAAACAGCAATTCCCGATTTAATAATACTAGATCCAATAACACTAGAAACTCGAATTATACTCCAACTAGATCAAATACATCCAATACCTATTCACAGTCACAACCAACAAGAAACACGAATACAAATACACAATCAACAACGCCTACACGATCTTACACTCCAAGTTCTAGTGGTACACGTTCCTCATCATCTTATGGTGGTGGCAGCTACGGCGGTGGCGGTGGTGGAAGATCTTCTGGCGGAGGTGGCGGAAGACGTTAATAAATTTTAATTATAGATATCTATGTAATTTTGAGAAATTGCATAGATATTTTTTTGAACAAAAATAAAATTGGATTATGAAAAAATACTTATTCCTTATGATTGCTGGATTGTCAATCTCAGCATTACATGCACAAGAAACAACTGCAGAAGACGCACTTCGTTATGCTGTTGAAAATTTAACAGGTTCAGCTCGATTTAGAGGCATGGGTGGTGCGTTTGGGGCGGTTGGCGGAGACTTATCGGCAATCAACCAAAATCCAGCTGGTTCTATCTTCTTTGCAAATAACTTTGCCACTTTTACGGGTTCCAGTTTTAACAGTAAAAATAGCTCGCGTTATGTTGGAACTACAAGCAAACAAAATGACAATTCCTTCGATTTAAATCAAGCTGGAGTTGTTTTTGTTTTTAAAGATAATAATCCAAAAAATGATTGGAAAAAGTTCACTTTGGCTCTTAATTATGAAAACAATAACAATTTTGATAATAGGATTTATTCAGCCGGAATAAACCCTTACAATTCTATTGACAAATACTTTTTACGATTTGCTAACGGTTTACCACAGGAAGGCGGTATAACGTTACAAACCTTAGAGAATGCCTTTTTCGAAGATTTGAATTTTATTGACCAGCAGGCTTTTTTAGGATATCAGGCTTTTATTTTTAATCCGACTTCAAACAATCCACAAAACGCAACTTATGTATCTAATGTACCAACAAATGGCAATTTCTTTCAAGATAATTATACCATTTCAACCGGATATGATGGGAAGTTTACAGCCAACTTTTCCACAGCCTATAAAGACCGATTATTTCTGGGAATTAACTTAAATTATCATTACACTGACATCATAAAAACAACATCTGTATTCGAATCATATAACAATCCAGATCCATCAACGTTGCAATCAGTGCAATTTGATACCGAAACACACACCTTTGGAAGTGGCTACTCGTTTAACTTGGGTGTCATTGCTAAAGCTACAGAAAGTCTGCGTGTTGGTCTGGCTTATCAATCACCAACATGGTATCGCTTGCAAGACGAGCAAAGACAAGCTGTTGTTGCTGTTAATAATGGCAGCACACTAGTGTTTAATCCCGGGATTATTATGGCTTATCAACCTTACACTATACAAACTCCTGGAAAATGGACAGGAAGTGCGGCCTATCTTTTTGGCAAAAAAGGATTATTAAGCGCTGATGTTTCTATGAAAGATTACAGCAGTACAAAATTTAGACCTGAGGATGATTATAAAGGTATAAATTCATATATGAATAACGTACTTGATAATGCTATTGAAGTAAGACTTGGTGGTGAATACAAATACAAAGAATATAGCTTTAGAGGAGGCTATCATTTTGACCAAAGCCCGTATAAAGTAGATCAAACTTTTGGAGATTTAACAGGATATTCAGGTGGATTAGGATATACTTTTGGTGACAGTCGAATTGACTTAGCCTATTCTTACAGCCATAGAAACTTTAATTATACGTTTCTTTCCTCAGGCTTAACTGATCCTGCTAGAGTTAGTAGATACAACAACAATGTTAGCGTAAGTTACTCAATGAACTTCTAAAATCCCCTCATTTTATTTAAAACCATCTTAAAATTTAAGATGGTTTTTTATTTTATGAAATAGCTAACCGCATAATTTGAAATAAAAAGAGTAATTTTGCACTCCTTCCGAACCATCGGAATTAAGTCTATGAGAACTAAGTCATTAAAGAAAAATAAAATCAACGTCATCACATTGGGATGTTCTAAAAATACTTACGACAGCGAAGTATTAATGGGTCAGTTAAAAGCTAGTGGTAAAGATGTTGTGCACGAACAAGAAGGTAATATTGTGGTAATCAATACTTGTGGTTTTATTGATAATGCAAAAGCCGAATCGGTAAACACTATCTTGGAATATGCTGACAAAAAAGAAAGAGGCTTAGTTGATAAGGTCTTTGTGACAGGATGTTTATCTGAAAGATACCGCCCAGATTTAGAAAAAGAAATCCCTAATATTGACCAGTATTTTGGCACCACTGAATTACCCTTATTACTAAAAGCGCTTGGCGCCGATTATAAGCATGAATTGCTTGGAGAACGTTTGACAACAACCCCAAAAAATTATGCATACCTAAAAATTGCTGAAGGTTGTGACCGACCATGTAGTTTTTGCGCAATTCCGTTGATGCGCGGCAAACACGTTTCGCAGTCTATTGAAAAATTAGTCAAAGAAACAGAAGGTTTGGCCAAAAACGGCGTGAAAGAATTGATCTTAATCGCACAGGATTTGACTTATTATGGTTTAGATATATACAAAAAAAGAAACCTGGCTGAGTTGTTAGAAAACTTAGTAAAAGTAGAAGGCATCGAATGGATCCGATTGCACTACGCCTTTCCTACTGGTTTTCCGATGGATGTATTAGAATTGATGAAAAACGAACCAAAAATCTGCAACTATATTGATATTCCGCTGCAACATATTTCAGATAACATTTTGAAATCAATGCGTCGTGGAACTACCAAAGAAAAAACCACAAAACTATTAAAAGAGTTTCGTGCTGCAGTTCCCGGAATGACCATCAGAACTACTTTGATTGTTGGTTATCCTGGCGAAACTCAGGAAGATTTCGAAATCATGAGAGATTGGGTTCAGGAAATGAAGTTTGAACGATTGGGCTGTTTTGCTTATTCACACGAAGAAAACACTCATGCTTATTCTTTAGTAGATGATGTTCCTGAGGCCGTAAAACAAGCTCGTGCTGCTGAAATCATGGATTTACAATCTCAGATTTCCTGGGATTTAAACCAAGAAAAAGTAGGACAAACTTTCAAATGCATTATCGACAGAAAAGAAGGACAATATTTTGTAGGAAGAACTGAATTTGATAGTCCAGATGTAGATAACGAAGTGCTTATTGATGCTTCAAAATTCTATGTAAAAACTGGAGAATTTGTCAATGTTAAAATTATAGACGCAACTGAATTTGACCTATATGGTGAACCAGCCTAAAAAAAGCTCATAGCTATTATTGGATTTCAATCAAACGTAAAGACCTATTCATCCTTAATTTGGATACGCTAGGTCCAAGTATTTATCTATAAGTTCAAAAAGTCTTTCTCTATTGAGTGGTTTTGTAATATAATCTGTAAAACCAGCTTCTTCAATTCTAATTTTATCATCGGATGAAGAATACGCCGTTTGCGCAATTATTGGCAAATTAAGACGAATTGGTCTGATTTGTTCTAAGGCTTCAAAACCGTTCATAATAGGCATTTTGATATCCATCAAAACTAAATCGATGGTTGGAGTATTGAGGCAAAAATCAACTGCTTCCTGCCCATTAATAGCTCTTATGATTTTGTAATTTTTATGCTGCATCATCTTTTGAAACAACAAGAAGTTGATATTATCGTCTTCAGCAATTAAAATCGTTACTGCTTCAGATTTTACAACATCAACATTAGCAATCTGTTTTACGGTAATGTGTTCATTTACAGAGTACTCTAAAGGTATAGAAAAATAAAAAGTAGAACCCTCGCCTATTTTAGACTCCAAACTAATGGTTCCTCCAAGTAAATCGATATAAGCTTTTGAAATGGCTAATCCCAATCCTAAACCGCCCACTTTTATAGAAATATCGCTATCAACACGCTTAAAACGATCAAAGATATATTTGTGATTATTTTCATCAATCCCTAAACCAGTATCCTTTATGATGAAGTTAATCAGACCGCTTTCTTCATCTACATCAAAGCCAAAAGTAACTGAACCTTGCTCCGTAAATTTAATAGCATTGGTCAATAAATTAATAATTACTTGTTTGAGCTTGATGTCATCTGTTACAATATTGAACCTTGAAGCACTTTTGTTTTTTATAAGTCTAAAATCGATATTTTTATTCTGAATCGTAACTTTAACTGTTTCATAAAGCTCGGCAACCAATGAATCTAAATTAATTACCGTCAAATTTGGAGTTAGTTGATTGGAATCAATTTTCGACATCTCGATCAAATCATCAATGATTCCAACCAAGTTTTTACCGCTTTTTTCAATAACATTCAAATATTCGAGCTTTTCACTTTCAGTTATTTTTGTATTCAAAATTAACTCGGTAAACCCATTAATGGCGTTCATCGGAGTTCTGATTTCATGTGATAAATTGGCCAAAAATGAAGATTTCAATCGGTCGCCTTCTTCAGCTTTAATCTTAGCTTTAATCAATTCTATTTTCTGATGACTGTTTTCCTCAAACAAATCTCCAATATAACGGAACTCTCCCGTAGTTTTCTTTAATTCTTTAATAGCTAATCTATTTCCAGATTCCAAAGCTCTTCTAACCAAATCCAATGGGTAATAAACCAACCTACGTGTATAAATTAAATTTACAATTAGATTAATGATAAATGCTGCAAAAATTACATATAATAAAGTAATGGCATTTTCAAAATATACTTCAAAATTCCTTTTAAACAATAGCTTTCCAATGAATTGATTGTTGCCATTTTTTAAAACATATAATGAGGTAATCTTGTTTTCTTGAGAAGGTAAAGTAGCATCTGTATCAATAAATAAAATATTTGAACTAGTTAATTTCTCTAGATTTTTAATAAATTTTAGGTCAATCAACCGCACTACGAAGAAATACCCCGATGTGGGTGTCTTATTTTTCATCGGATCGTTTGATGGATGTATAGTCGCACCGGTCACTTCAACAATTCCTTCTGGGATATTCAAATAAAATTTGTTGGCACCTATTTTATCTAGCAATTCCATTTCACTTATCGGAATAAAATCGATGGTCTTTATTTTTGATGTTGGTGTTCTGATGATGAATTTTTTATCAGCGTCATAAGCACCTAAATAATCCGCATCATATATTTTAAGCTCATTTCCAATAGTTTCATTATACCAATTGGCATCTTTTGATTTGATAAAATTTACAAATTCATCCCAATTGGTATCATTGTTAATTGCTACTAGAATTGGCTTCGAATTAATCTCGAGTAACTTATGAATTTCATTGTTAAAACGTTCTAACGTATTATTATAAACTTGCTTCTCAGCTTTTTTAGTAAAATAAAATAAAGCGAAATAGAGCAGTATAAAAAAAAGGCTTGAAGAGATTATTAACCAGAGTATTTTGGGAAAAGTCTTTTTTAATTTCATTACTTGAGTGTGCAAAAATGTGTTTTGATAAAAAACTAAAAATATGTTAAAAAAGCACAAGTACTAGCCAACAACTCAAAAACAATAAACAAGTTATTAAGATTTTATATAAAATATTAAACAGTCAACAAACCCAATTCTTTAAGGGATTGTATTGGTTTTGAATACCAGAATATCTCAAAATCTTCAAACTGCTTTTCAAAATCAATTTTAAGTTGCGAAAAAGTCACCGCTTTTTCATTAGCAACAGCAATCAATTCAATCCATTTTAAAAACCAATTGGCTTTATCTTTTTCCAAGGAAATTGAAATTGTTTCTTTTTTGTCATGAAATGTCAGTTGCATCATTTCCCAAGTAGTTCCTTTTTTAGATTTAGTAAAAATTTCCGTTAAAGGGGATACTCCTATCCAAATAATTTTTGCACTTGGTCTTGTGGTGAAACGATCTTCATTTTCAAGAGCAGAAACGATATAATCAGCACCAATTGTAGTTGTTGGAATTTTGAAATCAAACCAATCCTGAAGTTCGTAATCAAAACAAATACCGTGCATGAAATTAAAAAGTGATTTTTTTAATCCGAAGCTGAATTTATCATGATCAATTCCCGTTTTATCTTTAAACTGAATGTCATTGTTTGCGAATGTTATGGCATTAATTTCGGGAATCACACCAAATTCTTCTGGAAACATTCCAACCGGGCTGTGTGCTGTCATGGCAAATTGATGCCAAAAACCAGATTGCAAAATACCCAATTCAAACATCTGACGCACCATTTCCAGGCTATCAACTGTTTCTTGCACCGTTTGTGTTGGATAACCATACATCAAATAAGCATGAACCATAATTCCGCTTTCCGTAAAATTGCGCGTTACTTGGGCAACTTGTTCTACAGTCACTCCTTTTTGAATCAAAGCTAACAATCGATCCGTAGCGACTTCCAATCCGCCCGAGACAGCGATACAACCGGAAGCTTTTAGCAACATGCACAAATCGAAGGTGAAACTTTTCTCAAACCGAATGTTGGTCCACCACGAAACCGTTAATTTTCTGCGTAGAATTTCGAGAGCCACTTCGCGCATCAAAGCCGGCGGTGCTGCTTCATCTACAAAATGGAAACCATTTTCGCCAGTTTGAGCTGTAATTTCTTCTATCCTATCGACCAAGATTTTGGCAGCAATGGGTTCGTATAGTTTAATGTAATCTAATGAAATATCGCAAAACGTGCATTTTCCCCAATAGCATCCATGTGCCATCGTCAATTTATTCCATCGTCCATCACTCCACAAACTGTGCATAGCATTAGCGATTTCTATAACCGAAATGTACTTGTCCAAAAGCAAATCAGAATAATCTGGAGTACCAACCTGACTTTGTTTGTAATCGGGTTTAAGAGTGTTGTTTTTATAAACAACTGCATTATTTTCGAGTAGAAACGTTCTCTTGAATTCTGAAGTAGCATTAAAAACTGCAGCATAAAGTAATTCGACTGGAAGTTCCCCGTCATCGAGCGTAATAAAATCAAAGAATTCAAATACACGTTGGTCTTTAACATCACGGAGTTCCGTATTGGGAAAACCGCCTCCCATGGCAATTTTAATATCTGGGAAATTCTTTTTTATGAATTGGGCACATCGAAACGAGCTGTATAAATTTCCGGGAAACGGAACTGATAGTAAGACTAATTTGGGATTCACTTTTTGAATTTGTTCCTCTAAAATTTGAAGCGCTATTGCATCAATATAAGTAAAATCATTTTGAAGATTACTGTAGAGTTCGTCAAAGGAATTGGCACTTCTGCCCAAACGTTCGGCATAGCGACTGAAACCAAAATTTTCATCGATACACCCTAGAATAAAATCAGATAAATCTTCAAGATATAGTGTGGCTAAATGTTTGGCTTTATCTTGAATGCCCATTGAACCGAAAGCCCATTCCATATCATCTAATTGTTCGAAACGAGATGCTTCAGGAAGAAAGTTTCCTGAACAAATTTGACGTGCTAAAGTTTGATTATGGCCTTGTAAAAATTTGACCACTGCATCAATCGTATTGATGTACTCCGACCTTAAAGAATAGATTCGTTGTAGGTTTGGATTTAAAGATGTGGATTGCGAATTTTGGGTTGCCTGTTCAAAGATTGCAATTAATCCTGGTTTAGAAAAAAGCCCCAAAATAACTTCTATTCCCAAGTCCATTTGAAAAGCGGAAATGCCTTTTGTATTCAAAAAACCTTTAATATATGCCGTTGCCGGATAAGGCGTGTTGAGTTGGGTAAATGGAGGCGTGATTAAGAGAATGTCTTTCATTTGAGTATTGAATCAAACAAAAGTACTTTTAATTTTCGTCTTTTTTTCTTGCTACAATAAATTCATTTAGTTTTTTTCCGTACAATGATTTTGAAACCTTTGGTGACATTGATTTTTGGATGGTATCTAAATATTTCAAATTAATATCATAAATCTCTGCCAAGGCCACATAAGGAGCTACCTCATAATCACTATGATTTACAGCAAAGTTGGTTGTATAAAGGTATTTTTTCTTTAAAATGGAAACTTGTTCTTCTTCAATTTTATTGATTTCATTCTGGTTTTTTACTTTATAAGCCTCAAATTTTTTCTGTATTAAAGTCAAGTCTTGGTCAACAAACCTTGAAACTACTTTTCGGTATTCCTCATAAAGTTCTTGATTTTTGGAACCCGAAATTTTGGCATCTGCCGTAAAAAAATCAAGCGATGTTTCGATGTTCATAGTTCCATTTTCGGCAAAAAATGAAATGTTGTTGTCAACCGAATTGGTAACCCCACGGTCTAAAAACAAATACAGCATTTCTGGTGATTGTAGGTCAAACTCGCTTGTAAAATGAGAATCGCCATCAATTACTATGGTATCAATGGGCAGTAAAAGGGTGTCCTTTATTCTTTGTATGTAGAGCGTCCCACTTTTTAATCCTTTAATATTTCCAGATAAAACAAAGTTCTTTGTTGCTTTTTTCTCTGTGCAGGAAACCAAAATAAATATTGAAAATAAAGCGATAACCGATTTGCGCATGTTGCTATTTTTTTTGCAATACTACTAAAAAAATCCTCAATTGGTTGTACAAATTGAGGATTTAAAAAGTTTGATTTTATAACATTAACCTTTAAGCCAATCGTTATTTATTTTCTCTTTTGAAGGATCTGTAAGTTGATAACCCTCTATTTCATTGAAAGATATTTTAACTTTCCCGTTTATAGTTTGTTCCGTTCCATCTCTTTTAATTTTAACTGTGATTGGTTCGTCTGCCTTCCAGCTTTGACTTTCCATAATCATATCGTATATATTATCAAGATTGTAAGCTTTATCATTAATAGCTAAAATAGTATCGCCACCTTTTAGTCCTAAGCCATTCATAAAGTTGTTCAAATCGATACTTGGAATTATCATGATTTCTTTAGTTTTGGGATTAACCGTAATGAATGGTGTTGCCATATCTTTCAAAAATGGATTCCCAGGTATTTGCATTTTACCTTTGGAAACTCCCATTTTAGCGAAGTAAACTTCATATGGAATTGGGGTTCCTCCGGCCACATGAGTACTTAAAAAAACACCCACTTCTGGATAAGTCAACTGTGTAATTTTGGCAAAAAGATCTTCATCGTTAAAAGGTTTCTCTATACCGTATTCTTGGGATAATTTTTTCATTAAATCTAAAATGCCTCGTTCTCCATTACTTTTTTCACGAATGATAATATCAATACACATTCCGATTAAAGCTCCTTTTTCATATACGTTTAAATATTGCCCTTTGTAGGGTTCAACCAAAACATTTTTACTCATTTCAGTAAATGACATAGTATCATTTAAATTAGATGCATTTGCAATTTTTCCTGACATTCTTTGATAAAATTCGTCTGCATCTATTAATCCTTGATTTACCTGAAATAAATTAGCAAAATATTCTGTTACTCCTTCGTACATCCACAAATGCTCTGACATTTTTGGATTGGTATAATCAAAATATTGGATTTCTTTAGAGTGGATGCTTAGTGGCGTAACTGTATGAAAGAACTCGTGTGAAACCACATCTTTCATTTGTTCACCCAATGCGTCTGTCGGCATAGCTTCTGGAAAGCAAACTGTGGTTGATGTATGGTGTTCTAAAGCACCATAACCTTGTGCATCATTTTTCGATACATCAGATAAGTATAATAAAACGGTATATCTTTTATTCGCATTAATTGAACCCATAAATGCCTTTTGAGCACGCATTGTTTTTTCTAAATCAGGCAATAAAGATTTTGCTGAATGAACTCCTGTAGGGGAATAAACACTAAATAAAATCTCCATACCATCAACCATAAAAGTTTCATAATCGGGTTTGGCATACATAATTGGATTGTCAGTCAAGTCAAAATACCTGCTGGCTTTAAACAAGTCTATAGTATCACTTTTATCAATGTCAATCAAAGAAGTCGCTCCAAAAAGGGATGCAGGGTGTAAAATTGTCAGGGTATATGGAATCTCGGTTAAAGCTTTTTTATCTTCGAAAAATCCAACAAAAGCGTGATTATTTACCATGAAACTTTTTCCTTCAAGGATGTTAGAGCCTGCTGGAGAAAATATATCGTCTTTTCCAAAACCTTTTCCATTTTCAGAGTCGTAAGTATCATTTACCCAATAAACTAATTTGGCAACCGATTTGGCATTAGACAGATTCCAGGAGTTATCGTCGGTTTTAGAAGTCACTAACTCTTTCCCGTTTTTGTCAAAGGCTTTCAAATTGTCGACTAACTTTCCGTAATTATCTGTAGAATACGTTCCGGGAACTGTTTTTGGAAAGTGAAAAATCACAGTATTACTTGTAAATGTTGGAGGCACTATGGTAACCATAACTTTATCATTTACCACCTTATTCAAATCTATTGTTGCTTTCACTTCTGCAATTGCAGTCTTTTTTTGTGCGGATGCAGTATAGTTCATACCCGACAACACAAAAAAAGCACTAAGAATTATTTTTTTCATTACTAATTTTTTTTTAAAGTAAGTCCCCAAAAGTAGCCATTAGTTACAAAGGTTAAATTATTTTTAGATTTGATTAACTAAAATCACACTAAAAAATTTACGTAAAATAAAAAACTCTCGCATTGCAAGAGCTTTTTTTTGGTTTAGTCAAATTTATTTTTGATGTAATATTTACTGTCAAGGTCGTCAAAATCGTCAACAATTGGCTTGGGTTTTGGTTTGCTTCCAGCCGCTTTTTTTTTCCATAACTCGAAGTTGTCTTTGGATAATTTTTTTCGCATCAATTCGGTTACCTCATTTTCAGTAAGCCCGAATTCTTCTTTAATTACTTCAAATGGTTTTCTCTCCTCTTGAGCCATGCTGACAACTCGTTCTATTTGTTCGCTGTCAAGTTCCATTAACTTACTTTTTTTCATTTCTGTAAAAGCATTTTTTATAAAAATAGTTTGTCCTCTTAATAATTTATGAATCAATATTAGTAAAAAAAATAATTAGTTAACCAACAACAATCTTTTTTTTTTACAATTATTGTTTGGGTGAACGGGATTTTTGAAAAGGAATCGCCAATAAATTAGACAGCTTATTGTGCTCTTCCGGTTTCATGTGTGTGTCAACTCCGTAAACAATTTTTTCTCTATCCAATGTTTTATATGTCCCGAACAACCGATCCCAAACCGAAAAAATATTTCCATAATTGCTATCGGTATAAGGTAAAACGTAATGATGGTGCACTTTATGCATGTCTGGAGAAACAATAAAATAACTCAAAAAAACATCAAGTTTTTTAGGTAAAGTAATATTGGCATGATTGAACTGTGTCGCAACTACCGATAACGTTTGATATAAAAAAACCATCCACATTGGACAACCAACAATCAAAACACCGAGTGTTGTAAAAATAAATCTAACAACGCTTTCTCCCGGATGATGTCTATTGGCTGAAGTAGTATCAATCCAAGTATCGGTATGATGAATCAAATGAAATCGCCACAAAAACTTTATTCTATGCTCAACCAAATGCACCAGATAAGCGCCAATTAAATCTAAAAGCAATAAACCTACAATTGCAAACAACCACGGATTCATTTTTGGCAACCAATTCAGCAAACCAAAATTAACATCAACTGTCCATTGCGCAGTATTTAACAGGATTATTGCCAAACAAAAATTAACAATCATTGTTGTAACAGTAAAAAAAATGTTGATTCCAGCGTGCTTCCATTTATTGTAACTGAATTTAAATAGCGGAAAAGCGGTTTCAACCAACCAAAAAAAAGAGATTCCTCCAGCTAAAATAAGAGCTCTGTGAGAAGAAGGAATTGAATTAAAATAATTGATTATTTCGTTCATTGCTGTAAAATATATAATCCAAATATAACAAAACTACTTATTTGATAATCCTGAAAGTGAGATTTATTCTCGAACCAATTGGTTTAGTTGTTTTCGGAATTTGATGCTTCCAAAAATGCTGTGTTGTTCCTTTCATAATAAGTAGACTTCCGTGTTCTAATTTTATTTTCAACTTTTGTTCTTTGATGGTATTATGTTGCAGATAAAAACTTCTTTCTGCTCCAAAACTTACGGATGCAATTACAGGATTTCTTCCTAATTCCTTTTCGTTATCTGCATGCCAACCGTTGCTGTCTTTTCCGTTACGATAATAATTTAGTAAGACTGTTGTGAAATTTTCATTGCATACTTGGTCAACTTCATTTTTAATAAACATCAATAAAGGATTCCACGAATTGGGATGCATCACAATATTCGAATAACTATACGGTTTGCCTTCGTTACCAAAAAGCGATGTTAAACGCGGTTGCGGATGCGTTTTGCCAAAAACTGTAATGTTGTCTTGCTGCCACGGTATATCCTTTTTTAACTTCTCAAAAAACTCTTCCGCCCTACTATTATCAAAAAAATTGGGATAATACTCGATCTCAGCATCAGGAAGATTAAAACTGATATGTTCTTTTGGAAAAAGTAAATTCATATTCCAAAAATAAAAAAACGACGGAATAATTCCATCGTTTTTATTGAAATAAAATTAAATTGATTTATTCTGGGTTATGATTTTGCAATAAATTTTTATAGATAATTCCGCCAACTAAAGCACCCGCAATTGGAGCTGCCCAAAATAACCAAACTTGACTTAAAGGAGTACCGCCCGCAAAAACAGCTTGCGATAAGGAACGTGCTGGATTTACCGAGGTATTTGTGATTGGAATACTGATTAAATGAATTAAGGTCAATGCCAAACCAATGGCAACTCCTGCGAATTTTCCGTTTGCAAATTTATCAGTAGCACCTAAAATAACTAGTAGAAAAAATAGAGTCAAAATAAACTCTGCAACAAAACAAGACAACATTGAATAACCGTCTGGAGAAAAAGCATCAAAACCGTTTGAGGCAAAAGCTCCTGCCTTGGTATTGTCAATTACATTGCCTGTCTTTCAGGACCAAATGAAAAAAAGTGTTCCGGCTGCAGCAACAGCTCCAACACATTGTGCAACAACATATGGTAGCAAATCTTTAGCCGAAAATCTTCCTCCAGCCCATAGTCCGAAAGAAACTGCGGGATTAAAATGACCGCCAGAAATGTGACCAACAGCATAAGCCATAGTCAAAACAGTTAATCCAAATGCTAAAGAAACTCCAGCGAAACCAATTCCTAAATTTGGAATTCCTGCTGCAAACAAGGCACTTCCGCAACCGCCAAAGACCAGCCAATAGGTTCCGAAAAATTCTGCAAATAATTTTTTCATAAGTTTAATTTTAAAGTCATGTAACACATGACAGGGTTAGTTAATTAAAATTACAAGTAAATTCTTTGGAAGTAAATCAGTTGAAACAAACTTATTAACAATGAGTTGACTTTTATTTTCGAGGTTTAAAGTTGATATTCATTATCACCACAGCCATTATTATTAACAAAATACCCAACCATTGTGTTAAAACGACGCTTTCTCCAAGAAACACAAAAGCCATCATTACAGAAACTGGCAATTCAAGTGCCGAAACAATACTCCCTAAACCAATTCCAGTTAATGGAAAACCCGCATTGAGTAGAATGGGTGGAATTATAGTCCCAAAAAGAGCAATAAGAATACCCCATTTATAAAAAATATCAAAGTTGAATGGGGTGTTTTGGGTGATTACAGCAAATATAAAAACCACAACCGCTCCACCTAAAAGCATATACAAACTTCGTTGTACGGATGAAATTGACAATGCCGTTTTATTTGCTGCATACATTGTTGTTGTAAAAGAAGCAGCGGCCAATAACCCCAAAAGAATTCCACGCCAGTCAAGTGTTACTTTGTTATAAAAAAGATTGGTTGCCAAGACTGTCCCGAACAAAACTACAGCTACTGCAACTATTTTAATTGCAGAAGGCGTCTTTTTTTCTGATATCATTTCTAACAATACACCCATCCAAACCGTTTGCATTAATAAGACAATTCCAATTGAAACTGGAATGTATTTTACAGCCAGATAATAAAAGATACTGGTTAAACCAGTTGATGTTCCTAAAATCAATAATTTTCTAATATCAATTGGACTAGCTTTTACAATAGCGCTTCCTTTTTGTACTCTTTGGTATAAATTAATTCCCAATAAAGCTATAATTCCAAGTACAAATTGGGCTGTAATAACCTCGGCTGGAGTGTAATGAAGCCCAGTAGCACTTATATCGGAGTAAGCTAATTTGACAAATGTAGCCAACATGCCATAACTAGTAGCACCTAAACCAACTAATAAAGCACCTTTCAAGGTTTTATTTCCAAGCATAATTTCTATTTTTAAAAAGCCGACAAAGATAGCCAATTGAAAGTTGGAAGTAAAAAGATATACTCCTAAAAAAACTCCGCTTTTAAATAATGCTTATTAGTAGTTGGTAGGAATCACTATTTAAAAAAAGGAAACAAAATGTTTATTTCCGAGAGGCAGCTTAGATACTGCCCAATAGTCAAAAGGATAAACTTTTCGGTTAAAAACAAAAAAAAGGAAAGCATAAATGCTTTCCTTACTGGGAGCCGGCGGAGGGACTCGAACCCACGACCTGCTGATTACAAATCAGCTGCTCTAGCCAACTGAGCTACGCTGGCGGCGTAATAGTTCTGCAAATATAGAAGTGAAAATTAATTCTCCAAAATATTTGTGAACTTTTTTCGTAAAATATTTAATTACAATGCATTGATTTTTTCAACCAATTGATTTGCAGTTTGTTCTAATTCTGCATTAATTTGTTTGAAATGTGCTTTTTTATTTTCTACTTTTTTAGCATTAACTTTAACAATCATAGCATCAAATGATGAAATAGCTTCATCAATGATAGCATTCGTTTTTTCAGATGGTTTCCCAGCAGTTGTCATTTCATAAATGTAAACCGCTTCTATAATATCTCCTAAAACGAAGTTAATATCTTTCTTTAAATTTTTAACACTTGGCATTTTCTTTAATTTTAAAATTCGGTGCAAAACTACATTAAATCTTTTGAAATCAAACTACGAAATATAAATTTCTAGAATTGATGCCTTACCGGAAAGTTTAAATTCAGTCAAACTTGCCGGAAGTAAAATAGTATCTCCTTTTTGATAGGCATAACTGTCTCCATTCAAGTCTAACTGAAAATTGCCATCAACACACATATAAACAGTAAAAGATGTTCCTTGTTTGCTTACAGTAATATTCCCATCAAGTGGAAGAAAATTAGTAGTAAAGTAGTTACAGTGCACTACTTTGTTTGAAACATTTTCTGTTTTTGAATACTCTTTTTGAGCATCTATAGTTTCATAATTGATGGCATCTAGTGATAAATCAACATGAAGTTCCCGCTTATTTCCGTTGGCGTCTACCCTATCAAAATCGAAAATTCGATACGTAATGTCCGAGGTTTGCTGTATCTCTGCAATTACAATTCCAGCTCCAATTGCATGAATTGTTCCAGTATTTAGCATGAAAACATCACCTTGTTTTACCTTTTTTGAATCTAAAATCGCGACTAGAGTATTGTCATGAATGTGTTGTAAATATTCCTCAGGTGCCGATTTTTCTTTAAAACCAACAATTAATCTTGCATCAGCATCGGCTTGCATCACATACCACATTTCGGTTTTACCAAAAGAATGGTGTCGCTTTTTTGCCAAGGCGTCATTGGGATGCAATTGTATCGATAAATCTTCTCGTGCATCAAGATATTTGAATAGCAGTGGAAATTGTTTGCCAAAATCGGCATAGACTTTTGATCCTAAAATCGCTTCAGGGTATTCATTGATCAAATCATTTAGCGATTTTCCTTTTAAACTTCCGTTAAAAACGACGCTTACATCATTTTCTACGGTGGAAATTTCCCAGCTTTCACCAGTAATATTTGATGTTATGGGCTTATTGAGATATGTTTTTAATTTGGTTCCGCCCCAAATTCTTTCTTTTAAAATGGGTTCAAATTGTAATGGATATAATTTCATTGCAACTATTTTCAGCAAACTTACATTCTTTTCAGAATTTCGAGTGCTTTTTGAATATGAATTTTAGACGAAGTACTGTCAAAAATTAATTGAATTATACCTTCTTTATCGGTAACATAGGTAGCACGACCCGGAAGTAATCCAAATAAATCATTTGGAACACCAAAAGCGTTTCTAATTTTTTTATCGGAATCAGAAAGCAGAATAAACGGAAGCTTATATCGTTTGATAAATTTTTGATGCGATTGAATACTATCACTACTAATACCGATTACCTCAGCACCTAAATCTTTAAAATCTTGGTATTGATCTCGAAAAGTACAGGCTTGAATGGTGCATCCTGGTGTATCGTCTTTAGGATAAAAATAGATCACTAATGGTTGTCCCAGAAAATCTCTAACTTCAAAAGAATCTCCAGTACTATTTTTGGATGTGAAAAACGGAATTTTATCTCCTACTTTTAATGCCATTATTTACCGTTATAGGTTACAAAATTTCTTGGTGTTTCGTATAAAACAACTTCTAGATCTTTAGTGCTATCAATATGTTTTCTTAGCTTTTGCCAAATAACAACGGCTATATTTTCTGCAGTGGGATTTAAGTCAGCAAAATCAGAAACATCCAGGTTCAAGTTTTTATGGTCGAAAGCATTTTCGATATGCTCTTTTATTAAATCAGCTAATATTTTAACATCGATAACAAACCCAGTTTCTGAGTCAATTTCACCCCTCACTGAAACAATTAACTCATAATTGTGCCCGTGGAAATTGGGATTATTACACTTTCCAAAAACGGAATCGTTTTGTTCCATAGACCAGTCTTTGCGATACAATCGGTGCGCAGCATTAAAATGTGCTTTTCTGGAAACAGTTACTTTCATTGAATTTATATTATAGATTAACGATTTTTAGGTATTAAATATTCTGAAATAAGCGTTCTTAAATTTTATGATCTTCAAGATAATGGTAAAATTCATCAAAGATAATTTTAAACCAAACCGTATAAATATTTGGATTTTGTAGCATATCTGTTTTAATGTCCTCTATTTTCATCCATTTCCAACTTTCTACTTCTTCTGGATTAATTTGGGGTTCGTCGTTGTAATACCCTATCATTACATGATCGAGTTCGTGCTCAGTCAAACCGTTATCAAAAGGTGCTTTGTATATGAAATGAAATAGTTCTTTAAGTTCTGTTTCGAATCCCATTTCCTCATACAAACGACGTGTTCCAGCTTGGATATTGGTTTCGCCGTGGCGTTGATGACTGCAACAAGTATTGGTCCATAATAATGGAGAATGGTATTTTTGGTGCGCACGTTGCTGCAACATAATCTCGTTGTTGCTGTTCAAGACAAAAACGGAGAAAGCACGATGTAGAACTGCCTTTTCATGGGCTTCAAGCTTATTCATTAACCCAATTGGTTCATCTTGCTCGTTAACCAAAATCACTTGTTCTTCTGTCATAACATAAATTAATCTGTCAAAAATACAAAAAAAAACACGGCATCATAATTATGCATTTTGAACAACAGTTAAACTTCTCTTAAAACAAAGTAATTTGTAAACTATAAGACATTGCAACTCGTACATGTAGTGTAAATTTGTAATCGATTTTAAAACAACAATTATGCAAAAATCCACTTTGAACATTTTAATTTTATTGCCACTATTCATGTTAAATGCTTGTGGACAAACTAATAAAAAACAAAACAAAACACCAAACACTACTGCTATGGAAAATGTAATTACAAAACCTGAAAACCCTTATTATTCAAATACAGATACTGCGAAACTGAATGTATCAGATGCCGAATGGAAAAAAGTACTTTCGCCCGATTTGTATGCAGTAGCGCGAGAGGCTGATACGGAAAGAGCCTTTACAGGAAAAATGTGGAACTCCGAAACCAAAGGAACTTATTATTGTGCAACTTGCGGTTTAAAACTTTTCAAATCAAATCAGAAGTTTGTAAGCAGTTGCGGCTGGCCTAGTTTCTTTGAACAAGACAACAAAAATAGTGTCACTTTTAAAGAAGACAATTCGTATGGAATGAAAAGAACTGAAGCGAATTGTGGCAGATGCAACAGCCATTTAGGACATTTGTTTGACGATGGTCCAGAGCCAACCGGAAAACGCTATTGTATGAATGCTATTTCATTAGATTTTGTACCAGAGGCAACAGAAGGCAAAGGCAATTTAGACTCGAGCGATAGCCAACAGACGAAGCAAACCATTGTACTTGGTGGTGGCTGCTACTGGTGTGTAGAAGCCGTTTATGAAAATTTAGTTGGAGTAGATAAAGTTGTTTCAGGATTTGCTGGTGGAACAGTTAATAATCCTAGTTATGAGGAAGTGTGTACCGGAAGAACTGGTGCTGCAGAAGTAGTTCAAATCACTTATGATGCAAACAAAACAAATTTAGATGAAATCTTTCAGGTATTTTTTACTGTTCATGACCCTACAACGCTCAACCGTCAAGGTGCAGATGTTGGAACCCAATATCGCTCGGTTATTTTTTATCAGAATGAGGAACAAAAGAAAGCTGCTGAAAGTATTATCAGTGAATTAAATTCCAATAAAGTGTACAGTTCTAAAATTGTAACAACTTTAGAACCATTCACTAAATTTTACAAAGCAGAAGACTATCACCAAAACTATTATCAAAACAATAAAAACCAACCCTATTGTGAAATGGTAATTCAGCCTAAAATTGAAAAATTTGAAAAAGTATTTAAAGATAGATTGAAAAAGAAGTCTAGTTCCAAATAACCGAACGTGATTATTAAAACAGATAATCTGATTATACAGTTGCAATACGTTTTTTGTAACTGTATTTTTTTTAAATCTAATCTGTCATTTGGAAAATTTTCCTGTTCTATGTAGCGATAGAATGATCGTACTATTTTAATTCCTGTCAATAAGAAGTGAAAAAATAGTGTAAATTGCTGTTCTAAAATAACAGTTCATGAATACTCATTTTACCAAACATTCGCTTCTATTTTTTTTAATAAGTTATTTTAATTTTCAAGCAACGATAGCTCAAAATACAAGAGGAAAAATAATAGACCTAGATAATGGAGAAAGTATACCTTTTGCCTCAATACTAGTTAATACCAATGAAAATCTTGTGTCTAGTACGGATGGTTATTTTACTTTATCTGAAAAAAATAGCGTTGCTAGCACTATCATTACTATTTCTTACATGGGTTATGCCAGCCAAACACTCACTGTAGAGGAATTGAATCGAAACCAAAATATTATTATGCTGCAACAGGGCATTATTGAACTGAATGAACTTAAGCTCTCAGACAAAAAACTGAGTGCATTAGAAATAATGACACAGGTTAAAGCAAATGTAAACTCAAATTACAAAAACGAAGGCAAACCGACAAAAAACATGATTTTCTTCAGAGAAACTAACCAATTAAATCCTTCAATACTAGAGGTTGCAATTGATAAATCATCGGGGTTTTCAAAAGCAGGTTTAAAAAAAGCTAATCAACAATTGGCTGTTTTTTTAACAAAATTACTGACGCAACCACCCAAAGAATTTACAGATATACTAAGTAACTACTACACTTCAAAAACGAAAAAAGGAGATAAATTTCTTTACACCACTAAATTAGAAGTGATAAAAGCGGCGAAACTTAAAAATGAAAATAGTTCTGTTTCACTTGATGAATTACAAAAGTCAGCCACAACTATTATGCTTACGCATTTAGATTCAACTAAATTTTATCGAATTAAAAGTGGTCTTTTTGGTTCACGCGATACCATTTCACTTAGAAAAGATTACAATAAAAAGAAAAACAAAAATAAACAAAGCCAATTAAATTCGACCAAGATGAATTTGAGTACTTTTTTGTATGAAAACAGCATGCTAAATAAAACAAAATTCGATTTTATTCACGATCTGGAACTTTATGAATATTCCTATGAAGGAGCAAAATATTCAAGTGAAAATGAATTTGTATCAATTATTAGCTTCAAACCCAAGAGAAGTAAAGCAAAATATACTGGAAAATTATTCATTTCTGAAACTGATTTTGCCGTACTCAGAGTTGACTACAATCTAGCCGAAGGGAAAAAAGTAAGTGGATTTAATATGAAATTTTTACTCGGTGTAAAATCGATGGAAAACATTAGCAATGGGAAGATCATTTTTAAAAGAAATCCGAATGGAAATGATTACTTCATACACTATGCTTCAAAAGAAACGGGACAATATATTTATGTAAATAGACCTTTAAAATTTATTGAATTAACCGATAAAGAGAAAGATATCGTTGCTTTTGATTTAAAAGTTGAAGCCAATACCAAAGAAAAAATTGAATTTTTAAATATCAACCAATCTGAAGTTACTGAAACTACAATTGAAAAATATGCTGAGGAAGATTTTAAATACATAAAATTAAAATCGTACGATCCAAAAATTTGGAAAGATTACATTTCAATTGAACCTCTTGAAGAAATGAGACAATTCAAATCGCTTGAATGAATTTTAGGTAATACAAAAAAATCCTCTTGCGAAACACAAGAGGATTTTTTATCACAGAATATAATCGGTATTGATAAAATTAGATTCTTTACTATTCAATAACGCTTGTAAAATTTCATTGTTATAGGCATTGTCCTTTGAAGCTACGAAGGTTCGAATAGAAAAAGAACGCAAGGCATCATGAATGCTCAAGGTTCCTACAGCCGAATCCTTTCTTCCTGTAAACGGATAAACATCTGGTCCACGCTGGCAAGAACTATTTAAGTTTACTCGGCAAACTAAATTCACCAAAGTATCAATCAGTGGCGCAATAGTTCGAATATCTTTACCAAACAAACTCACTTGCTGTCCATAATTCGATTCTGCCATATCGTTCAACGGTTCTTGAATATCTTTGAACGTTAAGATCGGCACAACCGGTCCAAATTGTTCTTCGTGATATACACGCATTTCTTTATTTATTGGAAACAAAACAGCCGGAAAAATGTAATTGTCTGAACGTTCTCCCCCTTTTGCATTAATCACTTTCGCCCCTTTATTGGAAGCATCATCAATTAATCCCTGAATATAATCTGGTTTTTCTTTTTCTGGTAATGGTGTTAACGAAACTCCTTTCTCCCATGGATTTCCAAAAGAAAGTGCGTCTACTTTTTCAACAAATCGTTTGTTAAATTCAACTGCAATCGATTCGTGAACATAAAGAATTTTCAAAGCGGTACACCGTTGCCCATTAAAAGATAATGTTCCCATGATGCATTCTTGAATTGCCAAATCCAAATCGGCATCCGGAAGAATAATGGCTGGATTTTTAGCTTCTAATCCCAAAATCAAACGCAACCGGTTCTTATTGGGATGCATATCCTGCAAGGCAATAGCTGATTTACTATTTCCTATCAAAGCCAAAATATCAACTTTACCCGATTTCATAATAGGCGAAGCGACATCTCTACCTCTACCGTAAACAATATTGATGACTCCTTTTGGAAAACTACTTCTAAATGCTTCGAGTAAAGGCGAAATCAATAGAACACCGTGCTTAGCTGGTTTAAAAATTACGGTGTTCCCCATGATGATAGCCGGAATTAACAATGAAAAAGTTTCATTCAAAGGATAATTATAAGGTCC
>JBBRET010000039.1:0-27303 GCA_038202695.1 Flavobacteriales bacterium
TAGAACTAAAGGTGGTATGATTGTAGATGTTTTCGGAATTGAAGCATTCTTACCAGGTTCACAAATTGATGTGAAACCAATCCGTGACTATGATGTATATGTGAACAAAATGATGGAATTCAAAGTAGTGAAAATCAACCACGAATTCAAAAACGTTGTGGTATCTCACAAAGCGCTTATTGAAGCCGATATCGAAGTTCAGAAAAAAGAAATTATTGGTCAATTAGAAAAAGGACAAGTATTGGAAGGTGTTGTTAAAAACATTACTTCTTATGGTGTGTTTATTGACTTAGGTGGTGTTGATGGATTAATCCACATTACGGACCTTTCTTGGTCTAGAATCAATCACCCAATTGAAGTTCTTGAATTAGATCAAAAATTAAACGTTGTAATCCTTGATTTCGATGATGAGAAAACAAGAATTCAATTAGGATTGAAACAATTAAACGCGCACCCATGGGACGCTTTAAGTGCTGAGCTTAAAGTTGGAGATAAAGTAAAAGGTAAAGTAGTAGTAATCGCTGATTACGGCGCATTTATTGAAGTTGCTGAAGGTGTTGAAGGTTTAATCCACGTTTCTGAAATGTCATGGTCTACGCACTTGCGTTCGGCTCAAGATTTCGTAAAAGTGGGTGATGTTGTTGAGGCAGTTATCTTGACTCTTGATAGAGATGATAGAAAAATGTCATTAGGCATCAAACAATTGTCTCAAGATCCTTGGACCGATATCACAGCTAAATATCCTGTAGGTTCAAAACATACTGGTATTGTTAGAAACTTTACTAACTTCGGAATATTCGTTGAGTTAGAAGAAGGAATTGACGGTTTAGTTTATATTTCTGACTTGTCTTGGACCAAGAAAATCAAACACCCATCTGAATTTGTTAACGTAGGTGATAATTTAGATGTAGTTGTATTAGAATTAGATGTTGATGGACGTAAATTATCTTTAGGTCACAAACAAACTACTGCTAATCCTTGGGACAAACATGAAGATGCTTACGCTGTTGGAACTATCCACAACGGAACTATTGCAGAAATTGTTGACAAAGGAGCTACTGTTGATTTCGGAGAAGATGTTGTTGCGTTTATTCCAACACGTCACTTAGAAAAAGAAGACGGTAAGAAATTGAAAAAAGGTGAAGCAGCTGACTTTAAAGTTATTGAATTCAACAAAGAATTCAAAAGAGTTGTAGCTTCTCACACGGCTATTTTTAGAGAAGAAGAAGAGAAAAATGTTAAAGCGGTTGCAGAAGCAGTTAGTTCTAACAACAATGCTCCAGCTTCAACTCTTGGAGATAACAATGATATTCTTGCTGGATTAAAAGCAAAAATGGAAAAAACGGAGAAAAAGAAATAATTTTCTAATTCTTTTATAATAAAAACTCCCGATGAAAATCGGGAGTTTTTTTTTAATTGTTATAGTATTTTCGCTGCCAAATTTCCTCATTAAAATTCTTACCCATCATAAAAAAGTAATACAGAAACACAGCAACAATGCTCTTGAAAGCAAATAAGAATACTATGATTGGTGCTAGTGGCACAGACTTGCTTAAATTATTAGTTGGAACCAAATACGAGACAATCAAACTTATCAAAATACTGAACACCATAAAATTCCACAAATTTTTAATGGGAAATACCATTAATTTTCTGAGCGGATGCATATCATCTCCCCATTTGTGAATTAAGTAATAATAGTCATTGCCTATTGGAACAAAAAGTAACGGGTCATCGTAATTCAACAACTGGAAAGCTTTACTTGGGGCAACTATCTTAAAACCCTCCAAAGTAGTGTCATGATTTTTTTCCAGCATTCTGATTTCAGAGATGGCTTCCTCTGGAATTGTATTTTTAAATAAACTACTCTCTAAAAATCGCAGTCTGTAGTCAACGCAAATGGTTTTTATTTGCTTAAGATGGAAAATCTTATCAGTTTCCAATAAATCAAATTGCAAATTATTAGATTTTGTTGAACTTTTGGTAGTTAGATGGGTAACTATTTTTTTTCTTTCAAGTTCATTTTCAGAAAAAATACCTTTTATTTCTTCTAGGATAGCTGTTTCCGATTTGAATTTTCTTCTTTCGGAAAGCAATTTCTTTTCGATGTTTAGCCTATTCATGTGCATTTTGAAGCTTTTGAAATAATGATTAGTAGAATAATTTTAAAAGTTTAATTTACAAATTTTTAATTAAAAGGAATAAATACACCTCTTATTTTTTGAAAATCAACAGTTTAAACTATTGTTAATATTTGCTAAATGTTAATTTTTGTTAAATAATGGTTTTCTGA
Organism: Flavobacteriales bacterium; assembly: GCA_038202695.1. Taxonomy (GTDB): domain Bacteria; phylum Bacteroidota; class Bacteroidia; order Flavobacteriales; family Flavobacteriaceae; genus Flavobacterium. Next base: position 2,294 of record JBBRET010000039.1, read on the forward strand.
AAATCCATAATCGTCTAACTCGCGTATATCGCTATATAACTTATAAAAAAATATATTATGAAGACTACAAATTTATTTAAAATCGCTTTTATGGCAGTTGCCTTATCTATTGGAAATGCATCATGTGCTCAAAAAGAAAAAACAGTAACTGTTGGTGGTGCCCCAATGTACCCCTCTAAAAACATTATTGAAAATGCCGTAAACTCTAAGGACCACACTACGTTGGTAGCTGCTGTAAAAGCTGCCGGATTAGTTGAAACCTTGCAAGGAAAAGGGCCATTCACCGTTTTTGCTCCAACAAATGAAGCTTTTAATAACCTACCAAAAGGAACCGTAGAAACGTTATTAAAACCAGAAAATTTAAAGTTGCTGCAAACAATTTTGACGTACCACGTTGTGTCCGGAAAAATGAATGCTTCAGATATTGCAGCAGCAATAAAAAAAGGAGGCGGAAAAGCTACACTCAAAACAGTTAGCGGCGGAACACTTTCTGCTTCAATGAAAGGCTCAACGCTTTATATTACGGATGAAAATGGTAAAAGTGCTCAAGTCACCATCGCAGATGTCAACCAATCAAACGGTGTAATTCATGTGATTGATGCCGTAGTTACTCCAAAAGCATAATTTTATACTGGTACTTCGAAATTATTTAGTGTAAAACGAAAAGTCTCCCTTTTAGGTTAGGGAGACTTTTTTTATTTACTACCTTTTTATAGGTTTTAATAAACTTTTTGGATTGCGGTTCTAATTATTGTCTTAAACTAGCGCCAACTTCAGTTTCTAAATTCTTCTGAAGCTTGTTCATAATTTTATCAATTTGCTCCTCAGTTAAGGTCTTGGTATGGTCTTGTAACGTGAAACTAACGGCATACGACTTCTTACCTTCAGGAAGATTTTTCCCTTCAAAGACATCAAATAAATGCACGTTTTTCAATAATGATTTTTCAGTTTGACGTGCAATATTATAAATCGCATCAAAGGCTACACTATTGTCTACTAATAGTGCCAAATCTCTACGTACTTCAGGATATTTCGGAATTTCAGTAAACTTAATTTTATTGATAATCAATTTCAAAATTAGATTCCATTTGAAATCAGCATAAAGTACTTCTTGTTTGATGTCAAAGTGTTTCAATATTGATTTTTTGACGGTTCCAAATTCTACTAAAATGTCATTGCCATATGCAATAGCAATTCCTTCCGCAAATACATCCAAAGTTACCGGTATGTGTTGTAGTTTACCAATTCCCAATCGAGATAAAACGGAATTCACATAACCTTTGAACAAGAAGAAATCAGTTGGTTTTTCGGGAGTTGTCCAGCTTTCGGCTATTCGCTTTCCAGAAACGAATAAAGACAAATGCTTTGGTTCATCATATCCTGAAAGTAATTTATGATACGTTTTGCCAAATTCAAATAATTTTAAGTCGCTATTTCTTCGATTGATGTTATACGATACGGCTTCTAAACCGGAGAACAACATGGATTGACGCATGGCAGCCAAGTCATTACTTAGCGGATTTAACATCAGCACATTGTAATCTTCTTTCAGCATATCTGATAATCTCACATAATCAGCATTTGTCAAAGAGTTTGCCATCATTTCATGAAAACCTAACGAATTCAACTGATTAGCAACAATGTTTTGTACTTTATAATCTTCGGTCCGAGATGAATTGGCAACCGTAGCATTTAATTTTTTTGTAAAATTGATATTGTTGTACCCATAAACGCGCAAGATTTCTTCGACAACATCTACTTCTCTTTGAACATCCACACGGTAAGACGGAATATTTAATCCCAAACCAGCATCAGAAACACTGTTCACTTTAATATCTAAAGAAGCCAATATTTTCTTGATGGTTTCTTTTGGCAATTCTTGACCAATTAATTTAGCTGTTTTATCAAAATGCAAGAACACTGGAAAATCTTCCATTTTCTTTGGATAAATATCTACAATGTCGGAAGTGATTTCTCCACCAGCCAATTCTTTAATTAAAAGTGCTGCACGTTTTAAAGCAAACTCAGTAATATTGATGTCAATTCCTCTTTCAAATCGAAAGGAAGCATCAGTATTTAAACCGTGTCTTTTAGCTGATTTTCTTACGCTAATCGGATTGAAATAAGCACTTTCTAAGAATATAGAATTCGTTGTTTCGCTAACACTAGAAGTTTTCCCTCCAAAAACTCCAGCCAAACACAACGGTCCTTTATCGTCACAAATCATCAAATCTTCATCGCTCAAAGTCCGTTCTACATCATCAAGAGTTGTAAATTTTGTTCCGGCCGCAACAGTTTTTACCGTGACTTTACCTTTAATTTTGGCTGCGTCAAACGCATGCAGTGGCTGTCCTAAATCGTGCAAAACATAATTGGTAACATCAACAATATTATTCTTTGGCGTTATCCCAATTGATTTCAATCGGTTTTGCAACCAAACTGGTGACGCTTTTACAGTGATTCCAGAAAGGGTTACGCCACAATATCTTGGCGCTAATTTGGCATCAACCACATCTACATCTATCTTCAGTGTTCTTTTGTCAATTCGGAAGGTACTAACCGTTGGCGTAATTAACTCAATACTGCTATTTTTTTGCAACAAACTTGCGCGCAAGTCTCGAGCCACACCATAATGCGACATGGCATCGGCACGGTTTGGAGTTAATCCAATCTCAAATACTTCATCATTTTCTATATTGAAAACTTTAGCAGCTGGAGTTCCAGGTTTAAGTTTTTCATCTAAAATCATAATGCCTTCGTGACTGGTTCCAAGTCCCAATTCGTCTTCGGCACAAATCATTCCATGACTTTCTTGTCCCCGTATTTTTCCTTTCTTGATTTCAAATTCCACACCGTCCTTATCAAACAATTTGGTTCCGATAGTCGCTACAGGTACTTTTTGCCCTTTGGCTATGTTGCTTGCGCCACAAACGATTTGAACCGGAATCCCATCTCCTAAATCAACCGTAGTGATGTTTAATCGATCTGCATCTGGATGTTTTTCACAAGTCAAAACATGACCTACCACAACACCTTCTAAACCACCACGAACAGATTGGTATTTTTCAACCACTTCCACTTCCAAACCTAAATCGGTTAAAATGGTAGCAGTTTCTTCCGACTTTAAATCTATTTTAATGAATTGTTTTAACCAATTGTATGAAATCTTCATATATACCAAGTAAATTTTTACGACTGCAAATATAATCAATGCAGATGGCAGCAAGAAAGTTTTAAGCCATTTTTTATCGGAGATTATTGCAATTACATTTCGTAGCACAACGACTTTGCTTCTTTAGAAAATAAGGTCCCGCTATCCGTTATATTCCCGATAAATCGGGAGATGCCACTACTATCGGGGCTAGCAACAGCGTTTTGTATACTTTAGCTATACGTTACACAACCGCTTCCCATTAAATATCGGGTCACAGTAGGCTTGCCGAATTACTCTTATTTTAGGTTACAACAATTCCTCGACATGTTTCTTAATGTTTTCTGCAATTTTGTGGGTTGGCAAATCGTTTTCATCTCCACCAAACGGATCTTCAATTTCCTCCGCTATTAATTCTAAACTCGCCAAAACATAAAAGATAAAAACCACAACTGGCGCAACATAATACCCCAAACTTAACGAATATCCAAAAGGCAAAGTCATCACATAAAAGAAGATAAATTTTTTAATAAAGGCACTGTAAGAGTAGGGAATGGGTGTGTTTTTAATTCGTTCACAGGCGCCACAAATATCAGTAAACGATTGAATTTCAGCATTCAGAATTATCAATTGGTCGCCCGATAGTTTCTTGTCGTTATAGGCTTCGTTTATTTTAGCAAACATTTTTTTAGCAACCTGATTCGGTTTGTGTTTGTAATGGTCAATTTCTAAATCGACATCATCAAATAATTGTTTACTAGTTTCATTATTATTCAAATGAGCATGCAGCACTGCAGCATAATTTGGAATCATTTTTCTAAAAAAACTTTTATCCTTTTCCACTTGTAAAATCACGGACAACTTGATGGCAAGATTGCGACTGTTGTTTACCAAATTTCCCCACAATCTGCGACCTTCCCACCAACGATCATAAGCTGTATTAGTTCTAAAAACCAACAATAATGAAATCACGAAACCTAACATTCCGTGCATTATGGTGATGTTTTTTATATAACTATTTTCGGCAACTTTCCAAAGTTCTACTTCTGCATAACCAATCAGCGCAGCATAAAATCCGATGGCCAACATTATTGGGAACAACGTTCGAAACGTATCCGCCTTGTGAAAACGGAAGATAAAAGTAAACCATTCTTTAGTATTGTAGGAGATCATTTTGAATTTTTAAATTGACCAAAAATACGAAAATTTTATTTCGGGGGATGAACAAATTGGTGCACCGTGAAGAACTACATTAGCTAAAGCACCGTTTAAAAATCCCAACCTTAGTTAATTTATGTTTACTGTCAAAGTTAAAATTTTTCCGAACCGCAAACGTGAAGGTAAAACAAAATACTCGAGTTCTTGAAACCGCCGTTGTATGAAATTTAATAAAAGGCAATGTGCTTAAAATTTGGGTGATAAGGAGCCGAAATTCTCAAAAAGAATGAATTCAGCTAACGAATCATAAGTACTAATTACCACTGCAATACTTGTGACGCTTTAAAGACTTTATAAAACTAAATATGATTTATAAACTTAGATTTCCGGCCAGTTCTTTTAAGGCTATTTCAGATAATTTTGCCTGAAACTGAGCATTACTGTTCCGCACTTTCGCGTTGATGTAATTCAATTGTGCAGTTCTGAATTCAATAGTTGGAACGGTTCCTATGCGGAATTTCTCTAAAGTAATATCGAGATTCTGCTTGGCAATTGATTCATTTTTTTGCTCCAGTTTTGTCAGTTCTAAATTGGTTAAATAGGTCTGAAATGAGGTCATCAAGGTAGATTGTAAAGCCTGATTTTGCTGAGCAATAGCCAAAGTAGCATTTTCAACTTCTAGCTTGGCCACTTTCTCACTACGTCTTTGGTTGAATCCGTCAAAAAGATTTAAAGTAGCGGTAAAACCGTAGTTCAATCCTTTACCTGACGATTGGGTTATAAATCCTAAACTCGATTCACTTTCGTTAAAATTGTAAGCTGAATTCAATCGCACTACCGGATATCGATCGGCTTTTACCTGTTTCAATTGTAATTCTGCAATGCGTTTATTCAGTACCTGCGTTTCCAATTGCGGGTTTTGTTTTTCGGCTAGGGTAGTTAATTCGGCTAAGAGTAATTGGTCGTCTACCGTTATAGTTTCAATCACTTTAAAATCAGTTTTAACATCACGAGCCATAATTTGATTCAGTAGGGTTTTAGTATTGGCATACAACTCTTTCTGTCTCATATACGTTGTAGTATCTGTATTCAAATCGACTTGAGCATTTAAAACTTCCAATTTAGATGCTTTTCCGATAGTGTATCTATTTTGTGCTAAAAGTACTCTTTGGTTTGAAATGACAAGGGCAGTATCCAAGGCAGCGAGTTGCTGTTGCTGCTGAACCAAATCGTAATAGGTTGAAGTTACATCGCTAATGCGGGTAATAATGGTCAGTTTCAGTTCGGCTTCTCCTAATTTTTGCAAAGCTTTTAACTGATCGAATCGGGCAAACATTCTGAGTCCGTCAAAAACCGTCCAGTCCAATCCAACTCCATACGTTAAACTGTTGTTTTTTGCATTGTCAAGTGTAGTTTTTGTTCCGTCAGATCGTGTTTGTGTCGTGTTTTGGATGCTGTTATTGTCAACTACATTGGCTGCTAACTGAGGAAGCATTCCAGCATTTCCTGAAGAAACATTCGTTTTATCTATTGACAAATCGTTTTTAGAAATTCGAATTTCGTAATTGTTTTCCATGGCAATTTTCACAGCATCTTCTAAGGTGAGAACTTCCTGAGAGAATATGTTTGGAACAAAACCGAACACGAGAATTGTTATGTAGATTGATTTCATTTTCATATTTATGCTGCATTAACTTGTTCTGAATTTGTTTCAGAATTTAAGTAGTTTCTATTTTTCCAGAGCTTCAATGTTATCAAATTCAGTTCTGTGTTTCTTGTTTCTAGACCATAATAAGTAAATGGATGGAATCACAAAAAGTGTCAAGACTAATGAAAATAATGTTCCGCCAACTATCACAATTCCCATTCCCATTCGACTTTCAGATGCAGCACCAAGTGAAATAGCAATGGGTAAAGCACCAAGTGTAATTGCTAAACTGGTCATTAAAATTGGACGCAAACGCGATTCAGAAGCTTCAATAATGGCATCGTATTTCGATTTGCCTTGTTCGCGCAATTGATTAGCAAATTCAACAATTAAGATTCCGTTTTTAGTTACCAACCCAATTAACATTATCGTTCCTATTTGGCTGAAGATATTCCACGTTTGTCCAAATAACCACAATGAAAATAAGGCACCAGCAATGGCCATTGGAACTGTTAATATGATAATAAATGGATCTATAAAACTTTCAAATTGCGCAGCAAGTATCAAAAAGATTAATAATAATGCTAATCCAAAGGCAAAAGAGGTATTGGAGCTGCTTTCTACAAAGTCCCTAGATTCTCCACCTAAATCAGTTGTAAAACTATCGTCTAAAACTTTTGATTTGATTTCATTCATTGCATTAATGCCATCATTAATGCTTTTTCCTGGCGCCAAACCGGCACTAACAGTAGCTGACATGTACCGATTGTTGTGATACAACTGTGGCGGATTACTTTGTTCGGCAATAGTAACCACATTATCCATTTGGATTAATTCTCCTTTATCATTTTTTATGAAAATGGAAGTTAAATCTAATGGTGTTGCTCTATCTTCATCAATAAATTGACCAATAACTTGGTACTGTTTTCCGTTTTTCATGAAGTAACCAAACCGTTGGCCACTAAGCGAAAGTTGCAAGGTTTGTGCAACATCAATCACTGAGATCCCTAAACTCTTTGCTTTTTCTCTATCAATAGTAACATTAATTTCGGGCTTATTAAATTTCAAATTCACATCGGTTACCGAGAAGGTTTCATTCTTTGATGCTTCGTCCATAAACAACGGAATTTTTTCTTGTAGTTTTTCAAAGTTTTGGGCTTGAATAATATATTGAATTGGTAAACCACCACGGCGACTTACTGAAATTGTAGGTTGCTGAATTACAGAAGTTTTAGCATCTGGAAATTGTTTTGTCCATTTGGTTAAGTTGTCTGCAATTTCTAGTTGTGATTTTTTTCTATCGCCTGGATCTTTAAGAGAAATACGAACAAAACCACTATTGGTTGATGATGTTCCGCCAAAACCTGGAGAAGAAATAACCAAACTAACTTTTTTTTCTGGTATAGAATCATCTACTAATTTTGATATTTCTTGCATGAATCTATCAGTGTAATCATAAGTAGAACCTTCTGGAGTTGACATTCGCATTACAAAACCACTTCGGTCATCTAAAGGCGCTGTTTCTTTTTGAAGGATGTTGTAAAACAAAAATATTAAACCAAAACAAACTCCGATTATGGCAAAACTAATCCATTTGTGCTTTACAAAACGTTCTAAGTATGCCGCGTAACCCGAGTTTAATTTCACAAAATAAGGTTCAGTCAAATCGTAAAACTTAGTCTTTTTTTGTTCGCCACCTTTCATTAAATAGGCATTTAACATGGGTGTTAACGTAAGCGATACAAAAGCTGAGACTAAAACAGCGGCGCCAATGACGACTCCAAATTCGCGGAACAATCTGCCTACAAAACCTTCAAGGAAAATCACAGGTAAAAAAACTGCTGCTAAGGTTATTGAAATAGAAATTACGGCAAAAAATATTTCATTAGAACCTTTAATTGCTGCTTCAATGGGCGTCATGCCTTCTTCTACTTTTTTGAAAATATTTTCGGTGACCACAATACCATCATCTACCACTAAACCTGTTGCGAGTACAATTGCTAATAATGTCAGGACGTTAATCGAAAATCCGAAAAGCCACATGATAAAGAAAGTAGCAATTAAAGACACTGGAATGTCAATTAATGGGCGAAACGCAATAGCCCAATTTCTAAAAAATAAATAGATAATTAGAACTACTAAAATGATAGAAATAAGTAGTGTTTCTACAACTTCTGTAACAGAGCGTTTTACAAAAACCGTGTTGTCAATGGCTATGTTTAATTGTATGTCTTTTGGCAATTCTTTTTTTAACTTGTCGAATTCTTTATAGAAAGCTTCAGAAATATTTAAATAATTCGCACCAGGCAAGGGAACAATAGCTACAGCAACCATTGGTTTTCCGGATTGAGTGAGTTGTGTTTCTATATTTTCTGCATCTAAACTAGCGTACCCAATATCGCTAAGTCGGATAATTTTTTGGTCAGCTGCCTTGATGATGATGTTGTTAAACTCTTTAGCTGTTTGGAGATTTCCAATTGTCTTTACAGTTAATTCGGTATTGTCACCCGTTATTTTTCCCGATGGTAATTCCACATTTTGTTCTTTCAACGCACTATTTACATCGGCAACCGTTAATCCGTAAGAGGTTAATTTTACTGGATCAATCCACAAACGCATGGCGTATTTTTTTTGTCCCCAAATTTGGACACCACTAACACCTGGAATGGTTTCAAGTCGCTGGCCAATCACATTTTCAGCATAATCACTTAATTCGAGGGCATTTTTAGTATCACTCTGAACTGTCATCGAAATTATTGCTTCACTGTCGGCATCAGCTTTAGAAACGATTGGTTGTGAGTCAATGTCTTCCGGTAAATTCCGAACGGCTTGCGATACTTTATCACGAACATCGTTTGCAGCAGTTTCTAAATCTTTTTCTAAGTTGAACTCAATAGTAATGTTACTGCTACCTTGATTACTAGACGAAGTTATGTTGCGAATTCCGTCAATAGAGTTGATGGCTTTTTCTAATGGTTCTGTAATTTGAGACTCGATGATATCAGCATTTGCTCCAGTATAATTGGTGCGAATAGAAATTTGTGCAGGATCAATTGAAGGATATTCTCTAACACCTATGAACTTATAGCCAATGTAACCAAAGAGAATGATGGTTAAATTTAAAACTATCGTTAAAACGGGTCTTTTTATGCTTAATGTAGATAAACTCATGTAGATTTTAGGTATTTAAGGCTTACTTATTCACTGAAATTTTTAAAACAGTCTCTGGTTTTAAACTCATAATGCCACTAGTGACCAAAGTATCTCCTATTTTTAAACCACTTATAACTAAAATTGATTTTTCAGTTCTTGCTCCGGTTGTTACCAAAACCGATTTTGCTTTTCCGTTTTCAGCGATAAAAACTTTTTTTCCATTTTGGACAGGAATTACTGCTTCTGTTGGAATTAGTATTGCATTTTTGATTTCTTTTAAAGGAAGTGAAACATTAGCATAGGTTCCAGGGAAGAGTTTGTCTTCCTTATTTTCTGCTTTGGCTCTAACCAATAATGTTCTAGTTGTGGCATCAATTCTTGGCTCAATGGCATAAATAGTTGCCTTAAAAACAGTTGTAGAACCTGATACTGTAAAGGATATTTCAGTATTTAATGCAACCTCACTTGCATATTTTTCAGGTATTGAAAAGGTAATTTTTAACGGGTTTGTATTTACCAAACTGCTAATGACGGTAGTTGGTGTAACATAAGCACCAGTTGAAATATTTCGCAAACCAACTTTTCCTGAAAAAGGTGCTTTAAGTTTTGTTTTGGCTAATTGCGCTTGTATGAGTTGTGTTTGCGATTTTAAACTTCTGAACTCTGCACTAGCAATATCATATTCTTCTTGACTTATGGCTTCTTTTGCTAATAAAAGCTTAGCTCTTCTTTCGTTTTCACCTGCTAAATTTTGTTTTGTAAGTGCTTGCGCTACTTGTGCACGAAGTTCAGAATCATTTACTTTAAATAAAACTTGCCCTTTTTTAACATAGGATCCTTCAGTAAAAAAAATGTTATCTACTATTCCAGAAACTTCACTTCTAATTTCTATTTGCTCATTGGCTTCAATAGAACCAGAAACCGCAATGTTGTTTGAAAAATCTTTTTCTGAAATTATAATGGCATTTACTCGAAGCGATGGTTTTTGATTAGTAGTTCCTTTTCCAGTAGCTTCTGATGCAGAATTTTTGATGATTCTATAACCTATAAAACCAACAAAAAAGAGTGCAAAAACGAGGAGGAGTAAAGTTTTAATTTTCATTTTAGACTTAAAATTTGGGTTGGTCACAAATTTAGTACATCCAAAAAAAAATCACAGTACACTTATCGTTTATTTAACATTTGTAGGTACAAATATTAACTAACTGATATAATTCCAAATGTTTTTCTTTTTGGAAAGCTCGATAAATACAGTTCTTAAAGTCTGATGTTCTGGTAATGTCATCGAAGGATCTTTTTTCAACAATTTTAAAGCTTCGTTTCGCGCTACTAACAAAATGTCTTTGTCTTTTACTAAATCAGCAATTTGAAGTTGCAAGACACCACTTTGTTGCTTGCCCATAATGTCTCCCGGACCGCGCAGTTTCAAATCGACTTCAGCAATTTCAAAACCGTCATTGGTTTGGCACATAGTTTCTAAACGAATTTTACTATCGTTTGACAATTTAAATGAAGTCATCAAAATACAATAACTCTGTTCAGCACCACGTCCTACTCGACCACGCAATTGATGCAATTGTGACAATCCAAAACGCTCTGCACTTTCAATAATCATTACACTTGCATTCGGAATATTGACCCCCACTTCAATCACCGTTGTAGCAACCATAATATTGGTTTTTCCTTCTGCAAAGCGCTTCATTTCGGCATCTTTATCAGCGGGTTTCATTTTTCCGTGGACTATGGAAATGCTATATTGAGGTAACGGAAAATCTCTCGAAATGCTTTCATAGCCATCCATTAAATCCTTGTAATCCATGGTTTCGCTTTCCTGAATTAGTGGATAAACAATATAAATTTGTCTTCCTTTTGCAATTTCATCTTTAATGAATTTCCAAACTTTTAATCGATTGCTATCGTACCGATGAACTGTTTGAATTGGCTTTCGTCCTGGCGGTAATTCGTCGATAACCGAAATATCTAAATCGCCATACAAACTCATAGCTAAAGTTCTCGGAATAGGTGTAGCGGTCATCACCAAAATGTGTGGTGGAATTTCATTTTTCTTCCACAGCTTGCTCCTTTGTTCCACACCAAAACGATGTTGTTCGTCAATAATAGCCAAGCCTAAATTTTGAAATTGCACTTTGTCTTCTAATACAGCATGTGTTCCGATTAGAATGTGCAAGCTTCCGTTTTCTAGTTCTTCATGGATGATTTTTCGTTGTGCAGTTTTGGTTGAGCCTGTTAGTATTTTAATGTTGATATTGAGGTCTTTAGCCAACGTTGTCAAGCCATCAAAATGCTGATTGGCCAGAATCTCTGTTGGTGCCATCAAGCAACTTTGAAACCCGTTATCTAAAGCTATCAGCATCGCCATCAAGGCGACTATTGTTTTTCCTGAACCCACATCGCCTTGCAGTAATCGATTCATTTGGGCATTAGTTCCCATATCGTTTCTAATTTCTTTTAGCACTTTTTTTTGTGCATTGGTCAGTTCAAATGGCAGATGGTTTTGGAAAAAATTAGTAAAGTTTTCACCAACAACAGCAAACGGATGCCCTTTGATTTTGTGCTTTCTTACTAGATTTTTAGTAATTAATTGCAATTGGATAAAGAACAATTCTTCAAACTTCAATCGGAATTGGGCTTTCGATAATAAATCCTGACTTTTAGGAAAATGAATGTTAAACAAGGCAGCATTTTTTGGAATCAGTTTTAATTGTTCTAAAAGGTACTGAGGCAATGTCTCTACAAACTTGGCTTGAGTTTCGACAAATAATTGCTGCATCATTTTATTAATGACTCGATTAGAAATGCCACGATTGGTCAAGGTTTCCGTTGAGGAATAAACGGGTTGCATGGCAGAACGCAGACTTTGTTCTTGCTCAGTATACAACTCCATTTCAGGGTGTACCATATTATAAGTGCTGCCAAACGAGGTTACTTTCCCGAAAATCACATACGCAACATTCAACTTTAAACTTTCGCGAACCCATTTGTGTCCCTGAAACCAAACGAGTTCAATTTCGCCGGTTCCATCCACGAAAGTGGCAACCAAACGCTTTTTTGTTTTGCCAAATTCTACGGTTTTGATGTTGATTATTTTACCAATGATTTGAACTTCACTTTCATTTTTTTGGAGTTCGTTTATTTTGTAAAACCGCGTTCTATCAATGTAGCGATTCGGAAAAAAATTAATCAAATCATCATAGCGGTGAATGCCCAATTCCTTACGCAACAACTCTCCACGTTGCGGACCAACGCCTTTAAGGTATTCGATGGGAGTTTGAAGTAGATTAGCAGACATCTTGTTTTTTTAGAAAAGATAAAAGACTGAGAAATAATAGATAAAAGACAAAGCAAATAAGTCTATCATCTAGCAGTCTATTATCTATCATCTTTGGTAAAGCGAAGATAGTTTTTTAATTTGAAATTTTGAAAAGGAGCTAATTTGAAAATTGATTATATTCGTATTCAAATAATACCACCAATGCGCCAACTATTTTTCCTTCTTTTCACCGTATTTTCTTTTGCCCAGCAAACTCAAAAAGTAGATTTTAAAACGGTACAAGCCTCCATTGCTATCAATCCACAGGAGAAAAAAGTTTTTGGTTTGGTAAAGTATGTTTTGGAGGTAAAGCAAGATTGTGATTCCATTAAAATTGATGCGCAAAATATGCAGTTCGATGCCGTCAAAATGAATGGAAAAGAAGCTATGTTTCTTAATACAGGAAAAAAATTACTCCTGCTTGAAAAGTATAAAAAAGGAAAATACTCCTTGACGTTTAGCTATGAAGCACATCCAAAACAGACACTGTATTTTAATGGCGATTTCAATTGTAAAACTTGTACCAATCAGCAGGTTTGGTCACAAGGTCAAGGTAAATATACCAGTCATTGGTTTCCGAGTTTTGATGATGTGAACGAAAAAGTGATTTTTAATTTAAACATTTCTTTTGATAAGCACTATCAAGTGCTGTCTAACGGCGTCTTGCAGCGTGAAAATCCGGATGGCGACACAATCATTTGGGAGTATAAAATGCAGAAACCAATGAGTTCGTATTTGCTTGCGGTTGCTATTGGAGATTTCCGTCATAGGGTTGTGGCCTCTAAATCTCATATTCCGTTGCAACTATTTATGCAGCCCAAAGACACTGCAAAATATGAACCAACCTATCGCTATTCAAAACAAATCTTTGATTATTTAGAAAAGGAAATTGGCTTTAATTATCCATGGCAGATTTACAAGCAAATTCCGATAGAAGATTTTTTGTATGGCGGAATGGAGAACACAAGTTGTACTCTTTTTGCTCAGGATTATGTAGTTGATGCCATTGGTTTTAATGACAAAAACTATGTTAATGTGAATGCGCATGAGTTGGCACACCAATGGTTTGGTGATTTGGTTACGGCAAAGTCAGGAAAAGAGCATTGGCTGCAAGAAGGATTTGCAACGTATTATGCTTTGCTGGCCGAACGCGACGTTTTTGGTGATGATTATTTTTACCACTTGTTGTACCGCAATTCATTGCTGCTTAGAAATGCAGCTAAATCGGATACGATTCCGGTGTTAAGTGAAAAAGCAAGTTCGTTGTCTTTTTACCAAAAAGGAGCATGGGCATTGCATTTTATGAGCGCAACCATTGGTCCAAAAGCATTTCAAAAAGCAGTTAAATCGTATTTAAAAAAGTACCAATATCAGAATGTCGATACCGATCAATTTTTGGAAGAAGTTAAAAAAGCAGCTCCAACATTTGATAGTAAAACCTTCAAGAAAACCTGGCTAGAGGACTATCATTTTCAAACAGAAGTGGCAAATGAGTTGCTCCAGAAAAACAAGTTCATGCAAACGCTTTTTGAAGTGCAACAATTGCGTAAAAAGTCGCTTGCGGAAAACAAAGAAAGGTTCAAAGAACTACTGCAGTCAACTATCTTTTATCCGGTAAAAACGGAGATTATTTACCAACTAAAAGACATTCCGTTTCAAGATAAAAAGGAATTGTTATTTCTGGCGTTACAGACCAATGATGTTAAGGTGCGTCAAGCGGTAGCTGAGTTTTCGGGTTCAATTCCGTTAGAATTTAAATCAAATTACGAGACCTTACTCAACGATTTGTCTTATGAAACCAGAGAAATTGCTTTTATGAATTTATGGAAATATTTCCCAAATGACCACAATACGTATTTGGCCAAAGCCCAAAATTGGGTTGGTAGTAACGACAAGAGTTTGCGTATTTTATACCTAACGTTTTCTATTGAGAATGAAAGTACAGAAAGCGGAGTTTACTATAAAGAATTAGTCGATTATACTTCACCAAAATTTGAAACCTCAGTGCGTCAGAATGCGATTGTAAATGCTTTGGCAATTGATGCAAAAGATGAAACCGTTTTGAAAAATGTAGTGAATGCCACTACGCATTACAAATGGCAATTCAGTAAGTTTGGTCGCGATAAAATAAGAGAATTGTTACTACAGGAAGGATTTGAAGCCTTGTTTCAATCGATGTTCACGGAACTTAACGAGAACGAAAAAATACAGTTGCAAAAGATATTAGACGAAAAACGATGAGAGCTTTAGTAATTTCAGGTGGTGGAAGTAAAGGTGCTTTTGGTGGTGGCGTTGCGCAGTATTTGCTTCAGGAAAAAAGGCAAAAATACGACATTCTCATTGGGAGTTCAACAGGAAGTTTGTTGATTCCGCATTTGGCCTTAGGCAAAGTCGATAAAATTTATTCCGCTTACACTAGTGTGGATATGAGCAAAATATTTGATACCAATCCCTTTGTGGTTAAACATAAAAATGACATTGATATAGTTAGCATCAATCACTTTAATGTGCTTTTACAGTTTTTAAAAGGGAGAAGAACTTTTGGCGAAAGCCATAGATTGAAGGAATATATCCAAGAAAACTTTACTTATGCTGAATTTAATCAACTTAAGAAATCGATTTGTGATACCGTCGTTACCGTTACAAATCTTTCTAAAAACGAAGTTGAATATAAGTCAATCAAAGATTTTGGTTATACTGAATTTTGCGAATGGATTTGGATTTCCTGCAATTATATTCCGTTTATGAGTTTGGTTACCAAAAACAATTCTGAGTATGGTGATGGTGGATTCTCAAGTTTAGTGCCTATTCGCGAAGCCATAAAGCGCGGAGCAACAGAAGTAGATGTCGTTATCTTAGAAACAGAAATGCAAATAACTCCAAGAAGCGTTGGTAGGAATCCTTTTTCGCTCATGATTGACTTGTTTCAAACCTTGTTGAATCAGGTAGAAAAACATGATATTACCATTGGTAAATTAGCGGCTAAAAATCAAAATGTTAAACTCAATTTATATTACACGCCTACCAATTTGACTAACAATGCGCTAATTTTTAATAAAGGGCGTATGAAAATTTGGTGGCAACAAGGCTATGATTACGCCAAAAATAAAAGTGAATTAATGAGCGATAATTTGCAGTAATTAATCACTTTCTTCTAAAGTAAAAATGGCTTCTACTGGTTTTTCAAAATAGCGTGCTAGTTTCAAGGTTAATACCGTTGAGGGTACGTATTTTCCTTTTTCCATAGCATTTATCGTTTGTCGGCTGACATTGATTTGTTTGGCTAATTCTTCTTGAGAAATATTCTTAATTGCCCGCAACACTTTCAGATTATTCGTCATCGGTTGAAGATTTATTTAGTTTGTAAATCGAATAGTGAAATCGAATAATGAAAAACAACAATAATGTAAAAGTGTTGTAAAATAACACATTTAGATAGAACATTCCATAAACGAAAACAGTGAAAAGTAGAATTAATCCGTAGTTTAGATAAGTAGCCCAAACCAAACTTTCATATCGTATTTTTGATGTAAACTCGTCTTCTATTTTCAATTTTGAAAAACCAATTAGAATGCCACCTATTATTAATCCAAATAACAATAGTTCATCTGAAATACTATTTTTGATGACTGTAAAATAATTATTTGGTCTCAAGATGTCATTATTAAATAGTGCAAAAACTGTAACATTGAGATACTTATCAATTGTAATATTCATTATTGAAATACACAATGAGATAAGAAATGAAGGTATAAATAATATCCACCCAAATATTTTGAATTTATTTGGAAATAAAAAGTGTGTTTTCATGATTGCTGTTTTTAAAATTCATTTCAAAAGTATATTTTATTTTACAAATAGACAAATAAACTTTACATAAAGTTTGCTTTGCTTTACATTATGTGGCAAAATGTGGAATAATTTATTTTTCTTGTAACTATTTTACTATATTTATATTGTAAAATTTAGAATAATGTTAGTAAAAGTTTTTGGTAGCGCTGTTTTTGGTGTAGAGGCTACAACAATCACGGTTGAAGTTAATATTGATAAAGGAGTTGGCTATCATTTGGTTGGTCTGCCTGATAATGCAATTAAGGAAAGTAGTTATCGTATTGCGGCTGCTTTAAAAAATAACGGTTACATTCTTCCTGTAAAGAAAATCACCATCAACATGGCACCGGCTGATTTGCGCAAAGAGGGTTCTGCTTACGATTTGACTTTAGCTATCGGAATTTTAGCGGCATCTGGACAAATAAAAGCAACTGAAGTTGACCAATATTTGATTATGGGTGAATTGTCATTAGACGGCGGTTTGCAACCCATTAAAGGAGCACTTTCTATTGCTATTAAAGCCAAAGAAGAAGGATTTAAAGGTTTTTTTCTTCCGATTCAAAATGTAAAAGAAGCTGCGATTGTTAGCGGTTTAGATGTTTATGGTGTGGATAATGTGTTGCAAGTCATCGATTTTTTTGAAGGAAATGGCACTTTAGAACCTACATTAATAGACACTAAAGAAGAGTTTTATAAAACCTTAGATTTTCCAGAATTTGATTTTTCGGATGTTAAAGGTCAGGAAAGCATCAAACGCTGTATGGAAATTGCTGCTGCTGGTGGACATAACATCATTCTGATTGGACCGCCTGGTTCTGGAAAAACGATGCTGGCTAAGCGATTGCCCAGTATTTTACCTCCAATGACTTTACATGAAGCGCTGGAAACTACCAAAATTCATAGCGTTGCCGGAAAAGTAAAGGATACCGGATTGATGAACCAACGACCTTTTAGGAGTCCACATCACACAGCATCTTCAGTATCCCTTGTCGGTGGCGGAAGTTACCCACAACCTGGAGAAATTTCGTTAGCTCATAATGGTGTTTTATTTTTAGACGAATTGCCTGAGTTTAAGAGAGAAGTTTTAGAGGTAATGCGACAACCTTTAGAAGATAGGGAAGTCACAATTTCTAGAGCCAAATTTACGATAACGTATCCGTCGTCTTTTATGTTAGTGGCGAGTATGAATCCGAGTCCGAGTGGTTATTTTAACGATCCTGATGCACCTTTGAGTTCCTCACCAGCTGAAATGCAGCGGTATTTAAGTAAAATTTCTGGTCCCTTATTAGATCGAATTGATATACATATTGAAGTAACTCCAGTTCCGTTTGACAAACTAACTGAAACCCGAAAAGGAGAAAGTAGTGTTGACATCAGGAAGCGCGTCACTATAGCAAGAGAAATCCAGTCTGCACGTTTTGCTGAGTCGGATCACATTCATTACAATGCACAAATGAGTACTAAGCAAATTCGGGAATATTGCCCGTTGGATGAAACTTCGCTACAACTCTTAAAAACAGCAATGGAGCGTTTAAATCTTTCGGCGAGAGCTTTTGACAGAATCCTGAAAGTAGCTAGAACTATAGCTGATCTTGAAACTGCAGAAATTGTAAATGCCAATCACATTGCTGAGGCAATTCAGTATCGAAGTTTAGATAGAGAAGGTTGGTTGGGATAATTAGCCATGTTTTTTCCAATATTTTTTTCCATAACTACAAAATATTTCTTCGAAATGCTTGATGTTTTTAGTAGCCACGATGCAAACATTATTTTCATCATCTAATGTGATTTTAGCATTGTTTTGAAATTGATTTTTTTGATAAGCTTCGGCATCATTAGCATATTTAGCAAAACAATCGATGTGCATAGAATCCAAAATTGTTCCGTCGATCATGTTTATGAAATATTTGTCTGCATTATTTTTTATGCGAATGTCAGCTTCTATTTTGGTTAAAATCTCACCTTTAAAAACAGAAATAATTTCATGTTTATAAATTTTTATTGCTGTAAACAAACCTTTACCAGCATTAGGCAACAGCGAATTTTCAACATATAAATAATCCACTTCTGGAGCTTCTATTTTAAGGGGCGAATTTTGCAGTTTTGCTGTTTTATGGTTATTATACGAATGTAATTAAAACTATCCATAAACCACTATTTAGCAAACTTATAATACCTTGCTCCAATTAAAACTGGATTTTCCTTTTCAATACTATCCAAATAGAATTCATTTTTTGGAGCAATTACTGATTCTCTAATTTCTTTTTTATGCAATTTCTGATAGGTATTAAAATCAATTGCCGTGCAGCTTTCTAGCGTTTCGAATAGTTGTACTTTCTCTATTTCGGCTTGCCAATTTTCTGAAACCTCAGCTTCAAAAACTTTTGATTTGGAACCGCTTCCGTAGGCTATGAATCCAAATTTTTTATTCGCTAAATTTGTATTTTGCTGGAGATGATAACATAAAGTAGAAAGCAATCCTAAGAAAATAGAACCAGTATAGATGTTGCCAATTTGTCCTGATGCAATTTCAGAAGGAAGGATTTTTTCAGTTACTAGTGTCAAATATTCAGAACTTTTGGCTAATGCTTTGATTTTATCTTTGGTAGTTTCACCCAATTGCGATTCTAACAGTTCGGGGTTTTCGTTTGCAAAAATTTCAATAAAGGTTCGTCTGCCTTGAAAACAATAGGGTAGGTGCATCAAAATATTTGACCAGTTTTCATACACTTTTCCGCTTTGATTGCTTTCAGATTTATAATGGTCGTAAGCTTCTGTAATGCGGTTGATGTAACACTGATTGGAATACTGACCGTCAAAAACGGGTTGCTCTTTATATATGGCAATTTCATTTTCTAATACGCCGTTCCATTCCGGATTGTTGTTGAGATTCAACACTTCTTCTTTAGAAAATGAGCGTCTTGGTTTGAAAAAATCAAAAACACCTTGTGTAGAAACTCCAAATGCCGTGGAAAAACTTAGAATTCTTGGGTTAGCTGTAATCAACATTGCAACAGCTCCTGCGCCTTGTGTATATTCGCCAGTAGAATTCAAATCATATTTGGCGTTATCGGTTGCGATAATTAGCGCTTTTTTAGATGGATTTAATCGAATATAATCCATACAATTTTGCAACGCATCAACCGCTCCAATACAGGCGAAAGTCATATCGACCACATCACAATTTCTAAAACTCGCGGTGCCCAAAACGCTCTCTAAATTAGACAGCACAAAAGAGGCAACTGGTTTTGAACTGTCGATACCACTTTCAGTTCCGATATAAATACGGTTGATTTCTTTTGGATTTAAATTCTCTTGTTGTATTAATTTCAAAGCTGCATTTGAAGCCATAGTTACCACATCTTGATGCGTGTCAAGGAAACTCATTTTATGCAAACCCAAACCCTTAATCAGTTTTTCGGGTTCAATATTTCGATTTTCAGCTAAAGTGGTTATGGGTAAAAAAAGTTGTGGAATATCGAATGTAATACTACTAATACCTACGTTCATTTTTTTATATTTTGCATGACAAAATTAAGAAAGCCAACTTCAAAATATTCTGAAATTGGCTTTTAAATTAGCATCTTAAACACGATTTATCAAAATGATAATAAAACGTAAAGTAATTTTTTGAAACGGTATTTTTATCTTTAAAAACTGATGATTTTAATTCAATAATGCTGAAAAAGTATCCCCTTGTTTGATGTCGCCCGAATTGTAGCCTTTCATAAACCACTCCATACGCTGTTTTGACGAACCATGAGTAAACGATTCTTGGTTTACGTGACCTTGCATTTTGGTTTGTATAGTGTCGTCACCCACGGCATTAGCAGCACTTAATGCTTCTTCAATATCACCTTCTTCTAACAAATCTTTATTGTAATGTGCCCAAACCCCAGCATAGAAATCGGCTTGGAGTTCAATGCAAACCGATAGTTTATTAGATTCTGTTTCGCTGCGCCCAGATTGTAGCTGGCGCACTTTATCGGATGTTCCCATTAGTTTTTGGATGTGATGTCCTACTTCGTGTGCAATTACATAGGCAATTGCAAAATCGCCACCTTTAGCTCCAAAACGTGATTTTAATTCTTCAAAGAAACGCAAATCCATATACACCTTTTTGTCTCCCGGACAATAGAACGGTCCTGAAGCAGCAGTTGCACTGCCACAAGCGGTTGTAACGCCATCGTCAAAAAGGATCATTCCAGGTGCTTGATAAGACATGTTGTTTTCTTCAAAAATTGTAGTCCATGTTGTATTATTATAGGCAAATACGGATTCTGAAAAATCACCCATTTCCTTTTCTTCCGCCGACAATTCTCTGGTTTGTGTTCCTTCGGTTTGGGTTTGGGTACCTTGGGTCTGCTCGAGTATTGTACCTATTGTTTGTCCGGTTTCACCACCAAACATATTGAGTAGTAAAACGATAATTCCGATCGCTCCGCCACCAAGAATCGCTTTTTTTCCACCTGACATTCCTCTTCGGTCTTCAAACGTGTCACTTTCTTGTTTATTCCATTTCATGATTGTATATTTTTAGTTGTTGGTTATCCATTGGCTTATGGTTTTAATCAAAATTTCTTTATCTATAGGTTTCGGTATGTAGTCGTTCATTCCGTTTTCAATACATTTTTCTTTTTCACCTACAATTGTTCCTGCGGTTAGCGCAATAATTGGAATTTTAGCTGCTTTCGGATTTTTTCTAATTTCCATTGTCGAATCGTATCCATTCATAATTGGCATTTGTATGTCCATTAAAATCAAATCGGGTACCAATTCGTTTGTTTTTTCTAACGCTTCTTTTCCGTTTTCTAGTTCAAAAATTGTAGCATTTGGAATAATTTGTTTGACTAAGGTAGCTGCCAAAAGCATGTTTATTTTATTATCTTCTACAATAAAAATTGTTTTTTTATCAGTCGTAACAATGCTATTAAATGGGATAGTCGTACTAGACTCTTTTACGATTTCATCCAACGATTGTTGGTTTGTGTAAGCAACTTCTAAAATAAAACTAAACTCGCTTCCTTCACCAAACTCGCTTTTCAGTTCAAGTTGACTGTCCATTAAGTTTAATAATTGATTAGAAATGGAAAGTCCTAAACCTGTTCCTCCAAATTTTTTAGTGGTAGAAGAATCCGCTTGTGAAAAAGCTTCAAATATGCTTAATTGGCTTTTCTTTTTGATACCAATTCCGGTATCTTTAACCAAGAATTTTAACTGAACCTTTCGATCGTCTATCAGCTTGGATACGCTTACATTTAATTCAATACTACCTTTTTCGGTAAATTTGACAGCATTGCTTAATAAATTGATGAGGACTTGTTTTAGTCTGATATAATCAACCTCAATATATTTTGGCACCTTTTGTTCTATGTTTAAAACTACCGTAAGTTTTTTTAAATCGGCCTCATATCTTACTAAGTCGATAACCTGATTTACAATTTCAGAAACGTTTATTTTTTCGATATTCAGTTCTAATTTACCCGATTCTATTTTAGAAAAATCGAGGATGTTATTGATAACTTCCATCAGGGAATTTGCAGACTGATTGATGGTATCCATATATTTTTTCTGAATGTCTTCTAGGTTGGAATGCATCAGCAGTTCGGTAAATCCGATGATGCCGTTTAACGGAGTTCTAATTTCATGACTCATGTTGGCCAAGAACTCCGATTTTGCTTTGTTGGCAGCTTCAGCATAATTCTTTGCTTTGATTGCTTCTTCGGCCTCTTTTCTTTGTGTGATGTCAATAAAGATGCCTACAATAAACTCTATGGTTTCCTCCTTAAAAATTGGCTCTCCAAATTCTTCAACCCACACATAATTCCCGTCTTTATTAATGATTCTATAAACCAAATGAATTTTTTCTTTGTTTTTAAACAATTCTTCTGCTTTGGCTTTAACAATTTTTAAATCGTCAGGATGCACCAAATCGATATAGTACATTTTGTTTTGAAGGAAATCTTCTTTTGGGTACCCGGTTAGTTTTTCTATTTCATCGTTCAGATAAATTTTTGACCATTTTTCATCATACTTTGATAAATGAACCGTTCCCGGAATATTGTTAGCCAGCAAGCGGAATTTCTCCTCACTTTTTTTAATTATGGTTTCATTTAGATTTCTTTCAATTGCATAGGAAATACTATTTGCTAGTGTTTGTAATGAATTGATTTCATCATTTGTCCATTCGCGTTCACTTTTGGTCATGTTAAATACAAACAAACCAAACAAATTTTCTTTGACGAAAATCGGCAGTATTAGAATTGATTTTGTATCTAATGATTCGAAAAATTCTTTAGTAATTTGATTCTTAATCTTTCTTACAGCGTTAAAATAAGGAATTTTATTTTCCATATTTTCCATCACATCAACAATTTTACTGTGAGCAATATTTATGATTAATGGGTTTAATTCTGTCAATGATTTTGTTTCACCTAACCATCGGTACTTTTGAATTATGGTTTTATTTTCACTATCATTATTAAAAAATAATATTTTATCAACTTGAGTTACAGTACCAATAGTTTCTAGAATTCCTTCAAAAATGTCATCGGTATTCTTTGATAAAATAAATTTTTGAGTATTTTCATTGATGACGGTTAAAATTTCACTTTTGTAGGATAGTTTTTTGTCTGACTCTAACAACAGTTGTGATTCAATGGCAATAGCTATTAAATCGGCAATAGAACGAGAAAAGTTTATATCTTCATTATCCCATTCTGTGGCTGTTTCAATTTTTTCAAAACATAAAATCCCAATAATTTCGCCATTAATAAATATGGGAGTATCTAGCAGTGATTTGATATCGTTTTTTGGAACATAATCAAAACAAAGTTCTAGTGTACTGGCATTGTCATAAACATTAGAAGCTACAATTTGGGTTCCAATTTCGATGCTTTTAAAATAGACTGGATGACTTTCTTTATCGATTACAAAATTCTTTTCAAAACGGTCACTTTGAAGATAGTAAATGCTTTCACACCGAATTCCTTCTTTTAAAAAAGTCCAATAACTTACCCGATCTATGGCACAATTGGTACTAGCAATTTTAAGTATGTTTTTAAGAATTCCGTTAAAAGTATCTTTGTTAGAATAACTTTGCGACGTTAATGTTTTTAATGTTTCATTGTGAATTCTAACTTTTTTACTTCGGTTGTAATGTTCGATTTCTAAGCTTTTAACTAAAGTAATATCTCTTGCAATAGCTGAAAAGCCAACTACTTCACCGTTTTCGTTTTTCTTTAAAGTTACTTTCTGCGAAACCCAAATCGAATCATTGTCTTTCTTGACTATTGGAAAAACCAAATCGTTGTATTCATTAATTTCTTTTGGAATTTCTTTATAAAAGTCAACTACGTAATCTACATAATCTTTTCGGATGAATTTAAAGAAGTATTTATTGATGATATCATCTTTTGAGTACCCTAAAGTTTTTTCAGTAAATTGATTTACGTAGGTTATGGTAGAAGTTAAATCGATTTCATAAATCAAATCAGCTGCAGATTCGATTAGTCTTCGGTATTGATTTTCGATATTAATTTGCTCTGTAACATCCTGACCAATTCCAATTACGATATTTTTGGAGTATTTTTTGTCTTTCCATTGAATGTATTTGTAGTCTCCATTTTTACATTTCAATTTCCGGATATACAAACGTTCATCTACATAATTCGCATGGTAATCTTGGCCAATAAACTCTGGGTCTTCTGTCAAGTTCCAAAATCCCATTCCCATGACTTCCTCTGAAGTATATCCTAAAATTTCTTTTACCGATTCACTGCAAAACGAAACTTCTCCTGATTGGTTGGTGGTTATAATTAATGAATTTCCTTTATGGACTATCATGTCGGTGAAAAGAAATTTATTTTTAGTTTCAATCAATGCCAAATGGCGTGCCGTATGAATGGTAACTGTTAGAATTAAAGCACAAATGAGTATAATCGTATTATGGTGTGGTATTAATTCAAAACTATAGGAACTTATTAAAAGTAATAAAACGGTAATTACGAATAGCCAATAATGTAAAATACGTTTTAAAACAAAATAGGATAGAAAGAACAGAATTATCAGAATTACAAAAGATATTAACTCAAATTCTCTAAAAAAAACATTTCTGGTTACAAATGTAAAGTAGCCAAAATAACTAAACATAAAAATGTAATTAATATGCTTGGCAAAAAAAGTGTTTTTGATGCAAAGAACATATAAGATGATAAGAGTGATCCCAACTAAGAGATTTACTACCAAAAAACTTTTACTGCGTACATGAAAAATTTCTAATATGATTTCCATCAGCGGAATTGTAATTCCTAAAAAGAGCAGGTATAAAGAATATTGTTGCTCTTTAGGTTCAAATTCAGTTTGGTTTCGCAGATTTAATTTTGTTTTCAAAGATTTGCTTGATGCAAAGTAAGCACCATAAAGCAAAACTAGCAACACAGCTATAATGAGTAAATTACGGGTGTTTGAAAAAGTAAAAAAATCGTTCAAGTTAGAAGTTAGTTTAGGTAAGACCCAAAAATAAAGAAATTAGCTGAGCCATTTAAGTAATCGTCTTAAATTTTTCAACTTTCCAGAATAAGGTGCATATCTTATAGGAAAATCAAGCCAATTTGCTTTTTTTACTACGGCTTTATGATGGGTAAAAGTATCAAAACTCCGTTTGCCATGATACGCTCCAATTCCACTGTGGCCTACACCGCCAAAAGGCAGTCGGTTATTAGAAAAATGAATTACGG
>JBBRET010000040.1:0-26372 GCA_038202695.1 Flavobacteriales bacterium
TGCAATAAGTTCCGAAACCACATTTTTTTATGTTAAAAACTCGTTTTAAACTCGTTGAGTTCCTATGGGTTTGCATACAATTCAATTATTTTTTTGCTAACAGTTTTTGTTTTTAACTGCAATGAAACAAAACACAATCAGCGCTCCTAAAACGGAGGACCCTATTGCAGCTATAAGCTCTGGAATTTCAAAAATCTTTTTGCTTTTATCACTGTAGAGTATCATACTGCCCAATACAACGGCAATTAGCATCAAACAGCTGACGATGCCTACTACGGCTAAAAAATTCACTTTGTTGTTTAAGGCGTTGATCTCTGCTTCTTCTTTCTCAAGATTGATAGTGTTGTCGTCTTCCATCTGGGTACTATTATTTTTTTAATGGTGATTAAAGTTTATAACACTTTAGTTTTCTTTGTTTTAACTATTCAAAACTACCGCAGCCGGTTGATTTACAGCTAGGGTAAACCCCTAAATACAATTGGTTTTTTGCCTACACTGCTGATTTAGTGCTAATTGTTGTTGCTGTAAGCTAAAAAGTGCTATTTTAGCTTGTGCAGTTGGCAATAGGGGTATACCCTAATAAATTAGTGTTTTACCCTAATTAAGATTGCCACCATTTGTAGAACTTTGGATATTATTTAGTACGAACCTTATCTTTTAGAAATTATGAATAAATTATTTTTTATCGCTTCGATGGCAACTCTAGTGCTTCTAATTAGTAACATTTTTTTTAAAAATAGCAATAGACAAGAGGAACTAAATAAGCGGCAATTGGCCTATTTTGATAATTTAAATTCAAAAAAAATTAATTTTAAACATAGTACAAAAGAGTGCGAAAACATTATGGTAATCAACAAGACTACTATATCGGATTATGCCACTTGGTTAACCGAAGATTATAATAACTATTGCATCGTTCCTGCTACCAATTGTAATTTTGATTATACTAGCTGTACGGCGTCTGTAGTCAAGTATGATACCGATTTGTATTTTAAAAATCATCCCAATGACCTTAAAAAAGAAGGACTAGCAAGTTGGTTGCAAAAAAATGGTCAAAAAGATTATTTCTGTTTTGATGCTTCGTATCAAACCATTGAAAATGCTCATATTGCCGATTTGAATTTAAGTGGAATTTTGATGGAACTTGATGTCCAAGAAAGTATCACTTTTGGTAACGTACTGGCTTTTATCAATGCGGATAATGCCAATACCTATGCAAACGATAAATACAATTATTACATTCATTTTTATTTCAATAGTTCCGGGGATCTTAAAATGGAGTTGAGTCCAACTTTTAATGCCGATGGGGGCTATTTTTCTCTTCAGTTACTAAAGAGTATTGTTTATCGTAGAAATACAAACAGAGACGCTAATGGAAATTTGGATACTAGTGATGATATCGTAAATACTACAAATATTGATTTTAGAAAAGCAAAATTGGGAGATAATGACGATCGTGTTGTTTTTTCTATAAAAACTGGGACTGGTGACGAAGCCGATTTTTATGATTTTTCTCAAATTCCACCCAAAGCTATCAAAGTGAACCTGTATGCGTTTTCTCCTTTATAAACTATGACTCACAAACTTTTGCCTTATCTGAATTGTACACAGCTGCTTGTTGCGGTTTCCTTTGTGTGTTTTTTGATGTTTTGCAAAAGAAAGACTGGTATACAAAGATTGTTGTTCGGACTGCTGGCGCTCACTTTTGTGATGGAACTAGCAAACTGTTTATTAATGGTCTTAAAACTACCGCAAATAATAGTATCTATAAATTATTCGATGTTTGCCTTGTTCTTTAATGCTATTTGGCTTTTATTATTGAACAAACAAGTTGGCAAACGGTATCGGATTCCAATTATCGTACTAGTTTACCTGATTTTTGGTTTTCTAAATTTATTCTTTTATGAAGGTCTTAGTCACTTTAATCACTATAATTTTATAGTGGGTGCCTTTATTTATGTGTTTATTTTTATTTATGAAAGTTTTAATCAGATCAAGAACGAGCAGTTAACGTTTTTTCAAACCAATACTTATCTTCTGCTGTTTTCGCCTGTTATTTTGATGTTGGGATACAGCATACTGATAAGCTTTAACAGCAGAACGTTAAATTCTACTTTAATTTTTGATGGTATTACCTTGTATGATTTTATTGGCTGCTTTATTAATTTTATTTATTATTTCCTAATCATAACCTATTGTTATCGTGAAAAGAATATAACTTATGCCTAATGAAGAATTAATTTCCGGAATTATAATTTCTATTGCTTTTATCAGTTTAATAGTGCTCTTTTGCGTGCTGTTAGTCAAACTGTATATCAAAAAAATAAAAGACCACACTCAAAAAGAATTGGCTTTTCAGGAGACCCTTAAAGAAGCTATTATTGAAACCCAGGAACAAGTTTTGCAAAACGTTTCTAAGGACTTGCATGATGATGCCGGACAGCAATTGACTAGCATTAATTTTCAGTTAGAAAACCTAAAATTAGATTCCCCTGATTTAGAAAAAGCCTTAGCGCCAATATCAGCTTCGGTGGGACAATTGTCACAGTCTATTCGGAGTATTAGTCATTCGCTAAACAACCAACTAGAATTGCAGCAAGATGTCATTAAGGCCATAGAGTCAGAGATAGCCCGTTTGAAAAAGAACAAAAGAGTCACTATCACTTTTGCTTTTGAAGCATTGGTTTCCAAACAGTTTACCAGCAATGAAAGCATATTCATTTACCGCATATTTCAGGAATGCATTAACAATAGTCTCAAACATTCAAAAGCCACTGAAATTAACATTGCCATTAGCACGAAGCCCGAGTTTGAATTGGTATTTAGCGATAACGGCGTTGGGTTTGATACTCAGAAAAACACTAGTGAGGCTTCAATGGGATTGTCTAACATGAAAACCCGATCCCAGCATATTAATTATGGGTTGACTATAGATTCTAAACAAGGTGCGGGAACAACCATTATACTGAGTGAAACGAAACGGAATTAGGTTATGGAAACAACTACTATTTGTATTATTGACGATCATGCTATAGTGCGTCATGGCTTAAAAGAACTAATTCACAAACTAGGACATTATAAAGTGATTCATGAATATGATAACGGAGTTGATTTCTTAGCTGCACTGCCTTTAAATCCGGAGCCACACTTGTATATCCTAGACTATTCAATGCCTGAAATGAATGGGATTGAAGTATTAAAGCTGTTGGGAGAGCGCGCAGAAGAAACCCGGGTATTATTACTGACCCAACATTTTGACGAAGAGGTTATTAACGCGGCTTACCATCACGGCGCAAGAGGTTTTTTGCATAAAAATTGTACCGCACACGATTTAAAGTACGCCATTGACAATATCATTAAAATTGGCTATAACAACGTTTCTGAAATTTTAAAACGCATCAGAAACTATGAAAATAGCGGAGAGAAAAAAAATAGTTTGTTGGTCTTATCCCAAAGGGAATTAGATTTTCTTAGATTAGTTTGTGACGAAAGGGAACTTACTTACGAGCAAATGGCTGATAGTATGAACTTATCAGTGAAATCAATAGAAGCATATCGTGCCGCCTTGTTTGAACGCTTCAATATTAAATCAAAAGTAGGACTGGTTTTGTTTTCGTTTAAATACCAATTAACAGAACCGTTTTTGTAATAAATGGATTTGCTGTCGATGTGAATTCTAGAAGCTTTTGAACGATGCTGCGCTAATGTACTGGTAAAACTACTGCGTAAATTTAAAAACAACATGTTGCTTTGCTAAATAAAAAACCGCTACCATTTAGTAGCGGTTTTTTTTTAAATTTAAGAGGCTGATTAGCCAATTTTAGAATTTACCCACAGTTTTTGCAGGTACAGTTTGTACCACAATTGCAGTTTTTACACTGGCAATTTGGATTGTTACAACTTCCTTGAACAGTTCCTTTCATGCTATTTGTTTTTAATTAATACTTCATTTATCTAAGGCAAAGATATAGCGGCATTAAGGTTACTGCGGTATGAGAAAAAGGGGAAGATGTATATAATTTTTGGATTTTTAAATGGTGTCCAGTGGTTTGCGCTTAGAAGCTCCAATTGTTTTAAAATGAGAGGGTGTAAGTCCAGTTATTTTTTTGAATTGTGCCGAAAGGTGGTGTACACTACTAAAGCCGGTACGGAAAGCAATTTCAGTAAATGATACTTGATCATATACTATTAGTTCTTTGACTTTTTCAATCCTAAGTTCAATAAAATACTGTTCAATAGATTTGCCTTCCACTCCAGAAAATAAATCACTCAGGTAACTGTAATCATATGGAATGCGCTCGCTAATGAACGAGGACAATTTGGTTTTAGTATCAACCCCTGATTTAGACAGATAATCAGCAGCAATCAATTTGATGTTTTCAATTAGTTGCTGTACTCTGGTTTCAATTAGTTCAAAACCTTGGCTTTTCAATTTTTCGTTAAGGGAGTGTAGCTGTACTACTGATAAAGGTTGCAGTAACGTGACTTCACCGAGTTCAACATTACTAATTGGGATTTGGAGTTCCTGAAAAATAGATTCTACGGATAGGAGGCACCTTGGGCAAACCATATTTTTAATCAAAATTTTAAAAGTATCTTTCATGCTAAGCGGCTTAGAGTATATCGTAAAACAAAATTAACGAAAATGGAATTGGAATAGGGTGGTTTGTAACCAATAAAAACGTCCTGATTTTTCAGGACGTTTTTCTAAAATAAATACATTTTATTGTCTGGAGTCAAAAATAAATTTTGGTGCTACGCCTTTTTCTCTTGACAACACTATTGTTAGCATGACTACTAAATTGTGTGTTGATAACTACCCACTGCGAGTTATAAAATTTTGGTCAAAATAAGGTTTCATTCTCTTGGTAGCGTCCTGAAATAGGTTGGGTGTTTAATCCGCATCACCTGCTGCTTCTCCACCTTGTTCCCCACCGTTTTGAAGTGCGCCAGATGAAATTTCAGTATGTCTAATTTGACCACCTAAATAGCCAGTGCGAGCCACCAAGCCAAAACTAATAAGTGCTAAAAATAAGGTAGCGGTAGCTGTAGTTTTTGCAAAGGTACTTTTGGTATGATTGAAATAAATACCAAGTAATGAGAGCACACCAATAACACTTAATCCAATTAAAGCATAGACTGCAAAGTCCGCATGTTGTTCAATAACACTTTCAGAAACCCCTTGAATGTTTTCTACGGTTTCTTCGGCACCTTCACCAGTAAGATAAGCAATTGCGGCGCCAATGGCTGAAATAACCAGCATGTAATAGGCAGCAAGAGTGGTGGTGTCACTTTTTTTCCAGATCGCATAACCCAATACAAAAGTTCCTAATAGCGAACCAAAAATGGGTAAGTGTGTAATTAATAAATGCAGATGAGTTTGGTCCATGATTGCTATAATTTAAAGGGTATTAATTTTGATGAATTTTTCTCCGCTAGTCATTGAGATGCCGCAACGTTTTGGTGCTGTAGTTTCATAAGTGTTTCCGCATGTTGGGCAAACAAAATAAGTTGTGGCTAATGTGTTTGTCTTGTTGTCAATTAGAGCAGCTAATGCTTCTTCGTAGAATTCTTTGTGTTTTTTCTCTGTTTTGTAGGCATAGTTTAAGCTAATTAAAGCTAACTGGTTGCCAGCGGCATTGGCATCTTTAAGAAAGTTAGGATACATGGTGGTAGCCTCGTAGGTTTCGCCTTTGATGGCAAACTCTAAGTTTTCTTTAGTAGAAAGTACTTTTACATCAATAACAGCAGGTTTTACTGCTACACCCATTTCTTCTAGTACGGCTTTGTGATTTCCGGCGTGAATTTTTTCAGCCAATGAGGCCGCTTTGAACAACAGGGCAATTTCTTTATACCCTTCTTCAGCCGCTTTTTTAGAAAAGGCAGCATAACGAGCTGTGGCATTGGATTCTCCATTAAAAGCATCTTGTAAATCCGCAATGGTTTTTACTTTAGCATCGGCCACGGATAGGGTACTGATTGAAGTTGACTTAGTAGTACTCGCCAAAGTTTCGATTGGATTTTTCATTTCGGTTTTGTTTTCTTCCGCATTCTTGCAAGAAAATAAGGAAATTCCGGTAGTGAGTGTCAGGGCAATTAAGATTACATTTTTTTTCATGATTTCTATTTTTTATATTTTTTGTTTTTTATTTTTCGTTTTTTTCGTTTGCTTCATTCTCTTCTTTTCCTTCTTTTTCTGCTGGTTTAAGAGAATCTTTTGCGATGGTAATTTGCTGGGGTGCAACAGAATCAACTGTAGTAGTTGCTACTGCTGAAACGGGTGCTTCAGGGGCTGGTGCTTCGCTGTTTTTACAAGAGGTAAGACTTAGGGCAAGAAGGAGTAAACCAAAGGTGATGCTTTGCGTTTTCATAAGATAAGCGTTTTAAGATTTATAACACTGTAAAGGTCCGCCGAGGTGGCTTTTCTTTTGCTTAGTGTAATCTTAAAATCAGCTAAAATTTTAGGCAGGAAATTGCAATTGAAATGAAGTGCCTTTCCCTTTTTCACTAGTAACTGTAAGGGAACTATTTTGTGCGTCAC
Organism: Flavobacteriales bacterium; assembly: GCA_038202695.1. Lineage (GTDB taxonomy): Bacteria > Bacteroidota > Bacteroidia > Flavobacteriales > Flavobacteriaceae > Flavobacterium. Next base: position 6,542 of record JBBRET010000040.1, read on the forward strand.
ACAACCGTTTGACAATAGAAAGCCCCAATCCATTTCCTGGAATTTGAGAGCTTCTAGAATCATCGGCTCTGAAGAAACGGTTGAAGAGTAAGGGTAATTGATTCGCGTCAATGCCGATGCCTTCATCAATTATACTGAGCGTTTTGGTTGCTGCTGTCCAAGTAAAGTAAATGGCTCCGTTTGGTTTATTGTACTTAACCGCGTTTGAGATTAAATTGTCTAAAATCATTTCTACTAATAAGGCGTCTGTTTGTATTATGACATCTGTTGGAACGCTGTTGTATGTTGTGATTTTATTGTTTTTAATTAACTTATCATGTATTTTGACAATTTTATTGATTGTAGGCGCTAACGCTACGGGCTCTTTCTTAGCTATTAAAACAGAAGATTCGATGCGAGCGAGTTGTAATAATTGGTCGTACAATTGGGATAAGCGGTTGGTTTGAACCAATACTTCCTGCATTTTTACCTCATAGTGTTCCGTTGTTCTGGGTTTTCTTAAAAGTACCTCGATGATTCCTTTTATAGCTGCTAATGGGGTTTGCATCTCATGGGATGCATCCGAGGTAAATTGTTTTTGTTGGTAAAAACTGGTTTCCAATCGGCTCAATAATTCATTAATCGTAGTAGCTAATTGATGGATTTCATCTTCGTTTTCCGGCAAGGGTAGGCGGGAATTGATGTTGGCGTAATTTATTTGCGAAGCGGAATGAATTAATTGCTGTATGGGTGCTATGGCTTTAGATGCCACAAAAGTCATGATGAAATATAAAATTAGGATGATAAAAATGTAGGTCGCTGTCAGCACCAGCAGTAAGTTGTGCAAGACGTTATAGGATTCTTGTTGGGAAATACCAATAGTAAGCTGGCCAATTATTTTATGCTTTTCATTAAAAATAGGAAACTGTCCTTGTCTTATTTTTTGATGGTTGATCGTGGCATTGTAGAAAACCGTTTTTTTATTTTTTGGATTAAAAAGAAAATGGTTTTCTTGTAGGTTGGCCGATTTAAAAACAGTTTTCCCATCCAAATCAACAATCTGTATGAACGTGGGATTAATTTCAATTTGTTTGTGTTCTGCTTCTTCCCATTCCGGCATTTTATTCATGATGATGGTATTGTCTTCCCAATCTAAATTTGAAAACACTTCCGTTTTTTCGGTACTAATATCGTCGTCCAAATGTTTGTAGGAAGTAAAATAGACCACACCATATATAGCACCAAATGCAACAGCTAAAATACTAGCGATTGCAATTAAATTATAAGTAGCTATTCTTTTTTTAAAGCTTAATTTCATTCCGGTTCGTTAATTCGATATCCAACTCCTCTTACGGTTTGAATAAAGGAATCTTGGTTATCCTGATCTAGTTTTTTTCGCAATCCATTAATAAAAACATCAATAACTGCGGTGTCTTTGTCAAAATGAACGTCCCATATTTTTTCCATAATTCGGGATCGCCGACATACTTTTCCTTTATTGCGCAGTAACAATTCTAACAGTGCAAATTCTTTTTGCGTTAAGCTAATTTGTTTCCCCAATTTGGTCACTTCATGCAAGTCGATGTTCATTTGAATAGCTCCAATAGAAAACACCGATTGTTCCGCTGTATTCTTTCGCATTAACACTCTAATTCGGGCTAACAATTCTTCGAAGGCAAAAGGTTTTTTCAGGTAGTCATTGGCTCCAGTTTCTAAACCAAAGACCGTATCGTCTACGGTATCTTTAGCGGTCAGGAAAATAATTGGAACTTGTTGGTTTACTTTGCGAACATTGCGGCAAATTTCAATGCCACTAATACCGGGCAACATCCAATCGAGTAGCATGACATCATATTCATTTACAAAATCTAAAGCGAGCTCGAGACCTTTTCTGCCATTATCGGCTACATCTACAGCAAAACCTTCCTCTTCAAGTCCTTCTTTTAAGAAACCTGAAATCGCAGGTTCGTCTTCTATTATTAAAATTCTCATTTTATTGTCATTTTAAACACAACACTTTTAATTTGGAGTGTTGTCGGTTTCATTAAAATCGGGCAAAGACAATTCTACTCCAGCCCCATGTTTGTATACCAATTGTCCGCCTAAATAGGCTGTGCGACTGACCGCGCCAATTAAAGTAGCCATTAATAGTACAGCAACCAGTTTGGCCCATTTTTGCTCGTACTTAAATCCCGCCAGTGCACTATATACCAAAGTGGTAATTATAGCCAGCCATAAAGAGATATAAGCCGCTTCTTCGTGCATGCCAATTGCTTTTCCAAGAGTGCCTTCTTCCATACCTTCTCCGGCTGCACCGCCTGAAAAATAGGCCGCAATAGTACCAAATGTACCTAATATTAGTAAGTAAAAAGCAGCTGTAGTAAAAAATGTTTTTTTGAAAAGGAGTCCAAGTACTTCACTTAAAAACGCAACGAAAAGTAATGCGATGGGAAAGTGGATTACCATGGCATGTAAGTGGGTTGGTGTTATCATTTCTGTTTTATTTTAAGCAAAGATGCAACCGGTTGTATTTGGAATGGATTAGTGCATTCTTAAGATTTCCTAAAGTAGTTGTTGATGGGATTCAAATCAACGGTACTATTGATAACAAGACTTTGCTAGCGTATTGAAATTCGACATCCGTTTTTATTTTTTTTCAGGTCAATGCATTAAGTACTTGTAATCAATTCCTTAATTTTTATTAAACTATCGCTTTATACGACCGGCGCAAAGCAACTAAATACCTAGTGGAGTGTAGCGTCTTTTGGGTTAGTCTTTAACATCTAATTTAGTCAATAGGGTGTCCATTAAACACCATTTGGTGATTGAAGATTGCAACAAGTTGGCTCCAACAAAAGCGGTAAACCACAACCAATTTTGATTTACATATATGGACAATAGTATACTAATTAATACAAAACTGCCTGCTATTCCTCTTACGATTCGATTTTTCATTTCTTTCTATTTAATTTGATTTTTCAATGTTTAACACAGCTATGTGGAGGTGCGATGCAGTTTCTTGTTTTGCATTAAATTCTTTTACAGCTTCATACACTTTATCTACATTTTCTTTCGGAACGAAAGCATAAAACAAAATCGATTCGTTTTCATCCATTTCCATTCCAAACCAATTACTTTCGGAAGCGTCTTCAGAAGCATTTTTATATCCAATAACTTCTTTATACGAATACGATTTTACTTGAGCATTTTTAAGAATGAGTTTGACTTCTTTGGCAAATTCTTCAATTGCGGTTATGATTACTAGTTTCATATTCTTAGGTATTAGGTACTTCGTTATCTGTTGGTTTCTCCCATTTTTTTCTTTCGGTTACATAATAAATTATGGGCACTACCAACAAAGTTAGAATGGTAGAAACTATGGCTCCGAAAACTAATGATATCGCTAATCCTTGAAATATGGGGTCAAATAATATGATAGATGCTCCAATAACTACGGCACCAGTAGTCAGTAGGATAGGAGTGGTTCGCACCGCACCCGCTTCGATAATAGCTTGCTTTAACGGAATTCCATCGTTCAATCGGATTTCGATAAAGTCAATCAGCAAAACGGAGTTCCTGACCATTACTCCGGCCAAAGCAATCATTCCGATAAAAGAGGTTGCAGTGAAAAATGCACCCAACAACCAGTGTCCAAAAACAATTCCTATTAACGAAAGTGGAATCGCCATCATCATCACCATAGGCGTTTTGAAGTTTTGGAACCAACCTACAATCAGCATATAGATGATTACAATAACAATCATAAACGCTAGCCCTAAATCGCGGAAAACTTCTAAGGTAATTTGCCATTCGCCATCCCATTTTACGGTGAAATCACTTTCATCTGTCGGTTGGTCCATATACAATTCATTGACTTTGTATCCTTTTGGTAACTTTATTTTTTGCAATTTTTCATTCATTCCCAAAATGGCATATACCGGACTTTCTAATGCGCCAGCCATATCAGCCGTTACATAAACTACTCGTTTTTGGTCTTTTCTGTAGATGGTTTTTTGTAACGTATCTTTTTCAACTTTAACCAAATCACTTACCGGAACTACGTTGCCCCGACTTCCTTTAATTTTCAGATTTTCAAGGTCTTGTAATGAGGTTTTGTCTTTGTCGTCAAGCGATAGTACGATACCCACATTATCATTAGAATGTTCATCGTATAAATTTGAAACTGGATATTCTTTCAATAAATACGTCAGATTCCCGACCACTTGTTGTGGCGCGATTCCGTTGAGCATGGCTTTCTCTTTATCGACCACTAACTTGTATTCGGTTTGATTATCTTCAGTCATCCAATCGACATCTACAATATCAGAAGTGGTTTCTAAAATTCCTTTCACTTGATTCGCCACTGCAATTTGATCTTTGTAATTTGGACCATAAATCTCAGCAACCAACGTGGACAAAACGGGCGGTCCGGGTGGCACTTCAATAATTTTCACATTAGCACCATATTTTTTAGCGATTTTCTGAATCTCTGGGCGCACTGCTTTGGCGATGCCGTGACTTTGGATATCGCGTTCGTCTTTGTGTACTAAATTCACTTGAATATCAGCCATATTGCTTCCGCCTCGTAAATCGTAATGACGTACCAATCCGTTAAACGTTATTGGTGCTGAGGTTCCGATATAATTCTGATAATTCACCACTTCTGGAACGGTAGACAAGTATTGCGCAATTTCTTGCGTAACGGCTGCTGTTCGTTCTAACGTGGTTCCTTCGGGCATATCGACAACGACTTGGAATTCGTTTTTGTTATCAAAAGGCAACATTTTTACAATGACCGATTTGGTGAAAAACATGAGTACGGATCCGATTAATAACAGCACTGTAAGTCCAACAAGGATTCTTCTTTTTTTACTGCTTTCTAGTAAAGGACGTTCTAATTTGTTATAGATTTTATAGATCCAATTGGTCTCTAAACCTTGTTCAGCTTTGTGTGTTTGTGCTTCTTTTTCTTGTAATAAATGATATCCTAAATACGGTGTAACAGTTAATGCAACAAATAAGGAAAGCAACATCGCAATAGAAGCACCAATTGGCATCGGACTCATATAAGGTCCCATCATTCCGGACACAAACGCCATTGGAAGAATTGCTGCAATTACGGTAAACGTTGCTAAAATAGTAGGATTACCCACTTCATTAATGGCATAAATGGCGGCTTGTTTGAACGGCAATCGCTTCATTTTGAAATGGCGGTGCATGTTTTCGGCGATGATGATACTATCATCAACTACAATTCCAACTACAAAAACTAGGGCAAACAGGGTAATTCGATTTAAAGTATATCCCAATAAATAATACGCAAACAAGGTCAAAGCAAAAGTTAACGGAACAGAAAAGAACACTACTAATCCACCTCGCCAACCCATTGCTAAAATCACTAGAAAAGTCACTGCAATAATGGCAATTCCTAAGTGCAGTAACAATTCACCCACTTTATCCGAAGCTGTTTCTCCATAATTTCTAGTAACCTCTACGTGTACATCGTCAGTGATAATTGTTTTCTTTAAAGCTTCCACGCGTTCCAATATTTTTTCTGAAATTTTCATCGCATCAGCCCCTTTTACTTTTCCGATAGAAATCGTAACCGCTGGATATTCAGATTTGTTTTTCGCGAATTTTTCATTGGCTTTTCCATATCCAAAAGACACATAACTACTAGGCGTTGACGGACCATCTTCTACTTTAGCTACTTGTTTTAAATAGACTGGCAAATTTGCATTAACGCCTACAACCAAGTTTTCGACATCTTCAGCTGATTTCAAAAATTCTCCGGTTGTAACCAAATATTCTGTATCATTATTGACAAAACTTCCGGATTGTGAGCTGTTGTTATTGGCCTGAATCATTTGCATAATGCCTAACGCATCCACACCATTTTCGGCCATTTTATCTTTATCTAAGATGACTTTTACCTCACGATTTCTTCCTCCAATTTCACGAGTGATGGCAACGTCTTTGACTTTCTCTACTTCCGATGTTACTTCTTCAGCAATTTGACGGATTTCAAAATCGTTTAATTTAGCACTCCAAAGTGTCAATCCCAACATCGGAACATCATCAATAGAACGGGTTTTAACTATGGGTTTGTAAACGCCTTGCGGAAACATGTTTTCGTGTTTCGCCAATTCGTCGTACAGTTTCACATACGAACGTTCGACATCTTGTCCCACATAAAACTGCACAATCAACATAGCTTGTCCGTTCATCGCCATACTGTGCACATGTTCGACACCTTTGATATTGGACAGCATTTTTTCTAATGGTTTTACGACACGACTTTCCACTTCACTCGGACTCGCACCAGGATAACCAACCATTACGTCGGCCATCGGAACATTGATTTGAGGTTCTTCTTCACGTGGAATTAAGAACGAACTATAGATGCCGATGATCATTAAACCCACCATTAACAAAATTGTTAATTTAGAGTTGATGAAAAAGTGGGCAATTTTACCTGATATACCTTCTTGCATGTTGTTTAATTTGAAAATGAGATAATTTGAAAATTTGAAAATGAACTATTTCTTGGTTTATCTATTGAATTAAAACCTTCGCTCCGTTGTATAATTTACCATTTGCGGAAACGATGTATTGTTCCTCAGAAGTTAAGCCAGACAAAACTTCTACTTGATTGCCAAATGTTTTTCCGATGCGCAACCATCTTAAAATGGCGCTGTCTTTGTTTCCGATGGTGTAAATTCCGGTAAGTTGTCCTTGGTGAACCAAAGCGCTTACGGGAACTAAAACTAGGTTGGAAGTTGAAGTTGTCGTTTGTTTTTCTTTTGGAGTTGGAAATTGAACATTGACAAACATTCCGGATAAAATGGCTTTATCGGTTTGGTCTAAATTGACTTTCACTAAATATTGTCCGCCGGTATTTTTTGATGACATACTTACTTCAGCCACTTTTCCGGTTACTGCTTTGTTGATTGATTTGATGTTGACTTTTACAGCCATTCCGTTTTTAATTTTATCAATATCACTTTCAGAAACCATGGTGTTTACTTGCATTCTTGAAGCACCTTCAATACTTACTAAAGGCATTCCTGGGTTGGCCATATCTCCTTCTTTAACAAACGTATTGGTTACTTCGCCCGAAAATGGTGCTGTAATATTCGAGTAACTGAATTGTGCTACCACTTCATTTCGCATTTGTTTGGCACCTTCTAAAGTAGCTTTAGCCATTTCATAACGGGAAGTCATATCATCCAACTCTTTTTGCGAAGCACTTTGTTGTGCAAATAAAGCGGTGAATCTTTCGAAGTCTTTTTTAGCATTATTGTAGCCAGCGGTTGCTTGTAAAATGGAGGCGTCTATTTGTGCTTTTTTGGCTTGTAAATCGGCGTTGTTGATGCTAACTACTAATTGTCCGGCACTAACTTTTTGACCTACTTTCACATTGACTTTGGTTACATACCCCATCATTCGGGTGCTTAAATTGGCACTGTTTTCGGCTTCAATTTTTCCGCTTGCTGTTATAAACGAACTGTTATTATCGGCCGTAGTGGCGCTTACCGTTACCGGAATTGCTGTTTCGTTGTTTATAGCTTCTTTCTTTTCTTTTCCACATGAAATGAAAAGCAATGCTGCAAACGAAAGTGTGATTATTTTCTTCATAATTTTATTAGTTTTAAGTCTATTTTCTTTCCTCTTGTCTCTTGTCTCTTGTCTCTTTCCTCTTTCCTCTTGCCTCTTTCCTCTTATTCCTCTACTTCGTTAAAAACTGCAAGTATTGTTTCGTGTAATTATATTCGAAAACGGATTGCAAATGTTCTAGTTCTTTCTGAATCATTTGGGTTTCCGATTGTAATAAATCGGTTGTTTTTTCTAGTCCTTGCGCAAATCGATTTTGTCGAATTCTGAATGCTTCTTGCGATTGTTCAAAAGTCAGTTGTGATAGGTTTACTTTGTTTTCAGCATCTATCAATTGTCGATTGGCTTTATTTAATTCCAATTGGCTTTGTGCTTTGTATTGTTCTTTTTCGGTTTCAGATTTCTGAGATTCGGCTTTTGCTTTTTCGTATTTTCCGATTGATTTGTATCCATCAAAAACATTCCAAGACAATTGTGCACCCACTAAATATCCTTGGGCTGATGTGCCGAATGCGTTTTTATCATACAGTTCGTAGCTTCCAAAAGCATTCAATCTGGGTAGAAAAGCCATTTTAGTGGATTGCAACATTTTGGCATACGCTTCAGACGATTTGCTCATGGCTTGAATGTCTTTTCTGTTATCTGATAGTGAAGTGTTGATTGCTTCAATAGCAATGGTGTTTTCTAATTCTTCGGTTGGTTTGTAGATTTTACCTTTTAGATCCTCGTTTAATAAAAAGGCTAAATAATCAGAAGTATTTTGGACAGTACTTTTGGCATATTGCCATTGGTTTTCAATTTCATTGACCCGAACTTGAACGTTTAGCAAATCCGTTTTTTGCAATAGCCCTTGTTTGAAATAATTGGTTACTAATTTCAAATTGGCTTTGGAAGTTTCATTTGCTTTTTCTAATACTTTAACTGCTTTGTATGCTAATTGTAATTGCATATAAGATTTAGAGACTTCGAGTTCTAAATATTCTTTGGTACGTTCATTTTGCAATAGGAAAGCTTCCATTTTAGATTGGGCTGCTTGTCTTTCGAATAAGCCATCTAAATTGATTAATGGTTGTTGGATTTCGAATTTAGTAGCGAAATTTTGTGTTTTGGCTGGGTCATTTAAGAGTGCTGGATTAAAATCGGATGCTGTTAGTAGTTCCTGATTTAGTTTAGAACCAAAAGCCATTAAAGGATTTGTAGTTGAAATTCCGGTATGAGATACATTGATGTTGGGCAAAAAGAGTGCATTCGATTGATGGTAATCGGCTTTGGCAGCCTGATAGTTTTTGGCTGCAATTTTGAGTTGTAAGTTTTTATCCGAAAGCTTTTGTGTCAATTCATTTTTTGAAATCGACAAAGTGTCTTGACTAAATCCGAAAAGCGAACTTAAAAGTAGTATTGTAAAAACAATGTAATTTAGTTTCTTCATAATTTTTTATCTGAATTATGAAGCAAAAGTAATGGGCTAAAAAGACATACACAGTAACAAAAGTCACACAGCTATTATTTAAAAATTAAAGAGTGCTTAATTTCTTAAGCACTCTTTAATTCAAAACAGTAAAATGGTTTATTTTACAATGACTTTTCTGGATACATAAAATTTATTATCGAAGACAAATGTTATGATCACAGTTTGATTTGAAACGTTATCGATTTCGAAATTCATTGCATTATGACCTTGTTTTGCACTATCGATTTCGCCATCGTCAATGATTTTTCCGTCGATGGATGAGATAAAATAATCTATTGTAGTCGCATAGGGCAAATCGAATTCAATTCTTACTTTGCCGTTTGTTGTTGGATTCGGATAAACCGTAAATGAAAATGGATTTTCACCATTAATTTCATGTACTCCGAGAGGTGAAGTTCTAATCAGTTTTACTTCATAAATAACATTGTCTGCCGAAGTTGTTGCCGTTTGATTAGTTGTAAATGGATTCACAGTGGGACTTTGAATTCCACCATAAATATGACCAATCACAAATTCATCAGCTGTGATGTCATTTAATTTTATCACTTCGTTTGTATAATGTGACCAGTTTGGGTTTGGAATAAATTCGGCTCCGGCTCCTTTCAGATTTGGCATTTCAATTGGCAATTGATACTCGGTTAGCGAACCATCAGCAAAACGAGTAACCCGGCTAATTGTTTTTACAAAAGGGACGTTGTTGTCTTGTATCAAGGCGGTTCCGTTATAATAATATTGACTAATGCCTCCAAAAAATAGGGAGTGCATTCTATTTAGTGTGCCGTCGTATAAACCAACCATTCCAGAATGATAGTTACTTAAGTATTGATTAAAACTCGTTTGTGGAAAATAGCCCTCCGCTTTGATATCAACCGGATATAAGAAAGGTAAATTAGCATTTATTTGAAATACGCCCGATGAAAGGGTGTATCCTTCTGAACCATCCGGAAATACTTGTGGCACTAAATTATAATCCCGTCGGTGTAAATGAACGGCATCAGTAATCGTCTCAAAGCTGCCAATACTTAATTGTGTTCCAGAATTATCAATTGTAAATTTTTTGATGCTATTGGTATAGGTTTGTACAAAAGTTGGGTTGTTCATCGGATTGTATCTTCCGTCAAAACGTTGACCGCCTACCAAATAAAATGTTGTTCCAATCTTCCCCAAATGGCCGCCCGTAACTGCAAAATCCTCATTGATTATTTGTTTGAAATAAGATGAAATTGGATTTCCAGCGACTATGGCATTAATTAAATTGGGAACATCTACAGAAGTTAATTTATTAAATGTGATATGATCATTTGCTGTTGCCGAAAACGCATATCCCCCAATAATATAAAGGGTGTTGCCATCTTGATGAAAGTTCATATTAGTTGATTGCAGTTGTTCTTTTAAGCCAGTTGCTAACGAATTGACTGATGCTGACCAAAATTGTTGTGTATTTACATCAACCACATAAATGGTGGTATTGTTATTTGTATTCGGAAAAGCATTAAAAGGTTGGCGGGCATGAATACCATCTAAACGACCACCAATAAGCAACCATTTCCCATTGCTTTGCCCATAAGCATAAGAATGCAATCCGGGTAGGTTTGGAATTGTAATAGGATTTAGTTGTACTTCATAATCAAATGTTGCTTGACAAAAACCAAAACTTGAGATTAATAGCATTATAACTTTTAAAAGTGTTTTCATTTAGATATTATTTAGATGAATCTATAAAATTGTAGTGTCTATAAGATAACAGACACTACAATTACATAGTTTAGAGTACCAATTAAGATTTTTTAGCGGCGCAACATCCTCCTTTTTTTTCTGATTTTCCATCAGAATCACAAGATTTTTTTTCAGCTGATTTAGAATCCGAGCACCCCTCTTTTTTATCAGCAGCAGCTGATTTTTCTGTTTTGGCTTTCTTTTTCTTTTGAACAGGCTCTTGATTTTGAGCATTGGCATTCATTGAAACTAAAATGGCAGCTAAAGCCATTATTGAAACTAATTTTTTCATTATTACGGGTTTTTAAATTATTATTAATTTTTGATGTAAGTTTTTTTACTAGTGCTTCTGGGGGTTACCAAATGGGTATTTTATATTTGGATGTGAAATTTTTATGGTTCTGTATTTTGATTATTTTCCTTTTTCGGTTTTTCTTTTTGAAACTCCAATTTGTAAATAAGCCACCCAAAACCTATAATAAGGTGTAGCAGTATAATTCCGAAAATGATATAGCTCAGCATACGAGGTTAGATTATTTTTTCTTGTTCGGGCTATTTGGGCCAAGTACTTTTGTGCATAATTGTTTCAATAATTTCTTTTTTGGATAAGACTCCGGATTGTCGCCAAAGTTGTTTTCCATTTTGAAATAGCAACATAGTAGGAACACCTCTTACTTGATACTGTGCAGCGATAGCCTGATTTTTATCGACATCTATTTTTATAATTGCAATTCGCTCTTTGAAGTTGTCTTTTACTTCTTTTAGAATGGGTCCTAAAGTTTTACATGGGCCGCACCAAGTGGCGTGAAAATCTACCAGTACGGGTTTGTCTGAATTAATTAGTGCTTCAAATGGGGTAGTTACATTTTCCATGGTGCTACTTATTTAACTTTAATTATTTTATACTTTTCATCATAAGAAACCATTTCTTGTAATTTTTTTAGGGGTATTTCTTTTTTGGTAACCATCAGTATTTCAGAAAAGTCAGCATTCATACTAACATTCAAGACGCCGTCAATTTCAAGAAATTTGTTAGTTACAGTAGTCTTACAACCAGTGCAAGTAATGCCCTCAAAATCGTATAAGTTCACTTGAACAAAGTTGTTTTTTTGAAACTCAATAAAGAGTTCAGCATTAGCTCTTGCTAAAACTGAATTAGTTGCTGTAGCAATAGCGTTGAAAATAAATGCTTTTTGAAATAGGGACTCATATTCTTTTAAATTCCCGCCAAAGGGTGGACTTACTTCAAAATCTCTGTTGAATAACAATCCAGCTAGTTTGCCTTTTTCGGATAAAAGTTGGTGCATTTTCCAAACGTATTTTTGGCGCATGGTTGGTGGTAAAGCACAAAAAAAAGTTTGTTCAATTATTAAATCATACTTGCCTTGATGCTTAAAGAAATCGCCTAAAACAACAGTGCTGTTTTTATTGTTTTCAAATTTTTTTCTAAGCGTATTTACTAAGGTTGGGGCAATATCAAGTACGGTTACATTGGTAAAACCTTGTTGTAAAAGATATTCAGCTTCATAAGAATTCCCGCAACCCGGAATGAGTATCGAGATGCTTTTATCTTGTAATTTATCTATATAGGATTTAATAGGAGGAGCAATTTCTCCCAAATCCCAACCTGTAGCATGAGCTTGGTATTGGTTGTCCCAATAGGTTTTGTTCAATGGGATATCACAGGTAACCACACAACATTTATCTTCCTCCATATATCGTTATTATTTGGTGTTTGTGTTTTTGCAAGTAGTGATGCCTAAGGGCACATACAAGGGACAAAAACTAATAAGACTGGTTAACAAAAAGATGACTGCCAATGCTCCTAGAACAATTGCAGCGGTGCCACTAATTATATTGGTGTAATATAAAACACCCACAGTAATGGCTAAAACAATGCGAATGATTTTGTCTGCTGAACCCATATTCTTTTTCATGATAGTTTAATTTAATAGTTATATTGTTATTACTTGATAGGTATTTATTTTGTTACCAAAGCATTGATATCCTGCCAAGTTCCCCCGTTGGTAACATTTTTAAATCCATTTTGTCCTAAAATGGCTTTGGCCTGACCGCTGCGAGCTCCGCTTCTGCAAAAAACGACAATGTGTTCTTTACTTTTAAATTTCGAAAGTTGACTTGGGATTTGGTCCAGCGGAATATTGACAGATCCATTTACATGACCACTGGCAAACTCGCCAGGAGAACGAACATCTACTAAAAATGCACCTTCTTTTATTAAAGTGGCAACCTTTTCGGTATTGTTGCTTCCACCAAATATAGTGTTAAAAATTCCCATATTTTCTATTTTTTAAGGTTAATAAATTAGGCTTTTAAGACTTTACTTTGACACATAAAATCAGTTTTAGGTAAAGATGTTTTAGCAATAGCATTGAAACCGCCTTCGATTTCAGAAAAGTTGCGGTATCCACGAGCTTGCAATATTGAGGCTGCCATCATAGAACGGTATCCTCCAGCGCAATGCATATAAAAATGCTCTTCGGGGTTGATGTCTTTCACCCATTCATTTATGTAGGCTAACGGACGACTGTAGGCGTTTTCTATATGTTCTGCTTCGTATTCACTTTCTTTGCGAATGTCAACTACTTTGCTTTTGTCTATATCAAATTCAATTGCAAATTGAGTTGCTGTAATTCTGTTGATAGTATCGATTTCATAACCCGCTTCCTTCCAGGAATTAAATCCGAATTGTAAATGACCAATAAGGTTGTCAAAACCAACACGACTTAAACGCGTTACGGTTTCTACTTCCATCCCCACTTCAGTAATTAAAATTATTGGTTGTTTTACATCAGCAATGAGTGTTCCTACCCATGGGGCAAAGTCACCAGCGATACCGATATTGATTGATTGTGGAATAAACCCTTTTGCAAAATCACTATTGTTGCGGGTGTCTAATAATAACGCCCCTGTTTCTTCAGCAATAACTTCAAATTCAGCAGCTGAAATTGGTTTCATTCCGTTATTAAAAACCGTATCAAAACTTTCAATACCACTTTTGTTCATCGCTACATTCATTCCAAAATAGGCTGGAGGTGGCAATAATCCATCAGTAACTTCTGTAACGAATTCTGATTCCGTCATGTTGGCGCGCAAAGCATAATTCGTTGCTTTTTGTTCTCCGATAGTAGAAACGGTTTCTTTACTCATATTTTTTCCGCAAGCAGAACCTGCACCGTGTGCCGGATACACAATCACATCATCAGCCAAAGTCATTATTTTATTTCGTAACGAATGGAATAGAATTGCCGCTAATTCATCTTGTGTCATTGATGCGGCTTTTTGTGCTAAATCGGGGCGGCCTACATCGCCAATAAATAAGGTATCACCAGAAAACAGCGCATGGTCTTTTCCGTTTTCATCAATCAGTAAATAACTGGTACTTTCCATAGTATGACCTGGAGTATGCAACACTTTAATCTTAATTTTTCCAATAAAAAACTCTTGATTATCAGTTGCAGTTATAACTTTAAAATCAGGTTTGGCCGTAGGTCCATAAATAATTGAAGCGCCTGTTTTTTTACTTAAATCTAAATGACCCGAAACAAAATCGGCATGAAAATGCGTTTCAAATATGTATTTAAGGTGTAAACCGTCTCGTTCTAAACGGTCTATATAGGGCTGTGTTTCCCGTAACGGATCAATGATGGCAGCCTCGCCATTTGAAGTAATATAGTAAGCACCTTGCGCTAAACATCCGGTGTAGATTTGTTCTATTTTCATAAACTTTGTATTGTAAGTTATGGATTGATGATGCAAATATATACTCAGTAAACGGATTGTATCGTGACAAAAGTTACACAACAAAAAAAACGCTACATTTAGAGTTGCGGATTCACTGGAATCATTTTAAAAAATGTTTTTCGGTTGGGTAACAATTTCAATTTTTAGGCTACTTCTTTTCTGAAGTAGTAGTGAGGCAACAGAGCCAGCATCATTTCCACCATCGATGATTAGTATTTGATAATGATTTGACATAAGTTTAAGGTGTTTTTAGCGTGTACTAGATAACAATAGTACTTTAATTAAAACACTCTTCCAATGATAATTGTCATACCAGTAATTTATTTTAAAAAAAACTCTTTTGTAATAATGTAAATACCCATAACCAGAACAAACCAACCAAAAGCTGGTTTTAACTTGGCACCATCAATTCTTTTAGAAAGCATTGTTCCGATGAGGATTCCAATTGAAGCACAAAGGGAAATAGTAAAAAGGAAAGTATAATCGATAGCCACTCCATTAACCACATCGCCAACAAATCCGAATAAG
Organism: Flavobacteriales bacterium; assembly: GCA_038202695.1. Lineage (GTDB taxonomy): Bacteria > Bacteroidota > Bacteroidia > Flavobacteriales > Flavobacteriaceae > Flavobacterium. The sequence continues at coordinate 21,615 of JBBRET010000040.1, forward strand.
GAATTAATCGCAATTATCAACAATGATGTTCCAACCGCTTGTTTCATATTGATTCCAGTAAAAAATAGCAAAGCCGGTATGATTAGAAAGCCTCCGCCTGCTCCCAAAAATCCGGTAATGATGCCTACAAAAGCGCCAATGATGATTACTTTTAACGGGTTAGGTTTAGTTATAATTACCTCGTTTTTACTTTTTTTAATCATAGCGTAAGAGGCTACAATCATCAGTATGGCAAAAAAAGCCATAATAAAAATATCTTTGGTTAGTGTAAAACTAGAGCTGCTGTATATGGTTTCGGGAATTAAGGGCAGTATAATTTTTCTAATAAAAATAAGGGTTACAAGAGACGGAATAGCAAACAGCAAAGCGGATTGGAGCTTAATATTTCCAAGGCGATAATGTCTTGCAGCACCAATAGCTGCTGAAAAACCTACAATAAATAACGAATAGGTAGTAGCTAATTTTGGATTTATATGAAATAGGTACACTAAGATCGGAATTGTTAGAATACTGCCACCGCCTCCAATTAAACCTAAAGTAATTCCAATTAATAGTGATGCCAAATAACCGATATACTCCATAATTTAAAAATTGTGTTGTGCAAAGATTAGCCCTTCAGATTTCACAATGGGTAACTTTTATCACACAAGGGTTTTATTTTAAAAGCTCGATGTGATTGCGATGTAATTTTAGAGCACCACGTTGTTCCAATTTTTTGAGCAATCGTGAAATGACTTCTCTTGAAGTATTTAATTCGGTTGCGATTTCTTGATGCGAAAGTTTCAAATCGGTACACCCACAAGCCTCTTTGTGTCGTTTTAAGTAAAATTCAAGTCTTTCATCCATGGCTCTAAAAGCAATACTGTCAATCACTTCCAATACTTCTTCAAAACGACTCCGAAAAGTATCAATGACAAATTCATACCAAGATCGGTGTTGCATCATCCATTTATCCATCAAAGGTAGGGGTACCATAACCAATTCAACATCATCAACTACTTTGGCCATGATTTGACTTTTCTCATTTTTGGTGGCACAAATCATAGATATGGCACAAGCTTGACCCGGTTGCAGGTAATACATAAAGAATTCACCGCCATCTTCATCCTCCCTATAAATTTTAATACTTCCACTTAAAACTAAAACGGTATTTTTAATGTATTGTCCTGTTCTCATAATAACATCGCCTGAAACAAAAGATTGTTCCATTGCATGGGTATTGATGTCTTCAACAAGAGCATTAGAAAAAGAAGGGAATATTTTTTTTAAAGGCTGGTTCATTGGGTCAATATTAATTCTGTAGTGTATGCTTTCACAAAACTAATCAATTTTAAATAAAGCTATTTTACAAAAAAATGTGGTATTGATTTTTTGAAGTTTTTAGGAGCAAGCTTTCTTTTTACTTCTCAAATGTGATTAAAGTAGCTTGTATCGCTTGTTTCAATTTCGATTCTACTTTGGTTTCTTCTGCAAAAGTGGTCCAGTTTTTTACTGTCTCTGCGGTTTGTTGGATGATTTCTGTTGCTTTTTTGATGTTCATTGATTTGGCAATAGTCATTACATCCTCTTTATTGATTGCGTTTCTTTTGCCATTAATGCTTAAAGCGTGTTGGCTAACCCATTCACTTCCGGGTCTATAGGCATGACAGATATCGTAAGCCGGTGTTAGTTCCCAGTCTCGGTCTTTTTTTAGTCGGAAAGCAAAATTTTTGGTATGATCGTCACAGTTTCGTGCCATTACATTAAAGACCATTCTACGAAACATTTGTTCGGCTTGCGGGTAGGGAAGTCGCAATACCCTCATGGTTTGAAATAGTTGTTCATAGCTGTAACTGTTTACATTATTGAAGTCAAAGTGTTGCATGGCGCAAAAGGTTTGGATATGGTGTTTGCTATCGCCATCTTCTCGGTCAAAACGTTGTGTCATGAAGTGTGCTCTTCCGTTTTCTTCTAACAATCGGCAGGCTGTCATTTCAATTCCGCATGCTTTTGCCATCAGATAATAGGCCATTTCTACACGACCATATCCTGTTGAAGCCCCAAATTGACCATCGCTTACACCATCTAATTTTAGCAACCAATGATTGAATCCTTTAGGCGCTTTGCCTTGCCCTGATTTGACAACTCCTGTTTTTTCGTTATACGCAATAATTGCTTTTGGTCTGGCGCCACCCGCTGACGTACCTATTTTTAGAATATCCAGTAATGCTTTTTGTTCCTCTTGATTTAGGTTGGTTTCAAATTCTTGTCGGTTGTTGACAACTTCTTGGGTTATTTTGACCAAGTTGTCCATTTCGATAGGGAATGCGGTTTGATTGGATTTGAAATTTACAGGTTCAAATTCCAGCGCACCCATTCCTCGTGTGCCAATAAAGCATAATAACTCGACCGGATTCAAACTGTTTTCTGGACGACCGTTTTGTGCTAACCAAGCGTTTATTAATTGATTTCCATACTTATCAGGCATTACATCCGCAAGCAAGCCGGGTAATCCTTTGAAGGTTGCATTTCTACCTAAATCTGGGAAGGAAAAAATTCTGCCTGCTTGATTTAGTGGCATTTTTAAAGGTGCCACTTCCCAATTATTTGCTGTGAATTTTGGGTCGTATTCAAAACTGGCATTTTGTGTCGTTGCATCCCATGCTACAGCGCCCACTCGTTCATTCCAAAGATTTATATAAGCAGTTGTAATCATTACCAGTCAGATTTGTTGTCGTTCGAGTTATTTTTGTTACGGGCTCTTTGTCTTTTGTTTTGATCCAATTTGGCTAATTGTAACGGACTTATTTGTTCTTGTACTTTGAATACTTCCATAATGTAGAGCAAGTTCAATACTCTTAAGACTTGCAGTAGGGATTGTAGTGTGATTTTCTCTCCTTTTTCTATTTGGGCTACGGTAGAGCGATTGATCCCGGATTCTGTAGCGAGTTGCTGCTGGGTTTTGTTTTGTAACAAACGATGGTGTTTTACAAAAGCCCCAATGGTTTCTACTAGTGCTCCATCACTCATTGCTAACCAATTATTGCTTGAAATATCCATCATAAACTATCTTATTTGTTATTAATGCTGATTATTTCCAACAAAATTAGCGAATAAAATTGTAAATAAGTTTTTTTTATGGTTTTAATTTCATTTAAGTTGACTAGAAGCGAAGGGAAGCAGGAGTAATTGGAATGAAAACAGCCATTTTAATGTAAAATAGTATAATTAAAAGTAAATCAATGTTATTAGATAAATTAAACTATTTAGAGCTGTTTTTCTTTTTCCTACTTCTTATAATTTTCATTTTATCCTTACTATCATTATCATCTACTTCATAGTCATATACTATTGAATTATATACTTTACCTTTAGTCATAGTGCCAAAATCATCGTCGGGATATAAAAAGCTATTTTTAGAGGTAATTATTGAGTTTACACTTTTTTCGTCATAAATCTCAGTTTCTTTAGTAGTGAAATCATTGTCGTTTAAATGTACAGCAGAAAACTCATTTTGTTTTTTAGAATGATTTGGGTCAATTACCTCTTGATTGCCTTCTTGCTTTTTATCAAATGATGAAATCAGCTTTCGGATAAGTACTATACAAATCATTAGAACAACTACTTTATAAAAATTTTCCATCTTTTTAAAATTAAATGAGTACTTAGATTTAATGCAAAGTCTAGTTTAGTGAAAACTCAAACCAAATCGGAATATGGTCTGAAATTAAATGAGCATCTTCCAAAGAATTAAATTTTTTGTAAAAATGGATAACACCAGAATTATTATTTTTTACTTTTTTATTATAAAAGATATTATCAAATTCAGAAGCAAGATATTGACCGTTCTGGTGTTTTTTCTTTAAAGATGTTTTCTGATTTACTAATATTGGATTGTATCCCATTTTCTTTAGAGGATTAAAAACGGTATGTGATTGTGGACAGTTAAAATCTCCCAAAAATATTAAATTTAAATCAGGATATTCTGCTGGCAAAAATTTAAAATATTTAATCTCCGTTTCAGGTTGTTTACTTTTAGTAATTGCATGGAAATTTGCAACTGTAAATTGTTTGTTCTTGTATTCAAAAGTGCAATAATAGGGTTCACGATCTATTTCTAAATTGTATTTTTGCTCTAACCATGCTTTACCAATTTTCTTTACAATAGCAGTTTTCCATAGGAAAGCATAGCGTTCAGTCTTGTATGCACTACTACTTGTTGGGTCACTAATAACGTAATCCCATTTTGCTCCTTTTCGGTTAAGTTCGTCAGCAAGTTTGGCAACCGCTTGAGCACCTCCGTAACCTGCAACTACCTCTTGTATGGCAACTATGTCGTAATCTTTCACAGTATTTGCAATGTAAATCAGAGTACTGTCGGATTTTGATTTTCCGAAGTTTTGGAGGTTCCAAGATAGGATTTTTACTTGGGCTGGTAGTATTGTGGTTAGTACTAAGAGGAATATTGATAGGTAGTATTTCATTTCTTATCGTAATTGTATTTTTAACTCGATTAGATTGTTTTGAATATATCTTTTGGTAATTGTTTAGAATTTTATTACCCCTAGAAGTCTATTAGAATTGGAAATTTTACATATTTGCATTTTTTAGTAAATACAATCATATAAATTTAATTTTCATCCTTTTCTCTAAAAAATGATTTTATCAAATAAAATATACCAAAAACTAGAGCGACAGCAGTTGCCTTAACTAACGATTCCTCATTCATTATTAAAAGTGTAGTTTTTAATATTAGCATCATAATAAATTATTTAAAGA
>JBBRET010000041.1:0-26278 GCA_038202695.1 Flavobacteriales bacterium
ATCAATGCTGTTATGTTTTTCATCAATTGTAAAAAATAAAGGTGCATCTGCCTCAGGCATTGCCTTTGAATTATCTTGAAGATAAAAGTTTTCAGTTTTTTGTAGAATCGCCCTAATACCTGTTTCACTTAGATATTTGATTACAGGTTTGTGCTTTGGTAGTCCTCGGTAGGCTCTGAATAAAGATACACCGCCTTCTTTTTCGTCCCCGGCTTCAATCTTCTTTTTTGCTTCAATCAAATAAGCCGTAACTACTTTTTTCTGTGCTTCAACAAGTTTGGCTATTCGTGGTTTAAGGTCATAAAACTCATGTTCGTCGCCTCTGGGAACCGGGCCTGAAATAATGAGTGGGGTTCTTGCATCATCAATTAATACTGAGTCAACCTCATCGACTATGGCGTAGTTGTGTTTTCTCTGCACCAAATCTTCAGGTGAGTGTGCCATGTTATCACGCAGGTAATCAAAACCAAATTCGTTATTTGTACCATAAGTAATATCAGCTTCGTATGCTTTTCTGCGTGCATCTGAGTTTGGAGAGTGATTGTCAATGCAATCTACTGTAATTCCGTGAAACTCAAACAAAGGGGCTTTCCAAGTACTATCACGTTTTGCCAAGTAGTCATTTACGGTTACTAAGTGAACGCCATTTCCGGTCAAAGCATTTAGGTAGAGTGGAAGTGTAGCCACCAATGTTTTTCCTTCACCAGTTTGCATTTCGGCAATTTTACCTTCGTGCAACACAATTCCACCAATTAGCTGAACGTCGTAGTGAATCATGTCCCAAGTAATTTGTTTTCCGGCTGCATTCCATTGGTTTGACCAATTGGTTTGATCTCCAACTAAAGTGATGTAGGGTTTTGTAGCCGAAAGCTCTCGGTCTTTTTCAGATGACGAAACGGTAATGGTAGCGTTTTCTTTAAAACGTTTTGCGGTTTCTTTGATGACTGCAAAAGCTTCTGGAAGGATTTCCATCAATACTTTTTCTGAGATTTCGTAAGCTTCTTTTTCAAGAGCGTCAATAGCATTATAGATGTCTTCTCTTAAATCGATGTCGACTGTATTTTCAGCTTCCAATTTTTTTGCTTCAATCTCAGCATCTTGTTTGGCCCGAGCTTGTTTTATTTTTTCTTTAAACTCGGCTGTCTTTGCTCTTAGTTCGTCATGTGAAAGGGTTGCTAATAAAGGCTCTAATGCTTTTATTTTTGTAATATAGGGTTGCGTAGCTTTAACATCTTTTTGTGATTTATCGCCGACAAATGCTTTAATAATACTATTTATGAAACTCATAATTGGGTTTGTTATATTTTTTAAATTTCCGAAACTTCGGGTGTGCAAATTAAACAAAAAAAAAGCCCGCAATGGACTTTTCTCTTGGTGTAATTATTTTATTTTTAATATTCATCCTCGTTCCAAAGATAGTCTTCGTCTGTTGGATAATCGGGCCAAATTTCTTCCATAGATTCGTAGATTTCACCTTCGTCTTCTATAGATTGTAAATTCTCTACAACTTCAAGAGGAGCGCCTGTTCTAATTGCGTAATCTATAAGTTCATCTTTGGTTGCTGGCCAAGGTGCATCACTTAAATACGATGCTAATTCTAATGTCCAATACATCTTCTGTCGATTTTAATTTAATGCAAAAATAAATTTTATACTGAAATAGTCAAGTTTTTTTTGATTTATTTTCAAATATGTTTAAGAACGTAGGCAAAATCAGTGTGTAAGAGTGTCTATTTAAGAGTGATGCTTTAAGAATTTAATCCTTAAAGCAATCAATATTCAGCAATCCTTAACTAGTAAATGAACACTTACTTTCTAGGTATCCATTGTACTTCATCTGCTTTGAGGTCTGAGGACAACTTCCGTGCCAACACAAAAAGATAGTCAGAAAGTCGGTTTAGGTATTTGATTACGTATTCGTCTGTAGGTTCAATTTCATGTAAATGAACTGCTAAACGCTCAGCTCTACGACAAACACAGCGGGCAATGTGACAATATGACACAGTGGTATGACCGCCAGGCAAGACAAAGTGTGTCATCTGTGGCAAGGATTCTTCCATCCAATCAATTTTTTCTTCTAAAAATTCGATATCGGTTTCAATGATTCCCAATTTTTGCAGTCTTGGTTGACCATTTTTTAGGGTTTCTTTATCGGGTGGCGTTGCCAAAATAGCGCCAACAGTAAACAAGCGGTCCTGTACTTCAATTAAAACGTTTTTGTAAAGTGGATTTATTTCTTGGTCGCGAATCAGCCCTATGTGCGAGTTGAGTTCGTCTACAGTGCCGTAGCTTTCTATTCGGATATGATGTTTTGGGACACGTGTTCCGCCAAAAAGCGCTGTGGTTCCGGTGTCTCCTGTTTTAGTATAAACTTTCATTTTTGGAATTTAGAATTAGAATTCATCAATTGAGTTTCTCGTTATCAAAGGTAGCAAAAAATCAATTACAGTACTCACTAGCCCTGATGGCAGTGGCACGAAGTATAACGGACAGCAGGAAAACGGATTGAGGATAAAGCCCGAACCATTCGCTGCTATAAATGATTCACATTGGGATTATCACTCTCAATCATGCCATCACGCAAACGGATAATGCGGTGTGCATATTTAGCAATATCCTCTTCATGAGTAACCAAAATTACAGTATTGCCGTTTTTATGGATGTCATTAAAAAGGTTCATGATTTCAAGAGAGGTTTTACTATCCAAATTTCCAGTAGGTTCATCTGCTAAAATAATGGAAGGCTTGTTGACTAGGGCTCTTGCAATGGCTACACGTTGTCTTTGTCCACCAGAAAGTTGATTGGGTTGGTGATCCATTCGATCTGCTAGATTTACTTGTGTTAATACTGCGGTGGCACGTTCGTTTCTCTCTGATTTCGTATAACCAGCATAAATCATAGGCAACGCTACATTATCGAGCGCAGTAGTTCGTGGTAACAGGTTGAAAGTTTGGAAAACGAAACCAATTTCTTTGTTTCGAATTTCGGCTAAATCATCATCGTGCATTTGACTAACATCGTTTCCATTAAGAATATAAGTTCCCGATGTGGGCGTATCTAAACAACCTAATAGATTCATTAAAGTAGATTTTCCTGAACCAGATGGTCCCATTAAAGCTACATATTCTCCTTTGTTGATTTGTAAATCAATGCCTTTTAAAACGTAGATAATTTCGCTTCCTAAAATGAAGTCCCGTTTTAAGTTTTTGATGTTGATTAATGGATTTGCCATTTTTTGATAATGTATTTGGGTAAAAGTATGAAAAATTAATTGAAAACCTGATCCAGCCATTGGCCAAAAGTACTGCCTATTTGAAAAAAATAGTATGCTCTAAACAATTACAAATAGACCCTAAATTTTGACACCGCTTAGTTTTTTAAAATCTCTCTAAATAATGTTCTGCTATAAGTATTGGTATCAATCAAAATGTTACAACCGATGCAACCTAAAGGTAAATTGCTTGAACCTCTGTATAGGAATTGTGTAAAACCTTTGTAAAATGCTGAAACGTTTGAATCGAGGTACTAGCGTAATTTTACACTCAACAAATAATAACTAATATTACTATCATGAAAAAAAATGTATTAAAATTTGGAGTCTTATCAATGATTGTTTTAGGCTTTGCTTCTTGTAAGGATGAAAAGCAGGAACAAGCTGAAAAATCAGTTACTAATTATGTTACTTACGTAGACTCTGTTAGTAATGTTGCTGCAGATGATGCCAAAACCAATTGGGAGGCGATTGACGCTCAATATCAAAATAGAGTTTCAGAAGCGGATATGGCTGTAGGTGAAGCAAAGGATACTGAAACATTAAAAGAAAAACTAGCAGTTAGCAAAGCAAAGTATGAAGAGTTAAAAGCAAAGTATCAAGCTGAATTTGAGGCTAAAGTTGCCGCCGTTAAAACTCCGAATCAACTATTGAGAGATCGATTCTTTGGTGAAGGAAAAGTGGGTGAAGACATGAATTTTGCATGGGTAAATAAAGACAATATTTTAAAAGTGTATGATGCTTTCTTTCAGTCTTATAAAGATAATAAAGGGGATTTCTCTAGAGAAGATTATGATGAAACTAAATTGATTTATGAAGCTTTAGACAGTCGTAAAAACACAGTAGAAAAAGAAGGTTTATCTTCTGAAGACAATGGAAAAATTGCCTCTATAAAATTTAAATTTGCCCCCATGTTTAAAATGAATAGAATTGGTGCCAAATCAAGAGAAATGGAAGAGGCGAAAGAATAATAAAAAAGTTGGTTTTAAATTGAAGAAATGGTAATCAGGGATGGTTGCCATTTTTTTTATGCTCGAATCACAAAATGTTCTTTCAATTGTTCTTCCCTGAAGAAAACAAATCCCCATTGAAAAGTATCAATAGTTACGGTTACCTTAGGATGATTTTGGATTATTTCCCATGCGGCTTCCATATCGTGCGACCAATGGATGTCGTCAAAAATCCAAACACTTTCATTGGTGATTGTTGGTAAAAGCAATTCGAAATACGCTAAGGTCGCTTTTTTAGAATGATTGCCGTCGAAGTAAATTAGCTGATAGACGGTAGCATTGAGCTGAAGGCTTTCTAAATACTCTGAAAACTCTGTTACAACCGGATTTATATTATCAAAATTAAATTCTTCAAATTGCTTTTTCGCGATTGAACTTGTTTCAAGACATCCTTCAAGTGTGATGATTTTAGAGTTTGGGTTACCCAATGAAAGCGCAGCAGTGGCTAATCCAAGAGAGGTTCCAATTTCTAATACAGTATTTGGTTTGAAATAATTTGAAATCCTAAAAAGCAATTCCGCTCTATTAGAATATATTCCAGCATTCCTAGCAATTTGGTTAATCGCTCGAGTGTTGCTTTTAAAAACTCGTGAACCTGCGCCAAAATCAGTAACTTCTATCGTGTTTTTGTTTGCTAAAAGTGAATTTCTGTAGTTTTTCAGAATCGAGTATTCAGTATAGTTTTTCTTATCATAAAAACATTTAGTAACCAAATCAAATACAAACGGAGAATGTATTCCATGTTCGTTTTTGGAATTCCAAAGAAAGTTTAAATATGATTTTATGATTTGTAGCACAGCGTATCTCAATGTTTAGCACAAAGTAACGCAAAGAAAAAGCAAGAAAAAAACTTTGTGAGACATAGTGATAAACTCAGTATAATATTGTGAAACCTTTATTCCATTTTAGAAGACAATTCAAACCAACGGGCTTCTTTTGTTTCCATTTTTTTAATGATGATTTCCAGCTCTTTGGCCTTAGCCGTAATGTCAGCATCAGCAACTTTACCTTCAGCGAATTGGTTTTCGATTTGCTTTTTCTCGTATTCTAAGTCTTTGATTTCACGTTCTATTTTGTTGAATTCCTTTTGCTCATTAAAATCCAAACCCGTTGCTGTAGTGTTGTTTTGTTTCCAATTCACTTTTTCTGTGCTAACGCTCGATAAGTTTTTGGGTTCCGCCGAATCTTCGTAGGCTCTGAAATCAGAATAATTGCCAGGAAAATCCTCAATTTGTCCTTCGCCTCTAAAAATGAATAAATGATCAACGATTTTATCCATAAAATACCGGTCGTGTGATACTACTAGCAAACATCCTGGAAAATCTAAAAGGAAACTTTCTAAAACATTCAAGGTCACAATGTCCAAATCATTTGTTGGCTCATCTAGAATCAAAAAGTTCGGATTCTGAATCAAAACCGTACACAAATACAAGCGTTTCAATTCGCCACCACTCAATTTTTCTACAAAATCATATTGTTTTTTGGCATCAAACAAAAAGCGTTCTAACAATTGCGACGCTGAAATAATTTTCCCTTTCGTTAGCGGAATATATTCTCCGTATTCTTTAATAATATCAATTACTTTTTGTCCTGGCTTTGGATTGATACCACTTTGAGTATAATACCCCACTTTAATAGTATCTCCGATCACTACTTTTCCGGCGTCAGGAACCATAGTTTTGGTTAAGATATTCAGGAATGTAGATTTTCCGGTTCCGTTTTTTCCAATAATTCCAATACGTTCTCCTCGTTGGAAATCATAAGTAAAATTGTCTAGTATCGTTTTGTCTTTGAATTTTTTATACAATTTGTGCAGCTCAATAATCTTACTGCCCATTCGTTCCATGTTAATTTCAAGTTCCACAACATTTTCTTTTCTGCGACTTTCTGCTTTTTCCTTTATCACATAAAAATCATCTTGACGCGATTTTGATTTGGTCGTTCTCGCTTTAGGCTGACGGCGCATCCAAGCCAATTCTTTTACAAAAAGGTTCTGCGCTTTGTCAATACTTGAGTTTTCCATTGCTAGTCGTTCTTCTTTTTTTTGAAGATAATACGAGTAGTTTCCTCTGTAACTGTATAGTTTTCCGTTATCTAATTCGATGATTTCGTTACAAACGCGTTCCAAAAAGAAACGGTCGTGCGTGACCATAAACAAGGTAATATTTTCTTTAGCAAAATAGCTTTCCAACCATTCAATCATCTCTAAATCCAAGTGATTTGTAGGTTCATCCAAAATCAATAAATCAGGACGATTAATCAAAATAATCGCCAACGACAAACGCTTTTTTTGTCCACCCGAAAGCGATTTCACCTTCAGTTTTAAATCGTCTAGTTTTAGTTTAGATAAAATTTGTTTGAATTGTGTTTCAAAATCCCAAGCATTAAATCGGTCCATTTCATCAAAAGCCAATTGGTATTTTTCTTCATCTTCCGGATTTTCCAATGCTTTTTCATACCGTTCGATTACATGTAGAATTTCATTGTCAGAAGCAAAAACACTTTCCTCAATCGTGAGTTCATCTTGGAGTTGATTATTTTGCGAAAGAAAAGCCATTTTAATTCCCTTTCTAATGATAATTTGCCCGGAATCGGGTTCGTCATCACCATTTATCATTTTCATAATTTGGGTTTTTCCAGAACCATTTTTGGCAATAAACGCAATTTTCTGGTCTTTGTTGATTCCGAAAGAAAGGTCTTTAAACAAAGTTCTTTCGCCAAACGATTTTGATATGTTTTCTACTGAAAGGTAATTCACGGCAACTGTATTTTTTGCAAAAGTAGTTTATTGCGATTGATGAAGCAATCTTTTATTTGAAACGAATGGCTTGGGCTTTATCAGTTATCCTTATTCCCGCTTTTCACTGCAATCTTTTTAGGATTTCCTTTTCACTAAGTTGCAAGGCAATCCTAAAAAGGATTTCCATTGCAATCGGGGTTAAAGAGTTAGGGTCTTTTGTGTATTTACTTTTTAAAAATTTCATATATTTGAACTGTAAAATCAGTAGAAATGAATGCTAAAAAGAAAAATACCGCCAACGAACCTTCTGAAGTTTATGAAACTGCAGCTAATTCAGATACTCAAGAACTACATCCTGTTTTAGTGAAATTATTGGAGAAATCTATTCAGCAAGCCGACGAAGGAAAGGTGTTTTCGCATGAAGAAGTGATGAAAAGAGTTAAAGAGAAATTCCCATTTCTTAAATGAATTATGAATTAAAATGGACTTATCTTGCAGAAACTTCTTATTTATAGAACTTGAATTCATATATTATAAATGGAATTTGAAAGAAGTTGTAAAGTTTGAAAGCTTAGTTGAAAAAAAACTAAAACGACTTTCAGTTAATCCATTAATTGGTAAATTTTAATTTCATAATGTTTATACCTTAGCTATTTCAAAGCAAGCTTCTTTGTTTTTCAGAGTTAAAAATGATTTTAAGGTTTTAGAATTACTTATATTTTGGAACAATTTAAAAAATCCTGAAGTTTTACAAAAGTTGCTCTAAATTTGCACCTATGCAACTATCTATTATCATCCTTAATTATAATGTTCGCTACTTTTTAGAACTCTGCGTTTTGAGTGTGCAAAATGCCATTCAGAATTTAGATGCTGAAATCATTGTCATTGATAATAATTCATCCGATGACAGTTGTAAAATGATGAAACTGCGTTTTCCGAATATAAAACTCATTGAGAACAAAGAAAACTCAGGTTTCCCGAAAGGGAATAATATTGCAGTTAAAGAGGCAAAAGGCGAATACATTTGCATTTTAAATCCCGATACAGTTGTTGCAGATGATACTTTTGAAAAGGTGCTGGCTTTCGCCAAAAGTAAAGCTGATTTAGGAATTGTAGGCTGCAAATTAATTGACGGAACCGGAAACTTTCTTCCGGAAAGCAAACGTGGAATTCCATCGCCTTGGGTTGCATTTACGAAGATATTTGGTTTGTATAAATTCTTTCCAAATTCTTCTTTATTCAACAACTATTATGCACAGCATTTAAATGAAAACCAAACCGGTAAAGTTGATATTTTGGTTGGAGCTTTTATGGTAATGAAGCGTGAATTGTATTCTGAATTAGAAGGTTTTGATGAAAATTGTTTCATGTATTCTGACGATATTGATTTAAGTTATAGGGCGTTGCTGCAAGGGAAAAGTAATTACTATTTTCACGAAACGACAGTAATTCATTTTAAAGGCGAAAGCACTATAAAAGACGGAACGTATATGAAACGATTTCAGGAAGCTATGAATTTCTTTTATAAAAAGCATTTCACAATCTCAGTTTTCTTTTCCTTGTTTATGAAAATTGGAATTGTCTTCTTTTCATTTGTTAAAATGTTTCAAGGAAGAGTTAAGCCAAAACCAATTCCAGAAAATTATTTGTTAATTTCTGATACTGAAATCCTAAGGGAAAAATTAGAAAACAAACTTCAAAAAAACACCCAAAGAATACTTTTGCAAAACGGAAATATAGTATTTTCGCAATCGATTTCGGAAAAGAAAAATGTAGCCGTAATTTTAGATGCAAATTATTTGAATTTTAAAGAAGCAATTGCTTTTTTCGAAGCTAATAAAGGCAAGTCGTTTACTTTTAAATTGTTACCAATGCAAAGTGATTTTTTAATAGGAAGTAACAATAGTAACGACAGAGGTGAAGTGATACCAATTGGAGATTTAGGAATTGCGAATTACGGTTTGAAAGAATTATAATTGATGAATTCGAGATAAAACCTAAATTGTTTTCATAATTTTGCAACGAAATTGAAAAATACAACTTTAGTTTACAGATATGGCAAAGTTTGAATTGAAATTACCTAAAATGGGAGAAAGCGTTGCAGAAGCAACCATTACCAATTGGCTAAAAAACGTTGGTGAGAAAATTGAAGCCGATGAAGCAGTACTCGAAATTGCTACCGATAAAGTCGATAGTGAAGTGCCAAGTGAAGTTTCTGGAACCTTAACCGAAATCTTATTTCAGGTAAATGACGTGGTAAAAGTAGGGCAGACCATTGCTATTATTGAAACCGAAGGCGGAAGCGCTGCTCCAACTCCAGTTGCAAATGCTGTTGCTGCTCCAGTTGCTGAAGTTCAAAAAACGGTTGATACTGAAACTCCGAGAGCTCAGGTAACTGTTGCTCCAGCAGATTTCAAATCAACTGATAAATTCTTTTCTCCTTTAGTAAAAAATATTGCGACCGCAGAAGGAATTTCTGTTGGCGAATTGGAAACAATTGCAGGTTCTGGAAAAGAGGGCAGAGTTACGAAGGAAGATATTTTAAAATATATAAGCCATAGGCAAGAGCCAAAAGTTGCAAGTCAAGAAGTTAAGGTTTCACAACCAAGTGCAACTCCATCATCACAAGCTATTCCGGTTTCGGTAAATGGTGGTGACGAGATTATTGAAATGGACCGAATGCGTAAACTGATTGCGGGATATATGGTCGCTTCAGTTCAAACATCAGCACACGTACAATCGTTTATCGAAGTGGATGTGACCAATATTGTAAAATGGAGAGATAAAGTTAAAGTAGCTTTTGAAAAACGTGAGGGCGAAAAACTAACTTTCACACCAATTTTCATGGAAGCTGTCGCCAAAGCATTGAAAGATTACCCTGGATTGAATATTTCTGTTGATGGCGACTACATCATCAAACGTAAAAACATAAACTTAGGAATGGCGGCTGCATTGCCAAACGGAAACTTAATAGTTCCAGTAATTAAAAATGCCGACCAATTAAATTTAGTTGGAATGGCTAAAGCGGTAAACGATTTAGGAAATCGAGCCAAAGCAGGCAAACTTAAACCAGACGATACACAAGGCGGAACTTATACTGTGACTAACGTCGGAACTTTCGGTTCTGTATTTGGTACACCAATCATTAACCAACCACAAGTTGGGATTTTGGCCCTTGGTGCGATTAGAAAAGTGCCGGCAGTTATTGAAACTCCAGAAGGTGATTTCATCGGAATTAGACAAAAAATGTTCTTGTCACATTCCTATGACCATCGCGTAGTAGATGGCGCATTGGGTGGAAGCTTTGTGAAACGAGTAGCAGAATATTTAGAAGCATTTGATTTGAATAGAGATTATTAGTAAGCTCAATTTCAATTAAAATAAAAAAAAACCAAGAGTATTTGCTCTTGGTTTTTTATTTTTGGTACAATCTGATAAAAATGAAAGATAAACAAAATTCGTTTGAGCGTGAATTAAATATTTATGAAGATAATTATTCCTTTACTAAAGACAGTAAAGGAAATTGTATTGAAATCTGTATTTATGATAATGATTATTCGGCATCATCTCTTAATGGAGACAGCGTTATTGATGTCTTAAGTGAATACGCTCATTTAAAAAGCATAGAAATCTCAATGGCAGATTGCCTAATTAATGATATATCTAAATTATCCAAATTAAAAGAACTTGAAAATTTTCACTTAGAATGTCCTAGTACTATTTCTGATTTGTCTGCTTTTGCAGATTTGCCAAACATAAAATCAATTTGTATTTCTGATGCCAAAATTTCTGATTTGTCTCCGTTGAAAAATTGTGTCAAACTGGAATCATTAATTTTATTTAATAACGCAATAAAAGATATAAGTTGCCTTGAAAATTTAACAGAATTAAAAAATTTAATAATTGGAGGCAATAAAATTGAAGACCTTAGTGTTATTGAAAAATTTAAAAAGCTGCAAGGAGTAGGATTGTATAATAATAATAGTAAAGATCTATCAGCACTTAAATCCCTGAAAGACATTAGTTATATTGATATTAGAAATAATAAAATAACTGATCTTGAATTTTTAAACGGAAAAGCCAATTTGTCAAGTTTGAATTTTGATAATAATTTGGTAGACAGTTGTGAAGTACTTTCAAATCATAAAAAGTTGGTTTATTTAAGTTTTGAAAACAATCAAATTACAAATTTATCGCCAATAGATGATTTAGAGAGCCTTAGAAGTTTGCTGCTTTCAAACAATCCTATTGCTGACTTTTCTCCGATATTTAGTTGTAAAAAACTTGAGTTTTTAAAAGCAAACAACATTACAATTAATACTCTTAAAGGATTTGAGAATTTAACAGAATTACGCTATTTATACCTGAACAACTGCAATATCAGTAACGTTTCCTTTTTGGATAAAAACATCAAAATCCAAAATTTAATGCTGAATGATAATAGTATCAAAAGTGTATTGCCTTTAGTGAAACTTACCAACATCAGGAATTTAGGTTTAAGAAATAATAAGTTGAATGATGTTTTTCCGTTGCATTTATTTTGTGAATTAGATGCATTAGATTTAAGAGATAATAAATTTGGGAATCAGCTTTTTGTAAAGTACGCAGGATATATTTCTATTTTAGGAAATGATGATAATCAGCTCACATTCATAGAGTTAATAGATGTTATTGGATTGTATTATTTAGAGAAAGGTGAGTTTGATAAAGCATTAGCTTTTTGTTATTTAGAGTTAGAATCAAGAAATAAATTAGTTATTTATTCAAAGAAGTTTATTGAAACGGATGAAAACGATTACTATTATTTGGATTATTATTTTTCAAAGTGCCTTCAGACTATAAATGCATTAAGAAATAAAGGAGAATTAGACAGTATTCATGATTTGATTGAAAATATTAAATCAAAAATTGGTTCATTAAAAATTATTACTAAAGACGAATTTACAGAATGTATTGAAAATTCAAAGTTTTTTAATTACAACGCTTTTGTGGAGTATTACGAGTATTTTGACAAAAATTCTTTAGCAAAAATTAATCCCGAAATACTATATTTCTTGGGTAAAGGTCTTTGTACAAGAGAAAATATGATGAAAAGTTTAAGTTTGTATAAAGAGCTCAAAATAATTAATCATCCATTAAGCAATAGATTATATCAAAAAATGAGATATTGCTTAGATATGAATTTTGCCTATACAGAAAGTGAAAGAAATGAGCATGACAAATTCAGAACTCTATTGGATAATATTGAAGAAGCTAGCATTCCAGATTTCGATTATATGACCTACCTAAGGGAAAATAATAAAAGATATAGTTATAGCTATAATCACACAAAAGAAATTTATAAAGGAAAAAACATTGATAGTATTGAAACTAAAACTCAAATAACTTTTTCAGAAAGATTTGAAATATTAATACTGCTCTCCATTATAGTTTTTTGTGTTTTGGGATTGTTATATGTTATCATTATGCTACTAACATTTTCTTAAAAAACACAATTATCAGCCAACTACAAAATGAAAATGTTGTGGATGTTCGCTTTAAATTTTACAGTGCAACTAAAATTCACGCGTCCAATTTGCTTTTTTGATTCGGTAACATCAGAAATTGAAGTTGCCAAAGATTGAATCGTAGAACTATCGGTTTTCAAAGTATTTCCTAACGGGAATAATGAAAGATAGTATGGTTAGTAAATTCAATGATTCCAATTCCGCCACAAACAAACGCAGTGCATGACATTATTAATGAAAAAGCAGCCAACAAGCCAACGTTTAAGAATGTGCTTCTCAAAAACACACCATGATGAAAGATTCTGATTTGGCTGGATTTAATTCCGATAGATTTTAGATTCTACTTCTTGCAGAAGAATTGTTACTTGCCTATGTCATCGCGTAGTAGATGGCGCATTGGGTGGAAGCTTTGTGAAACGAGTAGCAGAATATTTAGAAGCATGTGATTTGAATAGAGATTATTAAGATTGCACCCTATAAATACATGTCTGATATTTTTTAAACTTCAATTATTATGAATTATATAAATTTTCAAGATAATTATATAATGCTGATTATTTAGGGTGTGAATATCTTTGTTAAAATTAAAAATTAACAATCATGAAAAAAATAATTATTTTTACGATATCCTTATTCGCATATTGTATTTCACCAGCACAAGAAGTAAAAACCACAATTATTATTGATTCAGCACAAGTGAAAATGGATGCCAGCAAAGAAATAATTGAAGATAGACAAGCGCAATTAAAATCTGATGAAAAAGATCAAAAAGAAATCAGAACGGACCAAAAAAAGGTTGATAAAAAGTCAAATAAGGAAAGAGATCAATTAGCTGACAAACAAAGACGACTTAAAAGAGAACAAAAAGCGACTCAACGTGAAAATAGAATCATCGAAAAAAATAATAAAAGGATTAACAACGCCAATGCTTTAGAAATTAAACTAAATAAAAAACTCATTAAAGCCAACAAAGATTTAGTAAAAACGCAGTCAAAGTTTGAAAAAGTAAAAGCTAAAGGAACATTAACTCCAGTTGAAATCAGTAAATATGAATTAAAAATCACAAAAAAGCAACTCAAAGTCAGAGAAATAGAGGAAGATATTGCAAATTTCAATAAAAAATAATTAGGTATAAATAATAATTTATATAGCAATGATTTAAAAAAAAATCTGGGGTTTACCTCAGATTTTTTTTTATAATATTATCATAAAACAATCTATCTGTAAAATCAAAATTTTATATTTGCCGACTAACTTTTTATAATGGAATTAAAACTCTCGCGCCCTATTTGCTTTTTTGATTTGGAAACCACAGGAATTGAAGTTGCCAAAGATCGAATAGTTGAAATCTCAATTTTTAAAGTATTTCCTAACGGGAATAAAGAAAGCAAAACTTGGTTGGTGAATCCAACTATTCCGATTCCGCCACAAACTACTGCTGTCCACGGAATCACCAACGAAAAAGTAGCTAATGAACCTACATTCAAAGAATTGGCTTCTCAGATTTACAACATGATTAAAGATTCTGATTTGGCCGGATTCAATTCGGACCGATTTGATATTCCACTTTTGGCCGAAGAACTCTTGCGAGCTGAAGTAGATTTTGATATGAAAAATCGTGTTTCTGTTGATGTGCAAACTATTTTTCACAAAAAAGAGGAAAGAACTTTGAGCGCTGCTTATAAGTTTTATTGCAATCAAAATCTTGAAAACGCTCACAGCGCCGAAGCAGATACGATGGCAACATACGAGATTTTAAAAGCGCAATTAGACCGTTACGAAGATCTTGAAAATGATATGAAAACACTTTCTGAATTTACAACCCGTAAAAAATCGGTTGATTTTGCTGGATTCATTGCATTAAATCCTGAGGGACAAGAGATGTTTACTTTCGGAAAACACAAAGGTGCACTTGTCAATGAGGTTTTAGATAAAGAACCGGGATATTTTGGTTGGATTCAAAACGCTGATTTTCCATTGTATACCAAGAAAGTATTAACCGCTATCAAATTAAGAAAGTTGAATACTAAATAAGGATGCAGTTTTTATGCTGATTACTAATAACTGATTACTGAATATTATTAAAATGAAGATTATCTGCATCGGAAGAAATTATGCAAATCACATTGCCGAACTTAACAATGAGCGTCCGGAAGAGCCGGTGATTTTTATGAAAGCGGATACGTCTGTTTTGCCAAAGAAAATGCCTTTTACAATTCCAGAATTCAGCAATGACATCCACCATGAGATTGAGATTTTGGTTAAAATTTGCAAAGTGGGGAAATATATTGATGCCAAATTTGCACATAAATATTATGATGAAATTGGATTAGGAATCGATTTTACAGCCCGAGATGTTCAAAATAAATTAAAAGAAAAGGGATTGCCTTGGGAAAAAGCAAAGGCATTTGACGGTTCAGCGATTATTGGTGACTTTCTTCCGAAAAATAATTTTAATTCGGTTGAAAATATTACTTTTGAATTGAAAAATAACGGGCAAACAGTCCAAAAAGGAAATACAAGCCACATGTTGTGGAAAATAGATGAAATCATTGCGCATATTTCAATGTATTTCACGCTAAAAAAAGGAGATATTATTTTTACAGGAACACCCGAAGGCGTTGCGAAAGTTAGCCCAAACGATGTTCTTGAAGGTTTTATAGAAGATAAAAAAGTATTAAGATTACACATCAAATAATGGCAATAAACTACAACTTAGCAAAGGTATACGCACTTTCAGACAATGACTCTGAATTCGTACTGCAAATCATTACTCTTTTTGCAACTGAGGTTCCTGAAGACCTGAAACAAATTGAATTAGGCATCAAAGAAAAAGACCATAAATTGGCTTACAGTTATGCCCATAAAATCAAGCCTTCGCTAGATTTACTTGGAATGACGGTAGCGCATCAAGAAATTCTTGAAGTTGAAGCTTGGACCAAAAGAGAAGGCAAACGAAAAGAAATTGAACACACTTTTGAAAGCATCCAAAATCAAGTGGATAAAGCTGTCAAAGAAATTAAAAAAGATTTCGAAATATAATTTAGAAACAAAAGGTTCGGGAATTATCAATAATGGTAATTCCCGCTTTTCGTTCTACTTCGTGCCACTACAAATGCGAAGCATTCACTGAACACATCTAAAAAATAGTAAGTCAGTGAAGTAATCGGGTCTAAACAAGTAACCGTTTTTTTATTTTAAATCAAATTATTTTAAGTGAAAGCAACCATAGTAACCATTGGCGACGAAATTCTAATCGGGCAAATTGTAGATACCAACTCCGGATATATTGCCAAAGCGTTGGATAAAATTGGCGTTCAAACCCACGAAATGCTTTCGATTTCCGATGACAAACAACACATTCTAGCAACCTTTGCAGCACTTCAAAACAAAGTGGATTTGGTTATTATTACTGGCGGACTCGGACCAACAAAAGATGATATTACCAAGAAAACGTTCTGCGATTATTTCGACGATTTTTTGGTTGTAAATGAGTCCGTTTTGGCACATGTAACCGAAATTATTGAAGGTTTTTACAAGCGTCCGATCAATCAGTTAAATAAAGATCAGGCTTTAGTACCTTCTAAGTGTGAAATCCTTTTCAACAAAGTGGGGACAGCACCAGGAATGTGGATGAAGAAAGAAAATACAGTATTTATTTCGTTACCAGGTGTGCCTTATGAAATGAAATACTTGATAGAAAACGAAATTATCCCGAAAGTAGTCAAAGAATACAAGCGACCTTATTTCGTCCATAAAACCATTCTAACCTACGGACAAGGCGAAAGCATGGTTGCAGAACGTATTGAGAATTGGGAAAACAACTTGCCAGAATTTATTAAGCTAGCGTATTTACCAAGTCCAGGGAAAGTGCGTCTGCGATTAACGGCTCGTGGGGAAAATGAAGCACTTCTTAAAACTGCAATCGAACAAAATGTACAGTCACTTACCAAAATCATTGGCGACATCATAGTGGGTTTTGATGAAAATGAAACAATAGAATTTATTATTGGAAGAATGTTATCAAAACAAGGAAAAACCATTGCCACTGCAGAAAGTTGTACAGGTGGAAAAATTGCACAAATGTTGACTTCGGTTGCCGGGGCTTCAACCTATTTTAGAGGCAGTGTGGTAAGTTATGCTCCAGATACCAAAATTTCAGTGTTGGGTGTTGCTGCTCAAACTATTAAGGATTATTCGGTAGTTAGTGCAGAAGTTGCTCAAGAAATGGCTTTGGGAATTCAGCGGTTAATGAAATCTGACTATGCAATCGCTACAACGGGGAATGCTGGACCAACAACTGAACCCGGAAATGCCGAAGTTGGTGCTGTTTTTATTGCATTGGCCACACCAAATGAAGTTTTAATAGAATCCTTTAGTTTTGGTCAACCTCGTGAAAAAGTGATAGATAGAACAGCAAATAAAGCACTTGAAATTTTACAGAAAGAAATTTTAAAAAATGTGCTATAATTATTTTGTTACAATGATTTATTTTTCTTAAGTTTGCACCCTCGAATTGAATAACGATAAAAGATAAGCATAATGTCAAGAGTTTGTGACCTTACAGGTAAAAGAGCGATGGTGGGAAATAATGTTTCTCACGCAATGAACAAGACTAAGAGAAAATTTTCTGTAAACTTAGTTAAGAAACGTTTCTATCTTGCTGAAGAAGACAGATGGGTTACTTTAAGAGTAGCTTGTTCTACAATTAAAACAATCAATAAAAATGGATTGGCTGCTGTTTTGAAAAAAGCAAAATCTGAAGGATTTATCAAATAATTCTAATCCAATATAAATAAAGTAAGATGGCAAAGAAAGGTAATAGAATACAAGTTATTTTAGAGTGTACTGAGCACAAAGGAACTGGACTTCCGGGAACTTCTCGTTACATAACAAACAAAAACAAAAAAAATACTCCAGACAGATTAGAGATTAAAAAATTTAATCCAATCTTAAAGAGAATGACAGTTCATAAAGAAATTAAATAATTAGAAATTTCTAAAATTTCAAATCCGTTAGGATTATAAAAACTATTTGAATCATGGCAAAGAAAACCGTAGCAACCCTACAAACAGCTTCTAAAAGATTATCAAAAGCAATCAAAATGGTAAGATCTCCTAAAACTGGAGCTTATACTTTTGTTGAAAGCATCATGACACCAGAAGAAGTGGATAGTTTCTTAGCAAAGAAATAATCCCATTAAAATTATATATCAGAGCTACTTTCATTCGGAAGTAGCTTTTTTATTTTTATATTTGCCTATAATTTTCTCACTTTCAACAATTAAAAATGAGTTTTTTTAAAAGAATATTCTCCTCTGAGAAAAAAGAAACCTTAGACAAAGGACTTGAGAAATCAAGTACTTCATTTTTATCCAAACTTACCAAAGCGGTAGCAGGTAAATCTAAAGTAGATGATGAAGTTTTAGATAACCTAGAAGAAATTTTGGTTTCGTCTGACGTTGGTGTAAATACTACTCTAAAAATTATCAGCAGAATTGAGGCGCGTGTTGCCAATGATAAATACCTTGGAACTGATGAGCTAAATAAAATTTTGCGAGAAGAAATTGCTAATTTGCTATCTGAAACTAAATCAGGGGAAGAGACCGAATTTAAAATTCCGTCAAATATAAAACCCTATGTAATCATGGTTGTGGGCGTGAACGGTGTTGGAAAAACGACTACCATCGGAAAATTGGCAAATCAATTTAAAAAAGCAGGCTATAGTGTGGTTCTTGGTGCTGCAGATACCTTTCGTGCTGCAGCGATTGACCAATTGCAAATTTGGGCCGATCGAGTTGGAGTGCCATTAATAAAACAGCAAATGGGAAGCGATCCGGCTTCAGTTGCTTTTGATACGTTACAAAGTGCGGTTACCCAAAATGCTGATGTGGTCATTATTGATACTGCAGGACGTCTACACAATAAAGTGAATTTAATGAATGAGTTGACTAAGGTAAAACGAGTGATGCAAAAAGTGGTACCAGATGCACCTCACGATGTAATGCTAGTTTTAGATGGGTCAACAGGTCAAAATGCTTTTGAACAAGCAAAACAATTTACAGCTGCAACAGAAGTTACTTCTCTAGCGGTTACCAAATTAGACGGTACTGCAAAAGGTGGTGTGGTTATCGGAATTTCAGATCAATTTCAAATTCCAGTTAACTATATTGGTGTAGGTGAAGGCATTGAAGATTTACAAGTTTTTAATAAATTTGAATTTGTAGATTCGTTTTTTAAATAAAAGTAGCAGCATGAATAAAATTACCTCATTCTTTAAAGATTCTTCTCCAATAACCTTAATGGTTATCAGTATTGTCATTGCCTTACTGAGCTATTTAATACAAAAACCATTGCCCAATATTTTTATGGGATTGCGTTTGATTGCTTTTTTATTATTTGTTTACGGAGGGATTCGTTTGCTAAACAGAAAATAATTTATTGGTATAGAGCACTAATCTTTTCCCAAAGTATTTCATCAAAATCGGATAGTGCTAAGTTTACACTATCTGCTGCATCTCCCATTCTGATTACAACCATTTTTTTACTCGGTATCACATAGATTTTTTGATCATTTTTTCCCAGAGCCATAAACATATCGTTTGGTGCTGTCGGAATGATACTTCCTTGAAATGTTAATTGGGTTTGTGGTAAATGATAACTTGCTTTTCCGTTTAACCACCACAAATAACCATAGCCAAGATTAATATTTTGTGATGTCGAAGTTGCCGCATTAAAGTACGTTTCATTAACGATTTGGTTTCCGTTCCATTTTCCTTTATTTAAGGCCATTAGCCCAAAACGTGCCATGCTTCTCGTGTTACTGTAATAAACACTTAAACCTCCATTCGGATTCCAAATTCCTGTCATTCCTAACTTATCTCGCAACTTTGAATTGAAATAATTTGACCAAGTTTGTCCCGAAGCCGCAGCAATAACATCTTGCAATTTTACATACACATTATGGTATGCCCATCGTGTTCCTGCATCGGCAACATATTGAAGGTTGGCAGGCGATACATCATCGCCCAGAGCATCATTCAATCCTGAATTCATAGACAATAAATTTTTGCAAGTAATCAAGTTTTCTTTAGCAATTGGCGCATTGGTCCAACCAGTTCCAATATAATCTGAAACTTTAGTATTGGTATTTATCAAACCTTCTTGTTCAGCAATTCCAGTTACTGTTGCAGTTAATGTTTTTCCCGCACTTGCCCAATACCATGATGAACTTGCGGAATGACCGTTAAAGTAATTTTCTATTACAATTCTACCGTTTACTAGGATAACAAAAGATTTAGAATTTTTTAATTGCAAATAATCTAATAATGGTTGCACTGCGGACTGTTTCCATTCAAGAGATGCAACTGTTTTTGTTTCCCAAGTAGTAGTTCCATCATTTGGCGGAAAATACATTTGTTCTTCAACTGGGCTCGAATTAGAATCCGAACTGCAACTAGAAAGTACTAACAAAATTGAAACTAGGAATATTTTTTTCATAACAATTAAATTTGCCTTTGGACATTAAAGATATAAAATAGTTTAATGTTCAAATATTAATTTTGGTTTTTGATGACTTTGTAGATTTTAAATTTAAATTTGTAAAGCATAAATTTAAATAGTAAAATGAAGAAAATAGGATTTTTGTTTTTCGTCTTGGCACTTGTTTCTTGTCAATCTAAAGTCAAAAAAGAAGATTTAAACAAATTAAGTGGTTATTGGGAAATCAAAACAGTAACTCTTGAAAATGGGGAAACCAAAGATTATAAAGTCAACGAGACCATAGATTATTTTGAGTTAAAAAACAACGTCGGATTTCGCCAAAAAGTAATGCCTCAGTTTGACGGTAAATTTAGAACCAATACCCTTAAAGAAAATATCAAAGTATTTGAAGCGAATCATGCTTTTTTTATTGAATGCAAAACCGATTACGGCAAATGGAACGAAGAAATTATCAAAATAGAAGATTCAACATTGGTTCTTAAAAACAAACAGAATTTGGTTTATACGTATAAAAAATTCAAGCCATTTACATTCCAATAATACTTAAATTTTCAAGACAATACAAATGGCAAAACGAACTAGTAATGAAGGTTCAATAGGAGATGTTTTAAAAGAGTTTATCGAGAAAAATAAACTCCAAGGCGGCATGGATAAGATTGACGTTCAAGAAGCTTGGAAAGCGCTAATGGGTAATGGTGTCAATAGCTACACCAAAGAAGTTGTACTTAAAGGAACTACTTTATATGTAGCACTAACTTCTGCAGTATTGCGGGAAGAATTAAGCTATGGCAAACAAAAAATCATTAAGATGATTAATGATGAATTAGGTAAAGAAGTGATCAAAGAGGTGATTCTTCGTTAAGTATTGGTTTCTAAATCTTTAATGTAGTCTTCGTATTCATAAAAGAAGTTTTCAAACTGCGACATTGTTTCGCTAAAAAAATCAAAAATCACTGGCCAATAACTTTTATTGTTCAAACTAACTTCTAATTTCTCAACCCAAATTCTACTGATGACTTTACCGTTTTCAAGATAATAATTACGATTTAATATGGCTTCTGAGAGGTATTCATCGTGCAGAATTTTTTTTAGAGATTCTATTTTTTCATAATAAATTTTTCGCAATTCTTCCTCCTTTGGTTCTATATCCAAAAGGACTTGTGCCTTTTTATTGTCGATATAAAACTTGAAAGCAACGTCTTTAATTTTGGTATTGTACAACACCCATTTTCTCGGGTATGCTGCTGCAAACTCGGACCAAAATTCTTTTTTTATAAATAGCGCTTCTTCTTTGCTGTACATTTTAATTGGGTAAAAATGGAATAAGTTGTTTAATTTGGTAACTTTATATTCAAAATCCTACGGCATGCACTTTGATGAATTTTTAAAATATGCACCAAAAATACTAAATGTTGAGCTTCCTGCAACGGATGCCCATCTTAAAATGGTACCGCCCAACAGGAAAGAGTTGATTGACAATGTCGATTTTACCCTAATTACTCCAAAAAAAGCCGCGGTAATGATGCTTTTTTATCCCAAAAAAAATCAAACCCATTTGGCATTAATACTCCGAACAAGCTATAACGGGGTGCATTCTTCTCAAATTGCATTTCCGGGTGGAAAAGTAGAGGAACATGATTTTGATTTGAAGCAAACGGCGCTAAGAGAAACTCATGAAGAAATTGGAATTCATCCTAGTTCAATACAAGTGATTCGAGCGTTTACCGAAGTGTATATTCCACCAAGTAACTTTATGGTTTATCCCTTTTTGGGCTATAGTCACGAGGAGTTGGAGTTTGACTTACAGGAAGATGAAGTAGCTGGAATTGTTGAATTTCCGTTAGTTGATTTTATGAATGATGGTATTTTGAAGACAATGAGAATCAAAACTTCATATCAAGAATCTATTGAAGTTCCTGGTTTTCAGCTTAATGAACACTTTATTTGGGGCGCTACAGCGATGATGTTGAGCGAACTGAAAGAAACAATAAAAATGATTTTATAAAGGATGACTTTTTGTAAATTTACCTACTTAACAGCAATTAAATTATGGGTTTATTAAAAAGAAATCCGTTTGGACATATTCTTTTTCTAAAAAAGTGGTTAATCCGAATTTTTGGAGTCATTACCCACAGGCGGTATAGGGGGTTTAATGAATTACATATCGAAGGTTCCGAAATTATTGCGGGGTTACCGGATACAAACGTGCTATTTATTTCGAATCATCAAACCTATTTTGCTGATGTAGTTGCTATGTTTCATGTCTTTAATGCAAGTCTATCTGGTAGAGAGGACAACATTAAAAATGTAGGGTATTTGTGGAATCCGAAACTGAATATTTATTATGTGGCAGCAAGTGAAACAATGAAGTCTGGATTGTTGCCCAGGATTTTATCTTATGTAGGTTCAATTTCTGTTGAAAGAACTTGGCGTGCAGGCGGAAAAGACGTAACCGAGAAACGAGAGGTCAACCCAAACGATACTGAAAACATCCGCATTGCGCTCAAAGATGGTTGGGTAATTACTTTCCCGCAAGGCACAACCAAATCGTTTAAACCTGTCCGAAAAGGAACAGCACACATTATCAAACAATATAAGCCTATTGTAGTTCCAATCGTAATTGACGGGTTTCGACGTTCTTTTGATAAAAAAGGATTGCGTTTAAAAAAGAAAAATATTTTGCAATCGTTCATTGTTAAAGAACCGTTAGTATTTGATTACGAAAACGAAACTATTGAGCAAATTGTCGAAAAAGTGGAATACGCCATAGAACAACACCCTTCGTTTCTAAAAGTTATTCCAGCTGAAGAAATAGAAGAACATGAACGTTTGAATAAACTAAGAAAGTGGAATATAGATAAAAAAGAAATCCCGTCGTAATTGCGGGATTTCTTTTTTTTGTTATAAAACGTACTGAATTGTGCTATGCCTAGTCAAATTTTCTCTAATTTTTACATTAGATAAAAGACTGATAGTGCTGTTTTTTAGATTTTAATTTGGCTCCAATTTTCACCACTTTTTATTCTTCTGATTTGCATTTCGCTTACGCCAAATTGTTTTGCTATCATTTTTAATCGAGTTCTTTGTATCGGTTTTGCTAATAGTTTTTTTATTAAAATCACTTTAGTTACCGTTAGTTTTCTTCCATTGGATTTTAAATTGTGCTCAATTAAATTTAATTTGGCTTGTTTTACAAACGGACTATTTTTACTATGTTCGAGCATTTCTTCTCGAGTTGCCCATCTCAAATTTCGGTAATCGTCGTTATCTCTTTTTCGGTCTAAATGCAGTACGAAAATTTGTTCTTGAGCAGTTTTGGGTATAAAATATTCTGCTACGAGTTTACCAACAAAAATATGAATGTTTTTGATTTTCTCACCGGTATTAATTTTGTATCGAAAGACTTTGTAACCATCCATCATGCCGCCTTTTAATTCTCTTCCGAATGTAATACTTTCGTCAAAACTAATCAATCTTCCTTTGTTCGAAACGGCATACCGTAATTTTAGTTTATGCTCAATTTGAATTTCTTTAAACTTCTCGTTCGGAAAAACACGAATGGGTTTCATGGGTTCAAGTTTCATTAAATAGGGGATATTTAGTAGTTAATTTTAGTTTTTTTTCATTTAAATTAAGTCAAGTCTATCTTGTTTGCAAGTACTGTAATAAGGCACTTACAAACCTGCTTATTTGTGCTGCAATAAACTAATTAGACTTCTAAATTAATTCAAATCTATGAAAAACTTAACGAGTAACAAGAAAAAAGACTTCTATTTTTTTAAACTATACGTGACTTTGAGTTATAAATCTATTTTCTTTATTTCTTCATAATTGCGTTTTAGTTTTCTTAGAAGAATTCCGTATAACAATTTGTAAAATAACCAGGCTATAAATGTCAGAATAGTAGTAACTACGATTACTATCAGTAAACAGATTATGGCTTTTTTTACTGGTATTACAGGATGTTCGATACCACTTTTGACCATAACGTCGATATAACCGTGATATAAACCTAGACTAAAAATAGAAATAAATATTGTGGCAAAGGTGCACAAATTGAAAATAACATAATTTCTGACAACTTTTCGGGTTTTTAAAATAGAATTTAATAATTCCTTGGTATTACTAACCACTGAAATGTTTTTATACATGATATAAAACCGATATATAAAATAGAAAACTACTAAATAAATCAGGACACTAGAGCCAAGGTATATTTCGTAGATATTCCATTTTTTTAACAAATCAATATTTCTAGTGTCATATTTAGTAAAAGACATCACAACGCTTAGGATAAAACCAAATCCAAGCTCTAGCAAACTGATATAAAATATCCATTTTACAACTGAGGATGATTTTTTATGCAGCATTTTATAAATTTCGACTTCCGAAATTTGTTCGAAGTTGTGGGTGTCTTTTTGCCACGCTTTTTTTAATAAATCCAACTCTTCCATAATCCTTAAGGATTTAATATTTTTTTTAATTTACCTTTAATTCTGTTCATTTTCACACGAGCATTCACTTCGCTAATACCTAAAGTTTCTGAAATCTCTGAATAATCTTTATCTTCTAAATAAAGAAACACCAATGCTTTTTCGATATCATTCAATTGTTGAACCGCTTGATACATCAATTTAATTTGTTCTTCTTCTTCATAATTATAATCTTCTTGAGACAAAAAATGTTTTTGACCTTCATAGCTAGTTGTAGCAACGTTTCGGGTATTTTTTCGGTATAAAGTTATGGCAGTATTTAGCGCCACACGATACGCCCAAGTAGAGAACTTGGAATCACCTCTAAATTTGGGAAACGCTTTCCATAACTGAATAGTAACTTCCTGAAACAAATCTTTATGCGCATCATCATCATTAGTATACAACCTACAAATCTTATGAATAATGTTCTGATTATCCTTTAGTTGTTTTACAAATAATTGTTCCAAGTTGTCACTCATAGTTGAGTTAGTAGTGTTAGCAAAGGTTTTGTTACAATCGCAAAACTACATATTATTAATTGTAATTTCAAACTTCTAATTTCCTTATCTTTGTCACACAAAATTATAGGGATTTACAATGGAAATAGGACATTACAATACACTCAAAATTGACAGAGAAACCAAAGTCGGACTTTTTTTAACCGATGGAAAGGATGATGTTTTATTACCTGTAAAATATGTTCCAAAAGACTATGCTATTGGTGACGAACTGATTGTTTTTGTTTACCTTGACCATGAAGAAAGACCGGTTGCTACAACATTAGAGCCCTATATTTTGATGGATGAATTTGGGTTGCTTCGAGTGAATTATGTTAACAATTTTGGAGCTTTCCTCGATTGGGGTTTGGAGAAAGATTTGTTTGTTCCGTTTAAAGAACAGGCGCGTCCGATGGAAAAAGGCAAACGCTATCTTGTTTATTTATACATGGATGAAAAAACCAATCGATTAGTAGCTTCCAGTAAAACCAACCAGTTTTTAGACAATGAGAACCTAACGGTTGAAAATGGGGAAGAAGTAGATTTGATCGTTTCGCACATCACCGAGATTGGTATCAATGTGATCATCAATGAAAAGCATAAAGGATTGGTGTATAAAGATGAAGTCTATGACGACAGCATTCGCACTGGTGACCGCTTTCGTGGATATATAAAAACGATCCGTCCGGATAATAAAATTGATGTGTCACTACAAAAATTGGGATACGAAAATATTGAACCAAATGCGCAAAAGATTCTCGATGAATTGAAAGCCAGCAGAGGGTTCCTTCGATTGAATGACAACAGCCACCCGGAAGATATCAAAACGGTGTTGAAGATGAGTAAGAAAACGTTCAAGAAAGCGATTGGCTCATTATACAAAGACCAATTGATTGCAATTAAAGAGGACGGTATTTATCTTATTACCGAATAGAAAAATAAGCGGTCGGCGTTTCGATAACGCTGACTTCCGTTACGCGAAACTAGTTGGGAAGGATTTCTATATTTGGATTAATCTTCAATAATTCCGATAAGAAAATATCGCTTTTGACCGGTGAAACATAGACATCCTCTCTATTGTTGTACGTAATGATAAACCCTTTAGTGTCGAGTGCCGGTTTCATAGTAACCGGGACATACAAACCTGAAAAATATTTAATCTTTTGAATTTTTTCGATATCAATCCGACCGCGGAATGGCCCTGAGCGATACAATAAGAAATGCTGCTTAATAACGTAACGCGTATCGAGTAATGTCCAGACCACCAACGCAATCAC
>JBBRET010000042.1:0-24387 GCA_038202695.1 Flavobacteriales bacterium
CTCATAATAACCCAAAGAAGTAGAAATTACATCTGCTCCCAATCGATCTGCTTCTTCGGCTGCTTCAACCCAGTAGCTTTCTTCTACCGGATTTTCTTGAGTCACATCTTCGGTAACAAATAAATAATATTGAGCATCAGGGGCAGTTCCAACAAGCTCTCCATTTACAAAACCTCCCATACAAGAGAGTGTCAATGTTCCGTGATTGTGTAACGAATACACATCATTATTTTGACTAACAAAATTATAACCGCCTAAGATTAAATTGGTATCGAATAAACGCTGAAAAGGCGCTGTTGTATTAACATTTATAAATCCGGAATCCAAAACAGCTATTATTTTTCCAGATCCTGTAAAATTGGCTTGATGCAATAAATGTCCGTTAAGCATTTGAATTTGGTTATCCGAATTTCCATAATTAAAAGTGGTCAAAACATCCATCTGTTTATTAACTGGAGTTATTGTTCTTGGAATGGGTCTTTTAGAGTTCAAAGAAACATCTGCAAACCGAATATTATTTACAAATGGCAGTGATGATAACGCGTTAATATCATCTACACTCCCTCGAATATGAAGACAGTTTAACCATTTTGATTTGGCCATTACCGTAATTCCGGTTGCCGCAGTTATTCCGTCGATGTAGGGTTGATGTATCGGTACATCATTTTCGGTTACTGTAATTCCTTGATTGTTTCTGCGGTCTAACGCACGTTGCGTCAGAAAATTTAGAGGAGCATTGAGCTGACTAGCAGCATCAGGCTTATCATTAAAATAAACCCAAGCATCTTCTTGGGAAAATCCACAATAGGATAATAGTAAAAAAGCAATAACGAAATGTTTTTTCATAGCATGTATTCGTTTAAAGACGCTAATTTATGAAATTACTCCTGAACCAACTAATTCATCATCAATATTCCATGCCACAAACTGTCCTTCGGTGATTGCTGATTGCGACTCCTCAAAAGCAACATACAAACCGCTTTCAAATTGATATAAAGTTGCTTTTTGCAATGCTTGACGGTATCGAATTCGAGCCATAACTTTCATAGTTTCGCCATTTTTCAGTGCCAAATCTTCTCGAATCCAATGAATTTCGGATGGTAGTACTCGCAATGTTTTTCTAAACAAGCCCGGATGATTGTGACCTTGGCCAGTATAAATAGCATTTAATTTCACATCGGTGGCTATTATAAAAAGAGCTTCTTTGGTTCCGCCAACATTCAATCCTTTACGTTGTCCGGTTGTAAAACAATGTGCGCCTTGATGTTTCCCTACTACTTTTCCGTTTTCTGGAACATAGAAAATCCCTTTTGACTCAAAAATTATTTGTTCTTCAACTGAATCAAAAGTAGGCAACTCTTTAGTGTATAATGGATTTTCAGAATCAATTTCATAAATCAATCCTTCTTTGGGTTGTAATTGTTGTTGCAGAAATTCGGGCAACCGAACTTTACCAATAAAACATAGCCCTTGTGAATCTTTCTTTTCGGCGGTAACCAAATCTAATTTGGTTGCTATTTCACGTACTTCTGGCTTGGTCAATTCCCCTATTGGGAATAATGATTTAGCCAATTGATCTTGGGATAATTGACATAAAAAGTAAGATTGGTCTTTGTTATCATCTTTTCCGGCTAAAAGCTGATAAATAGTTTTTCCATCGATATCGATTGCTCCTTTTCGGCAATAATGTCCGGTTGCAACATAATCTGCGCCAAGCGATAAGGCAATTTTCATAAAAACATCAAACTTAATTTCGCGATTACACAAGACGTCTGGATTTGGAGTACGTCCCAGTTCGTATTCCCTAAACATATAGTCCACGATTTTTTCTTTGTACTGCTCGCTTAAATCTACAGTTTGGAAAGGAATGCCTAATTTTTCGGCAACCAATAGTGCATCGTTACTGTCTTCGAGCCATGGACATTCATTAGATATAGTAACTGAGTCGTCATGCCAATTCTTCATAAACAGACCTATGACTTCATAGCCTTGTTCTTTTAAAAGATACGCCGCTACGCTTGAATCTACACCTCCTGAAAGTCCGACAACAACTCGTTTCATCATAAAAAAAAATTTGCGACAAAGTTACCGCAAATTCTAAACAATTCTTTACTCTTACATCAGTTAAAATAATTCCTATGTAGATAAAATTTATTTACTTACCGAGTTTATTTTTAAGTTCTTCATCCAAGTTATCATTGTATTTCTCCTCGGGTTTAATTTCAATTTTAACATCCGACTGCTTTGGCATTTTTGGTCTTTTGAAATTTTTATTTTGATAATTCATGTTGATGTCCTTCATTTTTCCTTTTTGAAGAATTTTCCACATCCCCACTTTTTTCCCATCCTTAAACTGCCCTTGACTAGTCAGTTCATTAGCAACATTTCGATAAACTGCTGGACCATCATTTAAATCATTTTTAAAATTTGATTCTTCTAATATAGTTCCATTTTCAGCATAACTTTTATATTTTCCGTTTTTAAGTCCATCCTTGTAGTTGACTTCTTCTGCTATTTCGCCACTTTTATAGTATACTTTTCTGACGCCGTTTAGTTTTCCGTTCACATAAATTTCAGAGGTCATTACCGAGGGCAAATCTTCATGATAATATTTCCATTCTCCATCAAATTGCTTATTAACTAATCTCCCTTCACTTACTTTATTCTTACTCTGATTGTAAAAAACTGTGTAACAGGAATTATCTTTTGAATTGAATTCGCGTGTCGCTATGATACTGCCTGCTTTTGTATCATCAAAAAATTTAAACATCCCCACTTCTTTCCCGTGGTCAAAAGTTCCTTCATAGCGCGGTCTTTTTGAATCTTCAAATACTCCTTTCCATAGGCCTTGTTTTTTTCCGTTTTCATCTAATTTATTTATTTCTTGAGCGAAAACAGAAACAGAAAATAATAAGCTTAACAAAATGTATTTCATACTAATTTATTGGTTTAAGGAGAATCAATTACCGTTACAAAATTACCTTAATTATAACGAATAATTTTAAGATTTAGTATTTTAAAAAATAATTTTAAGATTTAATTAGCACTAACGAAAAAAAATTTTATTTTTGATAAAACTTTAAAAAAATAAAAATGAAAAATTTAGTAAGAAATTTTAGTTTGGCAGCAATTGCTTTTTTGGCATTTTCTTGTTCAAATGATGACGGACTTCAAAAATTAGCTCCAACATCAATTTCGAAGATTGTTGATGTTACACCTGAATTGAGTTCTTTAAAAGAAGCGTTAGAAGTTACAGGATTGACTGAAACTTTTGATCAACCTGGAGATTATACGGTTTTTGCTCCAACCAATGCTGCGTTTTCTGCTGTACTTGGAGGGTTATCCGTAGCCGATTTTAATACTGCAAATCCTGGTGTTTTAGCTGATGTATTGAAATATCATGTTTTAACTTCAAGAGTAACTTCAGGTAGCTTATCAAATGGCCTTTCTGTAGCTACGCTATTAGGTCAAAACTTCACTGTTAATATAAATGCTGACGGAGAAGCTTCTATAACTGATGGCGCTGGTGGTACATCAAATATTAATGTTTTTGATGCAAAATGCTCTAATGGTATTATTCATGTTATTGATGCAGTTTTATTGCCAAGTGGCTCATAATATCATACTACAAGACTTTCAAAAAAAGCTTCTCAAATTTGAGAAGCTTTTTTTTTATTCTAATTCCGAATAATTTGTTACTTTCTCTTTTAACATTTATTAAATAATAGATTCTACTTAAAATTATTGAATACTGTTTTATTTAAGATAAGTAAGAGTTAAAAAAAATAAATGTAAAACACTTCCCAAACTAAACGTTCAAAGTGCTTTTTTTTTGTTTAACTTTTTGCAAATTCAAAAAATATAAATTTCTAGTATTCTTATATGTTTTTCATCTAACTACTTGTTTTTGAAGTTAAACGAAATAGTTAATTTTTTCCTAAATGTAATTCTGTTTAACTTTATTTGATTTTTGTTAAACATTTTTGCTTAGTTTTGTTTAAACATTTAAAAACAAACAACAATGAAAAATTTAAAAAGTATTATTGGACTTTCATTAATTGCACTATTATCTTTCTCGTGCAGTAGTGATGACAGCACTGACAATTCAATTTCTGGAATTGCTTCAAAAAACGCAGATTTATCCTTATTGGTTAAAGCATTGAAGAAAGCGGATCTTTACAACACACTTAAGTCGGGAAGCTTTACCGTATTAGCTCCAACAAATCAGGCATTTATTGATGCTGGTTTTACAAGTGAAGCGATTGATGCACTACCTGAAAGTGGTGTGCCTGCTCTGAAAGAAATATTATTAAACCATGTTTTAACTGGTGCTATCTTATCATCAGATTTAACTAATAACTCTTATGCTAAAACTCTAGCTACTGGTCCAGCTTCAGCTACAAATACTTTAAGTTTATTTATCCAAACAACTCCAAGTGTAAAATTTAATGGTATTTCAACAGTAGTAACTGGTGGTGCTAACGTAATTGCGTCTAATGGTGTTGTTCACGTTGTTGACAAAGTTATTACGCTTCCAACAGTTGTTTCACATGCTGTTGCGAATCCAAATTTTACAACATTAGTAAGTTTATTGACTAATCAAAATTTAGTACCTACATTAAATGGTACTGCTGGATCTCCGTTTACCGTTTTTGCACCTTTAAACTCAGCATTTGATACTGCAACCTTGGCTTTATATACATCACTTACGAGTGCTCAAAAAACAGCAGTGTTAACTTACCATGTGGTAGGTGGAGCCAATGTTCAATCGAACGCAATACCTACAACTCCAATTACAACCTTAGAAACAGGAACTTTTACCATTGCTGGTACCGTAATAACTGATGAAGCAAACAGAACAACGAATATTGTTTTGACTGACGTTCAGTGTTCAAACGGAATTATTCATGCAGTAAATCAAGTATTACTACCTACTCTATAATTCACAATTGCTATGAAAATTAAAAAGAGTAACTGAATCAGTTACTCTTTTTTTTATGACCCAAGCTCAAGCGCACGCTGATTCGCAGCTTTTACAGCATTTATAATTGTTTCCTCTAAACTTCCTTTTTCAAAAACCTGTAAGGCGCTTTCGGTAGTTCCCCTTTTGGATGCTACTTTAGCAATCCATTCAGCATTAGACAAGGAATAACTATTTTGAATGGCTACTGAACCCATAAAAGTTTGATTTACTAATAACTCCGCTTCTGATTCGTTGAAGCCCAAATCAACGGCTGCTTTAATCATTGATTGCATAAAATAAAAGACATATGCAGGTCCGCTTCCTGATATGGCTGTCGCAGCATTAATTAACTTTTCGTTCTCAACATAAACAGATTTTCCTGTGGTATTGATTAGGTTTTGAATAATAAAAAGTTCTTTTCTATCAACTTGAGCTGATGCGGTAAAAACAGTCATTCCCATTCCGATTTGTGTTGGAATATTTGGCATCGAACGCACGATTTTGGTACACGACAGATGCGACTCTAGCTTTGATATCGTAATACCGGCCATGACCGAAAATAGGATTTGGTTTTGGTTTAAAAACGGTTTTATTGTGTGTGCCAAGAGGTCGAAATCTTGCGGTTTAACAGCCAAAATAACGATATCAAAATCACTGATATTTTCATTTGGCAAATGCGAGAAATTGGTAAGTGGAATGTTGCCATCCGTTGTTGCTGAATTTTCGTTTCTAACCAAAACATAAATATCTTCTGGCTTAATGAATCGCGAGCTAATAAAACTATTGGCATAGGTTTTACCCATATTTCCGTAACCTACAATTAAGACTTTCATAGTTTCTGAAATTAAAAAACTCTGTTTAAAGATATGTTTTTAAACAGAGTTTTAAGAATTTATAATTTGAATTATTTCTTTTTCTTTTGAATTTGCTTTTGGGCTTCGGCTTGTTCCATCATTTCTCGCATTTTCTTTTGGAACTTGCTTTCCGTTTTTGGCTTGGTTTTGTTCTCTTGAATTTGGGCATGAATTTTATCGCTATTGATAAAATATTTCTTGATTACCAACATAATTCCGATCGTAATTAAGTTAGAAACAAAATTATACAAGCTCAATCCTGATCCATAAGTGTTGAAGAAAATTAACATCATTACTGGAGAAACATAAATCATGATTTTCATTATTTTCCCCATATCAGGCATTCCCTCTTGTTGGGGTTGTGCCATTGCTTGATCGCCGGAAGTCATTTTCATATAAAAGAAAATCGCAATGGCAGCAAGTATTGGGAACAAACTAATATGGTCACCATATAACGGAATGTGAAAAGGCAGTTTGGCAATTTGGTCAAATGACGATAAATCATCTGCCCAAAGAAATCCTTTTTGTCTTAGTTCAAAGGCCGATGGAAAAAACTGAAATGAAGCGTACATGAATGGAAGTTGGATTAAGGCAGGAATACAACCCGCCATTGGGTTTACTCCTGCTTTATTATACAACTTCATTGTTTCTTGTTGCTTTTTCATTGGGTCTTTTGAAAACTTCTCGTTTAGTTCTGTAATTTCAGGACGCAATACTTTCATCTTCGCTTGGGACAAAAATGATTTGAATGTAATAGGCGACATGGCAATTTTTATAAGAATCGTAAACACAATTATTGCAATTCCCAATCCCATAAACGAACTTAAGAACCCGAATAACGGAATGAAAATAAACTTGTTTATCCATCCGAAAATTCCCCAACCAAGTGGCACAATTTTCTCAAGGTTCCTATCGTATTTTTTTAAGGTTTTATAGTCTGTTGGACCAAAATACCAATTCATTTTATAATCGAGTTCACCATTGGCAAAAGCTAAAGGTATAGTGGCTTTATATTGTTTTGTAAAAATGGTGTCTTTTTTTTCATCAATAACCAAATTGTCTGAACGCAACTTAGCCTTTTCAAATGGTGTTTTAGTCAATAATATACTTGAAAAAAAATGTTGTTTGTAAGCTATAAAAGTTGCTTTTTCTGGACTTTCCTCTTTACCATTTCCTTGCCCCACATAATCGATTTTTCCATCATTATGTTCAAAATAAATTTCGGCATATCGGTTTTCGTAAGCTACGCTTTTTTCATTGCGGTAACTTTTCAAATCCCATTCTAAATCAATTGGTTTTGATGTATTTAATACAGTATTTAATCCTTGCGTTCGAATGTCAAAATCGACCAAAAATTTATTTGGCGCCAAAACATATTTGTATTCCAAGAACTCATTCGCTCCAGCTTTCAGTTTCATCGAGAGAATTTGGTTCGCTCCTACTTTAGTTAAAGTAGGTTCAAAAAACAACTCTTTGGTATTTAAAACGCGGTTTTCCTTGGTTAATAACTGAAGATTAAAGCTAGCATTATTGTTTTTAATTAACTCGACTAACTGTCCTGAATTTTTTTTGAATTTTTCAAAATTTTTCAAAGTAGCTTCTACGATATAACCTCCTTTGTTAGCGATTTTTAGGCTTACAAATTCATTTTCTAATGTTGTAACATTATCCTTTGCTGAGGGTAAGGTTGCTGAATAGGCAAAGCTACCTAGTGTGCCTTGTAGTTTTTGAATTTTAACTGAATCGGCAACGGTGGTATCCGTAATGGTTTTGGCTGTCTCTTTCGGAACCGTTACTGAAGTTGCTTTTGTAGCTTTTTCCGTTTTAACTTTTTCTAGTTCCTCTTTCTGCTCCGTCTGTCTGTTGTTATACATCATCCACATGATGATGATAAAGATTAATCCAAAACCAATGATGGTATTAAAATCAAATTTCTTTTTTTCTTCCATAATAATGCTGAAGTTAATTCAGTTTTAATTGTTTTTATGTTTTACCATTGCGGCCACAAAGCTAACAAAAATTGGGTGTGGATTTGCAACTGTACTCTTATATTCTGGGTGGTATTGTACGCCAATAAAAAAGGGATGGTTTTGCAATTCAATAATTTCAACCAAACCAGTTTCTGGATTTACACCAGAGCAAACCAATCCTGCGGCTTCTAACTGCTTTCTGTATTTGTTGTTGAATTCGTACCGATGACGGTGACGCTCTTCGATTTGCAATTTACCATAAATTTGATGGGCCAATGTTCCTGCTGCAATAGTACATTTCCATGAACCCAAACGCATAGTTCCACCTTTATCTGTTATGTTTTTTTGTTCTTCCATAATAGAGATAACTGGATTTGTAGTTTCCTCATGCATCTCCGTTGAATTGGCATCTAATAATCCCAAAACATTTCTAGAATATTCAATTACTGCCATTTGCATTCCCAAACAAATTCCGAAAAACGGAATGTTCTTTTCTCGGGCATAGCGAACGGTATCAATCTTTCCTTCTATACCACGACCACCGAATCCGGGAGCAACTAATATGCCATCAAGATTGCCCAATTGTTCCTCAGCTGTATTGGCGTCTAAATATTCAGAATGGATAGATATAACATTCACTTTGGTCTGATTAGCAGCGCCTGCATGAATAAAAGACTCTAAAATTGATTTATAGGAATCTTGTAATTCAACATATTTTCCGACTAAACCAACATTGACTGTATGTTTTGGATGTTTTAATCGGTGCAAAAAAGTATTCCAGTTTCTTAAGTCAGGTGCCGCTTTTTTTGGTAAGTTTAATTTTTTTAACGCAACCACATCCAAACCTTCTTCGAGCATTAAATTTGGAACTTCATAAATTGTGGAAGCATCAATAGATTGAATAACGGCTTCTCTTTTTACATTGCAAAATAAGGCTATCTTTTGTCGCAACTCGTCTGAT
This sequence comes from Flavobacteriales bacterium, assembly GCA_038202695.1. Taxonomy (GTDB): domain Bacteria; phylum Bacteroidota; class Bacteroidia; order Flavobacteriales; family Flavobacteriaceae; genus Flavobacterium. Next base: position 8,749 of record JBBRET010000042.1, read on the forward strand.
AATTCACGGTCGGTTCTGCAAACTAATATATTCGCTTGAATTCCACTCTCCATCAAGGTTTTAACCGAATGTTGTGTTGGTTTTGTTTTTAATTCTCCTGCGGCAGCTAAATAGGGAATCAATGTTAGATGAACAACAATACTATTATCTTCGCCTAATTCCCAAATTAATTGTCGCACTGATTCGATATAAGGCAACGACTCAATATCACCAACAGTTCCTCCAATTTCAGTAATTACAATATCAAAATCACCTGACTTGCCAAGCAATTGCATGCGTTCTTTGATTTCGTTGGTAATGTGAGGCACAACTTGAACAGTTTTTCCAAGAAATTCTCCTCTACGTTCTTTTTCTATAACAGAAAGATACACTCTTCCGGTAGTTACATTATTAGCTTGCGAAGTCGGTACGTTTAAAAAACGTTCGTAATGTCCTAAATCCAAATCGGTTTCAGCACCATCATCAGTCACATAACATTCACCGTGTTCGTATGGATTTAAAGTTCCCGGATCAACATTGATGTAAGGATCAAACTTTTGAATGGTTGTTCGATACCCTCTTGCCTGTAGTAACTTGGCTAGAGATGCTGCAATGATTCCTTTTCCTAAAGAAGAAGTCACACCGCCTGTAACAAAAATGTATTTTGTTTGATTCATTTTTTTGTAGTTGTTGTGTTGTTGTTTAATCTGAATTAATTTCAGATTTGTTGTAAAAAACGAGGCAAAAGTACAATTAAATAGTCAATGAGTCAATGTGAAAATGTGCCTATTTTAAAATAGCTTTATTGTTCTATTTTTCTGTTAAATATTTAGGATATTGTTTTTTGATATTGCGGACCAATTCTTCCAAACCGTTTAATTTAAGTTCATAAACGAGTTGAAGTTGCGCACCGAGTGGTCCGTTTGGAAAACCTTTATTGCTGTACCAAACCACATAATACTCGGGCAAGTCAATAAGATAGTAGCCTTCGTATTTTCCGAACGGCATTTTGGTATGCGCTAGTTTGATGAGTAGTAGTTGATTTTTGTCCAAAGTCTAAAGTCTTAAAGTCATAAAAGTACGCAACAAAAAATCAGAAATCTTTAAACTTTTGACTTAATGATATTTGACTGATTTTAGTTCCAATTAAAAGTAATCACCTTTTTGATCTCTGGATGAAGACTAAAATAAACCGGGCAAGTCATTGCAGTATTTTCAAGAATGGCTTTGATTTTTTTGTCCTCAGCAAGATTCATTTGAAATTTAATGTGAATTTCTGCAATTCGTCTTGGATCTGCTGCCATAACTTTAGTCACTTCGGCAGTTGTGCCTTTCAGTTCCAAATCCATATCTCGTGCTTTAATTCCCATCACAGTAATCATGCAAGTTGCCAAAGAATTTGCCACCAAATCAGTTGGAGAAAATGTTTCTCCTTTGCCATGATTATCCGTTGGTGCATCCGTAAGGATTTCTGTTCCAGATTGCATGTGCATTGACGAAGTTCGTAATTCGCCTAAATATCTAACAATTGACGTGGTCATTATAGTGCTTCTTTTATGGTTAAGTCGGTATCGTAATACAAAATATAAATTCCGTTGTTAGCGTATCCATAAGTCGGATTCTGAACGTAATCAAATTTGTTTTCTATTTGCTCAGAAGCCGAAGCCTGAACTGTTTCCTCAAAAGATTTATCTTGAGATAATCTAAGTAAGGTATCAAAAGTAACATCAAAGCCTCGAATAGCGTATTGATTGGGTAAAATTTTGTTAGCGCTTTTGTATTTTTCATCAAAACGATTTGCTTCATCCGACTCATTTGGTCTTGAAAGCGAGGGATATAAAAGTTTAAGTTTGGTTAATCTAGTTAATGCTATTTCCTCAAAATCTAAGGTTTCATTTGGCTCTAAAATTACCAGTTGTACCTGATAGTCTTTTTGTGCTGCCAACATTGCAGCTGTAGTTGCTAAAATCATTGCCGTATTTTCAGAAGCCATTACCACATAATTCATTTTATCTTTTTGGAGCAATATCTTTAGGCTATCACCAACCACAGTTCCCCTTTCGCTTAAACCAACAATTTTAGTTTCTTTTTGTTGGTCTTGAATATATTCTTTAACACTTCCTTTTTTATTATCAATGACAGCTAGTATATTTCCTCCCTTTGATTTCATATAATCAAAAATAGAACTACGCAAAAAATCAGCTGATGGCATAGATTGGTATAAGTTCGAATATTTACCTCCGTCTTCTTTCGACAATGGTGAGATAACGGGCGTTTTAGTTGGCTCCATTAGTTCTGCCAATCGATCTACATTTAACTGATAAAATGGTCCAACAATAGCGTCCATTGCTTGAAGGTTATTTTGTTGCACCAAAGCTGACACATTAGAAGTGTTCTTGGTTTCTTGTGAATCTAAGATTAGGACTTCTACATTCATTCCTAAAACCTTTGCTGAATCAATAGCCATCAAAGCACCTGAATAAAAATCAAGAGTAAGATTCAAAAACTTATCTTTCTTTAATCGGGCTTGCGTTGTGTTTACCGTATCACTTTCTATCTTGGTGATATTAAACGGAAAAAGTAATGCGAGTTGTTTCCTCGCATTAGTGTTGATTGATCTCATTAAATTTCCTTGTTCTTTTCGGGGCGGTTCTTTGCGCTGTCCTTTGGGAACCCGTAATATCATTCCTTGTTTGACGCCCTTTTTTAGTTCCGGATTAAGCGAAATCAATTCTTTTTCTGTGATACCGTAATCAGAGGCAATGCTTGGAATGGTTTCATTTGGCCTTACCACATATTCCTCTAAATATTTCTTAGTTCCTGATGCCAAAGGAGCTGTTGTTGTTGGTATAGGTGCCGATTTTGTAGTTTCGACAACAACTGGTGCCGGAACATTACCTGAAACTACAAGTTTAAGACCAATTGGAAAATCAGTAATAATTTGAGGATTCAAACGTTCTAATTCAGCAATAGTCATTCCGTATCTTTTAGAAATACCGTACTTGGTTTCTTTTGGCTCAATAATGTGAAAAGTGGCTCCCGCCATTGCAGTACTAGGTTTAGGCTGTTCTGCTTTTGGCGTTTCTTTTACTATTGGTTTTGATACTTCAAACGGTTTAGCAACTACTGTATTCTGTATACTTCCTGAAACCGGAATCTTAACATTCATTCCAATTTTCAAACCATCTTTGAGCAAATCGCCATTGGCGGTTTTGATTTCATCAATAGTCACATTGTATTGTTTAGAAAGGCTGTACAAAGTTTCTTTTGGTAGCACCAAATGAGAAGTTGGATTAGTGTTTTGAATTGGATTTGAAGTATTATCCAGAGATGATTTTGGCGTCTGAGTTGCGGCAATTTCGGCTGATGGCGGAATCAACAATACGCTATCCAATTGAATTCCGTTTTGAGAATCTGGGTTTAATTTATAGATATCATAAGGTGTAACCTTATACTTTTGGGCTATAATATTAATAGTTTCCCCTTTAACTACGGTATGCTTAATGTACTTTTCTTGCTTTGCTGAAACAGTAAATACAAAAGAAAATACTGTTAGAATTATTGAAAAAAGAATACGGTTTTTCATCTATTTACTATTTATTTAACGTCTAAAGTTAATAATTCTTTTTAAATGCAATCTTAAATGTTAAATTTTTCTTTAACTTTTTTATGTTAACAAAAACTATTCCCATTCAATTGTCGCTGGTGGTTTTGAGCTAATATCATATACTACTCGGTTCACACCTTTTACTTTATTAATAATTTCATTAGAAATTTTCATCAAAAATTCATAAGGTAAATGCACCCAATCGGCTGTCATCCCGTCTGTTGATTCAACTGCTCTGAGCGCGACTACCTTTTCATAAGTACGCTCATCACCCATTACCCCAACGCTTTTTATCGGTAGTAAAATTGCACCGGCTTGCCATACTTTATCATACAAACCGTGTTCTTTTAAACCGTCTATAAATACAGCATCAACCTCTTGTAGGATTCTAACATTTTCTGGAGTAATAGCTCCCAAAATTCGGATTGACAATCCTGGTCCTGGGAACGGATGTCTGCCTAAAAGTTCTGGGTCGATGCCCAACGTCTTTCCTACTCTTCGCACTTCATCTTTGAATAACATGCGTAATGGCTCCACAATTTGAAGTTTCATATAATCAGGCAAACCGCCTACATTATGATGCGATTTAATAGTAGCAGATGGTCCTTTTACCGAAACCGATTCGATTACATCAGGATAAATGGTGCCTTGCGCTAACCATTTTACGTCTTCAATACGGTGTGCTTCTTCATCAAAAACTTCGATAAAAGCTTTTCCAATAGCCTTGCGTTTAGCTTCCGGTTCTTCTATTCCCGACAGAGCAGAAAAGAAACGATCAGAAGCATCAACCCCTTTTACGTTTAAACCCATGTCTTTGTATTGGTGCAGCACATTTTCAAATTCATTTTTACGAAGCAAACCATTGTTTACGAAAATACAGTACAAGTTTTTGCCAATAGCTTTATGTAACAAAACTGCAGCTACAGTAGAATCAACGCCGCCAGAAAGTCCAAGAACGACTTTGTCACCTTTTACTTTTTCTTGCAATTCTTTGATACAATCTTCAACAAAAGCATTGGGTGTAAAGTTTTGTGGAACCTGAGCAATCTTAACTAAAAAATTCTCCAAGATTTGCTTACCATCAGTAGAATGATACACTTCGGGATGAAATTGAATAGCATAAGTCGTTTCGCCATCAATTTTGTAAGCTGCATTATCAACATCTTTAGTGCTCGCCAATTTGATGCCGTTAGTTGGTAAATGTTTTATGGTATCGCTGTGACTCATCCAAACTTGCGAATTGATTTTTACATCTTCAAAAAAAGTTTCTCCTTCTTGAATAAAGGATAAATTGGCTCTGCCATATTCTCTAATGTTAGAAGCTGCTACTTCTCCACCTGAAAAATGGGCTAAATATTGTGCCCCATAACAAACAGCAAGCAGTGGTAATTTGCCTCGAATATTAGATAAATCTATTTGCAAAGCGTCTTCAGAGCGAACTGAAAATGGACTTCCGCCAAGAATAACCGCTTTATAAGACGATAAATCTGCTGGAACATGATTGTAGGGGAAGATTTCGCAGAATATATTTAATTCCCGAACTCTTCTCGCAATAAGTTGTGTGTATTGCGAACCGAAATCTAAAATAAGTACGTTGTGTTGCATGTGCAAAAGTAGTATTCTCGATTGAAAGTAAAAAATGGAAATGGGAAGTTTAATTAGAAAATAAAAATTGAAAAATGAACTTAAATACGGTTTGTATATTCTTTTTTGTAGTATTGTTAAATGTTAACTGTAACAAAATTATCTTTTATACTGTCTTATCCATTAAAATTTAACTAAAATCAATCAACATTATGGAATTAATCATCAAAAACTTAGACAAAAAATATAGTAACGGTGTGCATGCGCTGGATAATGTTTCGTTAACCATACCAACTGGAATGTTTGGGTTACTTGGACCCAATGGTGCTGGGAAATCTTCATTAATGCGAACTATTGCAACTCTTCAAGATGCCGATAGTGGTAGTATTATGCTTGGCGATATTGATGTTTTGAAAGACAAAGATGCCGTTCGTAAAGTACTGGGGTACTTACCTCAAGAATTTGGTGTATATCCAAGAACTTCGGCAGTTGATTTGCTTGATAATTTGGCTTTACTGAAAGGTTTTGAAAACAAGAGTGATAGAAAACAAATGATTGAACAGTTGTTAGTAAAAGTAAATTTGTGGGAACACCGAAAAAATGCTGTGAGCAGTTATAGTGGCGGAATGCGTCAACGATTTGGCATTGCCCAATGCTTAATTGGCACTCCTAAGCTTGTAATTGTTGACGAACCAACGGCAGGATTAGATCCAGGTGAACGCAACCGTTTTTATAATATTTTAAGTGAAATTGGTGAAAATACGATTGTAATTCTATCTACACACATTGTCCAAGATGTGCGAGAATTGTGCACCCAGATGGCCATCGTTGACAAAGGAAAAGTACTTTTTGCAGGAAATCCTGACGATGCTCTTCTCGAAGTTAAGGGAAAAGTATGGGAGAAAAAAGTAGCTAAACAAGAACTTGCAAAATATCAAGAAGATTTTAAAGTGATTTCAAATAAACTTGTTGGTGGTAATCCTTTAATTCATGTGTTTTCTGAAACCTCAATTGATGGCTTCTCCAAAGCCGAAGAAAACTTAGAAGATGTGTTTTTTGCCAAACTAAACGAATTAGTATAACTTTTTAAAAAACAGTCTTATGTGGAAATTTATACAATTTGAACTTCGATATTGGTTGAAAACACCAATGGTATGGATATTCTTATTCATTAACACGCTACTAGTGTTTTTTGCTATCGCTTCAGAAAGTGTTACCATTGGCGGTGGCATTGGAAATACACACAAAAACGCACCATTTGTAATAGAACAATATTATATGGTATTCTCAACTATTTGTTTGTTGATGACTACGGCATTTATGAACGCTACTGCCAATAGGGATTTTCAATATGGTATGTACCAATTTATCTTTACTTCTCCAATTAAAAAAAGAGATTACTTCTTCGGAAAATTTATTGGTGCAAGTATCATTTCTGTAATTCCATTACTAGGAATAAGTATTGGTGCTCTTTTAGGTTCGTTTTTAGCGCCTATTTTTGACTGGTGTCCAGCAGAACGATTTGGTGAAACGATTTGGGCTGGACATTTTTATGGTATACTAAATTTTGGAATTCCAAATGTGATTATTTCCGGCGTACTACTATTTTCATTAGCAATCATTTTTAGAAGTAATATTATTTCATTTATAGGTTCGATGTTTATTTTAGTTTTTTATATCATTTCAGATATATTCACTAGTGATATCCAAAAAGAATGGTTAGCAAATATACTCGATCCATTTGGTGGCAAACCATTTGAAATCATGACTAAATATTTAACTGTCATCGAAAAAAACACAACTGCTGTTTCATTGCACGGTGAATTATTAATCAATCGCGTAGTTTGGTTAGCTATTATGCTACTTATCTTATTTGTAGTGTACAAAAGATTTTCTTTCAATACTAAAAATGTCAAAGCAAAAAAAGAGAAATCAACCAAACAAGATGCCATTCCACTTATCACAAATACTCTTTTTCATCCAACCAAAGCAGGCGTTTTCTCTTGGCCTACCTTTTTGAGTTTGGTTAAATTTGAAGTAAAAGCCGTAATCAAAAACCCAACATTCATAATCATAGTTTCTATTGGAATGATATTGTTGATTACCAACTTAACCAGTTTTTCTGGAGGTTATGGTGCAGTTCAATATCCGGTAACGTATGACATCATTGATATTATTGAAGGTAATTTTCTGCTTTTCATGATTGGATTTATTACTTTCTACACTGGCGTTTTAGTTTGGAAAGAGCGAGATGCAAAAATCAATGAAATTCAAGATGCTACTCCAATAAAAACAATTAGTCTTTTTGCCTCCAAAGTAATTGCGATTATTTTTGCCATCGCGATTGTTCTTGTTGCCACTATTCTTGTTGGAATTATTGCACAAACCTTGCATGGTTATACACGCTATGATTTAGATGTTTATATCAAATCCCTTTTGGTAATTCGTCTTTTAAGTTATTCTTATTTGGTTATTTTATCGTTGTTATTTCATTATCTAATTAACAATCGATATGTTGCATATTTTGCATTTGTTGTGTTTGTTATTCTGAATTCATTCGTTTGGGGACTTTTAGAAATCAGTACTAACATGATTTCGTTCAATTCAAAACCTTCTATTACCTATTCAGATATGAACGGTTTCGGTCCGTTTGTGCCATCTACCATTTGGTTTAACATTTATTGGGGATTATTTTGTGCCATTCTTTTTTATGTTATCCTTGCTTTTTATGTTCGAGGCAAAGAAATTAATTTTAAACATAGATTTAATGATGCTTTAGTACAATTCAAAAAAAGCAAAATTGGAATAACAGTTAGTTTAGTAGCATTCTTGCTTTGCGGTGGCTTTGTATATTACAATACCCAAGTAATCAACAACTACGATTCTTCAAAAGAAACCGAAAACAATCAGGTTAGTTATGAGACAAAATATAAAAAATATGAAACATTAGCCCAACCTCGTTTCTACAAATTCAATTATGACATTGCTATCATGCCTGAAGAACGAAACATGACTGCAAAAATTGAAGCTTGGGCAAAGAACAAAACGAATAAAAATATCAATGAACTTCATTTTACAATGCCTTTATTGAGTGATAGTGTTTCAATTGCTATTACTGGTGCCAAATTAAAATTGAATGATAAAAAGTTATATTACAGAATTTATAAGTTGTCTAAACCCTTAGCTCCAAATGATTCTATTAAAATTGAAATTAATGTGGCAAGTATTACTAAAGGTTTTGAGAATGAAGTAAGTGTAACTCAAGTTACTCAAAACGGAACATTTTTTAACAATAGAGACATCTTACCTTCTTTTGGATATAATAGCGATTATGAGATATCGGATAAAAACCTTCGTGTCAAACGCAAATTACCTAAACGTAACAGAATGCCTAAATTGGATGCAACTAATTTAGTCGCTAGAGCCAACACTTATATTAGTAACGATTCCGATTGGGTTGACATCACAACAACTATAAGCACATCAAAAGATCAAACAGCTATTGCTCCTGGATCGCTTGTTAAAAGTTGGGAAACCAATGGAAGGAAATATTTTAATTATAAATTAGACCAGAAATCATTAAACTTCTATTCCTTTATTTCGGCACGATACGAAGTGGCTCGTAAGAAATGGAATGGAATAAATTTAGAAGTTTACTATGATAAAGAGCATGCAACTAATGTTCCAAATATGATGAATAGCATGCAAAAGGCATTGGAATATTATACTAAAAACTTTGGACCATATTATCACAAACAATGTCGAATACTAGAGTTTCCGCGATATTCTAGTTTTGCACAAGCGTTCCCTGGAACAATGCCTTATAGTGAAGGAATTGGTTTTATTACTGATTTGAGAGATGTTACTAAAGATGATATCGATATGGTGTTCTATGTTGTGGCTCACGAAATGGGACATCAGTATTGGGCACATCAAGTATGTGGTGCAAATATGCAAGGAAGTGAAATGATGAGCGAAGGTTTTTCACAATATTCAGCACTAATGGTTATGGAAAAAGAATATGGAAAAGACAAAATGAAGAAATTCCTAGAATATGAAATGAACACCTATTTGCGCGGCAGAGGTACTGAGCGTGAAGGGGAAAACCCCATTATGAAAACTGAAAACCAACAATACATTCATTATAATAAAGCCAGTGTAGTTTTATATTATTTCAAAGAAATGATAGGTGAGAAAAATGTAAACACCGCGATGAAAAATTTGGTTACAAAATTTGGCTATAAAAATCCTCCTTTCCCTACATCAATTGACGCGGTAAATGAATTTAGAGCAGTTACTCCTGATAGTTTACAGTACTTAATCCCTGATTTGTTTGAAAACATAACGTTATTTTCTAACCGGGTTATGAGTGTAACTTCCAAAAAAATAGGGAACGACTATGCAGTAACGATAAAAACTACATCAGAAAAATTTAGATCAGATGCACTAGGAAAAGAAACTGCAATTCCAATTGCTGACTATATTGATATTGCTGTTTTTGCCGAATCGGATAAAGAAGCTGTTTTAGGAAAACCTTTGGTCTATAAACGTTTGAAAATAACAAAGAAAGATAACAGCTTTACTTTCAAAACCAAAATTAAACCCTACAAAGCCGGAATTGATCCATACAATTATTTGATAGATAGAATTCCTGATGATAATGTTAAAGCGGTAGAATAAACAGTAACATATAAAACAAAACACCCGATAGGATTATCTCTTATCGGGTGTTTTTTTAAATATAATTTTGAAATTACTTTTGCTTAAAAGCTCTAACTCCAGGAAAGTAAGCAATATCGCCTAGTTCTTCCTCTATTCTTAATAACTGATTGTATTTTGCCATACGGTCAGATCGTGAAGCTGAACCTGTTTTGATTTGTCCACAGTTTAAAGCAACTGCTAAATCAGCAATAGTTGTATCTTCTGTTTCTCCTGAACGGTGTGACATCACTGAAGTATAACCAGCATTGTGAGCCATATTAACGGCAGCAATCGTTTCAGTTAAAGTTCCAATTTGGTTTACTTTTACTAAGATAGAATTAGCAATTCCCTTTTCAATTCCTGTTGCTAATCGTTCCACATTGGTTACAAATAAATCATCACCTACCAATTGCGTTTTATCTCCAATTAACTCTGTTAAATATTTCCATCCTTCCCAATCATTTTCATACATTCCGTCTTCAATTGAAATAATCGGATAATTTGCTGCTAACGAAGCTAAGTATTCTGCTTGTTCTTTTGATGTTCTTATTTTTCCGGTAGCGCCTTCAAATTTAGTATAATCGTATTTTCCGTCAACATAAAATTCAGAAGCTGCACAATCTAATGCAATCATTACTTCGTCGCCAAATTTGTAACCCGCATTTTCTACAGCTTTTTTAATGGTGTCTAAAGCATCTTCTGTTCCGCCAGCTAAGTTTGGTGCAAAACCTCCTTCATCTCCAACTGCAGTTGATAGATTTCTGTCGTGCAACACTTTTTTCAAATTGTGAAAAATCTCTGTTCCCATTTGCATTGCATGTGTAAACGAAGTAGCTTTCACTGGCATAATCATAAATTCTTGAAACGCAATTGGTGCATCAGAATGAGAACCTCCGTTAATAATATTCATCATTGGAACTGGTAAAGTATTTGCTGAAACACCACCAATATATCTGTACAAAGGCAAACCTAATTCATTTGCCGCGGCTTTAGCAACAGCCAAAGAAACTCCTAAAATAGCGTTGGCTCCTAGTTCCGATTTATTTGGTGTTGCATCCAATTCAATCATTAATTGGTCGATATGATTTTGTTCAAAAACAGAAACACCTAACAATTCGGATGCTATTTTGGTATTTACATTATCTACAGCTTTAAGGACACCTTTACCCATATAGGCTTTGCCTCCATCACGCAACTCAACTGCCTCGTGTTCTCCGGTAGAAGCGCCAGATGGAACCGCTGCTCTTCCTAAAACACCGTTTTCTGTTACTACATCTACTTCAATTGTTGGATTTCCTCTAGAATCAAGAATTTGTCTTGCGTGAACTTTGATAATTATACTCATTTTTTTATCTTTATAGTTTTTATATGGTATACAAATTTAAGAAATTTAAAAAATAGATGTTTAATTATTTACAGAACTTATAAACGCAATCGATTTAGTGTGTAAAAACCTTTGAAATACATCTCACATGAAAATTGTATAATTTTTAAAAATTATCCTATAACAATGCTCTCTTTAATCAGAAGTAATTTTACAACATCAATGAAAATTATTTGCATTATGAAAAATTATACTTTTAAAAACAGTTCAATAAACGGTTTCCTTGCGAAAGTTAGCTTTATAGTATTTGTGGGTCTTTTCCCATCCGTTTTACAATCTCAAAATTATCGTACTGTCGAGGCTTATATGGTTGATTTCGGAAAAAACGAAATGTTTATCAAAAAAGCCATGATGGATTATACGGTTACCATTGTTGAATCGCAATTGGATACACGTTCAAAATCAACTGCATCCAAAATTATAGACAAAATAAATAACATCAATAGTGTTTTGAAAAAAACGGATAAAGGGTTTCAGGGCAATACGCTATTGAGAAAAAGCTTTATCAAAATGAACCAATTGACGATTCAATCGTTGACCAATGGCAGTTTGATACTCAATGATTATGAATATCAAAGTAATTTGTCACTACCTGAAATTGGTGAAAACTTAAACCGAAAAGAAATTGAATTGTTAGGGTACTATCAAGGTTTAAAAAATTATGATACCGACAAGAGAAACTTTGGTTCTTGCTACAAATTGCGTTTCAAAAGAAGTACTGGAAAAAATATTTTAGAATACAATGCACATCAAAACATCTTGTTTTATAAACTCAATGTAATAGATGAAAAATTAACAAAAGTAGTCGCTGCGATGGATAAAAAAGGATTCGCTGATTGTATGAACATGATTGCTTTTATGCACCAAGACATTACCAATAAAACTAGTGATTATAAAAACTATTTCAAAGACAACTCCCTTAACGATGCCAATATCCAATATGCAAATCTTATAAATGATCAAAGATCCCAATTGAGCGGACTATTCAATGAGTATATTGCAGCTTACGAAACTTTAAATGCATTGAAAAAATCAACAGCACCTCAAAGCAGTAACAGCATTGCTGTTTATAATGAAAGTGCCAGAAACTATAATGCCAAAAAGAATTTGTTTTATACGGCATTTAGTGACATTCAAAAAACCAAAGACCTTATGTATGACAAATGGTTGGTGGTTAATGCTACTTTCTTAAAAAATAACGGAGAGTTTGACAACCTTCATGACAAATATGCCATCAACGAATAATGTTTCTGAAAAATTATATTTAAAAAAAGAGGCTGTTTAAACTTCTAGTAGCCTTTTTTTCTTTTCAATGTTGGTGATAAAGTCATCAAAAAGGTAGGATGAATCGTGTGGTCCTGGACTTGCTTCTGGATGATATTGTACAGAGAAACAATTCTTTGATTTCATACGCATTCCAGCGACAGTTGAATCATTGATGTGATAATGTGTAATTTCTAAATCCGGATGGTTTTCTAGTTGTTCTCTATTAACCGCAAATCCGTGGTTTTGTGAGGTGATTTCACCTTTTCCTGTGAGAACATTCATAACAGGGTGATTAATTCCACGATGACCATTAAACATTTTATAGGTCGCAACTCCATTGGCCAAACCGATAATTTGATGTCCTAAACAAATTCCGAATAAAGGGAAGTTGTTTGCGATAATCTCTTTTGCTACTGCTATGACTCCGGCTAAAGGCTCAGGATCTCCAGGTCCGTTGGAGAGGAAATAACCATCGGGATTAAAAGCTTTAAGTTCTTCAAATGTGGCGTCATAAGGAAACACCTTGATGTAACAATCTCTTTTAGCAAGGTTTCGCAAGATGTTTCTTTTGATACCCAAATCTAAAGCAGAAATTTTAAAGGGTGCATTTTCGTCTCCGAAAAAGTAAGGTTGTGCAGTAGAAACTTTGGACGCCAATTCCAAACCTTTCATGTCTGGAACTTGTGCTAATTCTAATTTTAAATCTGCAATTGCAGTTCCGTCCGTACAAATAACAGCATTCTGCGCTCCGTTGTCTCGGATATAACTTACTAATGCTCTTGTATCTACATCAGAAATACAGATTAAATTTTCTTTTTGAAAATAGTCGTATAGGTTGCTTTCAGAATCGGGACGGGAATGGTTGAAGCTGAAGTTTTTACATACCAGACCAGATATCATGATATGATCACCTTCTACTTCGTTGGAGTTTACCCCGTAGTTTCCGATGTGTGGGTTGGTGGCTACCATGATTTGTCCGAAGTAAGATGGATCGGTAAAAATTTCTTGATACCCAGTCATTCCGGTGTTAAAGCAAACTTCACCAAAAGTTTTTCCTGAAATACCAATTGATTTACCGTGAAAGATGGTTCCGTCGGCTAGTAATAAAATTGCTCTTAATTTAGTTGTGTGTTGCATGTTGTAGTTGTGTTTAATTCCGTATCGTCAGACCTACGGTCTTAGGTAGCAAATTTATTTATTTACGTTCAATTTTTAAGAAAGAATTATAAGAGTTTATAAACATTCCGAAAGCACTTTATAGCCCCGATAGTAGCGGCATCTCCCGATTTTTCATCGGGAATATAGCGGAAAGCGGGACGATTTGTAATTAAGAACGTACTAGTTCTGCTTCTGAAAATCATAAAAACCTGCATCTGAGACTATTTAGGTTAAAAAAAAAGGATAAACATTAACTGCTTATCCTTTTTAGTATTTATGAATTGGTATTCATTATGCTTCTTCTTCTTTAGATTCTTCATCTGCCGGAGCTTCTGGAGTTTCTTCGGCTGGAGTTTCTTCAACTTCGGCAACTGCTGGAGTTTCTTCAACAACTTCTGGAGCTTCTGCTACCTCTTCTGCTACTGGAACTTCGGCTTCAACAATTGGAGCTACTTCTTCAACAACTGGTGCTGGAGTTGGTGCTTTTTCTGTTGGAGTTGCTTTTGCTTTTGCACGACGCGTTCTACCTTTTTTCTCTTCTTTTTTACCACCGTTGTAAAGTTCGTTGAAATCAACTAACTCAATCATGGCCATATCAGCGTTATCTCCTAAACGGTTACCCATTTTAATGATACGAGTATATCCACCTGGACGATCACCTACTTTAGCAGCAACTTCTCTAAAAAGTTCTGTTACGCCATATTTGTTTCTTAGGTAAGCAAAAACGATACGTCTGTTGTGCGTAGTATCTTCTTTTGACTTTGTTATTAGCGGCTCAACGAATTGTTTCAACGCTTTTGCTTTAGCAACAGTAGTGTTAATACGTTTGTGCTCTATAAGAGAACAAGCCATATTAGCTAACATAGATTTTCTATGTCCAGTCTGTCTGCTTAAATGATTTACTTTTTTTCCGTGTCTCATTGTTTTATGAAATTTAATCTAGTCTCAAAAGACGGGATTAGATTATTCTTTATCTAATTTATATTTACTTAAGTCCATTCCGAATGTCAAATTCTTGTTGGCAACCAATTCGTCTAACTCCGTTAGCGATTTTTTACCGAAGTTACGGAACTTCATAAGATCATTTTTGTTGAAAGATACCAGATCTCCAAGTGTATCAACTTCAGCTGCTTTCAAACAGTTTAAGGCTCTTACTGATAAATCCATATCAACCAATTTGGTTTTCAATAATTGTCTCATGTGTAAAGATTCTTCGTCGTAAGACTCTGTTTGAGCTATTTCATCAGCTTCTAATGTAATTCTCTCATCTGAGAACAACATGAAGTGGTGAATTAAAACTTTAGCAGCTTCTGTAAGGGCATCTTTTGGATTGATTGAACCATCAGTTTTAATTTCAAAAACTAATTTTTCATAATCTGTTTTTTGCTCTACACGGAAATTTTCAATAGCATATTTCACATTTTTTACTGGAGTAAAAATTGAATCTGTAAATATAGTACCAATTGCTGCGTTTTGTTTTTTATTCTCTTCTGCAGGAACATAACCACGACCTTTCTCGATAGTCAATTCCATATTAAGATTTACTTTACTATCAAGATTACAAATTACTAAATCTGGATTCAATACTTGAAAACCAGAGATGAATTTTTGAAAATCACCAGCTGTAATTTGATCTTTACCTGAGATAGAGATAGAAACTGTTTCATTATCTACATCTTCAATCTGACGTTTGAAACGTACTTGTTTTAGATTTAAGATAATTTCAGTTACATCTTCTACTACTCCGGAGATGGTTGAGAATTCGTGCTCAACACCATCAATTCTGACAGATGTTATAGCATATCCTTCTAAAGCAGAAAGTAAAACTCTTCTAAGTGCATTACCAACTGTCAATCCGTATCCTGGTTCTAAAGGTCTGAATTCAAACTTACCTTCAAAATCGGTTGAATCGATCATGATAACTTTATCGGGCTTCTGAAAATTAAATATTGCCATAATT
>JBBRET010000043.1:0-24162 GCA_038202695.1 Flavobacteriales bacterium
TGATTGTTTTTGTTTACCTTGACCATGAAGAAAGACCGGTTGCTACAACATTAGAGCCCTATATTTTGATGGATGAATTTGGTTTGCTTCGGGTTAATTATGTAAATCAAGTGGGCGCTTTCCTTGATTGGGGTTTAGAAAAAGATTTGTTTGTACCATTCAAAGAACAAGCACGTCCGATGGAAAAAGGAAAACGATATTTAGTTTTTGCTTTTATGGATGAAAAGTCTAATAGGTTAATGGCTTCTAGTAAAACAAATCAGTTTTTAAAAAACGAAGAGTTAACAGTTGCCGTTGGTGATGAGGTTGATTTAATTATTTCACACATCACCGAAGTTGGAATTAACGTCATTATTAATGACATCCACAAAGGATTGTTATACAAAGATCAGGTTTATGATGATATCAGAACCGGTGACCGAATGACGGGTTATATTAAAACTATTCGACCAGATAATAAAATAGATGTGACACTTCAGAAACAAGGCTATGATAATATTGAACCTAATGCCCATAAAATCTTGGACGAATTAAAAGCCAGTAGAGGCTTTTTGCGCTTGAATGATAATAGCCATCCAGAAGATATTAAAACAGTTTTGAAGATGAGTAAAAAAACATTCAAAAAAGCTATTGGCTTGCTCTACAAAGACAAACTTATCGAAATTAAAGACGATGGCATTTATTTAGTCAAAGCATAATTATTCCCCTAATTCCGATTCAGTTGGTAATGGCGTTTCAATCTCAGTTTTCTTTTTATAAAAAAGACTGCTCACCATACTCAAGGTCGAATATGGTCTGTTAGAGTATTTGTTTCCCAAACAAACTACGGTTACGGTATCTTTTCTGACGGGAACAAATGATGTGTTGTTTCCATGCCACCAACCATTATGATAAATCATTTTTTCGCCGTTAGGAGGTAAAAAGCGCATGCGCATTCCCAAACCATAATCTTTAATCGGTTTAATTACTTTGCCTGCACTATAGCCAAAATAAGCTTCTTGCAAAAGTTTTGGATCAATAAAATTGGGAGAATAAGTTGCTAAATCAAATTTGACCAAATCTCTTGGCGTAGAATAAATATTTTTATCCCCATACAAATTGTCAAATTGGTCCCACGGAAAAATAGTACTGCCTCGGTAGGATTTAGAAACAGTTTCTCTGTCTGAATCATAATTAAAAACGAAGGTATTTGACATTCCAGCAGGCTTAAAAACCAATTCCTGCATCGCTTTGCGATAATTCAAACCTGTAGCTTTTTCAATAATTAAAGCTAAAATAATATAGTTGGTATTGCAATAATCAAAATGGGTGTCGTTGGGCGTTACCAATCGGAATTTGTTCTTGACGAGTAAATCCAATACATACTGATTGGTCAGGATTTTACGTTTGTCCCATCTTTTCTTCATTAATCCAGGAAAGTTGGCATAATGTTGCAAACCGCTTCTGTGATTGAGTAAGGTTCTTATAGTGGTGTTCTTATAAGGAAAATCAGGAAGCCAATCGGTCACTTTTTGATCCAACATAATATTATCTTGTTGCACCAATCTTAAAATTGCTGTTGCTGTCAGTACTTTGCTGACCGATGCCAAATGTATTGGAGTGGAAGCATCAATCTTTTTACCTGTTTTTACATTAGCATATCCTTTATAATCTTCATAAAGTACTCGACCATTTTTAACTACAATAAACCCGCCACTGTAAAAAGGGGAGTTAATATTTTTATTATAAAACGAATCGATGAAATGCCTTTTCTCGCTACTATACGCTTCGGAAACTTTTCCCATTTTAATGGGGAATGTTGACTTTACAAATAAACTATCTTCTAGACTTTGATTATTGAAATCTTCTGATTTTGTTTGAGATTTTAGTCCCGAAAAAAAGTAGAGCAGTGCCAGAATAAAAGAGGTTAGGATAATCTTCATATGTATTGTAAAATTTACAATGATACCAATATTTGACTAGAATAGAAACCCAATTATTCTAAAGTTATTAGCTAGTTATTAAATAAAATAAAACCTGACAAAGCCATCAAAGACTAGTCAGGTTTCGGGGCAAAAATACAATTACAAATACTAAATTAATACGCTACTTTAATTGGAAGCATGAAAAGGGTTCTCACTTTTTCACCGTCTTTATATCCTGGTGACCATTTTATTTTTAAAGCTTTTAAGACACGAATGGCTTCTCTTTCAAGGTTTTTATCTGAACTTCTCATGGCTTTAATATCAGTCATAGTTCCGTCCTTTTCGATGACAAAAGACATGATCACATTCATAGAACTGACGTTGTCATCTACCTCTGGTTTTCTGATATTGTCTTCAACATACGCATAAAACTTTTTCATTGTTCCCGGAAATTCAGGTAGCCGATCTAATTCGTTTGTTGTTTTAGTTCCTTCAGTTTCTTTTGGGCTTGTTGTTGCCGTTCCAGAGTTTATAGTAGTTGCTGTTCCGCCAGTACTACCTGAACTAATTGTGGCTGTAGCATCAGTTTGATTATTTGTCAAAAGATTTTCTTTCATCTCCTTATTGGTTCTAACCTCATCTGGATTTTCTTTGACAAGAATGGCATGTTGTAAATCTTTTTTAGTGATTTTCTTTTCCGTAGCTTTTTCTTTTTTAAAAGCAACGAGCGCTTTTGGTGTTTCAGGTTCTTTTTTAGGATAATTAAAATCAGAAAGTTTTAGGATTATACTATCGTCATCAAGTAAGGACGGATCAACTTTATTTCCAAATGAAGAAAGCAACATCCAAGATCCGAGTAAGACGATAATTAATACAATACCACTAAATAAGGCTAATAATGTGGTTCGAGGGTTTTCTTGGCGTAACTGATACGCACCATAAGCTTTGTTTTTGTCTTCAAAAACTAGATCGGTCCAGTTTTTTTCATAAATACTAACGTTTGACATAATTAAATGGTTTATAATTAAGTATCTATGTTACATAAGCTTTGTTTTTAATTATATAACGCTGTAAAGTTTGAAATAGTATTTTAATTCAAAATTATTTTTAATTAATAATGAATAATTTTCTTAAAATAGTAGCTATAGTAAGCATATTTTAATAAATAAATAAAGGATTATTTTTTATTTTCGATGATTTCTGCTAATAATTTTTTAGCTCGAAGTAATTTGATTTTGACGTTGCTCAAAGGTTCTCCCAATTGTTCTGCAATTTCCTGATAACTCATTTCTTGAAAATACCGAAGCTGAATCACTTCTTGGTAATGCGGTTTCAATTCTTTGATGAATTGTAATAAACGCGATAAGTTTTGCTCCGTAATCAAAGCATCTTCTATAGATGGAGTCGTGTCGGCAATATTATAGGCTTGTTGGTCTTCTGCATCAGTTATTTCAACAAATAAGGTAGATTTTTTTTTACGAAGCAGGTCAATATGTACATTTTTGGCAATGGCAATCAACCAAGTATTGAATTGAAATTCTGGATTGTAAGTAGCAATTTTATCAAATGCTTTCGAGAATGTTTCTATTGTAATATCTTCAGCATCGGTTTCGTTTTCAGTTCGCTTCAGCATAAACCCATACACTTCGTTCCAATAATGGTCGAGCAAATAAGTAAAGGCAACTTGATCGCCTTTTTTAGCATTATCTATGTGCTTAATTATTTCCAATGTACTGGTTTTGAGAACGTATTAGTAATAAAAATATTAAATTGGGTAAAGATTAAAACGATTTCAATTATTGGAAACCAATACATTACATCTTTTTCTTTGAGTTTACCTGCGGCAAAACCCAAGGTGATCCAAGTAAAAATATACCGGAAACCGATGATGCTTAAAACCGCAATCCATTGAAATTGGAATGCCAATAAAATAACAGGCAATACTATAAATAACAATTGTGAAAAATAGAAGATTCCCAATTGATTTTGGTCGAATATTTTGTAATGTTTGGCTGTCGAAACGTGACGGCGTTTTTGAGTGAACCAATCTTTGAATGAGGTTTTTGGTTTAGAATAGGTAAAGCTTTCGGGTAAATAGCAAACAGTTGTATTTTTGGCTTCAGCCGCTTGATTTATAAACAAATCGTCATCTCCAGAACGAACTTTCATATGATCCATAAAGCCTCGAACTTTAAAAAACTCGTCTCTTTTATAAGCTAAATTTCGTCCAACTCCCATATAAGGCTTGCCTAATTTTGCCCAAGAAAAATACTGAGTTGCCGACAGTAACGTTTCAAATCGGATGATTTTATTCAAGAAGGAACCGCCAATTTTATCATAAGCACCATAACCTAAAACAATTGTTTTTGCAACGGTAAACTGCGAACTCATAGTTGTAATCCATTCCTTAGAAATGGGCACGCAATCAGCATCGGTAAATAAAAGATATTCGTTTTTAGCTGCTTTGATTCCTAAAGTTAAAGCGTATTTTTTATTACCCCAAAAAGCTTCATTATTTTCTACTTTAACCAACTTAATGTTTGAATGTAGTTTTTCAAATTCTTCAAAAACTTCGAGTGTATGGTCGCTCGAAGCATCGTCAATCAAGACAATCTCAAACTGTGGGTAATTTTGCTCCACTAGAAGTGGAATTAACCTTCTAACATTTTCTTCTTCATTTTTAGCACAAACAATTACTGAAATCGGAATTCTTTTTGGTGTTGCAGCTTGTAGTTTAGCAAACGAGAATTTACCAAAAACAACAATATAATACAGAAATTGAACAACTACAACGGCAATAAACAAACAGAAAACAGATAGTAACATAGTGCTTTTTTGTCTTTTTAAAAAGGTTTGCAAATGTACAAAAAGGAATTGTGACACGAGCAAAAATCACAGCATTAATTTTGAGGATTTATGCAGCTGTTCAGAATTATAAAAGGTCTGTTTTTACTGCCGCTATTTTCTGTTTTTTTTCATCTCTTTGGCAATTTCAATCGCCGGAAAATCTTCAGAAATTTCTAGTTTTGAAATGATTGTTTTGTAGTTTTTATCGTCTCGGTTTTGCGATAACTTTTTCTTGGCTTCAATGGCATTGATTTCAATTTCAAACGAAACAATTCCTTTGGACTGAAGCATGGTTTGCTTCGATAAGTCTTCGATTCGAACTGGTTTTTCTGATTTTACTTCGTATTTGTCTACCAATCGTTTCAAAGCTTCAATAGTTTCGGTAGGAGAGTGGATTTTTATTTTTCCGTAAACATGAACCGCAATGTAATTCCACGTCGGAACATTTTCGTGATCATACCAAGAGGAAGAAATATAAGCATGCGCACCCGAAAAAATTGCTAAAATTTCATCATCAGTTCTAAAACTTGCCGCTTGTGGATTTTCTTTAGAAACGTGTCCAACCAAGACTTGTTTTTCTTCAATTTCTTCTAAAAGCAGTGGAATATGAGTTGCCCAAAGCTTTCCATTAGTTTGATTTACCAAAATTCCAAATCCATTTTGGTGAATGAATTTTTGGATGTCTTCTTGGTCTTCGTTTTTGTAAAGTTCTGGAATGTACATTTTGAATTATGAATTACGAATTACGAATTATGAATTATGAATTATGAATTATGAATTACGAATTATGAATTAAACTGATAGCCAATTCTTTTTCTATTATTTAAATAACATTAACTTCTGCTTCAATTGCAATTCCAAATTCTTTTAAGATGGTGTCCTGAATGTCTTTAGAAACCTTTAAAATTTCTTGACCAGTAGCGTTCCCATAATTTACCAAAACCAGTGCTTGATTTTTGTGTATTCCAGCGTCTCCAAAGCGTTTTCCCTTGAAGCCAGCTTTTTCGATTAGCCAACCTGCTGGGACTTTTACTTGGGTTTCTGAAATTACATAATGTGGCATTTCGGGGTGTAAGTCCTGAGCCTTTTTGTATTGTTCTTTAGAGATAATTGGGTTTTTGAAGAAACTGCCGCTATTTCCAAGTTCTTTTGGATCGGGCAATTTACTTTGACGAATGGCTATTACTGCATTGGAAACATCTTTTAAAGTAGGAGTAATTACTTTTTGCTTTTCTAATTCCGTAGTGATGTCGCCATATGAGGTATTAATTTTATGATTTCTTTTCGTCAGTTTGAAAACAACTGAAGTAATGATGAATTGGTCTTTGGCCTCGTGTTTAAAAATGCTTTCGCGGTAGCCGAAATTACAATTTTCTTTATCGAATATTTTTATTTCTTGTGTCGCAATATTCATCGTTTTGCATGAGATAAAAGTATCTTTAATTTCAGTACCATAAGCACCAATGTTTTGCACTGGAGTAGTACCCACATTTCCCGGAATGAGTGACATGTTCTCTAGTCCGCCAAAGTTTTGATCGATGGTCCAAAGTACAAATTCGTGCCAGTTTTCTCCAGCTTGACTTTCAACCCAAACAAAATCTGCATTTTCTTCGACAACCTTTTTTCCTTTTAAATTGATGTGAATAACCAAGGCCTGAATGTCTTGTGTCAAGAGCATATTACTTCCGCCACCTAGAATGAATTTTGGTTGTGATTTGTTTTCTTGTAAAACCGTTTTTAAGTCACTAACAGAATGAACCGCTATAAACTGCTTGGCTTTAGCTTCAATTCCAAATGTGTTGTAATTTTTAAGCGAGAAGTTCTTTTGTATCATCATGCTCACAAAAGTAAGACAAACAAGTTTTAAACGAATTTGTTATAGTAATTTTTTTTCCATTTATACAACATAAATAAGGGCATGAAATAAGGTAAAATTTTGGTATTTCCTTTTCGGATTTCTGCAACTAACTTGTGACCATCTAAGTTTTCTAACATGGGCATATCAAAGATGTCACTTTTGGCAAAATGATCTAGTTCATCTGTAAATCGAGGAAAACTCAGCAAATAACTTCCCCAAGGAGCACTTAAACCTATTTTTCTAAAATCGATAATTTCTTTTGGAAGCTTGTCTTCCATCACCGTTTTCAGAATGAACTTTCCTTTTTTTCCTGTAAACATCCATTTATCATCTAGAGTTCCAAGACCAGCAATCAAACGTTTATCCAAAAAGGGTTCCCTGCATTCTATAGAAGTGCCCATTGTGCAACGATCATTTCTATCCAGCAACGAACACATATAAGTATGTTGGTCAAAATACAAAGCTTGGCGTCGTAAATTTTTAGGATAGAGTTCTTGCGCTTCTTTTAAGATTTGATATCGGTATTCATTTTCAGGTTTCTGAATGGCACCATAAAACGTATTGATGTCTTCAGGATACACATTGGAACCATTAAATAGCACTAAATCGGAATCACTATTGATTTTGGAATAACGGAATAATTTATCGTATCTAGGTTTTTTATTGAAGGTTTCAAACTTACTAAGTTGCGAAATCACCTTTAATAATGAGGGACTTTTAAGGGCTTTGTATCTCACATAACCACCCATTAACTCATCAGCTCCTTCACCCGAAAGCAATACTTTTACTTTTGGTTTTGCCATTTTAGCGATGGCTAATAAATGAGGTTCATTAAGATGCATTATGGGTTCGTCGTTGTAATAGGATGTCTCAATTAAGTTTTGATACAAACTTTCATTTTCAAGTTTGGTATGATTAAAAGTGTATCCATATTGCTCTGTTATTCTCTTTGCCAAATGATATTCATTATGTTCTTCTTCGGAAAAACTAATATTAAATGTTTCAATTTTTTTGAAATTTTGCTCGTGTAACGAGGACAATATCGAACAAGAATCTAATCCGCCACTAAGCAAAACACCAACAGGAACATCGCTAACCATTCTCAGTTTTACCGATTCAAAGAAGGTTTCTTCAAACCATTTTTTAGGATTTAAGATTTGAGCGTGATTTTGAATTTTCTCTTTTAAATTCCACCAACGCGTTGTAGTGTTTTTTCCGCTTTCGTCAATGACCATATAATGTCCAGGCAAAAGTTTTTTGATCCCCGAAAATAATGTTTTTTCACCAGCAACAAATCGGTTGAAGATAAATTCACCCATTCCATCTTCGGAAATCTCTAACGGGACACCGGCTGCGAAAAGTGCTTTTTGTTCTGAAGCAAAATATAAAGTATTTTGATTGAAACCATAATACAGCGGTTTTACACCCATGCGATCCCGACAAAGGGTTAACTTTTTTTCTATGGTATCCCAAATAGCAAAAGCAAACATTCCGTGTAGTTTTTCGAGCATTTCCATGCCGTATAATTCATAAAGATTTAGTAAAACTTCAGTGTCTGAACCCGATTTTAGTTGTATTCCTTTGCTTTTTAATTCGGGATAAAACGATTGGTAATTGTAAATCTCCCCGTTGAAAACAATGATGTAACGTTTGTTATCGGAAATAAAAGGTTGATGGCCGGCGGACGAAGTGTCAATAATTGATAATCTACGATGCCCTAATCCGATATTGTTGTTGAGATAAAAACCGGAATCATCTGGTCCGCGGTGTTCCAGAATGTCTCGCATTTTTATCAGTTGATTTTGGTCAACTTGTTTATAATTTAAATGGAAAATTCCATTAATTCCACACATATAACTAAGTACTAGTTGATTTAACAGTAATTAAATCGTGATAAGTAAGTGCAATTTTTTTCATATTGATTTTGTAGTTGGCATTTTGTTCAACAAGTATTCTATTTTCAGTTATAGATTTTTTTGTGAACGCGCTATTGTTAAATGCCCACTCTAATTCTTCGGCTAATTTAGTATGATTTTCTGATGGTACAAGTATTCCGTTCTTTTTTTGCACAATCCAATTTCTATTACCAGGTAAATCACTAACAATTGGGAAGCATCCGCATGCCATAGCTTCAAGTAGGGAAGCTGAAACGCCTTCGGTTATGGGCATACTAAGATAAAAATTAGACTGTTGCAGAAATTTCGGAATCTCATTGTTGTGAACTCTACCCAAAAAAGCAACTTCGTTTTGTATCTCTAATTCTTGTGCTAAAAGTTTTAGGTTTTTTAGTTCCGTTCCATCACCAATAATAGTCAGCTTGAACGAATAGTTCTTTTTTTTGAGAATCGCAAAGGCTTTTAAAATTACAGCGTGTTTATATTCAGGTTCTAATGCACGCGTCACTATAGCATTTATGATGGTTTCATTGGAGGCATCATTGAATTTGAAGAAATCTAAATTAATTCCTTTTGGAAGCAGCATTACTTTAGCCATATCGGCATTGCTATCTTCCATATGATCAGCCATTACTTTTCCCCAAGCGTGAATTAAATCTGCTTTTTTGAATGCGTGATCTTGCAGCATTTTTTTAAAGAAATAAAGTGGTGAACTGTGAGGCCATAAATCGGTGAAGCCTTGCTGTGCAATTGCAATTGGTCGAATACCTGAAATTGTTGCCAAATACCCATAGCTTGTTGTTCGCTCGGCAATTACCATATCAGGATTGAATTTCTTAGCAATTCTTTTTATGGTCAAAATTGCTTTGGTCAATTCAAAAAGTCTTTTTATTCTGTTGACGCCAGTACTGCTAGTCTGGAGTTCCCAGGTTACGATTTCAAAGTCCCCAAATTCCTTCAGGCCATTTATCCAAGTAATGGCATCGGCACGATAGGTTTCGCCTAGAAAAAGAATACGTTTTTTCGACATTTATTTAATCTTCAGTTTCTATAGCTCTACGTAAAAAATCGTTCATAGGTTTTAAGGCAATCAATTTTTGGGCTACTGTTTTGCTAAAGTTTTTATCCAAAAATGAAGAATCGTCAATTTTTTCAGAAGCCGTAAAACTTTTAAGCTTCAAAAATTCAATAGCTGGATGATTGGGTTCAAAATCTTTGGGTGCTTTTTTAAGCATATTGCTGTCGTCACGGGTCAAGGCGCCAAATTCAGATTGGAATTTTCTATCAGTAACAATGGCTTCTAAATCGTCATGAAAAAATGCAATTTCTTTACGGATTAGCTTGAGTTCATTTGGCTCAGGACACCAAATACCTCCCGCGATAAAGGAATTTCCTTTTTCGAAATGAATGTAATAACCGGGTGCGTTTTTCTGATTTTTATTTTGTGACATCCAAACACCAATGTTGGTTTTATAAGGCGACTTGTCTTTAGAAAAACGAATGTCTCTGTTGATGCGGAACGTGCAGTTTTTAATTTCTAAGGGGTCCAAAGTAGGATCTAATGACTTCATTTCAGACAAGATAGAAGCTATATAATTGTGATAATCTTTCTTAAAATTCTCATACCTTTTTTTATTGGCATGCATCCATTCTGTATTGTTATTGGCAACCAACTCTTCAAAAAACTGAACGGCTTCTTTGGTTATCATACTACAAATGTTTTTTTAAATCTTCTTCCGATATGAAGCCAACATTACGCCAAACTTCTTTTCCTTTTTCATAAACGATGATCGTTGGCAGCCCTTCTAATTTTAATTGTTCTACAATTGTTTTGTTTTCATCCGCATCTAACTGAACAATTTTTAGGCTTTCTTTCATTTCGGCTTGCATTTTTAAAATATAGGGTTTCATTTTTTGGCAAGGACCACACCATTTGGCATTGAAATCAATCAATACTCTGTCGCTAGATTTTACCAATTCTCCATATTCTTGATCGCACATTCCGATAATTTTGTCACTTGGTTTAGCATTACCAGCTGCGTTCCATTTCATGATACCGCCGTCCAAATTATAGATTTCTTTGAAACCCATTTCAGCCAGCTTTGCTGCAGCTTGTGCGCTTCTTCCGCCCACTTTACAATAAACAAAAACAGGTTTTGATTTGTCATAGTTATTGGCTAAAGTCACAAAATCATTGGCGTTCCAATTAACGTTAACAGCGTTTTCAATGTGCTCTACGCTATATTCACTTGGAGTTCTAACGTCTAAAAGTTGTGGGTTTTGAGTAGCTTTTAGCTTTTCTGCGTAGGTTTTTGCATCTAGTGTTTGTACTGATTTGGATGTTTGACCCTGACAACTTGAAAATAAAAAAGGCAGTATAAATAAATAAAGAAATTTAGATTGCATTGGTTTTAATTTTTAGCTAAATTACAAAATAGAATAACATTACAAATTAAATATTTTATAGCTCTGATGTGTTGTTTTTACTATGTTTTCTGTTCTTTCAGCATGGGTATCTGAAATGAATAATTGTCCAAATTCATCGTTGTTGACCATTTCGATAATTTTACTCACACGGAATTCATCGAGTTTGTCAAAAATATCATCAAATAATAATATGGGTTTCTCGCCACTTTGTTTTTTTACGAAATCAAATTGTGCCAGTTTTAAGGCAATTAAAAATGATTTTTGTTGGCCTTGTGAACCAAATTTCTTGATGGGATGGTTATCAATTTCAAATGACAAATCATCTTTGTGAACGCCAACTGAAGTATATTGTAAGGTACGGTCTTTTTGCAGGTTGTGTTCTAGTAAAGTCAATGTGTCTTTTTCAAACAAATCACTTTGATATACCACTTCTACCATTTCGGCTGAGTTGGTGATGTTATGATGAAAGTGATTAAAAATTGGAATAAAATCTGATAAAAATTGTTTTCTTTTTTCGAAAATAGATTGCCCAAGTTGGTTTAGTTGCTCATTATAAATAGACAAGGTATCGTTTTCAAAAACGTGATTGAGGGCAAAGTATTTCAGTAAAGCATTGCGTTGGCTAATGACTTTTTGGTATTGAATCAATTTTTGCAAATAGGAATTATCTAACTGAGAAATAACGCTATCAATAAATTTTCTCCGAGTTTCACTACCTTCCATAATCAAATCGCTATCGGCAGGTGAAATTATGACTAACGGAATAAAACCGACATGGTCAGAGAATTTTTCGTAAATTTTACCGTTGCGTTTCAGAATTTTCTTTTGTCCTTTTTTTAGACTACACAAAATCTGTTCGTTTCTACCGTTTTTTTCGAATTCGCCATCAACCACAAAAAAATCTTCATCGTGCTTGATATTCTGCACTGACAAAGGATTAAAATAACTTTTCCCGTTAGCTAAGTGATAAACCGCATCTAGAATATTCGTTTTTCCGATGCCGTTTTTTCCAACGAAGCAATTGATTTTGGCATCAAGTTCGAAGGTAACTTCCGTGAAATTTTTGTAATTGAGTAATGAAATCTGCTTTAAAAACAATTTGATTTTTGTTTAAAATTAGTGCTCTAAACTTGTATGGTGTAAATTATTCAAAAATATCGACAAAAATAGCGTTTAATATTCAATAAAAATTTTATTTTTGCGCACACTAAATTAAAAATAGATGGCAACTTTTAACAAAAGAGGATATAAAGCACCAAAAGAAAAAGCGGACAAATTAGACAACAACTACATTGAAGATGTAAACGTTGATGAAAAAGATAGTACCACTGCAAAAGCATTTGACACATTAGATCAAACCGCATCACGAGCAGAAGATTTTGCTGCTAAAAATCAAAAAGCTATCATCGGATTACTTGTGGTAGTTGCTTTGGCTACAGTTTCTTATTTATTGTATCAAAAATTTATTGCTGAACCGAAGCAGGATGAAGCTGCAAGCGAATTATTTGTAGCACAACAAAATTTCCAAAAAGCGGTTGATGATGGTACCGGAACTAAATCGGATTCATTATTCAACTTAGTATTGAAAGGTTCTGAAGGTAAATTTGGAGTAGTTAAAATTGCTGAAGAGTATTCTGGTACCGATGCAGGAAATATGGCAAATTACTATGCAGGAGTTGCCTATTTGAATACAAAAAAATATGCTGAAGCGATTTCTAGTTTTGATAAGTTCCAATCGGATGACATAATGTTAAGCGCTTTAGCTATCGGAGCTACAGGAGATGCTTATGCTCAACAAAACAAACAAAATGAAGCTTTAGAATTTTATATCAAAGCTGCTGATGCTAACAAAAACGATTTTACAAGACCAAGATATTTATTAAAAGCTGGTAAAACTGCTTTTGCTCTTGGTAATAAAGCTGATGCTTTAAAATATTTTACAGACATCAAAGACAATTTTGAAGGTTCTCCGGAAGCTCAAGGTATCGAAGCTTTGATGGGTTTAGCTCAATAAATAATTACGAATTTCAAATTACGAATGGTAAATTTAATTCATAATTCACAATTCATAATTTACAATTCATAATTCATAATTAAATTATGGCTACCGAAAATAAAAACTTATCTAATTACGATAAAAACACAATCCCAAACGCGAAAAACTTTCGGTTTGGGATTGTTGTTTCAGAGTGGAATGATCACATAACAAATGGATTATATTCTGGAGCAGAAACCGCTTTAATAGACTGCGGCGCTAAACCTGAAAATATTATTCGTTGGAATGTTCCAGGAAGTTTTGAACTTGTTTATGGCGCACAACGGATGATTGTTACTCAAGAAGTAGATGTGGTGATTACCATAGGTTGTGTCATCAAAGGCGAAACGATGCACTTTGAATTTGTTTGTGAAGGCGTAACGCAAGGCATTAAAGATTTAAATGTACAAACCGATGTTCCGGTGATTTTTTGTTTGCTAACAGATAACAACGAACAACAATCTATTGATAGAAGCGGAGGAAAGCATGGCAACAAGGGAATTGAAGCTGCAATTGCGGCAATCAAAATGGCGGAACTTAGAAGAATTTCAGAGGAAAAATAAACAGCATAATTGCTTCAATTTATATATTTCAGAACCTATTCAAATGATGGATAGGTTTTTTTATTTTTTAGCATTGGATTAACTAAAAATCACCATACTTTTTGTTTAAATTTGCTAACTTCAGATGATGATCTGAATACTATTTTTTTTACACTGAACACCAGATATGTCGAGCATAATTCAATTACTTCCTGACCATGTTGCCAACCAGATAGCTGCTGGTGAAGTGGTACAAAGACCCGCTTCAGTAGTTAAAGAATTATTAGAAAATGCTGTTGATGCAAAAGCTACCGATATCAAACTGATTGTTAAAGATGCCGGAAAATCATTAATTCAAGTTCTTGATAATGGCGTTGGAATGAGTGTGACCGATTCGCGGTTGTGTTTTGAGCGGCATGCTACTTCTAAAATACGTCACGCCGAGGATTTATTTTCACTCCACACAAAAGGGTTTCGGGGTGAAGCATTGGCTTCTATTGCAGCGATTGCTCATGTAGAAATGAAAACCAAGCAAGATCAAGAAGAATTAGGAATTCATTTGATTATCGAAGGCAGTAAAATTGTTTCACAAGAACCAGCAGTTTTGCCAAAAGGAACATCGTTTTCGGTTAAGAATTTATTTTATAACATTCCAGCACGTCGTAATTTTTTGAAATCAGATACTGTGGAGCAACGTTATATTGTGGATGAATTTCAGCGGGTTGCCATGGCGCATCCCAACATTCATTTTACAATGTATCACAATGGTAGTGAAATGTTTAATTTGCCGATTTCGAATTTCAGACAACGTATAGTCAATATTTTTTCGGGCAAAACCAATGAAAAATTAGTTCCGGCTAAAGAAGAAACCGAAATTGTAAATCTTCACGGATTTATCGGGAAGCCCGAATTTTCAAAGAAGAATAGAGGCGAGCAATTCTTTTTTGTCAATAACCGATTTATCAAAAGTGGGTATTTACATCACGCCGTTATGGCAGCGTACGAAGGTTTATTGAAAGATGGTGCGCAGCCTAGTTATTTTTTATATTTAGACGTTCCGCCACACACCATAGATATCAACATTCATCCCACAAAGACCGAGATTAAATTTGATGATGAACACGCTTTGTATGCTATTTTGCGTTCGTCAATTAAACACAGTTTAGGTCAGTTTAATGTAGCACCGATTCTAGACTTTGATCGCGACCCCAATTTAGATACTCCCTATCAATACCAAAATAAAGACGCTGCTTATCCTACGATTCAAGTAGACCGGAGCTACAATCCTTTCTCGGAGGAAAAGCCACGCCAAACTTTTTCTAATGCATTACATTATAAAAAGCCTGAGGCACAACCCAGTTGGGAAAGTTTGTATGTCGGTTTAAAGCAAGCTTCCCAGGATATTGCCGAGATGACTTTTGAAAACGAAGCAGTCAGTTCATCTCTTTTTGATGAAACTGAAGTTGAACAGGAGGCCAAACGCACGTATCAAATACACAAAAAATATATTGTGAGCCCAATTAAATCGGGAATGGTAATCATCAATCAAAAGCGCGCTCATGAACGCGTTTTGTATGAGGAGTTTTTGACAAGTATGACGGTGCGTCAGGCATCAAGTCAGCAATTGCTTTTCCCATTACAACTTTATTTTTCGACGTCTGAAATTGAACTTTTAGCTGAATTACAATTGTCTTTAGAAAATACTGGTTTTGTTTTTGAAGTATTTCAGGAAGATCATATTTTAATTTCTGGATTGCCTGTCAATGTGACCGAAAGCGAGATTTCTATAGTTTTGGAAGAGTTGTTGAGTGACTTAGAAAGCGGAATTCCTGAGAATAGTTATAGCCAAAACGATACTATTGCCAGATCGATGGCGAAAAGTTTGGCTGTTAAAACCGGAACCTATTTAAACGAAAAAGAACAAGAAAACTTAGTACACAATCTTTTTGCATGCAAAGAGCCAAATGTATCGCCTTTTCAAAAACCAACTTTCATCACGATGAGTGTGGAAGATTTAGATAAAAAATTCAGCTTATGATGCGCATGACCGATACTGTTAAGCAGTTACTGATTATCAATATTCTATTTTACATTGGATCTAATATTAATGGCGATGTAGCGTACCAATTATTTTCGATGTACTATCCTGAAAATCCAAATTTTAGAATATGGCAACCCTTAACAAGTATGTTTATGCATGCACCCGTTTATGGACCAGGAAGTTCCGCAGGGATTATGCATATTGTTTTTAATATGTTTGCCTTGGTTTCTTTTGGAAGTGCATTGGAACATTATTGGGGAGCAAAAAAGTTTATATTCTTTTACATTTCTTGCGGGTTGGGTGCAGCAGCATTGTATACAGCGGTTAATTATTTTCAGGTTCAATACATTATCGATCAACTGTCTAGTTTGAATTTAACATCAGCACAATTGAAGGTAATTTTTAATGCTGATTATGCAAATAATTTAATTCCGGAAACGGTACAAACGATTCTAAAGAATGCCAACTGTTCTCAAGAGCAATTTAATGAATTATCAACAGCAATACAGACTTTTAAAGCTACCTCTCTCGGTGCTTCTGGGGCTATTTATGGTTTGTTAACAGCTTTTGCTTTTATGTTTCCGATGGCAGAATTGGGAATTATGTTTATTCCGATTCCAATTAAAGCCAAATATTTTGTACCCGGAATTCTTGCTATCGACTTATTTTTAGGATTTAAAGGTAGTTCGCTTTTTGGTGCAGGTGGAACCGGAATTGCTCACTTTGCTCATATTGGTGGTGCATTAACAGGTTTCTTGATGATGTGGTATTGGAAGAAAAATACATTTAATAATAATCGATGGAATTGATAAAAAGTATTCAGTGTTCAGTTTTTAGTGTTCAGTAATTTGAATTTTAATAATATATGAATATACTAGACGATTTAAAGTTGCAATATAGAATGGGAGGCATTGCCAATAAAATGATTTATTGGAATGTTGGTTTGTTTGTACCATTTTTTATATACTTTAATATTTTTAATCATGGAGTGTATGATTATCCAAATTGGTTAGCAGTTTCTTCTCAGCCCGAAGTTGTACTCACACGGCCATGGACCTTGCTCACTTATGCATTTTTTCACTATGGTTTTTTTCATTTGTTTTTCAATATGATGGTTTTGAATTTTACAAGCCAATTGTTTCTGACTTATTTTACTCAAAAACAGTACGTTGGACTGTATTTTTTAAGTGCCATTTTTGCAGCATTTGTGTTTTTACTTTGTTACTTTTTGTTAGATTCTATTTCTCTAATGGTAGGCGCTTCTGCGGCAATTATGGCTATTTTAGTTGCCACAACCACGTATCAACCATTGATGGAAATCAGATTAATGTTTATTGGTAACGTTAAACTGTGGCACATAACCGCGGTACTGCTTATTCTGGATTTAGTGCAAATTAGAGTAGAAAACACTGGCGGTCACATTGCACATTTGAGTGGTGCTTTTTTTGGTTATATTTACATTAAACTGCTGCAAAACGGAACTGATTTGAGCCAGACTTTTGACGCAATTGTGAATGTTTTCAATAAAAAGAAAGCAACACCTTTTAGAAAAGTACATGTAAACCCCAAAAAACCTATTAGTAAAAGAGAAAGTAAAATTGTTGTAAAAGATAAAACACAGCAACAACTTGATGAGATTTTAGATAAAATTAGTCAATCGGGCTATGATAGTTTGACTGTTGAAGAGAAAGAGTTTCTTTTTAAAGCAGGGAAGTAAAGTGTTCCGTTTGCAGTGTTCAGTTTTAAAAATAATAAATGAAGAAACTTTCGTGGTTTAATAAAATTGTATTTGGATTTAATATAGTAATTACTGTATTGACTTTCGTAGCTTATATTTTACCTTTCCTGGCACCTAAAATGTTTCCACTATTTTCGGTTCTTACACTGATTCTACCACTGTTTCTGATTTTAAATGCTTTGTTTTTTTTCTATTGGTTACTCCAGTTAAAAAGACAAGTAATGTTATCTGGATTAGTGCTTTTACTTGGAATTACATTCATCAATAAATTCTATAAATTTTCTAACCGCGATATTGCTAAAGAGGAAAAGGACTTTACGGTAATGAGCTATAACGTTCGCTTGTTTAATTTATTTGAATGGCTGGCAGACGATAATGTTGGCAATACGATTTTGACTTTTATTAACGAGCAAAATCCAGATATTTTGTGCATTCAGGAATATTCCGAGAACGCTAAAGTAGATTTGAGAATTTACAAGTATAAAGCGGTTTTTATGGAAGGCAAGCAGATTAAGACAGGCCAAGCAATATTCTCAAAATTCCCAATTTTTAATTCAGGAGATTTCAAGATTCCGACCGCTGGCAATAACATTATTTATGCCGATATCAAAAAAGGAAAAGATACGCTCAGAGTATACAACATCCACTTGCAATCCATCAAAATTTCTCCTGATGTGAATGAGATTTCGCAACATGTCGATTCAATTAACCAAAGTAAATCCCAACAACTGTTTAAGCGCATTCGCGATGCTTTTAAAAACCAAGAGCAACAAGCTGACATTTTAGTGAAACACAAAAGCAACTGTTCTTACCCAGTGATTATTTGTGGGGATATGAATAACAGTCCGTTTTCTTATGTCTACAGAAACATTAAATCTGATTTGAATGACTGCTTTGAAGAAGCTGGAAACGGTTTTGGACAAACGTATAAGTTTAAATATTATCCGGCTCGAATAGATTATATTTTTGCCAATAAAAAAATGAAGGTAAAAAGCTTTACAACGTTTACAAAGTTTGAAAACTCAGATCACTTTCCAGTAATGGCTAGGCTTTCCATTGCAGAATAATTACAAAGGTTGGGTTTTCAAATAATCTAAGGCATAACGACCTTCGTTGAATAATAAATCTAGAATTGATAGGTTGTTGAGATAGCCATGTTTAGAGCCGAAAACCTGTGTATACGATTCATAAACGGCACTATCTTTTTTTCCATTGATTAGGTTTCTGAAATCCGTTTTGTTTTCCACTTGATGGAAATATTCAGCAGTCTCCTCGAAATCAAATTCCAATCCCAGGCATTTTGATACCACTGCCATTGTTTCCAAATTCAAATCCATTAAAAAAGTATGTTTCTTTTGGAAAATCGGAAGTAATTCATCCTCAAAATACTCAAAGAAAGGGGAAGTTCTGTAAGCAGCTTCCAATGATTTGAAATGCTGTTTTTGCCAATCAAAATCGGTTTCAATCTTTACTTCTTTAATGCGTTGATGCGGATTTTTACTGTGTTTTACAGGTACATTTAACAGCTGAAGACCGTTTGGACTGTAGATATACATCCGGTTGCGGTTGGTTTGTTTCTGAAAATTATCTTCCATCTCCAACGTCACTAGTTCAGCTTTGGCAATCGCCACAAAATGACTAATTGACGGAAAATAACTTGGATGGATAATAATAGTGCTCATAAGTAAAAATATTTAAAATCAAAAGAGACAAAGCTTTTAACAGTCGGTATGATTTTAAATTGTTTTAAATTATTTTATTTTCAAATTAGCTGTTTTTGGCTTTTCTTTTCTTCCAGAAGTAGTCACCTACAAAATACAAGGCTAGCAATCCAAGGAAATACTTGAAGTAGGATTGTGGCTGCCCATCTCCGCCAACTGTTGTAAAGAGGCGTTCCCATCTTATTTTGTTAAATCCTTTTCCGTTACTATCCCAGCTCATCCAAATAAAAACTGGTTTTCCTACGATATGGTTTTCAGGAGTGTAGCCAAAATAACGAGCATCTAACGAGTTATTTCGATTATCTCCCATCATCCAATAGTAGTTTTGTTTGAAAGTATAGCTGGTTGCTTTTTCACCATTGATTAAAATGTCATTCCCCACAACTCTCAATTGATTTCCTTCGTATTCTGAGATGATAATTTTATACAACGGAAGTGATTTTAAATCTAAATTAACTTTTGCTCCAGCTTTTGGGATGTAAATTGGGCC
Organism: Flavobacteriales bacterium; assembly: GCA_038202695.1. Classification (GTDB taxonomy): domain Bacteria; phylum Bacteroidota; class Bacteroidia; order Flavobacteriales; family Flavobacteriaceae; genus Flavobacterium. The sequence goes on from JBBRET010000043.1 coordinate 19,499, forward strand.
AAAATTATCACTGTTCCAATCCGAGGTCGTTGAAGGTGTCCCGTCTTGTTTGTCCGGATAAATTCCGTCTTCCGAACCTGTCTTAATGAATCTTTTTACTGAAACTACTTCCGATTGACTTTGTAACGAATTCGCTTTCTCTACTGTTAAGTTGGCTTGAATGAAAGTATCTGAATAACTTAAACTAAGTTTTTTAGCCAAATCATCATCTACAGCACCTGCAATGCAAACTTCTGTTGAATCTCTGTATACTTCGGTTAAATTATAGCCTTCTTTTTTTAAATAGTCTTTGACCAAGGTATTGTCCCAAAGTTTGCTTTCAACTTTAACAACTCGGTTGAATTCTCCAATCTCATAATTGGTGATAAATTCTTGAGAAATAGGCCCTTTCAATTTTATATTAAAGGCAAACTGTGGCTTGGCTCTTTCTGGAAGTACTAATAATTTTCCGTTAATAAAGATAGCTCCATTTTTAATTTGAAGGGAATCTCCAGCAATTCCAACACAACGTTTTACATAGTTGGTTTTTTTATCAACGGGTTTACTGTATCTTCTATCGGCAGGTTTGTACATGTGAAACAAGGTATCTCTAGGCCAGTTGAACACCACAATATCACTATTTTTTATTTTTTCAAAACCCGGAAATCTGAAATAGGGCAACTGTAACTTATTTTTCCATGAATTAGGATTGTTGTCATCATACAAATACGATTTGGTATGAATAATCGGTAAAGTATCGTGCACCATCGGCGCAGCAACACTCGTCATTGGTGTACGTGCACCATAATGAAATTTACTGACAAAAAGAAAATCTCCGATCAATAATGATTTTTCTAATGAAGAGGAGGGAATCGTGAAAGGTTGCATCACATAAGTATGTACCAATGTTGCAACAACTATGGCAAATAAAAGCGAACTGACGGTATCTCCAGTTTTGGTTTTAGCTACCAAACTCCTTTCAGTAATGTGTTTGACGTCTTGTGTATAATTAATGTAATAAATAAAAAGTCCAAAGGTAAAAATACCTAACCAAGTATCTGTATTTGAATTTCTACCAAAACTTCTCAAGGTTTCTACCCAAACCACGGGAAACATAATCAAGTTGATAACAGGGATAAATAGTAAAATGGTCCACCAAGTGGGTCTGTTGATAATTTTCATCAATACGATGGAGTTGTACACTGGAATAAAAGCTTCAAAAGGTTTTCTTCCTGCTTTTTCGTATAATTTCCATGTTCCCAAACCATGTAGGATTTGAACAACCAGGAAAAATATAAACCATTGATATAATGACATGATTCTAAGTTTAAGAGTTTATAAGTGTATAAGTTTTATATTCAGTTTATTTGTTACAATTTTAAGATTTATTTATGTAAATCTAAAACATCTTTCATCGAGAAAACCCCTTTTTTGCCAATAATCCATTCGGCTGCAATCACTGCGCCATGAGCAAAGCCTTCTCGGTTGTGCGCTACGTGTTTGATTTCAATTAAATCCACTTTTGATTTATAGAAAACACTGTGTGTTCCGGGAACTGCATCAATACGTTTCACCTCTATAAAGACATCTTCTTCTTTTGGATTGTCAATCGCCCAATTATTTTTATCGGTTTGATTGATAATAGCATTTGCTAATGAAATAGCTGTTCCGCTAGGCTTGTCTAGTTTTTGTGTATGATGAATTTCTTCCATCGAAACGGAATATTCTTTAAACTTTGACATCATCTTTGCTAAATAATCATTGAGCTCAAAGAACAAATTCACACCCAAGCTAAAATTAGAACCATATAAAAAAGCAGTATTTTTTTGGTTGCAAAGCAGTACCATCTCTTGGTAATTTTCTAACCAACCTGTAGTTCCTGACACTACTGGAATTTGATTATTGATGCAAGTAGAAATATTTTCAATGGCTACATTCGGAATACTAAAATCAATAGCAACATCAGCTTGTTCTAAACCATCAAACGTGTTAGAGCTCGTTTTTTTTAGTACAATTTCGTGCCCTCGCTCTAGTGCAATTTTTTCAATAATTTGCCCCATTTTGCCATATCCCAATAACGCTATTTTCATTTATAATTTGTAGTTAAAAGTGAGGCCTACATTGAGTTTGTAGTTAATTTCGTTTGGATAAACATCAGGCTGAAGCGTCAATTTATCGCTTACATTAAATTGTATTAAATGCGCATCAACATTGGCATCAACAATATTTAGAACGTAAAAAGCAACCGAAACTAATAACGACAAATCGCGATTTCGTTGGTAAAAACGTTGTGCTTGAATTAATCGGGCATCATCTAAATATTGGTATTGATCATTGGTAAAACCCGCTAATCGTCGTTTGTAAGCATCGCGATAACTGTGGTATTTTTTATTGTTGTCAATATAAAAGTAGAGACTGGTTCCGATGGCTCCGTAAACAATTGGAATTTTCCAGTATTTCTTATTGTAGGCTTGACCCAATCCGGGAACTATGGCGGAATAAAAAGCTGCCTTAGAAGGGCGAAGCGGATCAATCTCTTTAGTTTTTAAAGTGTCTTTTGCTACAAGCGCATTCTGTATTTGCTGAGAAAATACTTGATTTCCAAATAGGAAAAAGAAGAAAATTATGTAGCAAGTTTTAGTCACTAGCCTTTGATTAATTTGATAATGCGATTAAAATCTTCTTCTGAATGAAACGGAATAGTTATTTTTCCTTTCCCATTGCCACCTATTTTAACATCAATTTTAGAACCAAAGAAATTTGCGAAATCCTTTTTTTGTTCCTCTGCAATTATAAAAACGGCTGCTTTTTTAGCTGATTTTGTTGGAACAGGTTTGATGCTATCTTGATAGTTTTTAACCAGCGCTTCTGTTTCTCGAACCGAAAGATTTTGGCTCACGATTTTCTGATAAAGAGCTGTTTGAACGTCTTGATCTTCAATGTTAATAATTGCTCGACCATGTCCCATACTGATAAATCCATCTCGAATTCCAGTTTGAATAATCGGGTCTAACTTTAATAATCTTAAATAGTTAGCAATTGTTGAACGTTTTTTTCCAACACGCTCACTCATTTGTTCTTGGGTTAATTGAATTTCGTCAATCAAACGTTGATACGAAAGTGCAATTTCGATTGGATCTAAATCGTGTCGTTGAATGTTTTCGACCAAAGCCATCAACAACGACTCATTATCATTAGCTATTCGGATGTAGGCCGGAAAGGTAGTTAACCCTACTACTTTAGAGGCACGCAATCTTCGTTCTCCTGAAATTAATTGGTATTTGTTAAAATCTAATTTACGAACAGTAATAGGTTGAATAAGCCCAAGTTCTTTTATAGATGATGCTAATTCTTGTAACGATTCTTCATTAAAATTGCTTCTCGGTTGAAACGGATTGATTTCAATAGCATCAATATCTAATTCGATAATATTGCCTACAACTTTGTCAGCATTTTTGTCGGTAGCAGATTGAATATCATTTTCTGGATCTTTCAATAAGGCAGATAAACCTCTTCCTAATGCTTGTTTTTTTATAGCTTTTGCCATAGCTTATTTACTGTTTTTTTTGATGATTTCATGTGCCAAACTCAAATAATTACTAGCGCCTTTGCTTGTTGCATCAAAGTTAATGATGCTTTCTCCAAAACTTGGTGCCTCACTTAGTTTTACATTCCGTTGAATAATAGTTTTAAAAACCATATCGTTAAAATGCTTCTGAACTTCCTCAACTACTTGATTCGACAAACGCAAACGCGAGTCAAACATGGTTAGTAAAAGGCCTTCAATGTCTAAATCAGCATTGTGAATTTTTTGTACACTTTTAATAGTATTCAAAAGTTTTCCCAAACCTTCTAAGGCAAAATATTCACACTGAATCGGAATAACAACACTATCAGCTGCCGTCAATGCGTTTAGGGTTAGTAAGCCTAAAGAAGGCGCGCAATCAATCAAGATATAATCATAATCGTCTTTGACACTTTCCAATGCTTGCTTGAGCATGTATTCACGGTTTTCTTTGTCAACCAATTCAATTTCAATAGCAACCAGGTCAATATGGGATGGAATAATCCAAACATTTGGAGCACTGCAGGCAATAATCGCTTCATTTGGAGTATTGCTATGTTCTAAAATTTGATAGGTTCCGATAGCAATATTTTCTACATCAATACCTAAACCTGAACTGGCGTTGGCTTGTGGATCAGCATCTATTAAAAGCACTTTTTTTTCTAAAACTCCCAGTGATGCTGCAAGGTTTACAGAAGTTGTTGTTTTTCCAACACCGCCTTTTTGATTGGCAATAGCAATGATTTTACCCATTTATTCTTTAAAAATTTTGAGCCGTAAAAATACGATTATTTATGGCTTGGTCAACGGAATTTTGTTAACATTGTTGTAAAATTGCTCAGTGTTCAGTTCTCAGAGTTCAGTAGCTTGATTATAGGTATTCTAGTTCTTTTTAAACGATTCCTCTGCCAACTAGAAACTGAACACTGAACACTACTTATTTACTTCCTTTATTCTTAATCATTGCTTCTAACATGTCCCACATTTCCTGCGGAATTTTTTCTAGGATATTAAATTGTCCAGCGCCTTGCAACCATTCACCACCGTCAATTACAATTACTTCTCCGTTAATATATGCTGAGAAATCGGAGACTAAATAGGCTGCTAAATTGGCTAATTC
>JBBRET010000044.1:0-22670 GCA_038202695.1 Flavobacteriales bacterium
GAAAAAACCCACTAAATCGTTGAATTTAGTGGGTTTTGTAACCATTTGTATTTCTACTGGCGGAGAAAGAGGGATTTGCATCGCTACTGTAACTCGTTATAAATCAGCATTTTGAAATACATTTTAAATTAGGGTAACCGAATTTACCCCCTTATTTGTCGTAAACAATTCATTTCATTTGTGAGTTGTAAATATACTTATTAATAGTATGATAGCAAACATTTTATTGATAAAACAACACTAAAAAATGAACTAGTTTGGTTAAAGCATATTAGAGTGTATCGGTTTATATTTTGAATAAGCTATTATTCTTATTCATCCGAAAATTAAGTGAGCTACTTGTTCATATTTTAATCCTACATATGAACAAAACTCTTCGATAGTTAAAAACTCATTTTCGAGCTTGTTGAGGTCAGTTTTCACTTTTTGCATCAATCTGGTACTTTGACGATAACTTTTGCCTGTTATACGCTGTATGTCTTTCGGATAGATGCACACCCTCTGTTTATCAAATTTCATACACTATCTATGCCTTTGACTAGGCTTTGATTAGCTTAAACCTACTGGTTAGTAAAGTTTAAGATTATACAAAAGTAAGTTTTTTTGAAATATAATTTTCTGCTGCAATTTATTATGATTTTGGATGCTTTTTAATGCGCATTAATGTCGATTTAAGCCATTTGTGTCGTTTTAGGACATATGGAACTCTCCTTGCTTTTTTATTCTGTTTAATTGGCTAAAATTTGTCTTGAAATCAATCGGAAGATGTTGCAACAGAAAGATGATTTAGAGCAATTATTAATCTAAATTTTAGAAATTATGGCAAGACAGAAAGGCATAATTAAATTGAAAGGTACTATCGGCGATATTACTTTTTACAAAACCCAAGACGGACATTTGGCTCGTGAAAAAGGTGGCATTGATGCCAGCAGAATTAAAAGTGATCCTGCGTTTCAAAGAACTCGTGAGAATGGCTCCGAGTTTGGTAGAGCCGGAAAAGCTGGTAAGATTTTAAGAACGGCTTTACGGTCGCTTTTAATCAATTCTGCTGATGGTAGAATGGTAAGCCGTTTAACGCAAGCAATGATGAAAGTTATTCAAGCGGATTTGGTGAGCGATAGAGGTTTACGTAACGTAATTGATGGCGAAGCTGAATTGTTATTTGGTTTTGAATTCAATATTCGTGGTAAACTTGGGACAAGTTTGTATGCTCCATTTGTTGGGACAATTGATAGAGTTTCTGGTGAAATTTCTGTTGATATTGCGTCATTTATTCCATCGGATATGATAGCTGCACCTGGTGGAACTACGCACTTTAAAATTATCTCTGGCGGAGCTGAGGTAGATTTTGAAGCCGAAACATTTGTAGTTGCTACATCTGAAACAGCTATTTTACCTTGGGATGTTACTCCAACTGCTGTGATCAATCAAGTAAATGCGGTTACAGCTGCAAGCACAAAACCATTGTTTTTGGCTTTAGGTGTGGAGTTTTATCAACAGATTAATGGAACAATGTATCCATTGAAAAATGGTGCTTATAACCCATTATCGATTGCGAAAGTTGATAGTGGTGTGTAATGGTTCTTGAATTGACCAGAACTTATTTCCCTGAAGGAACAAATGGGAAACTTGAATTTGAAGGAAAATCCATTTGTAATACAATTGAGTTACCATGGAGAGAAAACGAAGCAAAAGTTTCTTGTATTCCGAAAGGGAAATATTTTATTGAAAAGCGATATAGTAAAAAATATAAATGGCATTTGGAGGTTTTGAATGTTCCGAAAAGAAAGTTTATACTTTTTCATCCTGCAAATAATGCCAAAGAGGAATTGCTAGGCTGTATTGCTCCTGTAACAAAACTTTCTGGACCAGGATTAGGTTTGATGTCGCGAAAAGCTTTTGGGAAGCTAAAAACTTTAGTTTACAAAGCTTTGGATAACAAAGAAAGTGTTGAATTGATTATTAAATAGATCCTTAACAAGGTAAAAAAAAATAAATTATGAATGTAATAAAAAGAGCGAAAGCTCCAACTCCGAAATTTTTCAAAGTGCTTCGAAATATTGGATTGACATTGGCTGCAGTTGGTGGAACTATTTTAGCTGCTCCAGTTGCTTTGCCGGTGATAGTGACTACCATTGGTGGTTATGTAGCATTAGCTGGTGGAGTTTTGTCGGCTGTAAGTCAGCTAACCACAACTAATGACAGCAAATAATCCCACATTGATGGGCACTGCTGGAGGCACATTTTTAAGTATTGTTCCGAATATTCAATCAGATGATATTGCTAGAACTGCGATTTTAGCAGCCGTTGGAGCGATTGTCAGTTTTACAATTTCCTTAATACTTAAAAGCATATATAAGAAGCATAAAAAATAGTTTAACTCTAGTTGTGGTGACCTTTGGGTTAAACGAATTTAAAGCCCAAACCGAAAGGAATGGGCTTTTTTACTTAAATCAAATACTATGATACAGAATAAAATAGATTACATAAAAAGAGGTGCCTTTGATGAATTATACACACCTCGAGAAGCGGTCGAGTGTATTTTACCTTTTATACCAAAAAATATAAAAACAATTTGGGAATGTACAGCAATTGAAAATTCTCAAATTGTTACAGTTCTGAGAGAAAATGGTTTTTCTGTAGCAACTTCGCATTTAAAGGACGGAAAAAGTTTCTTTGATTTTGAGCCAGAAGATTATGATATGATTATCACAAACCCTCCTTATTCTTTAAAGGATACCTTTTTAAAACGTGCTTTTGAATTGAACAAACCTTTTATGATGTTACTACCAATTACCACTTTAGAAGGTAAGAAACGAAGTGAATTGTTTAGAAAATACTCTATACAAATACTCATACCTGACAAAAGATTTAATTTCATTAAAGAGAAAAAAGGAAGTTGGTTTCAAACTTCCTGGTTCACATCAGGTTTACAATTAGAAAGAGATTTAAACTACATTGTTTGCTTATAAAAGTGAGCCAAATCGTGAGATTAGGCTTTTTTGATTTTAGACTTCTCCAAATTGATTTAGTGTAACCTCAACTATAACCACTTCAGAATTTTGCCAATACAAGTTATTGTATTTTGCATAATCTAGTGCTTTTGTTCTGCTATCAAAAGCACCAAAGAAAACTCTTGATGTTCTGGACTTCCAATTATCGGTTTGAAATAATAAAAATACGCTCATAGGATTGATTTTAAGAATTAAATAATGAGTTATCTGTTGCAATAACGGTATAAAATAACTCTACGCATATCGTTGATAAGGTTGATATTTTCGTGAAATTGCTTTTCTTTTTGCTCCAAAAGTTTTAGAGCTGCAATGTGTTTTACGTGAGTTTCGTGTTCTTCCATCATCATTTTAGATTTAACAAAAAACTCTTTTTTGAAATCGTTAAGTCGTAAAAATGGAATTACAGAACCAACTAAATGCTGATGCCAAAAATTAGTTTTCCATAAACTATAAGCAACAAAATAAAGGTTTTCGCAGTCCTGTTCTAAGTCAAAAATGACTACAAAGCTGTTTGTAAATGGCTCTTTTTGTGGCTTTCCGCTGTTCATCCCTTTGTTAAGTAGGAATAAATGGGGTTTCGAGTAAATCGTGCCTTTCTGGTGGGTTTTGATAATAAAATTCTGCATACTTTCGGCTTTAAAAATTGATTAGATTTTCAATTTTTCGCAGATTTTCTATTGAAATGCAGGTGTGCCTCGCTACGCTCGACCTATAAAATTTTTCAAAAGAAAAAAAAGAAAAAAAGAAAGCCGTCCGTTTAAGTGGAAGGTTTCAGAAAAAAAAGTTTTTTAAAAAAAATACTACCCGAAACATCATCGGAAGTATGGGCGTGAAATCGGAAGTGAATGTTGTTGCGAACCGTTATGGGTGGAGATTTTTTTTAAAACCCGTAGGGCTTGAACTTTTTTTTCTGAATACCTGGAACTTATCTTTGCTCTCTTTTTTTTTATTTTTTGTTTTGAATATCCAAATCAAATGTTCTTGTTTAAGCGGGTTTTAGCTGAAGGATTGGGTGTTGAATTGGAAGATGGTCGTCTTCGGAAAGGGTATCAAATTCTTTGGATGGATAAAAAATCGAAATCAAACAATAAAAACGCTTTTTTTCCGTCCAAAGAATTTGATACTCTTTCTTGGATTTGATTTTTGAGGATGCCTAATTGTCTTATGAAAAGAGAAGTTTCAATTTAATCGAAATGTTGTATTGAAAATGGAAAGCATCTTCAAAAAACAATGCATTATAATACCAAGTGCGATGTGGCAGTAGCGCAAGTAAGTGTATCATTTTTTTATTTGCTTACTTGGATTTTTCTGATTGCTTTAGTGGAAAAGCTGATGCCAAAGACTTGAAAGAAAGATAATGCTTCAAGGTTATCAAAGTTATTATAAGGAACGGTATGGCATCGGCTTTTCCGCTGGAGCAATGACTTGGGGTCTTCTGGCAAATAAAAAATGATACTCTTACTGGTTTTTTTTGCTTTGTGGGTTCTAAAAATGGCTTTACCATAGGCAAATCACTAAAAGTTAAAGCCATTTTTAGAACTTACAAAAGCAATGAAAACACTACCGATTTATGCGTAAAGTTGCTAAAAACAGTTACCGTGAACGTTCTTGAAAGTAATTATAACCGTAAAGTTTCCTATGAAAAGGCGAACGTTGTTAAAGACAGTGGCGAAGGACGGTTTTTTTTGTAGCTGGGTGATGCGATGGGAGCTGCAAAAAATGTTGTCCTGGAGCCACTGGCACGAGCGTTGGGTGAGCGGCTTTTTTACATAATGTTATTATAGTGCATCCGTTAATTTCTTTAATAGCAGGATAGTTCTTTATGCACTATAATGCCACATTATGTAACTAAGCTTGGGGAAAAGTTTTTGTTGCTCATTTCCATTGGTTTCTGTTTATTACATAGGTTGTTGAGCATACAAAAACTTTTTAGAGCGTTGGGAAGGAGTGGCAATTGAATTGTAAAACGTTCTTTTTACTACCGAACGAAAAAGAATGTTCTCGTTATTACAAATAAAATTAGCGAAATGAAGCAAACAAATAATTGTTGCTAGGAATACTTGGACTAGGAGCGATTTTTGTGCAGATGAATGAGATAATGAGTTATTTAAAGAAATTTTCTTTTTTGGTATATTTTTTGTTATTCACACTTATGAAATGGATGTATGAAGTTGGTCAAAAATACGTTTTTTGATAGAAAATTTGTTTTTTGGTACAAGAGTTGTATATTTGCAAAGTCATTTCCCTAGGGAAAAGGACCTGGTTCGTGAAAACGTACGCCACAGCACCGTAGCCTGTGGCTTTTTTTATTTTATCCTCTTTGTATATTTGTCTTCATAGTATTTTTGATTTCTTGCATCATCAATATGAAAACAAGAAATAATCATATAGTCTGGAGTTATTTTTTCCATTACAACTAAAAAGTTTCCTTCTTTGAACCAAAAATAATCTCTTATTTTACCATCTGCTTCCAAAAACTGAAAACAAGTTACATCTTCAGTATCTTTATTTTCTAATATTGGTTTTATCCAATGAATTTTGTTGGCTCTTTTTTTGTCAAAATTTCTTTTGCCTTTATCACCTCTAGTAATAATTTTTACAAAAGTATGCGGATAAGCTTCAAAACCTTCTTCTTTTGAGTTTGCAATATCTATTTTTACTTTACAACCATCGAAATAAAAATCATTATCAATAAAATCTACTTTGAATAATTGATACAATTCTTTTAAATGTTCATCTGATGGGTCAATTCCTAAATTGGGTATGTGATCATCCAAGTCTAATAAATCCATTAAAGTTTTATTTTAGGTTGGTGATCAAAAATATTGAACTTTGTTTCCCAAGGTTCGGTTCCTTCTTCGAGATTAAAACCTGATTTAGTTTCTAAATATTTAATGAAATCCATTCTGTTTTGAGTTGGATTTACAATATTATTCATCACTACTCTTGTTTTATAAGTAATTGCTCCAATAAAAAAATCGGCTAATTGAAAGAAATTATTGTCGTGAGAATGTAAATGTTGGAATTGTTTGAATGGGCTTTTGCCTTTGTACTCAGCATCGAAAACTTCATTAATTTTTTTTAGTTTTTCTCTGCCACGAGTATTTTGAACATCAATAAAAACACGGTATTCATCCCCATTACTATTATTTGGATGCAACAAATAATAGGTCATTTTATAATAGAAATTGTCGTGAGAACCTTGATTAAAATCTATATGATTTAGACGCTCTTTGTATTTCACTAAAACACAACGAAACTGTAGCGATGAATTAAAAAAATAATCTACTAATTCTTTGTATAATTCGGTTCTTGCATTTGAGAATTTATTCCATTTTAGCTCTGACTTTTGATTATGTTTTACCAGTATTTTATTAAATTCTTTTTGTAATTCAGCATATTCATTCATTGGAACTTTGATGTATCCAATACACATTACTGGAATTTTGTCGTGTTCTAAATGACAACTTTCATCTATGTAGAATTCGTATTTATTGCTCATAGCACTTAGTAATAAAGTATTTTAAAATTTTTCAAATTTAATATTTTTTTTATAGTTAATTCTATATTTATCAACATACGAAATGCAAACAACTTTTCTATCTAGTATTCCTAAGCATTAGCCTATTAAGTTTTTCAATAAGAGTTTGTTATTTGCAAAAAATTAAAAAATTAATCAATTTATAAAGGTCAATCAAATCCTCTTGATTACTTTCCAATTGCTCAATTTCAATAAATGCAATATCATTAGCAAATGATTTTTCTCCAATAAGGTGTTCGATCTGAACATAAACTGCTTCTCGAAGCCTTGGATTGTCCTTGTGTACAATGTAATTTTTAATCAAAACTTTAATTCCTAAATCGGTTGGTTTTTCGAGATTTTCTAATGGTAAAAAATACATTTCACTTATCCTTAAATAGATACCGTAATGGTCAAGCGGTTTGTCTGTGCTGTTTTTGTATTGGGTAAGGTTGGTTTCGGGTTGGAGGAATGCGGTTGTTTTCCAATAGTTTATTTTTGGTGCGTGATGCAATAGTAATTCTACTTCTTTGAATAGATATGGATTTCCGTTTGCCGTGATGATTAATTCGGCTTCGGTTTTTTTGTTTTTGATTATGATGTTGAGGTCGCTATTGTATTGATGAAGTATCGTGATTAGGTTATTGAAATGAATTTTCAGTTCATCTTTTGGAACTTCGTTTAGGAGTAGGAAAACGAAGTTGTTTTGTTGGAAGTGTTTCCAAAAGTTAATTATAGAATTCATTTTATTTATCGTTTGTCAGGTGTTGATTTATCGTAAGCAATTAAGTTTACTATCTCTCTCAATCGACTTCTAACTCTATTTCCATAAGTCTTTTCAATTTCTGTGGCTGATAGGTTTGTGGTGATATGGGTTAATAGTTTTTTTGAAATAAATAGATCATACCGACTTAATAGAATTTCAGCCATCACATTACACTCGTTTCCGAAGTATTTTAGGTTATTTTCTGTGCCTAAATCGTCAAAGCAATAGGTTCTTGGTTCGGATTGATAGAGTTTACCTATGCTGTATTTGTGAATTATTTGATAGCCATCTTGGATAAATTCAAAACTTATATCTCGACAAGGTTTTACAAAAAACTTATGCTCTGTTGCTGTTAAGTATTTCATCAAATTCATCAATGATGTTTTTCCACAGCCGATTGGTCCAGAAAGTAGAATTCCTTTGTTACTGTTTATGCCGTATTGAAAACAAGCTGGTTCGTCTTTTAAGAAATAGGCAATTAATTTGTAAACGATTGGATAATCTGTTTCGTGAATTTTGAAATGATTGCCATATAGTTCAACGCCTTTTTTCTCAAGCCAAGCAATTACTTCAATATAGCTATAATGGCTCTGAATAGTATTTGTCGGTTGCTGTGTTGAGTTGTTTTGCTCTGTTGGGTTGTTCTGCATTCGAAATAAATTTAGGTGCGTTTAATATCCAATTTTGTGCTGCTGCTTGCCAATCGACCATTGGTGTTTTGCCACCAACTAACCAACCGTTACTGGAGAAGTAATTGAAAAACTTAATAGCTTCGAGTTCCGGAAAGTTTTGTTCGAGAAAATAAGCTTTTACGTTTTCGATTGTTGGCTTCTCGACTGCGCTCGAAGTGACAAAAAAATCTTTTCCTTTTTTGGCGGAACTTTTTTCTTTTTCTTCCTTATCAACTTTTTTTAAAAACTCTTCGTCAATTTCAAATTTTTTTGCTTGCTCGTCCAAGTTTACAATCTTTAAATCGTTTGAAATGTTTGGTATGTTTGTATTGTTTATATAAGATACTAGAGCTTGTTCAGTACCTGTCTCATTACTTGTACCACTACCTGTATAAAGCTTGTTCACTACTTGTTCATCAACTAGTTCAAAAACAGGTTCATTTTTTGATGTTGTTGATTTTCCGCTTTTTGGAATTGGCTTTAAATCGTCTGAAAAATTGAATAGGTAAACGTGGCTTCCTTTGAATGGATTGTATGATGGCTCATAGTTTATATAACCAAGTGAATGCAAGTTTTTAAGGCATTTATGATAGGTTGCTTTAGAACTGATTTTGCTAATTCTCATTACCTCATCACGAGATATGCTTATTGGATTTTTGAACCGATTGCAGTTCCAAAATTGGAATAATGCAACATACAAACTTACGTGGGTTGGGTTGAGTGTTTTATCAATTGCAACCTTTTCGAAAAACCCTGTTAGATGTTTTATATAATTCATCTTTGAGGTTATTTACGATTGAATAAATTGGGTGTTGCTTCAACTTTGTTGGTTTCTATAACTTTTTCTAAATCGTTATTGGAATAATATAGAATTCCTCCAATTTTGGTATAAGTTAGTGTACCGTTGACACGTAGGTTTTGTAAAGTGCCTGGAGAAATGTTTAGCAACTTTCTGACTTCATTGGATTTGAGCCATTGTTTTTGTTGCTGTGGTTTTGAATTAAACATTGTGTTTAAATCGGAAAGTAAAAGTGTGCGAAACTCGTTTAAGTCTTCGCGAGTAATAACTTCGATTGCCATAACTGATATTTTAGATTGTTATGACACAAATTTGAGGGTTTTGATTTGTTTTGATTGCCAAGTTGGTATCAACTTGGTAACGATTTTTTGTCAATTGCTGTTTTTATAGGTAAAACAGATGAAATATTATATGTATTTTTATTAAACGCATATTCGGAAATGGATTAAGTACTTTTAGTTGAAATATCTTCTTCTATTTTTAAATATTCAAAAAAGATTTTTCGTTTTTTTATTTTGATTTACAGCGAATTACATACGCAAATAAAGAAGTATTTTTATCAACTTGGTATGAACTTGGTAATGCTATTTTCTGACTTGTTATTCTCTTGCTCAATTTTCTTCTGAAGTATTGTTGTCAAGCTATCTAAAAATGCAGTTGCCTCCGTTGTTTTCCTACCTCTTATAGAATACCAACTGCGGTAAACATCACCTAAATCAATATTAAATACCGCTTCAAAATAGTTTGCTATATCTTTTATATCAGCAGTACCATTATTGAAGCTGCCTTGATAATGAAGTGCATATAGCATTTCAATCAATGCTGATTTGCTGTCTGTCCAAGTAAGTTTTACTTTGGGTAATGATTGATTTTTAGTAGCCATAATTTCCTTTCTATCCAATGATGCCAATTGCTCTTTTAAGTAAATTTCCAACAAATCGTTTGCTAATATTTTTGAAACTTTAAAATCGTGGCTTGTATTAAAATCGTGGTCAGACATATAAAAAAATGTATCCAGTGATAATCGGATATCGTACTTTCCTCTTAAAAAATATTTGTCATCCAAGTAAATTGCTCCAGTTCTGTAATATTGGTAGAAGTCTAAATTGTTGTCAAAGAAACGATGCAAGTTGTCAAGTTCTTTCAATAAATATCTTCGCTGGGTTCTATCTGTTCCTTTCGGTCGCTTTGTCTCAATATTTAGAACTTTTGTTTGATAAATTAATTTAGAGAAAAATAGTGGTTTTATTTCTTTAAAGAACTTGATTTCTTCCAACTGATTTTTGAAATTCATTTTGATTACTATTACTTTAAGTTGCTCTAAAGATTTCAAAAGTACGTTGATTGCTGTTTCTGAAAGTTTGATCGGATCTTCAATTTCTACTGCTAACATTTGAAGTTGTTCCACTGTTTTTGATAAGAGTTTTGAGATGGTATTATTCATTAAAGAAGGTTTCAATTAACTATTTTTAGCTTTACAAATAGTTCTTATTTAAAATTTTTAAACTAGTAATTTTAATAGCGAAGCTCGCTTACTTTACAACATAATTCACAGAAAAAGTAGCTATCCCCATCCAACCTTCGCCTACTTTTTCACCACGAGTTATGACATTGATTTCTCTTCCAAAACCTGCCGAAATTCCAGCATTCCATTTGCTCGAAATGTTATATTGATAGCCAACATTTGCCCAAGGTTGCAATACTAAATTGTATGTAGTTCCCGATGTTGGGTTTGGAGTTTTTGTGCCATCTTGCCATTCTGTCCACATATTCCAAGTATCTAAAGTTACTCCAACAAAAATTTTACCTTTCCACCAAGACGGAAAATATTTAACCACGCCAACACTACCTCCAAATCCTTTTGCTACTTCATCATCATTGTAGCCACTAAAATCTTGTCTATTTGCAAAATTTCCACCAATCCGAAAACGTAATGCCCAATCTTCTTTTATGAAAATATTGGATGTTATCATTGGCATAAAACCTACCGGATATAATTGTAGTTCTGTTCCGATTTCTATTTTTTTATTGGCTCTATTTTCTGCTGTTTGTGAGAATAATTGCATTGAAGCTAAAAATAATCCAAAAAGAAGTAAATTTTTAAAATTCATAATACGCTGTTTTTAAGATTAATAAAATAGAAAAACACTCCCATTACAGAAGTGCTTTTCATCAAAACAAAACAAATTGAAAAATTATCATTATTAATTGTTTAAGGAACAATTCTTTTTCCAAAATTGACTAAAATATGCGGTTCTACAAATCCAACCTGTGTGGCTAATTGTTTTCCAGTTTTATTTAAAATTAATAATGTTGGATAACCTTGAATACTGTATTTATTGGCTAATTCACGACCTTCTTTTGTTTCGCCATCAACAGCAATATTAATAAAGTTTGCATTGTAATAATCTCCAACTTCTTTGTCTGAAAAAGTACGCTTTTTTAGCATTTTGCACGGACCGCACCAAGTGGCATAAATATCTAAAAAGATGGGTTTGTTTTCTGTTTTTGCTTTTTCTAATGCTTCTTGGAAAGTTCCTTTAAAAAATTGAATACCATCTGCTGTGTCTTCCTTAAAATCCACTTTTGGATTTTTAAAACTGTATAATCCAAAGGCAACTAGCGCCAATAATCCGATAAATAAAATAGTCCTCATATTTCTTTTTTTTTAAATTTAAACTAATGCAGGTTCATTTAAAACGGTTGCTTTTTCAATATTCCAATCACCTTCAATCATTCTATGAACATAACAAGCGTCTGCTTGATGGTGTAATTCTGTTCTTTGTTCTTCGGTAATATCTCCTTCAATTGAAATAGCCACATTTATTGTTGTAGAAAGTTTTCCGTTTTCGCCACGCTTTACTACTTGATCTAATTCGGCTTCAACGTTTCCAATTTTCCAACCATTTTTACGAGCGATGAAACGAACTGTTGCCACTTTACACATTGCAATACTTGATAGTATTAAATCGGTAGGTGAAAATCCTAAATCGGTTCCTTTGCTGTTAATCGGTTCGTCTCCAATGATGCTGTGTCTTCCGTTGCTGATAATGGTTTGATATCCTTCGGGTAAATTTTTGATTTTAATGTTTGTAGGCATAATTTATTTCTTTTTTAAATTCAACTTAATTTAGGGTATAGTCGTAGAGAAATTGATTTCCTGACAAGTTGTGTAAAAATTTATATTTTAAAAATAATTTAATTGATGTCAGTAATTAAAAATGTTGCGTCAAAGAGTTTATGAATACAAAAAAGGATAATTCTACAACTACCGCTATTCTTCTTTTTGCTCAAAGTGAAAAGGTTGAAAGCAGTTTAAAACCAATTGCTTCTTGTAGAAAGCAAAATGTTTTGTTGTGGAAAAAAATGAATGAAAAGGCGCTAAAAACCATTCAGAAAACAAATCTTCCTTATTTTATTTCAAACGAAACTAATCAAGTTGGGAGCACTTTTGGAGAAAAAATCACACATTCTATTCAAGAAATTTTTGCAATAGGTTTTGAAAAAATAATTGTGGTTGGTAATGATTGTGTTGCATTAAACGCTAAACATTTACAGCAAGCCGAACGTGACTTACAAAGGACCGATTTGGTTATTGGTGCCGATTTTTCAGGTGGAGCGTATTTAATTGGCCTCACGAAATCGAAATTTAAAGCCGAGCCATTTAAAACTATTCCTTGGCAAACAAAAAAAGTTTTTTCTGCTTTACAAAACTTATACAATACACAAGCTATTGGGTTTCTTCCTAGTTTAGCTGACTCTAATTCGGCGTCTGATTTTAAAAAAGCAATATATCATCTATCTTATTTTTCTGCATTAAAAAAAATATTACTTTCATTTTTATTCGTTCCTAAACAACAGCAAAAATTTGAAAGTAATTTTATTGTCAATCAATACTACACAATAAGTTTTAACAAAGGTTCCCCCTTTCTATAAACAAGTCACTCTCTTTTTAACGTCAAAAATAAATTTTGCTATTCTTTAATTAGAGCGCTTTCCTATTTCTATGATTACTAAATTGGTAATCAAAAAATCAATTATTTTAAATTTAAAAAAATCCAAATGAAGCAATTTTATATATGGGCTTTGCTATTTATATCATCAATAGCGATTGCTCAACAAGATTTAACGATTTCCGTCCTTGATGAAGCGACACAAAAACCAATCTCAAGTGCAACAGTAATTTTGCAAAACAAAAGCAGAAATATACAATTAAATCAATTTTCAAATAGCCAAGGCAAAGTGATTTTTAGAAACCTTGAAGCTCTTGATGGGTATCAAGTTATTTTTGAGGAAACAACTGAATATGTTGCCGCAACTTCTGATTTTATAAATATTCGCTCTAATCAAAGTCCAAATGTGACTTTGGTTTTAGAAAAAAGTAACACGCAACAACTAAACGAGGTGGTAATTTCTTTTGGTTCAACATCAAAAATAAATCGTCGTGATGCAGAAGTTTCATCCGAATTAACGGCTGCCGAAATTCAGGAAATACCTGTTGAAGGAAGAGATATTACTCGCGTTTTATTCCGACTTCCCAATGTTTCGCAAGCCACAGGATTTTATCCGGAAGCTCCAAATGTTAGTATCAATGGCGCAAATGGTTTATTTACGTCCTATTTAATTGATGGAATGGATAATAACGAGCGCTTTTTAGGTGGTCAAAAATTTGCCATTCCAACTGGATTTGTGAAAGATATTACGGTTTTGACCAGTAATTTTTCGGCTGAATATGGTTTGACTGGAAGTGGCGTGGTTGATATTACACCTCGTTCTGGTTCAAACATAATGACTGGCGAAACTTTTTTTATTACGCGGCCAGGTCCAGTTATTGATGGACAATCTTCGTTTGCGCAACGTGATTTATCGGGTAATCAGGTGAAAGATGGCTTTGCCAGATACCAAGCTGGTGGTGGCATTGGCGGCGCTTTTGTAAAGGATAAAACTTTTTACTATTTCAATTTTGAACATACCACAGATGTTAAAGATAATTTGTTAAGTTCTCCTGCTTTAGGTGTAAATGAAACCGTTAGAGGAACAAATACATTTAATTATTTTTCTTCTAAAATTGATCAAAATTGGAATAAGAATTTTAGAAGTTCAATTCGTGCCAATGTAGGTTTAGTTGATATAGAAAGACAAGGCGGCGGACTTGAAGGTGGTATCGCATTTCCATCTGCTGCCAATACACAAAAAAGAAATAGTGTGTTGTTAGCTTTTAAAAACTCGTATAATTTTGGAAAATTAAGTGGCGAAACTAACATTCAATACAGTCGTGTTAATTGGGTTTATGCCAATCCGTTGTACGCTAACGACCCACAAGTAGTAGTTTTAGGAACTAATGATGAAACTTTGGCTGTTTTAGGACATCCCGGATTTTTTTTTAATACAATCGAAAACACGGTTCAAGTGCAACAAAAATTCAAGTACTATTTAGATAATCATACACTTAAAGCAGGATTGAATTTTATTAGAGGTAATCACGAATTGTTTGGTGGCGGCAATCCTAATGGAAATTATACCGTTAAATTAACGCAACCTCAAATAGATGCTATAAATGTTAGCGGTGTGGGAAGCAGTTTATCTATTAACGATATTCCATCAAATGCGACTGTTGTGAATTATAATGTAGAATTGAGACCAACATCTTTTGGAACGCATCAAGATATTTATTCGGCTTACATAGAAGATTTGTGGTCGGTAACCGATAAACTAAATATTACGTTGGGTTTGCGTTACGATTATGATAATTTGTCGAAAGGTGGCAATGATAAAGGCGATTATAACAATTTAGCAAGATTATTATAGTGGCAATGATAAAGGCGATTATAACAATTTAGCACCGCGATTTAATTTTAATTATAAGCTCAACAACAACAGCAGTTTTCGTGGCGGTTATGGAATTGCTTACGACAAAATTAATTATGCTGTTTACAGTGATGCTTTGCAACAGAATACAAAATCGGCAGATTATAGAACGCAATTACAACAATTTATAGCTTTGGGTATTTTACCAGCAAACACGAATTTAGACGCTATTACTTTTAATGGAAATATCTCAGCTAATTTGTCAAATGTTGCCTATTTGCAGGGGCCAAGTGGCAATCAATTGCAAGCACAACGTGAAGGAGCTTTTTCTAATGAGCGACGTATTTTAAATCCAAATGGATATGACAATCCTCTTTCTCATCAGTTTTCGCTGGGATATCAATTGCAAGTTGATGAAAATAAATTGTTTTATGTGGATGTCGTTCATAATCGAGGTGAAAATTTGTTTCGTTTGAGAAACTTGAATGCCGCTTCAGAATATACAATTGATCCAAATAATGTAATCATAAGAACACAAGCTGAGGCAGATGCTTCAAGACCAATTCCAATTATCAATGGAACGGCTACCATTGATGGGCAAACCGTTACTGGGATTGCCAGAAATGTCGTGATGAGTGAAACGGAAGGTAAATCAGAATATTATGCTTTTAGTTTGAATTATCAAAAGTCTAAAGGAAATGATACTTATTCCTACCGATTAAACTATACGTTGTCGTCTTTAAAAAATAACACAGAAGATATTAACTTCAGAGCGATGGATGGTAATAATTATGGTAATGAATGGGGACCATCAATTAATGATAGAACTCACAATATTAATGGAATTTACAGTTATTATCCGTTTCAAGGAACTACACTAACTTTGGCTGGATTGCTTCAAAGTGGTCAACCAATTAACCGAATTCCGATTGGATTTGGAACTACCGATTTGAATGGTGATGGTTCTGGTTTTAGCGATGCGTATCAAGGCAACAGTGACCGTTTTCCAGGCGAAAGTAGAAATAGCGATCGTTTGCCTTGGAGTGCTACTTTTGATGTTGGTTTGCAACATCAGTTTAAAATTTCTAAAAACAATAAAATCGAAATAAGAGCTGATATTTTTAATGTTTTCAACGCCGAAAATTTAAGCGGTTACAGCAATAACGCCACGCAAAGTAACCAAATTCAAGGTGGTTCGGCTGCGAGTGGATTGTTCACTCAAAGAAATGCAGCTCCTCCCAGACAGTTTCAGTTTGGGGTGCGGTATTTATTTTAAGAGATTTATATCCTGCAAGATTTTGAAATTTTGCAGGGTTTTGAATTTAATACTACATTGCGTTAGGGATAGCAGCGAAAATCCTTTTGTGAGGAACGAACAAAAGATTGTAGCGGATAGCCCGACCGCCTTTTTCTGGCGGGAACGCCCAATAAAATAGAACTAAAATATGTTTATACTCAATGCCGCTGAGCCAAATAAAGTTGCTCATTATTTGTTACAAAAAAAGTGGTTAAAACCCGATGAATCTATTCTTTCTTTGACCAAACCTGGTGAAGGCAATATGAATTATGTGTTGCGGGTTACGACTAATTTGAGATCGTTTATCATCAAACAATCTCGTGGGTATGTTGAGAAATATCCTGAAATTGCTGCGCCAGAAAATCGCGTGGTTACTGAAGCGGCGTTTTATAAGAAAATTTCAAGTGAAGAAACTGTTCAACGTAGCATGCCAGAATTGTTGGGATTGGATTTTGAGAATAATGTTTTGCTTTTGGAAGATTTGGGGAAATCTGCGGACTATAGTTCGCTTTATGATTTAGAAAGTGAACTATCGGCAGCTGAAATTGAGGTTTTGATTTCTTATTTGAATGCGCTTCACAGTCGTTTTGAGAAAGTGCAACTAGACGATGAATTAATGAATTTAGAATTGCGACAACTGAATTATGAGCACATTTTTCTTTATCCTTTTTTGGAAGAAAATGGTTTTGATTTGAATTCTATTCAAGAAGGTTTGCAAGAATTGGCTTTGCCCTATAAAAAAGATGCTAGCTTAAAAAAGCAAGTTGAATTTTTAGGTTCTTTGTATTTATCGAAAGGAAAATATTTGTTACATGGCGATTATTATCCGGGAAGTTGGTTGAAAACTGAAACTGAAATTAAAATTATTGATCCAGAATTTTGTTATTATGGTTCGAGAGAATTTGATTTAGGTGTTTTGATGGCGCATTTGTATTTGACAAAGCAAAAACAAAGTACAATTGATTATGTGATTTCAGAGTATCATGCTTATTCTGAATTAAATATTCCTATTTTGACCAGTTTTATAGGTATCGAGATTATGCGTCGTTTAATTGGATTGGCACAGTTGCCATTGAAAATGAATTTGAAGACTAAAAGTGAATTGATGCAATTTGCTGCTACTTTACTACTAAAATAACAAGCAATGAGAAAGGTACTGTTTTTTATAATTGTGTTAATGAGTTATCAGATTAAAGCTCAAACCAAAGTTTGGTTCGACACCGATATTATGATTGGAATGCCGGATACAGCAGCCCGTGAAGTAGACGATGGCATAACCTTGATTATGGCACTTAAACAACCACAAATACAAATTGTTGGAATTAGCAGCATTACGTATGTGGATTATAGTTACGATGTAATCAATAAAATTTTAAATTGGCACAACAAAGGTGCAACGATTCCAGTTTATAAAGGTTCGGCTTTCGCCAACGATTTAGGAACCGAAAACGATGGAACCCGAGCCTTATATCAAGCGTTAAAAAAAGAAAAACTTACTATTTTAGCTCTTGGTCCAATGACTAATATTGCGACTTTAATTAAAAATCATCCTGATATTATTCCGCAGATTGAAAAAATTGCTATTTGTGCGGCAAGAACGCCCGATTTGCCTTTTAATCCTGGCAACGGAAAGCTAAATGTTTTTGATTATAATTATGAATTTGATACCGCTTCAATGGATGTTTTGTTGAATTCAACTATTCCTTTAGAATTTGCAGGCTATGAACCAAGTTCTTACACACATATTGGCAATATTGATTTAGCTAGTTTAGATTTGACCTTAGAAGCTGACAAATGGCTGTTTGACATTGTGCAACCTTGGATGGAATTGAACGAACGCTATTTTGGTGTTCGTGGATTTATTCCATTTGATTGCTCTACTTTGGGACTTGTTACGCATCCGGAATATTTTACCTATTATGAAAATATACCCATAAAAGTGATTTATAAAAAAAATGATGCTTTAACTATTCAACCTGATAAACCTTTTAAAAATTTTCTAGAAGTTTCCTATAAATTTAAAACTAAAAAGAAAGTAAAATACGCCCGAAGAGCGTTGCAGGGATTTGAAGAAAAGATTTTAGAGACGTTAAGTGTGAAGAAATAAAGTATAAATTAGGAAAATCTACGTACCCTACATTTTCACCCAAAAGTTTGACAATTTTACACAACTTGACTTGCTTTATATTTTTTATGTTTAATTTGCAATCAACTTAATTAATAAAGAATGAAACAACCACTTGTTTATCCACTAGAAGATCAAGACGATAAAGAATTACAAGATTTAATTACCTTTTACAACGAAACTTTGGGCTTTTGTCCCAATAGTGTTAAAACTATGTTTCGTCGCCCAGCAATTGCCTATGCTTTTATTAATATGAATAAAGCAGTGATGGAAAACAAAGGTAATGTAACTAGCGATTTGAAACGATTTATAGGTTTTATTGCAAGTAACGAAGCGGGTTGTAAGTACTGTCAGGCGCACACTATTAGAGCAGCTGAACGTTATGAAGCAACTCAAGAAAAATTAGAAAATATTTGGGATTTTCAAACGCATCCTGCTTTTTCTGATGCCGAAAGAGCCGCATTAGAGTTTGCTTTAAAAAGCTCGATGATTCCTAATCAGGTTGATGATGAAATTGCCGATAAATTGCGTTTATATTGGACAGATGCTGATATCGTAGAAATATTGGGTGTTGTCGCTTTATTCGGATTTTTAAACCGATGGAACGATAGTATGGGAACGCCAATTGAGGCTGGTGCTATTGAAAGTGGTGTGCAATATTTAGAAACTAAAGGTTGGACAGCTGGGAAACACAGTTATTAAATATCACATTTAGCGCAAGTATTTGCAGGAAGTAAAATGCTTATTTATAGGCAAATATATTAAATTTTGTCATTTTTCAGTCGATTTCTACTACTTATGCATTATCATTTTTAAAAGAAAATTTTATGAAAAAAATATTGTTGTTCTTACTAACAGCAATACCCACATTTGGACAAGTGGGTATCGGTACTGTATCGCCGACCAAAGAATTGGATGTTAATGGGCAATTGCGAGTACGCAATTTACCGACTGTAAATAATTCCACTCTCTTGCTTACAACGGACGTGAATGGAAACCTCACCAAAAATACAAGTGCTCTTTTGCTAATCGATACGCAAATCGACCAAGCGACAAATAATATAGATTACACGCCAAATAGTACAGGGCTAAACATCAGAAATGATATTAACCTTGGACTTAGCAACACTATTTCAATTCCTGCAGGCGTTAGAGCAACAATAATTACTAACTATTCTATTCCATTGGGTTTGGTAGATAATATTTACGGAGTAAATGCCTACAATGGGATTAGGTTTCTTCGAAATGGAATAGAAGCCCCAGCTGGCAGCCGAAAAATGACTATTTCTCAACCCAGCAATGCAAGTATGTTTGGAGTTGTCCCGATGTCAACACTATCAGCAACTTATATTGAAGAAGTGAATAATTCAGGAGGTAGCACACCCATTATTATTACCTTTATTTGTCATGGTTATGTAGAACAATCAGTTGCGAATATAAATCCAATTTACCGCTTTAATATGTGGTCTGCCATAGGAGATAATTTTAATTGGGGAAGAGGTTTTATGAGTACACAATTGTATATTAAGAATTGATTGGATATTTTATAGATTGCTAGCTATTAGAATAGTATGAAAGTAAAAAGTGAACTTCCTCTGAGCTTTAAAACAATATTTCAACAACCAAATTTATTTCTTTTTTATTAATAACTAAATGTAGTATCTTTAAAAAAATCTTAAAAACCCATTTTTTCGTATATGTAATTTAAATTCAATAACTTAAATTTCATTTATTATGAAGCAATTCTTTGTAACCACAAAAGACAAAGCCTATTTTTTTTTAATAGTAAAAGCATTAATTTTAATTGCTTTTTTTACTTTTACACATTATAGAATTAGTCTATATGAAGCAAAATTCGTGGCTTCAGATATAAATAACGAATCGGTAAGCACTTTTTTTGTCGGAATTAAAAACACTTTTTTATTACTTATTGCAATTACTCTTTTTTTTACAGCATTCGGAATGTATTTTATACGTAAAACCATTTTTAAACCAATTGGTTATATTATTTCGGCATTAGAAAAAAGAAGTATAAAGTGCATAAAAGTATTGCGAACGATACCTGGAGAATTTGCTAAAATTGGAAATTTACTGCAAGAAGAAAACAATCAAAATTATTTATTGGTTCAATCAAAATTAAAAGCTGAAGAAAGTGATCGTCTTAAATCAACTTTTCTAGAAAATCTTACGCATGAAATTCGCACTCCTATGAACGCAATTGTAGGCTTTTCTGAATTGATGATGAATACAGAATTAACTCAAGAAGAAAAAATAGAATACATTTCCATTATAAATAAAAGCGGCAATAATCTTATTTCAATTATTGACGATTTAATTGAAGTTTCGCGGATAAATTCAAATCAAATAACACTAAATTATTCAACTATTAATCTAGATGTTTGTTTGAATGAACTCTACAAAACTATAAATATTGATATTCCAAAAACAAAACAAATAGATTTTTTCATCACTAAACCTGCCAAGGAAATAGTAAACAAAGAAATCAAAATCGATGTTGTGAAGTTGCGACAAATACTAACTAATTTAGTCAATAATGCCTTAAAATATACCCAGATTGGTTATGTTACTTTTGGTTATGAAATTGAAGAAAAAGAAGAATTTGATTTTTTGAAATTTATTGTAAAAGATACTGGAATTGGTGTTGACAAAAAAGACTATAAATCTATTTTTGAACGGTTTAATCGTGTGGAAAATGATTTTGCTATTGAAGTGGGCGGATTAGGACTGGGATTATCGATTTCTAAAGCCTATATTGAAGTTATGGGCGGAACGATTACAGTAGAACCTAATGTGCCAAATGGTTCAATTTTTACAGCCTATATCCCGCTAAAATTTGATAAATCTATAGAGCTAATAAATGAAGGAAATTTAGTTTCTCAAAAAGTAAAAAATATAATAAAAACAATATTGATAGCGGAAGACGATAATATTAATTTTATGCTCATAAAAAAAATGTTAGAACCTACTGGATACAACATTATAAGAGCTGAAAACGGAGAAATCGCCGTTAACATTTGTAGAGAAAACAACGCTATTGATTTGGTATTAATGGATATTAAAATGCCGGTAATGAATGGTTATGAAGCGTATGAAATTATAAAAAAATTAAAACCTGAATTACCTGTTATTGCGCAAACGGCTTACTCTACAGTGGAAGATAAAGAACGTATAGAAAATTATGGGTTTACAGACTATATTTCAAAACCTATCAACAAAGAAAAACTTGTAGAAACAATCAAAAATCATATTTAAATCGCTTCTTTATTAATATATTCGATAATTACCGCTTTTTTTTCGTTAGACAGTTTAAGTAAAGTATCCGTCTTTAATGATTTGAAAAGTGTTTCTTCAATAATAGCATTTTGGTATTGATAATTGTGGCATGCTTTACAAATAAATTTGTGATAACCAAGAATGAAACGTTCTTTTGAAGTTCGTTCCAACGGATTTATGCTAATAATAGCTGCGACTCTTTTGCAAGAAAAAAGTAAATAGGGGAAGTATTTTCTAAAATTAATCATTATAGTTCAACACATTTCTTTAGTAACAATTTGGCTCTATGTATAATTTGCCAATAATTGGACGTTGAGACATTTAATTCCTGACAAATCACATCAGTTTTCTCTTTTGAAAAATATTTATAACTTATTGCTAAACTCCATTTTTCGGGCAAGTTTGAAATGCATTTTTTTAACTTTTCTTCCATCATTTCATCGCTATTTGTACTACGTTCTTTTCCCCAAATTTTTTGATCAAGTTCGTTCAACCAAAAATTATCACTATCAAACATGGTATCGGTTAAAACAATTCCGTTGTTTTCTATCGAACTGTATTTTGAGCTTTTAGATGCCCGATGATAATCGATGATTTTATTATTTAGAATTGCGATTAACCAAGTTTTTGGAGCACTTTTATGTTCAAATTGTTTGTATTTTTTGAAAGCGGAAATAAACGTTTCCTGAACCAAATCTTCAGCAATTTCTTTATTATTCGTTTTATTGTAAGCCCAATTATATAGCAAATCGCCATGTAAATGAACCCAATTTTCAACTATTTTTACTTTATCATCCATAACTAAGCAACTTTTTTGGAACGAAAAACAATTCATAAATAACTACACTAATTACTATGCTATATTCAATAAAAAGTAAAAAATAATTTTCTTTAAACGGAATTTGACTATAAGCAAAGTAACTTAAAACTAGTAAATAAGACCAAATTATAGGAAATTTAAATCGTGTAAAAATCGTTAAAAAAACCAAATTTACACCATACCAAGGATGCACTGTTGTGGATATAAAAAAATAAAATGATAACGCGATCAATGCATTGGAAAATAAATCGATGGACTTTTTGTTAGTTTTAATAAGCGCAAAAAACAAGATAACTAGAAGTGTTAAAAATGGTGTTATTTTCCCAACAACTCCTATAATATTATAACCTTTTGTATAGAAACCAATTTCACGAACTAGGTAGTAAATGCTTGCATTGAATTCAAAGTTAGTAAACCAAAGCCCAATGGTTTCGGTGTAATTTGCAAACAATTTTGGAGATAAAAACGGAATAAAACTTAGTGCCGAAATTACTAGTACGATTGAATAAAAGTAGATGCTTTTTTTTAAACCTAATTTCTGATAAAAAAAAGGCAA
>JBBRET010000045.1:0-22021 GCA_038202695.1 Flavobacteriales bacterium
TGTAAACGTTATTGATAAAACATCAGGCAAATCAACAATGACTGATATTGACGGAAAATTTACAATACAAGGTGCCGTTGGAGTAGTTTTAGAATTTTCATATATTGGTTATCAAACGGTTACCAAAAAAACCACTTCAGAATCCATTACCATTGCGCTTAAAACAGAAGCTAATAATTTGAATGAGGTTGTGGTGATTGGTTACGGAACAAAAAAATTAGGTTCTATAACTGGATCTATTTCCCAAATCAAATCGGCTGAAATTATTAAAACGGCAGCTCAATCACCAATTCAAGCAATTCAAGGTAAAGCAGCTGGAGTTAATATTGTTACTAATGACGAGCCTGGTGCAAACCCTTCAATCCGAATTAGAGGTTTAGGGACTATTTTGGGAGGACGTGATCCTTTATATGTTATCGACGGTATTGAAACTAGTATTAATGGGTTGAGTCCAAACGAAATTGCGACAATTGACATTCTGAAAGACGCCTCTTCATTAGCAATTTACGGCCAGAAAGGGGCAAATGGAGTTATTATTATCACTACTAAAAAAGGAAAAGTTGGGCAAATAAAAGTTGCTTACGATACTTTTTATGGACAGAAGTTTATTCAGAGAAAAGTAGATATGGCTGATTCCTATCGTTTTGCCTATTATAACAATACAGCGTCTGGTAACGCTTCCTATTTTAGTTTTAATCAACCCTATAACACAGATTGGTTAGACCAAATTACGGATACTGGTGAGGTCATCAACAACCACATTTCTATTTCAGGAGGGAATGAAAATGCTAATTATTATTTTGCTGCAACCAATTACAAAGAGAAAGGTATTTTAATGGGAACAGAGTTTGAGCGAAATAATGTTAATTCTAGAAATGAATTTAAGTTATTGGATAACAAATTAAAAATTTCACAAAACATTAATTTAACTGTAGCTCGGAATAGTACCAAACCGCTAAGTGCTTTTACAAACGCCTACAAGCAGTCTCCAATTGTTCCCGTTTATTTTGAAAATGGAAGATGGGGAGTTCCATTAAGAAACCCAAATACGGGGCTTATTGATATAAACGGAAGTGATCGTTTTAATAATGTAGCAAATCCAGTAGCGCAATTGAATTATGCGAATGACCAGAATAAGGATGTGACTTTTTTTGGTTCTGTTTCAGCGGAACTTAAACTGTCGAAGGATTTTATATATACTTCTAACTTTGGGGCAAGCTACAATAATTACAAAGGGTTTTCTTATTCCCCAAATGCTCAAATTTATCTTTCACAAAACGCAACTAGTACTTTAAATGATTATGAAGCATCATTTGGAACTAATGAAGTTAGATACAATACACTACGACAAAAAAGAAGTGATTATTATGAATTCAATTGGGACAATTACCTGACATTCAAAAAAGCTTTCGACAAACACAATATTACAGCCGTAGTAGGTATGTCTAGAACTACCAAAAAGAATTTTGAAAACTTAGAAGGAACTCGTTACAATGTTCCCGAAAAGCCCAATTATTGGTCTTTAGATTTATCCTCTTTTAATACCTTAACAGCTCCTGATGCAACGGTAACAAATCGTCGTGATACTCCAGTGGTATCATTGGCTTATTTTGGGAGATTTGAGTATGACTATGACGGAAAGTATTTGTTATCAGCTACAATAAGAAGAGAAGGCACCAGTATTTTTCAAAATGGTAAAAAGTGGGGTATTTTCCCATCAGTTTCTGGTGGTTGGTTAGTAAGCGAAGAAGAATTTATGCAGAATAATAAGTTTTTTAATTTCCTAAAAGTGCGCGCCGGATATGGTGAACTTGGTAATGCCAATTCTTTAAATTCATTAAACATTCCGATATTTTCTTCTGGTGCAAACTATGCGTTTGGAGCTAATCAAAGCATCTTTCCCGGAAGTACGCAACCTTATGATGTAGACCCAAATTTAACATGGGAAACTATGAAAGAGTTTGATTTCGGAATTGATTTCAAAGTTTTAAAAAATAGATTATCAGGTACTTTTGATTTATACGACCGAAAATCGACTGACGTAATCTTACCAGTAACGTTGCCACCTGTTTTGTCACAAGGAAATGTTACGGTGAATACCGGAGATGTTACCAACAAAGGAGTAGAAATTTCATTAAGATGGGATACTAAAATAAATGATAATTGGAGCTATTGGATTTCAGGAAATTATTCCTACAATAAAAATGAATTAGTTAAAGCAAACAACTCGTATTTCGCAAACCTTATTGGTGGTGGATTGGGTAATGGGCAATGGACCAAACAAGTAATTGTAGGGGAAGCACTTGGTAGTTTTTATGTGTATCAAGTAACTGGAAAAAATGCTGATGGCAACTTTACGTATAGTGATGAAAGAGTAGTTGCCGGTTCTTATTTGCCAACTTATACTTATGGTTTAAGTTTTGGCATAAATTATAAAAACTTAGATTTCTCTGTTGATGCTTATGGTGTAGGTGGTAATAAAGTGTATAATGGCAAAAAAGCACAACGTTTTGGTGGTGAAAATATCGAATATAATTATTTGAATAGTTTTTGGACACCAACAACTCCAAATGGAACAAATCCGGCACCTTTCAACGAAGTTCCTGTAGCGTCAACTTATTATATTGAAGATGGTTCTTATTTAAGAATAAACAACATTACATTAGGCTATACGTTACCAAAATTCTTAGATAAAATAGACAAAGTACGTATCTATGCCACTGCTATAAATCCGTTTTTATTTACTAAATATACTGGGTATTCTCCTGAGGTAGCAGGTGGTGATAATGCTAATCCACTAGGAGGAGCTGGAATTGAATTGGATGCCTATCCAACCAACAAGACATTTTTATTTGGTTTGAATGTAAGTTTTTAATACAAAATTGATATGAAAAATATATTTAATAGTAAACTAATTGCACTACTGTTCTTAACCATAACATCCATTTCTTGTGAAGATGATTTGAATGTAGCACCAAATGATGTCCTTAATGTTGATGATTTTTTGAACGATCCCAATAATGCAATTCAATTAGTTAATGGGGTTTATAATAAACAATTGGATTACAATATGTATTCTTTCTCTTGGATAGGAATGACTAGTATAACTTCAGATGATGCTGATAAAGGATCAACGCCTTCTGATACCGGAACCGATAAAGGCAAGATGGACAACCTTACTTTTTCTTCAAGTGACATTTCCTTCAGTGATGTGTGGCAAGGAAGATATCAAGGAATTAATAGAGCAAATACGGCACTTTTCTATTTAGAACAACTGACTATTGATGCTGCATTAAAAAATAGACTTATTGGAGAGGTCAAGTTTTTAAGAGCTTTGTTTTATTTTGATTTGGTACGATGTTATGGCGGCGTTCCATTAGTGATTACTAAAATTGATATTAACGATTCAGAGACTATTAACAACGTAGTTTTCACCCGAAAAACCAAACAAGAAACCTACTTGCAGATAGAAATTGATTTGTTAGATGCTATCGACAAATTACCGCTAAAAAGCAGTTACACTTCAAATGACTTAGGGAGAGCTAGTAAAGGTGCAGCACAAGCGCTATTGGCAAAAGCGTATTTATATCAAGAAAAATGGCAAGAAGCCTACAATTTATCCGGAGATGTAATGTCATCTGGACAATATGCATTACTTCCGAATTATGCTAATGTTTGGAGAGAAGTTGGGGAGAACAGCTCAGAATCAATTTATGAAGTTCAAGCTACTCTTACCAAAGGACTTGTTGATTATACCAACGTACAAGGGCCGAGGGGAACTCCTGATCTGGGTTGGGGCTTTAATACACCATCGCTATCTCTAGTAAATTCATATGAAATTGGAGATGTTAGAAAAAATGCTTCTATAATATTTGTACCCTCAGTATTGTGGGACGGATTTATTGGACCATCAACATGGAATAATCCCAGATACAATTACAAAGCATACCAAAGTAGTATAGCTGAGTCATGGAATGGTGATAGAGGACAAACTGCTAAGAATTTAAGAATTTTAAAATATAGCGATATACTGCTCATTAGAGCTGAAGCAGGCTTTCATATCGGAATGACCGGTGAAGCAGTAGACAGAGTTTCAGAGATCAGAGTCCGAGCAGGCCTCCCAGCCGTTACCACCGTAACACTTGAATCGATACTTAAAGAACGTCGAGCAGAAATGGCAATGGAGCACGACCGTTGGTTTGATATTGTCAGAACAGGTCAAGGGCAATCGGCGATGAATATTGATGGCAAAAATTTTATAGTTGGAACCCATGAATTATTTCCAATTCCACAAGATCAGATTATTGCTAGTGGCGGAAGACTAACACAAAATCCAGGATATTAACTTTATCATTTATAGTAACTTAATCATTAAATTTTTAAAAACATGAAAACAAGAAAAATTTTAGTTTCGGCATTTGCTCTTAGTATTGCAATTGCTTCATTTACAAGCTGTAGTAGCGATTCAGGCAGTTCATTACCACCAATCGGAGGATTTGACAATGCGGATGATGTAGCTAAAACAGATTTAATTGGGTATTGGCCATTAAACGGGAATGGAAAAGAGGATATTTCAAATACTTCACCAACCAATACTGTTGGAACGGCATGGACTACAGGTGTTAAAGGTCAAGCCGCAAATTTAACTGCGGGTTATCTTGAGTATCCTTCTATTGCTGCAATGGCGGCAAACATGAATGCATATACAATAAGTGCTTGGGTGAAAATTAAAAACAATCAAACAACTACTTCAGGCTCACCAACAGTGTTTTTATCTTTAACTCGAACAGGAGAATGGGAAGGAAATATTAATTTTTTCGCCGAAACTGGACAAAGACCTGCGGTAGAAATTTCTGGAGCAATAAATGACACCATTAAATTCAAAAATTCTTTTAGAAGTTCTGTTTCTGGTGGAGAAAATTATGATAATATTGCACATTTAGAATCATGGATGGTAGCAGACAATTTAGTGACTCCAGGAAAACATGTAGCCGGACCAAATGTCGTAGGAGGTACTTGGGCACATGGTGTAATTACTTGGGATGGAACAACAAATAAATTAATCATTTATTCTAATGGTCAAAAAATATCAAATCCAGCTTTTGAGGTTAGAGGTTCAAATACTTCAATAGTTTTTGATACTCCAACTCACCCAATCATTGGAGGCTTTGGTAATGTAGCAACAACTTCTGATGTATGGAATAAACCAATGACAGGACAAATTGATGAAATCCGTGTTTGGAAAAAAGCTTTAACACCAGCAGAAATAGGATCTCTATATGCCTTAGAATTAGCGGGCAGATAAGTACTAAAAACTTAACCCTAATTGGTGATCTTGCCAATTAGGGTTTTTTTTAAAATCAGATGCATTCTTTTTAAATCATCATTCATGAAAAATCTAGTTAAAATAGTAATCATTATTCAATTTTTCCTTGTATCCTGTTCCTGCTCCAACAAGTCAGGAGATACTCCGGATGTAGTAAATCCTTTAACGGATGAGCAACTACTAGACAAAGTACAACAAGATGCTTTTAAATACTTTTGGGATTATGCAGAAACAAATTCAAAACTAGCCAGAGAACGTTATCATACCGATCAGCCCTATGTGGATGCCAATATTGTAACAACCGGAGGTTCTGGATTCGGACTAATGACTATTTTAGTCGGAATTGAAAGAAACTTTGTACCTAGAGCAACAGCAGTTGCTAGATTAACTACTGCGCTAACTTTTTTAGAAAACGCAGATCGATTTCATGGAGCATGGCCTCATTGGATTAATGGAACCAACGGAGATGTTATTCCATTCGGTGTTGATGACGATGGAGGTGATATTGTTGAAACCTCATTTTTATGTCAAGGACTAATTTGCATACGAGAATATTTTAAAAATGGTACACCCGAAGAACAAGCTTTAGCATTAAAAGCAGATAATTTGTGGAAAGGTGTCGAATGGAATTGGTACACCAAAGGTGAAAATGCCATGTACTGGCATTGGTCACCAAATTATGCTTGGATTAAAAATTTTAAACTAGAAGGATATAACGAATGTCTGATTACCTATGTTATGGGAGCAGCTTCTCCAACTCATGCCATACCCTCAGAAGCTTATCATCAGACCTGGGCAAGGAATGGAGCAATTGTTCACGCAGGTTCTCAATATGGATTTCCTATAGTTTTTAATTATAATGGTTCTACAGGTGGGGTTGGCCCGATGTTTTGGGCTCACTATTCCTATATGGGCTTAGATCCAAGAGGATTATCAGATCAGTATGCCAATTATTGGACATTAGTGCAAAATCATGCCAAAATAATGAATAAATATTGCGTTACCAATCCAATTGGGTGGATCGGATACGGAGAAAATTGTTGGGGTTTAACAGCAAGTTATACCAGAAATGGAAATGGAAGCGTTGGCTACACAGACCATAAAATTGGAAATGATAGAGGTGTCATTTCTCCAACTGCAGCATTATCTGATTTTCCTTATACTCCAACTGAATCGATGAAAGCCTTACGTTTCTTTTACGAAGATGCCACATGGAAAAACAGGTTGATAGGCGTAGCGGGACCTTATGATGCATTCTCTCCTCATTATGATTGGGTAACTCCTAGATATTTAGCGATAGATCAAGGGACTATTGTTCCAATGATAGAAAATTACAGATCGGGTTTGATTTGGAATCTGTTTATGCAAGCTCCTGAAATTCAGACCGGACTCCAAAACCTGGGTTTCACATCAACACAACACGGCTTTTAAAAATATCAATAAGTATGAAATCAAAAATTCTTCTTGTTATTTTAATAGTATGCATTCCTGTTTTTGGAATTTCTCAAGAAATTAAAGGATTGTTTTCAAAAGAAATTATATCCAAAATTGAATTGAATTACATTCTTCAACTGCCTAAAAATCAAAAAAACCAATTTCCATTATTAGTTTTTCTACATGGCTCTGAAGAAAGAGATACTGCTTTAGAAACTGTTAAAGATCACAGTCCTTTTACCTATCAAAATTTAATAAAATCACCAATCGCATTGCTTGCGCCTCATTGTCCAAAAGAGGTGCAATGGGATACAAAAGCACTATACGAACTTATAATGGAAATTGCTTCAAAATACAATATAGATCACTCTAGGATTTATTTAACAGGTTTAAGTATGGGCGGATGGGGTACTTGGAAATTAGCCCAAGAACATCCAGAACTATTTGCTGCTATTGCACCGGTTTGCGCTTCTGTGGATGATTATATGCTTGAAGATGTTTTAAAAATAAAAGAGCTGCCAATTCACATTTACCACGGTGCACTTGATGATGTTGTACCGCCAGAACAGGCCATAGCTATCCATCAGGAGCTAAAAAAAATAAATGGTATTTCAGAGTTGTTTATCTTTACCAACGACAATCATAATAGTTGGGATTCAACCTATTCTGACCCTAAGTTTTACGAATGGTTATTAGCACAACATAAATAAATCGAATCTCACGAATGAAATCCTTTAAAAACTTACCCATTTTACTTCTATTAATTGGTTTTACTGCTTTTGCACAAAAAAAATCTGCAAATAACACAGTAGCTTCAAAAGAAATTTTTGTTTCCGAATTACTTGCTAAAATGACTTTAGAAGAAAAAATCGGGCAACTCAATTTGCCAACATCTGGAGATATTATTACGGGGCAAGCCAACAGTTCTAATATTGCCAAAAAAATAGAAGAAGGTAAAGTTGGTGGCTTATTCAATATAAAATCCGTTCAAAAAATAAAAGAAGTACAACGAATTGCAGTTGAGAAAAGTCGTTTAAAAATTCCATTGCTGTTTGGTATGGATGTCATTCATGGATACGAAACGACCTTCCCAATTCCTCTGGCATTATCAAGTTCTTGGAATATGGATTTGATAAAACGCAGTGCACAAATTGCGGCACAAGAAGCAAGCGCTGACGGAATAAACTGGACATTTTCACCCATGGTTGATATTTCTCGTGAACCACGTTGGGGAAGAGTTTCCGAAGGTTCAGGTGAAGATCCTTATCTTGGAAGTCAAATTGCAAAAGCAATGGTTCACGGTTATCAAGGTGATGATTTATCTAAAAACAATACGATTTTATCTTGTGTAAAACATTTTGCACTTTATGGCGCACCAGAAGCCGGACGAGAATACAACACGGTCGACATGAGCAAACTTAAAATGTATAACGATTATTTTCCGCCCTATAAAGCGGCTATTGATGCTGGCGTAGGATCGGTTATGGCATCGTTCAATGAAATTAACGGCATTCCAGCAACAAGTAATAAATGGTTAATGACTGATGTTTTAAGAAATCAATGGAATTTCAAAGGTTTTGTGGTTACGGATTACACTGCAATCATGGAATTGGAATTTCATGGAATTGGTGATTTGCAAACCGTTTCGGCTAAAGCATTAAAAGCAGGAATAGAAATGGATATGGTGAGCGATGGTTTTTTATTAACACTCAAAAAATCCTACGAAGAAGGTAAAGTTTCATTGCCGGAAATTGATCATGCCACACGACTAATTCTAAATGCCAAATATGATTTAGGATTGTTTCAAAATCCATATAAATACTGTGATTTGAATAGAGCCAAAACAGAAGTTTTCACCAAATCAAATAGAGCTGAGGCCAGAAAAACAGCAACAGAATCTATGGTTTTGTTAAAAAATCAGAACCAACTTTTACCGTTAAAAAAATCGGGAACCATCGCGCTTATTGGTCCGTTGGCTGATGCCAAAGAAAATATGGCCGGAACTTGGAGTGTTGCAACCAAACAAGAAAATTCAATTTCGTTATTGGCAGGATTAAAAGAAGTTGTTGGAACAAATGCCAAAATACTATATGCCAAAGGAAGCAATCTCGATTACGATGCGGCACTTGAAGAAAGAGGAACCCTATTTGGCAAAACGTTGCATCGCGACAACAGAACTAAAGAAGAATTGCTAAGCGAAGCACTGAAAATAGCCAATCAATCGGATGTAATTGTTGCTGCTTTAGGGGAATCTGCCGAGTTGAGTGGTGAGTGCAGTAGTAGAACTAATCTCGACATTCCTCAAGCACAAAAAGATTTATTACAAGCGTTACTAAAAACCGGAAAACCAGTTGTTTTGGTGTTATTCAATGGTCGACCGTTAATTTTAACCGAAGAAAATGAAACTGTTCCAGCACTATTAGATGTTTGGTTTGCAGGAAGTGAAGCTGGATTAGCAATTGCTGATGTTTTGTTTGGAGATGAAAATCCATCAGGAAAATTAACCATTACGTTTCCACGAAGTGTAGGGCAAATACCAATCTACTACAATCATAAAAATACGGGAAGACCATTAGGCAATAAAGATGGCGTTTTTGAAAAGTTCAAATCTAATTATATTGATGAAAAAAACGAACCACTATTTCCATTTGGATATGGACTGAGTTATACCACTTTTGAATATTCAAATTTCAACATTTCGTCTACTAAAATTTCTCCTTCAGAAACATTAAAAGTCAGTGTTGATGTTGCTAATACTGGAAAATTTGATGGCAAAGAAGTAGTTCAATTGTATATTAGAGATTTAGTTGGTTCCATTACTCGTCCTTTAAAAGAATTAAAAGGTTTCCAGAAAATCGCTATCAAAAAAGGAGAAAAACAAACCGTGACATTCCAAATTACGGTCGAAGATTTAAAATTCTACAACGAAGATTTACAATTTATTGCGGAACCAGGTCAATTTGAAATTTTTATTGGAGGTAATTCCAATACGGAGTTAAAAACATTGTTTGAGTTAGTCGATTAAGTTTTTGTATACTCCGAGGGAAACCCTTTAGTCAATACTAGAGGGTTTTTAAAAAAATTATACCTCGTTCTTTTTTATCTTTATCAAAAATTATCATTTATGAAAAAAAATATTATCATTTCATTTTTGCTTTTGACTTTTTACTGCAATGCACAAACTGTTCAATCACCTTCAAAAAATATTAAAGTTAATTTTTCCTTAACTGCCAAAGGCGAACCTACGTATGATGTTTTATATAAAAATAAGCCAATAATTAACTCAAGTTCTCTAGGAGTAAAGCTAAAAGAAGGTGGCGATTTGACTTCTGGTTTTAGTATCGACAGCATTGGACAAAAAAGCGTTAATGAAACATGGCAACCGGTTCTTGGTGAGGAATCAAATATAAAAAACCATTTCAATCAGATGACTGTGGCACTTTCTCAAAAGTCAAGCAGTAGAAACGTAAATATTATTTTCCGCGTTTTTGATGAAGGGATTGCGTTTCGGTATGATTTTCCAAAACAGACTAAATTGAATTACTTTATCATTTCGAAAGAAGTTTCAGCGTTTAATTTGGCTGGCGATCACAAAACCTTTTGGCTACCCGGAGATTATGACAGTCAGGAATATCCTTATATGGAAACCAAATTCTCCGAAATTAACACCGATAAAGTAGATTTAAATAACGGAATTGGGTTGAAAACAATCTTCAGTAAATATGCTGTGCAATCTCCATTGATGATGAAATCAGCTGATGGGTTGTACTTCAACATTTTTGAAGCAGCTGTTGTTAATTATCCAGTAATGCAATTGGATGTGTTGCCTAATGAATTCAAATTAACCTCACATTTAGTTCCAAATGCTATAGGTGATACAGCCTATTTACAAACGCCTTGTGTTTCGCCTTGGAGAACTATCATGGTAAGCGATGATGCTCGTGATATTGTGAGTTCAAAAATGATTTTAAATTTAAATGAACCTTGTAAAATTGAAGATACTTCTTGGATAAAACCAATGAAATATATTGGAATTTGGTGGGAAATGCATGTTGGAAAATCAACTTGGGATTACGCCGGTTCACAAAATGCTCAAAACGTGCTTACCAAAGATTTAATCCCATCAGGAAAACATGGTGCCAACACCGAAAACACAAAACGTTATATTGATTTTGCTGCTAAAAATGGTTTTGATGGTGTTCTTGTGGAAGGTTGGAATGTGGGTTGGGAAGATTGGTTTGGCAATTGGAAAGAAGATGTATTTGATTTTACGACGCCTTATCCCGATTTTGATTTGAATATAGTAAGTGATTATGCTAAATCTAAAGGCATCAAAATGATTATGCACCATGAAACTTCGAGTTCCGTAGCCAATTATGAAAGGCATTTAGACAGAGCGATGGATTTGATGAAAAAATATAATTATCCTGCTGTGAAGTCTGGTTATGTGGGAAGAATTATTCCGCGTGGCGAATATCACGACGGACAAACGATGGTCAATCATTATAATTTTGTAGCACAACGAATGGCAGAAAACAAATTGATGGTCAACTCGCACGAAAGTTCAAGACCAACGGGTTATAGTAGAACGTATCCAAATTATATTGCGGCAGAAGCGGCAAGAGGTAATGAATTCAATGCTTGGAGTAATGGAAATCCGCCTATGCATGAAACCATTTTGCCGTTTACAAGATTATTGGGCGGACCAATGGATTATACACCTGGAATTTTTGAAGTCAAAATGAATATTTATGACAAAACAAAAACTGCGCAAGTGCATACTACTTTGGCAAAGCAATTAGCCTTATATGTTACAATGTACTCTCCGTTACAAATGGCAGCCGATTTACCAGAGAACTATGAAAAGTATCCAGATGCATTTCAGTTTATAAAAGATGTAGCATTAGATTGGCAAGATTCAAAATATTTAGAAGCTGAACCTGGAGATTATTTAACTGTTGCCAGAAAAGCAAAAGGAAGTGAGAACTGGTTTGTTGGTGCAATCACTGATGAAAATTCTCGTAAAACAGAATTAAAATTAGATTTTCTTTCACCAAATAAAAAGTATAAAGCCATTATTTATCAAGATGGGAAAACGGCGCATTGGGAAAAAAACCCAATCAATTATGAGATAAAAACGATGACGGTAACTTCAAAAACCAAACTAAAATTAGTTTTGGCTGAAGGTGGCGGAACAGCCATAAGTTTTGTCCCAATTAATTAATATTTGATGAAAAAAGGTATTGCATTATTGTTTTTATTATCATTTGTGGAAAGTAGTTTTTCGCAGCAAAAAACCTATTGCAATCCAATTAATATTGACTACGGATATTGTCCAATAGAACCTTTTGTAACCCAAGGAAAACATCGCGCAACAGCTGATCCGGTTATTACTTTTTTTAAAGGAAAATATTATTTGTTTGCTACTAATCAATGGGGGTATTGGCACAGTGATGACATGCTGAATTGGAAGTTTATTTCCAAAAAATTTTTAAAACCAGAGAATAAAGTTTGGGACGAATTATGTGCACCATCGGTGTCATTTGTTAATGATACGCTGATGGTAATTGGTTCAACACATACCAAAGAATTTGCTTTGTGGATGAGTACAAATCCAGAAAAAAATGATTGGACTAAATTGGTTGACAACCATCAAAGTGGTGCTTGGGATCCACAAATATTTTGGGATAAAGAAAAAGACGAATTGTATGAATATTATGGTTCAAGTAATTTATATCCATTATATGGCGTTAAACTTAACAGAAAAACATTTCAACCCGAAGGCGAAGTTATTCCGGTTCTAGAGCTGAATGATGACGAACATGGTTGGGAACGATTTGGGGAACACAACGACAATACTTTTTTGCAACCGTTTACTGAAGGTGCTTTTATGACGAAATATAATGACAAATATTATCTGCAATACGGTGCGCCAGGAACGGAGTTTAGCGGTTATGCTGATGGCGTTTATGTCGGGAATAATCCACTTGGTCCTTTTGAATACCAGTCACACAATCCGTTCTCCTATAAACCCGGAGGTTTTGCACGTGGTGCCGGACATGGAGCAACTTTTCAAGATGCGAACAATCAATATTGGCACGTGTCCACGATTGGGATTTGTGTGAAAAATAATTTTGAAAGACGCATCGGAATTTGGCCTGCGGGTTTTGATAAAGATGCTGTTTTATATTCCAATACTGCGTATGGTGATTATCCAACGTATTTGCCAGCGCAAAATAAAAACCATTTAAACGATAATTTTTCCGGTTGGATGTTACTCAATTATAACAAGTCTGTTTTGGTTTCATCCACACTTGGAGGTTATCAAGCTAACTATGCAGTAGATGAAGATATCAAAACCTATTGGAGTGCAAAATCAGCAAACAAAGGCGAATATTTCATTTCTGATTTGGGAGAAGTTTCAACAATTAATGCCATTCAAATCAATTTTGCAGACCAAGATGTTGAGTTAATGGGAAAGCCAGAAACAACTTCAGGACATAAATACATTATTTATGCATCTGACGACGGAAAAAAATGGAAAGTCTTGGTTGATAAAAGTAAAAATACTACTGATGTTCCTCATGATTACATCGAATTACAAAATCCAGCGAAAGCGCGGTATTTAAAATTAGAAAATATCCAAATGCCAACAGGTAAATTTGCCTTAAGTGGTTTTAGGGTTTTTGGAAAAGGAGTAGGAGCGAAGCCAAGTGAAGTTAAAAATTTTGTGCCGCTGCGTTCTGGTCCGAAGGTTAAAGGCGAACGGAGAAACGTTTGGTTCAAATGGCAACAAGAACAAAATGCGGATGGATATGTTATTTATTTTGGGAAATCTCCTGAAAAATTATACGGTTCAATCATGGTTTACGGAAAATCTGAATATTACTTTAACGGATTGGATAAATCAGACGCTTATTATTTTCAAATAGAAGGGTTCAACAATAATGGCATTGGACCAAAAAGTAACATTGAAAAATCAGAATAAAAAAAAATAATAAAAGCTAAAAAATACATTTCAATTACCGACTTTTATACATTAAATTAACCAACCAAATAACCAAAACTATAATTATGAGTACAACCAAAACCAATTGGGCGCAATTTATTCCATTAGTAACCGTATTCTTCTTTTGGGGATTTGTGGCTGCTAGTAACGACATTTTAATTCCAGTTTTCAAAAAAGCATTTGATTTAACACAAGGAGAAAGTCAATTAGTATCATTAGCATTTTATATTGCTTACACCGTTGGCTCTTTAATTTATATGGGAATTTCTCTTTTAATTGGGCAAGATGTAGTGAATAAAATTGGATATAAAAACGGATTAGCATTAGGATTAGTAATCTCTGCATTGGGAACATTATTGTTTTATCCTGCAGCAAATATGCATTCTTTTCCATTAATGTTATCAGGATTGTTCACTGTAGCACTTGGATTTTCTTTACAACAAACAGTGGCAAATCCACTTGCAATAGCTTTAGGCCCTATCAAAACAGGTTCACAACGATTAACATTGGCAGGCGGAATTAATAATTTAGGAACAACCATTGGACCACTTATCGTAAGTTTTGCCATTTTTGGTGCTGCAGCATCTGGAAATACCGAAATGAGTATTGAGAGTGTAAAAATTCCATATTTAGTTTTAGGTGTTGCTTTCTTAGTTGTTGCAATTTTACTTAAAATGTCTTCTTTGCCAGAACATCCAGCAACTATTGAAGAATCTGTAGATGATGGAATTAACGCAAGAAGTTCAGCTTTGAAATATCCACAATTAGTCCTTGGTATGATTGGAATTTTTGTTTATGTAGGCGTAGAAGTTTCTACGGCAAGTAATTTACCAGCATATATGGAAAAGAATTTAGGATTCTTAACTAAAGATATTGCACCATTTATTTCATTGTATTGGGCAAGTTTGATGATTGGCCGTTGGACTGGTGCGGTAGAAGCATTTACTGACGACATGAACATGCAAAAAATATTGCGTTTTATTGCACCTTATTTAGCATTTGGAGTTTTTCTTGGCGTAAATAAATTTATGAACCATGACTTGACACCGTTTTACGTATACGGATTAATCATTCTAGTATTAATTGCTGCTGACATGGCAAGTAAAGGAAATCCGGCTAGAATGTTGTTGATTTTTTCAATTTTAGGAATTATAGCATTGTTAACAGGAATGGCAACAGACGGAATGATTAGTGTTTATGCTTTTACATCTGTTGGATTGTTTTGTAGTACACTTTGGCCATGTATTTTTACTTTAGCTATTAGCGGATTAGGAAAACATACAAGCCAAGGCAGTAGTTTTTTAATTATGATGATTATGGGTGGTGGAATTGTAAGTTGGTTGCAAGGCTATATTGCAGATATGACAAACATACATACTAGTTATATCGTTGGAGTATTTTGTTTTATTTATTTAGCTTTTTATGCATGGAAAGTGAGTGGAATATTAAAAAGTCAAGGTATAAATTTTGATCAAAAAGTTAGTGGTGGTCATTAATTAGATAATTATATAGAATCAAAAATCCCGCATTGTTTTTCAACTTTGCGGGATTTTTTCATCAAAACCTAACCAATCAATCTCAATTTAACTTAACCTTATTTTTTCTCTCTATCGTCGTCAATTTTAGCTTTTGTGCCATCTTGTTTGTAATAGTAGTAATCACTATCATCAAAGTTTGAAGCGGTATAGTTGCAATCAACATTATTATAGTTATATGCATATCCAGAGTTGCTATAACCCTTAACACGTCCGATGGTGTCTACAATTTCACCTCTTCTATTATACACGATGCGCATTCCACCAATTTGAGCAAGAGCTATTCTATTGTATTTCATATAAACAGTTCCAATTCGGCTAACTCGATCACTACTATCATAATTGATAAAAGTGTTTCCAACTCTTCGAACTCTACCGAAGCTATCATGTTCAATTCGAGTGCCGTAATTCATAGGGCTTCTCATTTGAATTGTACTTCCTCTTTTGCCAGCAGTTTTATAAAAATAATCTCCTTGACTGTCTTCTGGTCGGGTATTAAAATCAAATTCTCCATTTGGAAAAACGAAAAACTCAATTCCTCGTTCTGTAAATGAGATTGGCTCGTCAAAGCTGAATCTCGTTCTGTTTGCTTCACCAGAATATCTGATTATTTCTGATGCGTTCACTGCACTACCAACTAGTAAAATGCTAGCTACTAAAAGTGTAATTTTTTTCATAATCATGTTTATTTGAGTTTTTTGCTTACTCTTTCGATTTTCAGCTTGTTCGAACAAATTCGCTTTGTTGTTTAGCCCATTTCAAATGATGTGCCATTGTGCCAAAAATAATTCTTAAGGTTTGATTAATAAAAATTAACTAATAGAATATCAATAAATTGTATTTTTATTTGTGCTATTATTTCATAGATTTAAATTATACAGACATTAATTTAATGGAATTATTTTTCATTATATTTGCTTCAAATTTTATTTTATTAATCATCACAATGAAAAAATACCTACTAGTTTCATTTTTATTTTTGTTATTTTATACTAAAGGATTTGGTCAAGTTTACATTCCGTATTATGCGTCTGTAGTTGACCAATGTTTACAAAGTAATATTACTTCTAACTTAACTGAATTTGAGTCTCTTGGAATAAAACGAAGAGGAACAACGGCACTAACCAACACGTTAAATTGGTTGCGAACAGAATATTTAAGTTATGGTTATACGGCATCGCAGCTACAAGAGTATTCATATACCTATCAAGGTTCAACTGCAGTTTGTAAAAATTTAGTTGTTACCAAAGTAGGAACTGTTTATCCTAACACGTATGTCATTGTTTGCGGTCATTATGATTCGATCACCGGAACCGGAACTAATGATAACGG
Source organism: Flavobacteriales bacterium (assembly GCA_038202695.1). Lineage (GTDB taxonomy): Bacteria > Bacteroidota > Bacteroidia > Flavobacteriales > Flavobacteriaceae > Flavobacterium. The sequence goes on from JBBRET010000045.1 coordinate 16,637, forward strand.
CAGTGGAACGGTTGCCATTTTAGAAATTGCTCGATTACTGAGAACTATACCAACAGAATATTCTATTAAGTTCATTAATTTTAGTGGTGAAGAAGATGGTTTAAGAGGAAGTCAAAATTTTGTAAATACGGTTGTCAATGGAACTTCGCCAAAAATGGATATTAAAATTGTTTTTAACTTAGACGAAGTAGGAGGAGATGCAAGTTTAACAAATGATACCATAACTTGTGAAAGAGATACTGGTAATCCGACTTCAAATAATGCTTTATCCAATCAAAGAACACAAGAGTTAATAAATTGTACTGAACTTTATACAGATTTGAATACTTTTTTATCTTATGCTTATGCCTCTGACTACATGTCATTTGAAGATAATGGTGAAATTATAACTGGCTTTTTTGAAACTAACGAAACGCCGCATCGTCATAAGGTTACCGATTTATTAATCAATATGGATCCAGTTTATAATTACAAAGTAGCTAAAGCCGCAATTGGTGCTACAATGCATTATGCCGTAGCAGCTTCATCAACTTTAGGAAACAATCAATTTGATAATGAAAATCAAGTAAGTTTTTTTCCAAGTCCCGCAAAGGATACTTTAAATATCAGTTTAGGAACGTTAACTGAGACCAACTACACTTTTTCGGTATTAGATTTACAAGGAAAGGTTGTACTCAACAAAACAATTGAGAATGCAAACTTAATTGAAGTGGTTTCAATACAAAGTTTATCTAAAGGTATGTATCTGGCTGTTTTGCAAACTGCTACAAAAAGAATTACTAAAAAGATTGTTGTAGAATAATCTTTTATAAATAGATAAAAAGTCCACTAGTTTTATTATTAGTGGACTTTTATTTTGTTATAACTTATCCTTAAGATAGTGACCCGTAATAGATTTTTTGTTTTTTACAATTTCCTCAGGTGTGCCAATAGCCAATATTTGTCCACCGTTTTCGCCACCTTCTGGACCTAAATCCACAATCCAATCGGCACATTTTATCAAGTCTAAGTTGTGTTCAATAACTATGATAGAATGTCCTTTTTCAATTAATGCATCAAAAGAAGCCAATAGTTTTTTGATGTCATGAAAATGCAAACCCGTAGTTGGTTCGTCAAAAACGAAAAGCGCTTTTTCTTTAGTCACACCTTTTACTAAAAATGAAGCCAGCTTGATTCGTTGTGCTTCACCTCCCGAAAGGGTAGAAGAAGACTGTCCTAATTGAACATAGCCCAAACCAACATCTTGCAATGGTTGCAACTTTTGAGTAATTTTAGTCTGCTTATTTTCACCAAAAAATACAATAGCATCATCAATAGTCATTGTTAAAATGTTATCAATATTTTTGCCTTCAAAGGCTACTTCTAATACTTCTTTTTTGAAACGTTTTCCACCACAAGTATCGCAAGGCAATGAAACGTCAGCCATAAAAACCATTTCTACATTTATGGAGCCTTCGCCTTTGCAAGTTTCGCACCTTCCGCCATCTACATTGAAGGAGAAATGCTTGGCTTGGTAGCCTCGAACTTTTGATAATTTTTCTTTAGCATACAAATCTCGAATATCATCGTAAGCTTTAATATAAGTAACTGGGTTAGACCGTGAACTTCTTCCAATTGGATTTTGGTCAACGTATTCAATATGTCTTATGTGTGAAAAACTTCCGGATAATTCTGAGAACTGTCCCGCTTTATCTCCAATTCCCTCTAGTTTTTTTTGCAGCGCTGGAAAAAGAATTTTCTTTACCAATGTACTTTTACCACTTCCAGAAACTCCAGTAATAACGGTCAAACTTTCTAGTGGAAAAGCTACAGTAACATTTTGAAGATTGTTTTCACGTGCTCCTATAATTTCAATATAATTCTTTGAAGTTCTTCGTTTTTTTGGAACTGGAATTTCTAATTTGCCGTTAAGGTATTTAGCTGTTAATGAATCCGCTTTTAGGATTTCAGCAAACGTACCTTCAGCAACCAATTCACCACCAAAAGTTCCGGCCTCTGGTCCAATATCAATAATTCTATCAGCTGCTTTCATGATGTCCTCGTCATGTTCAACCACAATAACGGTGTTGCCTAAATCACGTAGATTTTTCAAAACTTTGATTAACCGTTCAGTATCTTTTGGATGTAAACCAATACTGGGTTCGTCCAAAATATACATAGAACCAACTAAACTACTTCCTAAGGAAGTTGCCAAGTTGATTCGTTGTGACTCTCCTCCTGAGAGTGTTGCTGAATTTCGGTTTAAAGTCAAATAGTCCAAACCGACATTACTTAAGAAAGTTAGTCGGTTATTGATTTCAATTAAAAGACGTTTGGCAACTTTTTGATCGTATTCAGTTAGTATAAGGTCGTTAAAAAATGGAATTAATCTTTTGATTGGCAAGTCGACTAGTTCCGAAATGGTTTTTCCACCAACGGTTATGTAATTGGCTTCTGTTCGTAAACGTTTGCCTTTGCAAGTCGTACATTTTGTTTTACCTCGATAGCGCGAAAGCATCACACGATTTTGGATTTTATAATTTTTCTCCTCTAATTCTTTGAAGAAATCATTCAGACCCGTAAATGATTTGTTGCCTTTCCAAACCAAATCTCTTTGCGCTTCTGTAAGTTCAAAATAAGGTTTATGAATTGGAAAATCAAACTTATACGCATTATTTACCAATTGGTCTCGGTACCAACTCATGCTTTCGCCACGCCACGGAAAAATAGCATTTTCAAATACCGAAAGGGCTGTATTTGGAATAACTAATTCTTCATCAATTCCGATAATATTTCCATAGCCTTCACAGGTTGGACAAGCACCGTAAGGATTGTTAAAGCTAAACAAATGGATGTTAGGTTCTAAAAAGGTGATGCCGTCTAACTCAAAATTAGAACTGAATAGTAAACGTTTGTTAGATTCCAACTCTTGAAGATAACAAACTCCTTTACCTTCAAAAAAAGCTGTTTGCGTTGCGTCAGCTAAGCGATTATAGAATTCATCCTCAGTTTTGACTATAATTCGATCAATGATTAAAAGAATGTCTTTATTATCTAGAGAATGTTGGTCAATTTCATCTAATCGAACCATTTCATTATCAACTAGAATACGGGCAAATCCTTGTTGTAAAAGTACTTTTAGCTTGTCTTCCAAAGCCCTTCCTTTTTCTAAGTGAATAGGAGATAGAAGCAGCCATTTACTATCTAAATCGAACGTTTTAATTTTAGCCATCACATCTGTTACCGTATCTTTTTTTACTTCATTACCAGAAATAGGAGAGTAGGTTTTCCCAATTCGGGCAAAAAGCAATTTTAGATAATCATAAATTTCGGTTGATGTGCCGACAGTTGAACGTGCGTTAGTGGTATTTACTTTTTGTTCGATTGCAATTGCGGGTGCAATTCCTTTAATATATTCTACCTTTGGTTTGTCTAATCTACCTAAAAACTGTCTTGCATAAGAAGACAAACTTTCTACGTAACGTCTTTGCCCTTCGGCGTACAAGGTGTCAAAAGCCAAACTCGACTTACCTGAGCCTGAAAGTCCAGTAATAACAACAAACTCATTTCTTGGTATTACAACGTCTAAGTTTTTAAGGTTATGAATTTGCGCTCCTTTAATAAGGATGTTTTTTTTAGGTTCTAGTGTAGCAATTTCAGAGGATTTCATGCTTGTTTTTTTTCAGATCCCAAAGGTAATCAATTCCTTTTTTGTTTCTTGTAATTGAAGGTCTTCAATTGACACTACTTAGATGAATTCCTATATTATAATTCACTAAATATTTAAGTCTTTTTTTAATGTAAGTATAATTATCTACTCAAATTATTATTAATTTGGCAAGATTAATATTTCAGTAAAATAAATTTCTTAAATTTACCATAACATTACCACAACATAGTAGGTTACTTTAAACTTTAATAGGCCAGTAATATTGCTACTGAATCCAATTGATAGCTATTATTTAAAAGGATTTAACCGGTTTTTGAATTGTATAGTTTTTATATAGTTAAACCTAAAACAAATTTATCAAATATGAAATATCTTTGTGAGGAACTTAAAAATCAAATTATCATGAAAAAAATTACGTTACTGTTATTAATTTTGTCTTCCTACCTAGGTTTTGCACAGCAAATTGTCGTGCAGGACTTTGAAACACCATCTTCTTACAACTTGAATATTTTTGCAGGTTTGTCAGGATCAATAATGCCTGATCCAGTTTCTGGAGGTACAAGAATGAATTCTTTAAACTTGATTAGTGTCTCTACTGGTGAAGTGTATCAAGGTTGTGAAATCATTCAATTAGCAAACAAAATAAAATTAACTACCGACAAAACTGTGAAAATTGATGTTTACTCTACAGTAGCATTTACTATGTTGGCTAAAGTTGAAGGCGGTACAGGAGCACCAAACTCTGGAGCTTCACAAAGTTACACCACACCAAATGCTTGGCAGACTTTAACATTCACTTTTACGCAAGGACTTGACGGGACAGCTACTGCAGATGGTAGTTATGGAAACCTAGTTTTGTTTCCTAACTGGAATGCAAACAATTCAGGTTTTGTAAATCCACCAGGAAATTTTACGTTGTATGTTGATAACATTACTAGTGAAGCAACCCCTATTGTAGCTGAGCTTATGCCAACAACCGCAGCTCCTACACCACCAAACAGACCTGCTGCTGATGTAAAATCTATTTTCAGTAATGCTTATGCTCCGATTGGTGTAATTGGATATGCTAGTGGAGGACCAAATGATGACAACACTTACAATACTTCTTGGTGTCCTGGAAATACAACACTTATACAAGTGGCTGGAAATGACACAAACAAGATTACAGGTTTAGGTTGCGAAGGAATTGGGTTTTTAGCAGGTAGATTTGATGCTGCAGGCTTTACTCGTTTTCACATTGATATTTGGACACCTACAGTGACTCAAGATAAAGTTTTTAGTTTTAAATTCTCTAACTGGAATGGTACTGGTGGCGAAACTAATGCATATGAATATACTGCTACTAACGCTAACGTGTTAACTAGTGGTTCAGAAGGTACTTGGATTTCAATTGACATCCCTTTTTCTACTCCAACTTTCAATTGTATTAATACACCTCCAGGAAATGCTTGTCCTAGTGTCAGTGATTTTGCACAATTTGTTATCACATCAAATTTAGGAACAGTTTATTATGATAATCTTTATTTACACAAAAATACGGTTTTAGACGTTGATCAATTTGTTAGAGCATCTTTAAAAATGTATCCAAATCCAGCTAACGAAATTGTATATCTTTCAAGCGATACAGCTATTGAAAATATTTTAGTTTATAACGCGTTAGGTCAAATTGTTACTAAGCAAGCATCTAGTTCAAATGAAACAAGTATTAATGTAAGCGGTTTATCTAAAGGAGTTTA
>JBBRET010000046.1:0-21623 GCA_038202695.1 Flavobacteriales bacterium
AAATTTCACATTGGAGTTATCGGTTATTGGCTTTCCGATAACGGTTACCGAAAGTTTATAACTATGACCGTGAACATTTTTGCATTTGCCATCATAGCCATAAAGCGCGTGTCCGGTTTCGAAAGAAAATTGTTTGGTGATTCTAATGTTGCTCATGCTATTTAATTTGTTGTAAATATAAGAATTCTTAAAAATATTGCTCTTAATTGTCTTTTGTTTCTATAAAATTATATATTTGTCCGATAGTTGGGGGATTAGCTCATTTGGCTAGAGCGCTTGCCTGGCAGGCAAGAGGTAACCGGTTCGACTCCGGTATTCTCCACAAAGTCCCAATTTATTGGGGCTTTTTATTTAAGCTATGTTTTACATTTACATTATATATTCAAAATCTGCGGAAAAATATTATGTTGGTTCTTGCCAAAATATTCAACAGAGAATTGATGATCATTTGAATAGCAGAAGCAAGTATACCAAGATGGCTAAAGATTGGGAGTTAAAATACTCTGAATCATTTGCGTCTAGAAGTGAAGCTTATCAGCGAGAAATGCAAATTAAGAAAATGAAAAGCAGAATTTACATTGAAAAGTTAATAGATAACAATAATTAGTGCGTCCCGATGGTAATCGGGAAGGTAACCGGTTCGACTCCGGTATTCTCCACAAAGTCCCAATTTATTGGGGCTTTTTTTATTTCTCTTTTTTTAAATCTTCTGCTACCTTCTCTAATTCGGCATACCATGCTTCACCAAACCGTCGTATTAATGCTTCTTTCACAAATTTATAAACTGGAACTTCTAGCTCTTTTCCCAAAGAGCACGCTGGATTGCAAATATCCCAACGATCATAGTTTACTGCTGCAAATTCGGTAAAATCTTTCACTCGAATCGGATATAAATGACAAGAAACTGGTTTTTTCCAATTTATAATTCCTTGATTGTAGGCTTGTTCAATGCCGCAAAGCGCTGTTTTTCCATCAAAAATCACATAAGCGCAATCTTTATTATCAATTAACGGCGTTTCTAAATCTTGATCCGTACCCACAACCCAAGTTCCCAATCTTTCGATAGCTTCAATTCCTTCTTTTCTTAAAAAGGGTTTCACTTTCGGATAAATTTCTTCCAGAATTTTAGTTTCTTCTTTGGTTAAAGGCGCACCAGCATCACCATCTACGCAGCAAGCGCCGTGACATGCAGAAAGATTGCAAACAAAATCTTTTTCGAGAATATCTTCAGAAACTATGGTTTTGCCTAATTGAAACATGATGATTGTATAATTTACAAGTGCAAAGGTAAATTCAAAAGCCTTTACAAACGATTAAAAAGCTAATTTTGTAAAAAATTTAAGTAATGAATTTTGATTACAGAGAAATTGCAACAGCAACAATGGTCCTTTTTGCTGTGATTGATATCATTGGAAGTATTCCTGTGATTGTTGGTTTGCGCGCTAAGTTTGGTCATATTCAGTCAGGGAAAGCGTCTTTAGTTTCGGCCGGAATTATGATTGCATTCCTTTTTGTAGGTGAAGAAATACTAAAGTTGATTGGAATTGATGCCAATTCGTTTGCGGTGGCAGGTTCATTTGTGCTTTTCTTTTTGGCTTTAGAAATGATACTCGGAATCCGATTATATAAAGACGAACAGGCAACTTCTGCTTCTATTGTTCCCATTGCTTTTCCACTAGTTGCTGGCGCGGGAACCATGACCACATTGCTATCGCTGAGGGCCGAATTCCAATCTGTAAATATTATTGTTGCGATACTTTTGAATATTGTCCTCGTTTATTTAGTGCTGAAAGCCTCAGCTAAAATTGAAAAATTTCTAGGAGTTAACGGCTTAAGTATCATCAGAAAAGTTTTTGGCGTGGTACTTTTGGCCATCGCTGTTAAATTATTTGCTACTAATGTTAAAGGACTATTTGTATAACATCAAATTTTAGTATTTTTGTGGTCTAAATTAATTACATGAAAATTTTCACTTCAATATTGATTTTTATTGCTTTTGGGTTGGTACTTTTTAATTTAACCTTAATAGATTTTAACAAGCCATTTGAAGGCAACAGTATGGCTGCTTTAATTGGAATTGCTGCATCAATGTGTGCCATTCTTATCCTTTTGATTTTTAGAATGTCAAAAAAAATTGAAGAAAAGCTAAAAAACTAAGGTCATGTTTGATGTTTTACTAATTGGTGGCGGTGTTTCTGGAATGTCATGTGCTTTGGTTCTCGGTTCGGCTCATAAAAAGGCATTTGCTGTTGATAAAAAAATCGGAATCATTACGCATCAAAAAACATCATCACTTCAGGAAGCTATATTTTATAATGCTTACGGCGTTCCTGCCGGAAAATTAGGTTCGGAATTGCTTACAGAAAGCAAGGAACATTTGCAAGAATTATATCCACACGTGATTCAAATACAGGCCGAAAAAGTGATCAAAGTTATCGGGGAATATCCAAATTTCATCGTGGTAACAAATAAAGATTCCTATCCAACAAAGAGTATTGTAGTAGCAGTTGGTTATTCAAACACTTTTCAAATAGAAGGATTGATGGAGTATGTTGAGCCGCATCAAAAAGCATTGATAGAAAAACAACGCATTCAATTAAAAAATGATGACCATAAAGTTGCTGACGGAATTTATGTAGTTGGAACTCTTGCGGGATGGCGCAGTCAGTTAGCTATTGCGGCCGGAAGTGGTGCTGCCGTTGCCACTGACATCCTGACTTTATGGAACAACGGAATCCCTTCTCAAAGCCATGATTCAATTAAAAAGTAGCGTGTTTTAAAGGATTAAATTTCTGCACATTGATAATTTTGTTATCTTGCTAATCGTTTTGTCAATTGTGCTTTTTAAACTAATCCAATAGTCATGAAAAAACTCCTTTTGTTTTTAATATTTAGTTGTTCTACCACTGTTTTTTCTCAAAATCATAAAATTACGGATACGATTTCGTCTAACAAATTAAATGAAGATCGAGAAATTATAATAGGTTTGCCACCATCTTATGACAAAAATCCAAACCAAAAGTTTCCGGTTTTACTATTATTGGACGGTGATTTTCTATTTGATCCATTTCAGGGTTCTTTAAGCTATGGTTACTATTGGGATGACTTACCAGAAGTAATTATTGTAGGGATCAGTCAAAACAAAAACAACGAACGAGAAACCGATTGTATGGTGGATGAAACTACGGGTCTACCATCCGAAAAAGGAGAAAAATTCTTTGAGTTTATCGGAATGGAATTGCTGCCTTATATTCAAAAAAAATACCGAACTGCTCCGTTTAAAATGATAGCAGGTTTAGACATCACCGCAGCATTTGCCAACTTTTATCTCTATAAAGACAACCCGGTTTTTGATGCTTACATCTGCATGAGTCCAGAACTTTCAACCGGAATGGAAGAGTATATTCCGGAACGATTGGGAGTCATAGAAAAGCCAATTTTTTATTATCATGCTTCTGCCGATGGTGATGTAAAGAAAATGCGGAATCGGATTATTGCTTTAGATGAAGTAGCTAGTAAAATTAATAAAGAAACACTTAATTACCGATTTGATGATTTTAAAGGAGCCTCGCATTATTCGTTAGTGTTAAACTCGATTCCGAGTGCTTTGTATCAAATATTCTCGGTGTATCAACCTATTTCAACTGTAGAGTTTACCGAAAAAATAGCAACATTAACTTCAGGTTATGTTGATTATTTAGTCAAAAAATATGATGTTATCGATAAGTCGTTTGCCTTAAAATTGCCTATTCGGTTGAATGATTTTAAAGCCATTGAAGCAGCAATTTTAAAAAATAAAGCTTATGATGAGTTTGATAAATTGTCGCAATTAGCCCGAAAAAATTATCCAAAAGCAATGCTTGCTGATTACGAATTAGCACAGATGTATGAAAAAAAAGGAGATAATGCGAGAGCGGTTAAATCTTATTTAAGTGCTTTTCAACGCGAAGAAATTGGGGATTTGACCAAAGACATGATGATTGAAAGGGCTGATGAATTGAAAAAATCACTACCCAAGAAAGGGAAAAAAGGAAAAGAGGAACCAGCAGTAGAAGAAACACCTGCAGCAGATGTTCCAACAGAAGTTCCACCAACAGATGCTCCAGCAACTGATACTCCAACCGAAGAGAAAAAGCAGTAATAATGTCTAAAGTTAAAACGACTTTTTTTTGTCAAAATTGCGGTGCCCAATATGCCAAATGGCAAGGTCAATGCAATTCATGCAAAGAATGGAATACGATTGCAGAAGAAATCATTCAAAAAGAAGAAAAATCAAGCTGGAAGCCTTCTAATACCGACTCCAAAAGAGTTTCTAAACCCTTAAGAATAAAGGAAATTGATGCTACGCTAGAAGTCCGAATGGATACGGCTGATGGCGAATTAAATCGCGTACTTGGTGGCGGAATCGTTCCAGGTTCGTTAATCCTTTTAGGTGGTGAACCGGGAATAGGAAAGAGCACTTTGCTATTGCAAATTTCTTTAAAATTACCCTATAAAACATTATATGTTTCAGGCGAAGAAAGCCAGAAACAAATTAAAATGCGAGCAGAGCGCATCAACCCGAATGGTGATAATTGCTATATTTTAACCGAAACCAAAACCCAAAATATCTTTCGACATATAGCTGAAACCGAACCTGACATTGTCATTATTGATTCGATTCAAACCTTACACACAGATTATATAGAATCTACAGCTGGAAGTATTTCTCAAATCAGAGAAACTACGGCCGAACTCATAAAATTTGCTAAGGAAACTAACATTCCAGTGATTCTGATTGGTCACATTACTAAAGACGGCAACATCGCCGGGCCCAAAATTTTGGAACACATGGTCGATACCGTTTTGCAGTTCGAAGGCGATAGAAATCATGTATACCGAATTCTGCGTTCACTCAAAAATCGTTTTGGTTCTACAGCTGAAATAGGAATTTATGAAATGCAAGGTGCAGGCTTGCGTGAAGTTTCTAATCCTTCTGAAATATTGATTTCTCACCGAGAAGATGAACTTTCGGGAACCGCTATTGCCTCAACTTTAGAAGGAATGCGACCCTTAATGATTGAAATTCAAGCATTGGTTTCGACAGCAGTTTATGGAACTCCGCAGCGAAGCACGACCGGTTACAATGCCAAAAGGCTGAACATGATTTTGGCTGTTTTAGAAAAGCGTGCCGGTTTTCGACTTGGCACTAAAGATGTTTTTTTGAACGTTACAGGCGGAATTTCAGTTGACGATCCCGCAATTGATTTGGCCGTAGTGGCTTCAATTTTATCTTCAAACGAAGATATTGCTGTGGGTAAAGATGTTTGTTTTGCAGGTGAAGTTGGTCTTTCGGGCGAAATTCGTCCGGTGAACCGCGTTGAGCAACGTATTCAGGAAGCAGAAAAGTTAGGGTTTTCGACGATATTTGTATCTAAATACAACAAAATCACAACAAAATTTCCCGAAATCAAAGTTGTTTTAGTCTCCAAAATTGAAGAAGTGGTAGAACAGTTGTTTGGATAACTTTTTTGAGGACAATAAAAGCTAAAGAAAAACGTTTTATATAAGTAAATCAACTATTTATGAAAACAAAATTTCTATTTGTTTTTTTTATCTATTCGCTTTTAATTTCCTGTTCTGATGTTCATTTTCGTAGATTTGATGTTTTGCCAGAAGACCAACGCTGGCAGTCTTCAGACCAGAAAGTTTATGAATTTACTATCGAAAATGAGGCCCAATACTATGCTGTCATTTTTCAGTTTAGCCATGTGTATGGTTACCAGTTTGCTAGTATTCCTTTAACTATTTCCATAGAAAATCCTAATGGAAAGACAGAAGAACTGCACATTGATTTAAAAATTGCTGACGATTCCGGGGAACAGCTTGGTGATTGCTCCGGAGATGTTTGTGATTTGAATTATAAAATAAAAGCTAGAACAAAACTTCAAAGAGGAAACTATAAAATTTCGGTTTCCCATACTTTTAAAGGACCATTTCTTCCTAATGTGATTGGTGTTGGATTGGTTGTAGAAAACGAAAAATAAGATGAAAAATAGAAAGCAAAAAGGAATTGTGCTCCTCAAAGTACTTGGTATTTTGCTGCTGATCGGAATGTTGCTGCTTTTTAGTTTCAGAAATACCCTTTTGAATGCAGTTATTCATCGCGTTGACGGGCAATTCATGAGGGATTACCAATGCCATCTAGCTGTACAAAAAGCCGAATTTAAGGGATTGACTAATTTAGAATTTCAACACATTACGTTGGTTCCAAATCAAGCAGATACTTTGGTTCGAATAGATGAATTGAAAACCAGTGTTAACTTTTGGAAACTGCTAGTAGGAGATATTCAGTTAGGAAAATTAGAAATCAATAAAGGATTTATTCAGTTGGTTAAAACTAATAAAGGCAGTAATTACGAAGCATTTCTTCGTTCCAAAAAAGACAAAAAAGACAATCCAGAAGTTAATTACGCGAAGTTTTTAAACCGTATTACGTCCCGATTGCTCAATTTGGTTCCAACGGACATGCAAGTCAAAGGTTTTGCCTTTAAAATAAATGACAACGGGAATAAAGTAGTGTTCGATTTTAATGAATTGGCTTTAGCCGATAAAAAACTCAAAACTACAATTCAAGTAACTTCAGATCAATTTTCGCAACAATGGAACATCAACGGATTTGCGGATCCTCGAGATCGAAAAGCAGCGCTAACCTTTGCCAATGCACAAAATGACACGATTATAATTCCGTATCTAGATAAAAAATTCAATCTAAAAACCAGATTTAAATCGATTCACTTTAACCTAGATAATCTTGCAATGAATCGCGGCGAACTGCATCTTGATGGTTATTCTTCTATACAGGATTTGATCGTTAATAATCCGAAAATTGCAGGTAAAGATGTTATTATTAAAAACGCTCGATTTGATTATCATTGGATTGTCGGATCTCGATTTATAGCCTTAGACAGTACTTCAACAATCCAGTTAAATCAGATTAAATGCCAACCTTCAATTTCGTATACCCATGACAAAGACAAAGTTTATGCACTTAAATTGAAGATTCCAAAAATGAAAGCCCAAGATTTTATTTCGTCTTTACCAACTGGATTATTTCGGCATTTTGAAGGCATGCAGGCCAATGGAAATTTTAGTTATGCGCTTACTTTTGAATACAATAATCACAAGCCGAACAATGTGGTTTTTGATAGCAAACTAAAATCTGAGGGATTAAAAATTACCAAATACGGAGAAGCCGACTTGAACAAAATCAACGGGGAGTTTACTTATCGTGCGATTGATAAAGGTGTCTTGCAACGACCGATAGTAGTTGGTTCCCCAAATCCTAATTACACACCTTTAAGTGAGATGTCGCCTTATTTGCAAAAATGTGTTTTGACTAGCGAAGACCCATCATTTATGACACACCGCGGATTTATTAACGAGGCATTTAAAGAATCGATTTCTAAAAACATCCGAACCAAAAAATTTGCTCGTGGCGCTAGCACTATTAGCATGCAACTAGTGAAGAATGTTTTCCTGACGCGTGAGAAAACCTTATCTCGAAAACTAGAAGAAATTTTATTGGTTTACATCATAGAAAACAACCGCATCAGCACTAAAGAGCGCATGCTTGAGGTTTATTTTAATGTTATTGAATGGGGACCAAATGTATACGGAATTGCCGAAGCAGCTGAATTTTATTTTCAAAAGCGGCCAAGTGATTTGAATGTAAATCAGTGCTTGTTTTTGGCCACTATTATTCCGAATCCAAAAGGGTTTATGACCAAATTTGATGCGACCAACAAATTAAAACCTGCTTCAAAACAAACAGAAAAATTCTTGACCAACCTAATGTTCAGACGCTCTATTTTGGTAGCAAACGATACAATAGGAAATTTTCCATTATTCATTTCAGGTCGGGCTAAATCATATATGAAGTTACAAGAAACCCCTACAAAAACAGAAGACAACCCGATCGAAGAATTTGAATTTTAATTTTTTGGTAAAATTTTAATTTTGTTTCCAACCATTTTATCTTAAATTATATCTATACAAACACACACCTTAATTTATAACAAATGAAAAAAGTTCTTTTTACTGTTCTAGTTTTGGCTTCTGCGATGTTAATGGCACAAAAGCCAATTTTCACTACTGCTAAAGTAAAAGCAGCGACCGTTTATTTCAATGCTGCCGAATTATCTCAAACTACTACTGTAACTCTTCCTGTGGGAACGAGTGAAATTGTGATAAAAAATGTCGCTGATTATCTCAATGAAAGTACCGTGCAAATTGGTGCGCCAAGTTCGGTGACGGTTTTATCGGTGCAGTTTACCCAAAATTACATCTCAGAATATGAAATTGATGAAACCAATCCGTTAATTAAAAAAGTGCGCGATAGTATTTCGTGGACACAAAAAGAAATTAAGAAGGTCCAGATTGATATTTATTCGAGTCAACAAACCATCGCGCTTTTAGATGCCAATCAAAACGTTAGCGGTGCTAATACCGGTTTAAATGTAACCGAATTAATGAAGTTGGTCGATTTTTATAAATCAAAGCGAACTGAACTTGATACTGCAGTGGTTGTTTTACAAGAAAAAGAAGCTAAGCTAAACAAGAAATTTATTAGCCTAAACGAAAAACTTGAAATCAATACCCAAAATGAAGATAAAACCTCCAAAGGAAAACTGATTATTCAAGTCATGAATGAAATTGCGGGCATAGTAAATTTGGATATCAATTATATTACGAATAATGCTTCATGGACACCATTTTATGATTTGCGTGCCGAGAATATTACTACGCCAATTAATATGCTTTACAAAGCCCAAGTGGTTCAAAGTACCGGCATTGATTGGAAAAAAGTAACTTTAACACTATCGTCAGGTAATCCAAATCAAAACAATCAAGCACCTTTATTGCCTTCTTGGTTTTTGAGGTATCAAGAAGAAGAAGCGAAAGATTTTAATTATTATAGAGGGAATGTATATGAGAATAAACTACAAGGTAAAGCACCAGCCGTCACACATGATGAAGTTGTTGTTCAAGGTTACGCAAGAAAGGACAAATCTTCTATTTCTCAATATACAACTATAATCGAAAATCAGCTCAATGTTTCCTTTGATATTGACATTCCGTATGATATTTTATCTAATAATAAACCACACAGCGTAGCGTTAAAAGAAATCAAATTGCCAGCAAGCTATAAATATTATGCTGCACCAAGAGTAGAAAAAGAAGCGTTTCTTTTGGCTGAAATCAAGGAGTATTCTAAGTATAATTTATTACCTGGCGAGGCCAATATCATCTTTGAAGGATTGTATGTGGGTAAAACGATGATTAATCCAAATCAGACTTCAGATACTTTGAATTTGAGTATGGGAAGAGATAAAAAGATTTCCATTAAGCGAGAGAAAGTGGTGGATAAATCAGGAACCCGTTTTTTATCTTCTAAAAAAGAACAAACCTTTACTTATGACATTTCGGTTAGAAATAACAAAAAAGAGGCCGCAAGTGTGCTGTTAAAAGACCAATATCCATTGAGTACAGACAAAGAAGTTGAAATTGTATTGTTAGAAAGTAGTAATGCTAAAGAAAATAAGGAAACAGGAATCCTCTCATGGGATTTAAAGTTATCACCAAGTGAAACCAAGAAGATCCGAATCAGTTATAAAGTCAAATATCCTAAGGATAAAATCATAGGTAACTTATAGTAGCAGAAACGCAATCCTAACCGATTGCGTTTTTTTTTGACAACACGTCAAACGGTATAGTTTTCTTTTTAACTTTACAAAAAAAAGATAGATTATGAAAAAATTATTACTTTTTGCAGTAACATTATTTGCTGTATCGATTTCAGCTCAAACTGTTGCCATACAGGCATTTGCTTCAGGGTTTTCTAATGCAGTGGCGATAGTACATCCACCTGCAGATGCTCGACTTTTTGTCGTTCAAAAAACAGGAGCCATCAGAATATTAAATTCAAATGGAACTGTAAATACTACCCCTTTTTTAACAATAACCGGTTTAAGTAGTTCAAATGAACAAGGTTTACTTGGTTTGGCTTTTCATCCCAATTACGCAACAAATGGCGTGTTTTTCATCAATTATACTAATACTGCAGGAGACACAGTTATTGCTAAATATTCTGTTTCTGCCAACCCAAATATTGCCAATACTACAGCGACAATATTAATGACTATAGATCAACCTTATAATAATCATAACGGAGGAAGTTTGGCATTTGGTTCTGATGGATTATTGTATATAGGATTGGGTGATGGCGGAAGTGGTGGCGATCCGCAAGGATATTCTCAAAACCTAACCGTTGATGCCTCGTTTCCTAGTCGCGTATTTTTAGGTAAAATGTTGAGGATAGATGTTGACACTACTTTTGGGTCATTAAATTATGGAATCCCTGCAAGTAATCCTTATGCAACCACTGCGGGTCTTAGAGAAATTTGGGCAATTGGTTTGCGTAATCCATGGAAATATTCTTTCAACAGACTTAATGGTGATTTGTGGATTGCAGATGTTGGTCAAAGTAATCGAGAGGAAATAAACAAAGTATCTTTTCCCATGCCGAATACGGGGTTAAACTTTGGATGGCGTTGTTATGAAGGGACTGCCGTTTACAATAGTACTGGTTGTCAAGCGTTTTCAAATACAGTTGCTCCTTATACCGATTATGCTTATGGCTCTAATAATAGATGTTCTATTACTGGAGGGTATTTTTATACAGGTAATATGTATCCAAATTTTGCGAATAAATATGTTTTTGGAGATTATTGTACGGGTGAAATTGGTCTTGTAGATTCTGCTGGTGTTATAACTTGGACGGTTGATAATCCGGGCGTTATTACCTCTTTTGGTGAAGATGTTGCTGGTGAATTATACATTACAAATGGTAGTACGATTTCAAAAGTAGTAGATACTTCCTTAGGCATTAATGACTTTAACAAAAGTGGCTTAAGCTTTTATCCAAATCCGGCGAAGACCGAAATATTTATTAAAAACACCTCTGAAACAACACTTTTTAGCGTGAATATTTATGATTTAACCGGAAAGTTAGTTTTGACAAAAGCAGTTGAAAACAATACTACTCCTTCTGTAAATATTACTTCTTTATCAAGTGGAATGTATTTGATTGCTGTAGAAGATTTAATTGGAAATCAATATCAGTCGAAACTAATTGTGGAATAATTATGGTGCAGGATTGGGAATCAATTCTTGAATTCTATTAATTTCTGAAATAATTTCTGGAGATAAAACGGTTTCAAATGCTGCAACATTTTCTTGAAGTTGCTCTAAACTTGTTGCTCCAACGATGGTGGCTGTTACAAAATCTTGTTGGTTTACAAATGCCAAAGCCATTTGGGTTATACTCAACCCATGTGCTTCTGCTAATTCCTTATATAGCTTAGTTGCTTTGTAGCAGTTGTCATTTGCGTATCGTGTAAATTGTGGAAATAATCCCAAACGAGAGTTTGGTAAAGTGCCATTGAGGTGTTTCCCGGTAAGGAAACTAAATGCTAAGGGTGAATAAGCTAGTAGCCCTACATTTTCGCGCATTCCAATTTCAGAAAGTCCCACTTCATACAAACGATTCAATAACGAAAATGGATTTTGAATGGTAACAATTCGAGGGAGATTGTGTTTTTCGCTTTCGCTGATAAATTTCATTACACCATACGGATTTTCGTTAGAAACACCAATGTGATTGATTTTACCTTCTTTAATTAAACCATCATAAATGCTCAAAACTTCGAAGAAATTTTCTTGCCATTGGGTGTCAATTTTCGTGACGCCGCGTTGACCAAACATATTCATTACTCTTTCTGGCCAATGCATTTGATACAAATCGATATAATCTGTCTGAAGATTTTTCAAACTATTTTCAACAGCTTCATGAATATTCTTCTTTGAAAAATCTAACGGATTTCTGATATACCCCATGCCTCTATTTGGGCCAGCAATTTTTGTTGCAAGTACTAAATGTTCTCTTTTTCCTGTTTTTTTCAACCAGGTTCCAATATATTTTTCCGTTAGTCCAAGTGTAGCTTCACGCGCGGCAATCGGATACATTTCGGCAGTGTCAATAAAATTGATTCCTTTTTCAATACTATAATCCAATTGGGAATGCGCATCATTTTCAGAGTTTTGTTCTCCAAACGTCATTGTGCCTAGGCAGATTTTACTAACGTTTAAATTGGTGTTGGGAATAGTAGTGAAGTTCATTTTGATGGCAGTACTTTTTTAGAGTGCAAAAGTAATTTATTAATAGTATTTGATACTTGAGATTAACAGAATATTTTGAAATGTTTGCACTATAAAAAACCATCAAAATTTCTCCTGATGGTTTGTTGAGATTATTTTAAAACGCTTCTTTTTAGTTTAAAAGCGTCGTTACCCATGACGGATAAATTCCAATAATAATATTAAGTAAAATGGCGATAACAGCTACAGCGATATAGGTAAAAGGAACTGCTTTTTTATTTTCTGATCCTTCTTTAGTATACATAGCTAAAATTATTTTGAAATAGTAACCCACACTGATGATTGAGTTAATTACAGCCGCAAGAACCACAATTAGATAGCCTGATTTTATGGTTTGTGTAAACAATATGAATTTGGCAAAGAATCCTGAGAAAATTGGAATTCCAGCCATCGAAAGGAGGGAAGCAGTAAGTAGGGCTGCTAATAACGGATTCGATTTTCCAAGACCGTTAAAGTTAAAAATATCTTCGTTGTCTTTGTCTTTTGTAACATATATAATTACAGCAAATGATGCTATTCCGGCAAGTGCATAAGCAGTGGTATAATATAATAAAGTTGAAGCAGCAGTTGACATACTCAGTAAAGCCATTAGCATAAATCCAGCATGAGAAATTCCAGAAAAAGCCAACATTCGTTTTACATTGTTTTGACGTAAAGCCATAATATTCCCAACGGTCATTGAAAGAATAGAAATGATCACAATCAATATTTCTACTTTTGGTGATAAGGTGGTTAATCCACTCAATAATTTATATAAGGTTGCCATTGCAACCACTTTGGCCAATGTACTCATTGTAGCGGTTGTCATTGATGGGGAACCTTCATAAACGTCGGGTGCCCAAAAATGAAAGGGTGCTGCCGCAATCTTAAATAACATCCCTATAACGATTAATGCGATACCTATCGGAAACCAAATAGGCAAACCAATACCTTGTGATAATTCATGTATTTCTGCCATATCAAAGTAACCCGTAGCACCATATACTAAGCAGATTCCAAATAGAATAAAACCAGAGGCAAAAGATCCCATTAGAAAATATTTCATTCCAGCCTCATTACTTTTTAGGTCTAATCTTCGGCTAGCTGCTAAAATGTATAATGAAATGGATAAGACTTCAATTCCTAGGAAGAACATAGCTAAATTACCAAACGAAACCATGGCAACAGCGCCTGCTAAAAGGAAAATTTTAATTGCAATAAAATCAGAAATTTTAGTTGGATGTTCTTTATAGAACTCACCACTCAATGCCACTAAAAAGATAGTTAATATGATGAATAGACTTGAAAAAGCAACTGAAAATTTATTGACAACAATCATATTGTTGTAGAAGGATCCAGGTGTATTAAACTCTGAAATAGTAAGTCCAAGTGTAGCTAAAAGACCAAGAACTGCTACTGGAACCAATAGTTTCCTTAAGTTAAATATTTCAGCAATAAGGCAAAAAACACCTAAACCCGATACGGCAATTAATGTATTCATTTTTTTTATTTAGGATTTGAGATTTAGAATTTGGGATTTAAGGTCCATGAAACTAAATCTCTATTTTATTTTATTTTTTAAAGGAAGCAGTTTGTTAGGTGTTAATCCCAAATCCTCATTCCTTAATTCTAATTATCTATTTATTGTTTCTAAAATTTCATTTAAACTCGGTGTAACCAAATCTACTAGCGGTTTTGGATACAATCCAAAGAATAATAAAAAACTAATAATTACAACCAGTAGTATAGTTTCGTTGGTAGTTACATCAGCAAATACTTTTGAATTAGTTTCACCCAACATTGTATTTTGGAACATTTTTAACATGTAATACGCTCCCAAAATAATTGTTGTTCCGCCTAATAACACAAACCAAATATTGATTTGACTTAAACTATACAATACTGTAAATTCACCTACAAAGTTAAAGGTTCCCGGTAAAGCAACAGATGCTAGGACTAGAATCATAAACATAGAAGTAAACTTTGGAGTTTGAGAACGAATTCCGCCCATTTCTGAAATGGTTCGTGTTTCGAATCTTCTGTAAATAATTTCACTAGCAAAGAATAATCCAACAATAACAAAACCATGAGCAATCATTTGTGAAACGGCACCACTTAAACCATCAAGCGTTAAAGTATAGCATCCTGCAGCGATTAATCCAACGTGTGCTAATGAAGAATAGGCCAATAATTTTTTCAAATCTTTTTGACGTAGGGCTACAATTGAACCATAAATTACTCCAGCGATACTCAATCCGATAAGAAGCGGCATATACATTTTTGCTGCTAAGGGTGCAATTGGTAATTGCCAACGAATGACACTATACAATCCCATTTTAAGCATAATACCTGAAAGTAGCATTGTTCCAACTGTTGGTGCTTTTTGGTATACTTTTGCTTGCCATGTATGGAAAGGGATAATAGGTATTTTGATGGCATAAGCCAAAAAGAAAGCAAAGAAAATATAGCATTGTTCTGTTGCTGATAAATCCAGTTTGTATAAATCTTCAAGTAGGAAGCTATTTGCTTTATTGTATAAATAAGCAAAAGCAATTAACATAAAAAGCGAACCTGCTAAGGTGTAAATAAAGAACTTTACCACTGCTTTTTTGCGTTCTTCGGCATCACCGTTACCCCAAATTAGGGCAATAAAGTAAATCGGAATTAAAGCCAACTCCCAGAACACATAATACAATAACCCATCTGAGGCTAAGAAAGTCCCCGTCATTGCAAATGCCATGAAAAGCACCAAAGCGTAAAAGCTTTTAGCATTGGCAAACGAGTTTCCAAAAGAGGAAAAAATAATTAAAGGGGTTAACGCACTAGTTAATAATACCATTGCCATTGATAAACCATCGGCTTTAAAAGCTAATGCAATTTTTGGAATTTCAATCCAATTCGCTGTGAAGCTAATACTTTCTCCTTGAGTGTATAGATTTAGAAGGTATAGTGCCATTCCAAGTGTTCCCAAACTAAACAAAAGTGCCATTTTAGGAGCCAATTTGTCGCCAGAAAAATAGGTGACAAGAGCACCAATCAGCAATAAAATTAATATAGAAGTTACATTCATTATGTAAAGATTATTGAGCTATAAATAAATAAGTTATAATGCCGAGCACGCCAATTACAAATGCGAACAAATACAATCCAATACTTCCGGTTTGTATATTTTTTCCTTGATTTGCAATGCCATTGGCAACTGTTCCAAAACTAAAAACTACTTTTCCTAGAGCGGGTTCTAATGTGGTTCTAAAGAAATTAGATAAACTATTTAAAGGTCTTACTATAAGTAAAGTATAAAATTCGTCAACATAATATTTGTTGTAAATGGCTTTATTTAAACCAACAATTTGAGCATCTTCTTTAGGAACAAAAGCTTGTTTAATATATTTTGAATAAGCCCAAATAATAGCAAGTAAAGCGCCAATTAAAGCAATTCCCATCAACATATATTCTTGAGTTCCCAAATGGTGTTCTTCATGTTGTGCGTTTAATACTGGCTCTAAAAAATGATTTAACCAATTGCTTCCTGGTAAATTTAGGGCACCTCCAATGGCAGCTAAAACCGCTAAGAGCACTAAAGGAATTGTAATTAAACTAGGACTTTCATGCAAATGTTGTTTCTGTTCTTCGGTTCCACGGAATTCTTTAAAGAAAGTTAAGTACATCAATCTAAACATATAGAACGCGGTCATGATTGATGCTATTGAAGCCACAATCCACAATACTTTATTCTGCTCGAAAGCAACCATTAAAATTTCATCTTTCGACCAGAAACCGGCAAATGGAAATATTCCCGCAATGGCTAAAGTAGCAATCATCATCGTCCAGAATGTAATTGGCATCGCTTTGCGCAAACCACCCATTTTACGCATGTCTTGTTCGCCATGCAATCCGTGAATAACCGATCCTGAACCAAGAAATAAACAAGCTTTAAAGAAGGCATGTGTAATAACATGGAAAACAGCTACGGTATAAGCTCCTAATCCTAAGGCCAAGAACATTAATCCTAACTGAGAAACAGTTGAATAGGCCAATACTTTTTTGATGTCGTTTTGCAATAAACCAATTGACGCAGCCACTAAGGCAGTCGCAGCGCCCACAATGGCAATGATATTTTGAACTTGTGGAGTTAAATCAAATAAGAAATTCATTCGGGTTATCATAAATATACCAGCAGTTACCATTGTAGCTGCGTGTATTAATGCAGAAACTGGAGTTGGTCCAGCCATGGCGTCAGGCAACCAAGTATAAAGCGGTAATTGTGCTGATTTTCCGCAGGCTCCAATGAATAAGCAGCATGCAGCAATACCCAAAATGGCAGTATCAGGCGTTCCAGCTGTTACAGCTTGTTTTAGTTCCATAAAATTCAAACTCGAAAATTGTGAACCGAGAATAAAAATTCCAATCAGAAAGCCTAAATCTCCAATTCTGTTCATTATGAATGCTTTCTTTGCAGCATCATTATACGATTGGTTTTTATACCAAAATCCGATTAGTAAATAAGAACATAATCCAACGCCTTCCCATCCAATAAACATTACCAATAAGTTGCTGCCGATAACTAGCGTTATCATAAAGAAAACGAACAGATTTAAATACGCAAAAAACTTATGCATATTCTCGTCATCGTGCATATAGCTGATAGAATATAAATGAATTAAAGAACCAATTCCAGTAACGAATAACAACCATAATAAAGACAATTGGTCTAATAAAATACCGAAATCTAATTTGAAATTGTGAACCGAAATCCAATCAAATAATGAGATTTCAAAAGGCTTTCCCGATTGTTGTAATTGTGCAAAAAAACAAATGCTTAATAAAAAAGAAACCAAAACGGTTAAAGTTCCAATAGTCCCTGAAATTCCTCTGCTTACTTTTTTCCCGAAGAAAATATTGAAAAGAAATCCAACGAATGGAGATAAGAGTAGTAGTAAAGCTAATTTTGTATCCATCGCTGATTATCCTTTTAAGTTTTTTAAATTAGCAATATCAATAGAACCGATATTTCTAAATACCGAAACTAAAATTGCCAAACCAACAGCAACTTCTGCAGCAGCAACCGCCATCGAGAAAAACACAAACACTTGTCCTTCTGCATCTTGATGATACGTTGAAAAGGCTACAAACAATAAGTTTACGGCATTCAACATAATTTCAATTGACATGAAAACGATTATTGCGTTGCGACGGTATAAAACACCAAAAACTCCGATACAAAATAAGAGTACCGAAAGAAAAATATAGTTTTCTATACCAATTTGATTTAAAATATTATTCATTTTTTCTTCTCTGTTTTTTCTTTTTTAGATAATAGTACCACTCCAATCATTGCTGTTAATAAAAGGATAGAAGCAAACTCAAACGGAACCATATAGTCATTAAGCAATATTGTACCTAATGTTTTGATGGATTGAAAATCTTCTCCCGAAGTGTCATATTCGCCCATTATAGTTTTAGAATTGACGAAAATAGTTACTAAAATCGCACTCATCAATATAAAAACGGTAATTGCGCCAAGTCTTGTGATTCGGGGCTTATGAACTTCGTCTTCTTTGTTCAAATTCATCAACATGATTGTAAATAAGAAGAGTACCATAATGGCACCAGAGTAAACGATGATATGAACAATTGCTAAAAATTGGGCATTAAACAACAAATAATGTCCGGCAATTGAGAAAAAACAAATGACCAAATAAATAGCACTGTGAATTGGATTTCTACTATAAATTGTTAAAAAAGCGGATGCTAATGTAATTGCTGCTAAAAAATAAAATAAGATTAGTATTGTTGACATTATTTAGCGTTTTTAAGTTGAGCATTTTTCATAGCCATATCCAAAGGCATAACCAATTTGTCTTTTCCGAAAATAAAGTCTTCTCTTTCGTAACTTGAAGGCACTAATTTTTTGGATGTGGTTAAATAAATTGCATCTTTTGGACAAGCTTCTTCACAAAGTCCGCAAAAAATACAACGCAACATATTAATTTCATAAATAGAAGCATACTTTTCTTCGCGGTATAACATTTCTTCGCCTAATTTGCGTTCTTCCGCTTTCATAGTGATAGCTTCCGCCGGACAAGATAAAGCACACAAGCCACAGGCAGTACAGTTTTCGCGACCTAATTCGTCGCGTTTCAACATGTGTTGTCCACGATAAACCGGGCTAAATTCTCGTACCTGATCCGGATACTGAATGGTTGCTTTTTTTCTAAAAAAGTGTTTGATGGTAATGAGCAATCCTTTAACGATGGCTATTAGATATAATCTTTCCCAAAAAGTCATTTCCTTGTTGGAAACTTGTTTTTTCTTACCCGAAAGTGATATACTTTGTATTGATGCTGACATAATTTAGGTACTTAATTAAAAGCTAATATGCAAATTCCTGTTATTATTATATTGATGATGGAAAGTGGAATTAAAATCTTCCATCCTAAGTTCATCAATTGGTCGTATCTAAAACGTGGTATTGTCCAACGAACCCACATATAAAAGAAAATGAACGCGCATATTTTTACAAACAATACACCAATTCCTAAGACATTTGCAGTATTTACTCCAACATGATCCACCATCCATTGCATTCCAGGATAGTTGTATCCGCCAAAATAAAGCACCGCTAAAATTGTTGAGGAGATAAACATATTCGCATATTCTGCGAAGAGATAGAATCCCATTTTCATGGATGAATATTCAGTATGATATCCACCAATTAGCTCTGATTCACATTCTGCTAAATCAAAAGGAGTTCTGTTGGTTTCAGCAAACGCACAGATCAAGAAGATTAAAAATCCAACAGGTTGGTAAATGACATTCCAATGCCAACCAGATTGCTGCATAGAGATTTCCTTTAGACTCAATGTACCAGTCATCATAATCAAAGCAATAACGGACAATCCCATGGCAACTTCATAAGAAACCATTTGTGAAGCAGCACGAACTGCTCCCATTAAAGAGAACTTATTGTTAGATGCCCATCCGCCAATCATAATACCGTATACGCCAATTGAAACGATGGCAAAAATATACAGTAATGACCCATCAATATCAGTTGCTTGAAGGTAAACCGTTCTTCCAAAAATTTCTAATTTATCGCCCCACGGAATTACAGCACTAGTCATTAAAGCAGTACTCATTGCTATTGCTGGTCCAACAAAAAATAAAAATCTGTTTTTGGTATCAGGTTCAAATTCTTCTTTGGCAAATAATTTCATACCATCGGCAAGAGGTTGCAATAATCCGCCCCAACCCGCACGATTTGGTCCAACTCTATCTTGTAAAAAAGCGGCCACTTTACGCTCAGCCCAAGTAGAATACATTGCCATAAGCATTGTTACTGCAAAGACTACTACAATTAGAATGCTCTTTTCTATAATAAATCCACTATCCATTTTTCTTTGAATCTATTAAGTTACCGTCAATTTTTTCGTTGTAATCAATCTCAGCCATACTAATTTTTTTACGATCGATATCTCTACCTTCAAGGATGCCTTTTTCTGTGTCGATTTCGACTTTCTCTAATTTTCGGGTATAATTATTTTGACTAATAACGGAGTCTTTCTCGAATTTTCTAGGTCCTTCAATAATCCAATCCGCAACCTCTTTTTTATCAAATCGGCAAGTATTACAGATAAAGTCTTCTACTTCATGGTATTCATCTTTACGAGCCGTTACTCTTTGAATTTCGTCTCCAAACATCCAAACCGTAGTTTTTCCGCAACAACCTGGCGTTGTACATTCTCTGTGTGCATTAAAAGGTTTGTTAAACCAAACTCTTGATTTGAAACGGAATGTTTTATCAGTCAAAGCGCCAACCGGACAAACATCAATCATATTGCCAGAGAACTCATTGTCTATGGCAGCTGAAACGCAAGTTGAAATTTGAGAATGATCACCACGATTCAAAACGCCGTGAACTCTTCCATCAGTTAATTGGTCCGCAACTTCAACACAACGTTGGCAAACAATGCAACGGTTCATGTGCAATTGAATTTTATCACCAATATCTTCTGGTTCAAAAGTTCTTTTATCTTCAATAAAACGTTGTTGTAATTTTCCGTGTTCGAAGCTTAAGTTCTGCAAGTCACATTCTCCTGCTTGGTCACAAACTGGGCAATCTAATGGGTGATTGATTAAAAGAAATTCTGTAACAGCATTTCTGGCATCTTTAACTCTTTCTGAAGATTTACTTGCTACTTCCATTCCATCTTGACAACCAGTTACACACGATGCCATTAGTTTTGGCATTGGTCTTGGATCAGCTTCGCTTCCTTTGGTAACATCCACTAAACAACAACGGCATTTTCCGCCAGTTCCTTTTAGTTTCGAATAATAACACATGGCTGGCGGAACTGATTCTCCACCAATCATACGAGCTGCCTGAAGGATTGTTGTTCCTGGAGCTACTTCAACTTCTTGACCGTCTATGGTTACTTTCATTATTTTTTTGTTTCAGGTTTCAACTTTTAGGTTTCAATTTATTATCTAATAACTTGAAAATTCATACTTGAAACTATTTTAAATTGATTCATTTGCAATCAAATGCTTCACTTTTATAAAAAAGATTGCTACTGCTTTTTCTAATTTTTATTTAGCCAACCCACTTGCTATGTTTGGCGATGCGGGATTGACGCTTAATCTAAAATATTTTGGATGCACAATTAAATCCATATCTTCCATTGGTATTGCTCCTAATAAACACTGATCTCCCAAAACCATTGCTCCAACAAAACATAATCTGTTTTCAAAAACTACCTTAATCGGTCCAACATACGGCACTAATGATGATGAACCATCTGCTAACGTTACTTCTCTTTTCTGTAATTCAACTAATTGCAATTGATTAGCAATATGTTGTGGTATGCATAAGTAGGTTGCTCCTGTATCTACCAAACTTACCACTTCAATTGGATTGATGGCTATATTTACAGGATTAGATAATGTAATATTTGAATAGACTAGGCCCATTTTTACTATTTTAAGCTAATTCTTTTCCAATTAAATGCTTCACTTTTTCAAATGGCTCATTCACAAAGTGATCTCTATTTTTTATTTTTTCTGGAAAACGGATATGATATTCGAACTCGTCTTTAAAATGGCGAATTGCCGCAGCAACTGGCCACGCAGCAGCATCGCCTAAAGGACAAATTGTATTTCCTTCAATTTTTGCTTGTATGCTCCACAACAATTCGATGTCTTCTTCGCGTCCGTATCCGTTTTCAATTCGGTTTAATACTTTTTCTAACCAACCTGTTCCTTCTCGGCATGGCGTACATTGGCCGCAACTTTCATGATGGTAAAATCTTGAAAAATTCCATGTGTTACGAACGATACATGCTCTATCATCATAAACGATAAATCCACCTGAACCTAACATCGATCCC
>JBBRET010000047.1:0-20734 GCA_038202695.1 Flavobacteriales bacterium
CTTGGGGCGATAATTTTTTTGGGCAGTTGGGCAATGGTACTGATGTTAATGAAACAACACCAATTTACATTCCTGTAACAGGGTGCACGCTGGGAGTTGCAGCGTTTGAAAAGGCACGTTTGGTTATTAGTCCTAATCCTGTACAAAATGAATTAAACATTCAATATCAGGGTTTAGAAGTCGTTACAGGCGTGGTTATTTATGACATTACAGGCCGAGTAGTGTATGCAAGTAATCCTATTGCCAGTTCTACCTTGCAGGCAATACTGCCAATTGGTTTGCTACAAAGCGGCTTGTACACACTTAACTTAGTCGCTAATGGTAAAACCATAGCTACCAAACGTTTTATCAAAGAATAAACTTTAACACAAATCTAAGAGCCATGCTGAAAAGTGTGGCTTTTTTTATGAATTAATTTTGTTACTTTTAGCCTCTCAACCAAATTATTATATAATGAAATCGAAGATTCAAGACCCGCAAAAAAATAACTATTTACGCATAAGTAAAACAATCGTTTTTTTAATCGTTACCACAATGAGTATTACCGCATCAGCCCAGCAGATTTTGTCCCCTGAAACTTTATGGAAATTAGGCAGAGTAGCGCCACTAGGGATTTCTAAAGACGGAACCACAATTGTATACAAAGTGTCAACACCAACTGTAGCTGAAAATAAATCGAATGCTAAATTTTATTCCGTTCCGGTTGCCGGAGGAAACGCAGTAGCTATTGAAGAAGCAGCAACCTTAGCACTACTATCCGATAAAAATGTTTCTCCTGACGGCAGCTCTATTTTATCTAACCAAGAAGTTAAAACCGAAAAAGTTTTAGGAAAAGATTTTTATCCGGAACTAGAGAAATCGGATGCACAAATCTACGACGGACTGGATTACCGTCATTGGGACACGTGGAATAACGGAACGCACAATCATGTTTTTTATGCCTTAAATAAAGGAAGCAAAGCAGCTCCGATTGACATTATGAAAGGCGAACCATTTGATGCTCCGCAGAAACCTTTTGGTGGCGATGAAGATTATATTTGGTCACCGGACAGCAAAAGCATTATTTATGTTTCTAAAAAGAAATTCGGAACGGCCTACGCTATTTCAACGAATACCGATTTATACGAGTACAATATCGAAACAAAAACGACTAAAAATCTAACCGAGGAAAACCAGGGTTACGATACCAATCCTGTTTTTTCTCCTACTGGGAATTTAACCTGGTTGCAAATGAAACGCGATGGCTATGAAGCGGATAAAAATGATATCATCGTTAGTTTCAAAGGAATGAAAATGAATTTGACTGCCAATTGGGATGGCTCTGTAGATAGTTTTAAATGGAGTGCTGACAGCAAGAAGATTTATTTTACCGCAGCAGTTGATGGCACAATTCAATTATTTGAAGTTAACTTTCCAGGATTGACTAAAATTGCCGTTACGGTTAAACAAGTTACTGCCGGAGATTTTGATGTACACGCCATTGTTGGTCTTTCCGGAGACAACATCATTGTTATGAGAATGGATATGAATCATGCGGATGAAATCTATTCGTATAATTTAAAGAAAAAGACATTTACACCAATAACAAAAACCAATGACGATGCTTATGCTAAAATGGCTTTACCCAAATACGAAAGAAGGTATGTCACTACAACTGACGGTAAAAAGATGTTGGTTTGGGTAATCCTACCGCCAAATTTCGATAAATCTAAAAAGTATCCAACTCTATTGTATTGCCAAGGTGGACCACAATCTCCGCTGACACAATTTTATTCGTTCCGTTGGAATTTTTCGCTAATGGCATCGCAAGGATACATTGTTGTAGCGCCAAATCGCAGAGGAATGTATGGTCACGGACAAGCTTGGAACGAACAAATCTCTAAAGATTGGGGCGGACAAGTGATGGACGATTACCTTTCTGCGATTGATGATGTTTCTAAAGAAAGTTATGTTGACAAAGGCCGATTGGGTTGTATTGGTGCCAGTTATGGCGGCTATTCTGTTTTCTTTTTAGCCGGAATTCACAACAACCGTTTCAAGACTTTTATTGCGCACGATGGCGTTTTCAATACACAAAGTATGTTTGGCACCACTGAAGAAGTATTCTTTAACAACTGGGATTTTGGTGGCCCTTATTGGGAGAAAAACAATGCTGTGGCACAAAAATCCTACACTACGTTCAACCCGATAAATTATGTAGACAAATGGAATACGCCAATCCTCATCATACAAGGCGGAAAAGATTTTCGTGTGCCCATAGGACAAGCGCAAGAAGCATTTCAAGCCGCACAATTACGTGGCATAAAAAGCCGTTTGCTTTATTTACCCGAAGAAAATCATTGGGTTTTGAAACCACAAAATGCGATTGTTTGGCAACGCGAATTTTATAAATGGTTGAATGAGACTTTGTAATGATAAAACAAAAAACCCAACTTTTTCAAGTTGGGTTTTTCTAATTATTCTGGATCGTTCATTTTAAAAGTATCCATAAAGGCCGTAGTATAATTTCCGGCAACATAATCGGGTTCGTCCATCAATTGCCTGTGAAAAGGGATGGTAGTTTTAATTCCTTCGATTACAAATTCATCTAAAGCACGTTTCATTTTATTGATGGCTTCTTCTCTGGTTTGCGCTGTGGTAATCAACTTTGCAATCATTGAATCATAATTTGGCGGAATCGTATATCCGGCGTAAACGTGCGTGTCCAAACGAACACCGTGACCGCCTGGAGAATGTAACGTAGTGATTTTTCCTGGTGAAGGTCTGAAATCATTATATGGGTCTTCTGCATTGATACGGCATTCTATAGCATGCAATTGTGGCAAATAATTTTTACCCGAAATTGGTACGCCAGCAGCAACTAAAATCTGCTCCCGAATCAAATCATAATCTATAACTTGTTCCGTAATAGGATGCTCTACTTGAATACGCGTATTCATTTCCATAAAATAGAAATTTCTGTGCTTGTCTACCAAGAATTCAACAGTTCCTGCACCTTCATATTTGATAAATTCTGCAGCCTTAACCGCAGCTTCACCCATTTTGTGACGCAATTCATCTGTCATGAAGGGCGACGGCGTTTCTTCAGTTAACTTTTGATGACGACGTTGTACAGAGCAATCTCTTTCGGATAAATGGCATGCTTTTCCGTAAGAGTCACCAACAACTTGTATTTCAATATGTCTTGGTTCTTCGATTAATTTTTCTAAATACATTCCGTCATTTCCGAAAGCCGCAGCTGATTCTTGACGAGCACTTTCCCAAGCTTTCAACAGATCTTCTTCTTTCCAAACGGCGCGCATTCCTTTTCCACCACCACCAGCAGTTGCTTTCAACATGACCGGAAAGCCCATTCCTTTGGCTAATTCTAAAGCTTGCTCGTAGGACTCTAACAATCCTTCAGAACCGGGAACACAAGGAACTCCAGCCGCTTTCATGGTAGCTTTTGCCGAAGCTTTATCTCCCATTTTGTCAATCATTTCAGGCGATGCACCAATAAACTTGATTCCATGCTCTTGACAAATTTTTGAGAATTTAGCGTTTTCAGAAAGGAAACCATATCCTGGATGAATGGCGTCTGCGTTTGTGATTTCAGCAGCTGCAATTATATTGGACATTTTTAAATAGGACAAATTACTAGGTGGAGGACCAATGCAAACTGCTTCGTCTGCAAATTTTACGTGTAAACTTTCTGCATCAGCAGTAGAATAAACTGCCACGGTTTTAATGCCCATTTCTCGACAAGTTCTAATTACACGTAGTGCAATTTCTCCTCTATTGGCAATAAGTATTTTTTTAAACATCTTATGATTATTTTAAATTATAAATTATAAACTTTAAATGATTTAATTGAACGATGAAGAAAATTCATAATTCAAAATTTAAAATTTAAAATAATTATGACGGATCAACTAAGAATAAGGGCTGATCAAACTCTACTGGAGACATATCGTCAACCAATATTTTAACGATTTTTCCAGAAATTTCTGCTTCAATTTCGTTAAATAATTTCATGGCTTCTACTACACAAAGAACATCTCCTTTTCCGATAGTAGTACCTACTTCTACAAACATTGGTTTGTCTGGAGCTGGTTTGCGGTAGAATGTTCCAATCATTGGAGATTTAATCGTGATGTATTTAGAATTCTCATCAACAACAGGCGCAACGGGTGTTGCGGCAACAGGAATTGACGCAGCGGCAAGTTGTTGCATTGGAGCTTGTTGTACATAAGTAATATCTGAAGAATTTCCTTCTAATGTAGTTCTAATCGTAATTTTTATTTCACCCGTTTCTAGCTTTACTTCTGCAACTCCAGAATTGGATACAAATTTGATTAAGTTTTGAATTTCTTTTAAATCCATAATACCTTGATTTTAGTTAGTTTATTGTTTGTTGTATGCCCATTTTAAATAGATAGATCCCCATGTGAATCCACCTCCAAATGCTGCAAAAATTAAATTATCGCCTTTTTTAAATTGGTTTTCAAAATCGCTAAGCAGTAATGGTAAAGTGGCCGAAGTGGTGTTGCCATATTTCTCAATATTGACTAATACTTTTGATTCGTCTAAGCCCATTCTGTTTGCGGTAGCATCAATAATTCTTTTATTTGCTTGATGTGCTACCAACCAATTGACGTCTTCTTTGGTCAATTTATTGCGTTCCATTATTTTTTCGCTAACATCCGCCATTCCTGAGACTGCGTATTTGAAAACTGTTTTGCCATCTTGAAAAACAAAATGCTGACCGTTTTCTACGGTTTCTTTTGAAGGAGGCAGAATTGAACCTCCGGCATCAATTTTTAAATATTCTCTGCCAATGCCGTCACTTCTTAAAAATTCATCTTGCAAGCCCAATCCATCATAATTGGGTTCAAATAAAACGGCACCAGCTCCATCTCCGAAAATGATACAAGTTGCTCTATCAGTATAGTCTATGATCGACGACATTTTGTCGGCACCAATCAAAAGAACTTTTTTGTACCTACCCGACTGAATATAAGCTGCAGCATTTGACATTCCGTATAAAAAACTAGAACATGCCGCTTGTAAATCATAAGCAAAAGCATTTACGGCTCCAATTTGTGTTGCAACAAAAACTCCTGTTGAAGCTACGGGCATGTCAGGAGTAGCAGTTGCCATGATGACTAAGTCGATTTCTTCTGGGTTAATATTTGCTTTCTCAATTAAGTTTTGAGCAGCTTTGATGGCCATAAAAGAAGTGCCTTTTCCTTTTTCTTTCAACAATCGTCTTTCTTTTATTCCGGTCCGAGTTGTAATCCACTCATCATTAGTATCAACCAACTTTTCTAGCACTTGATTTGAGAGTACAAATTCTGGGACATATGCTCCAACTGCTGTGATTGCGGCTGTTATTGTATTCATAAATAGGGAGTTTTTCTTTTCGCTTTTTTGATTGTGAAAAGTTGTGGAAATTACAAAAAAAAATTAAACCTAAAACGTTTTAGCTTGGGTAATTTGTTAAATTTCTTTAAAACAAAAAACTCCCACAAAGTGAGAGTTAGCTTTTGTAAAAAACTTTAATTATGCAACAGCTACTGATTTATCAATAACTACTTGACCTCTGTAGTACATTTTACCTTCATGCCAGTAAGCTCTGTGGTATAAATGAGCCTCTCCAGTAATTGGACAGGTTGCAATTTGAGCAACAGTTGCTTTATAGTGAGTTCTTCTTTTATCTCTTCTTGTTTTGGAGATTTTTCTCTTAGGATGTGCCATTTTACTATATTATTTATCCGTTAATAGTTGTTTTAATTTGTCCCAACGTGGGTCAATTTCTTCTTCTTTTTTTACTTCTTTTACTTCTTTTACTTGCAATTCTTTTAGTTTTTGTAGAGCTTCTGTTTGTAATGTCCCATCTTTCACCCCGGGATGAATCCGTTTGGGAGGGACAGACAACACAATCATTTCATAAATGTATTGTGATAAATCTACTTGATGTTCACCATGAGGCAGAATTAGTAATTCATCATTATCATTATTGAATTCTTCACCAAATTGCACTACTAGTTTAATTTTACCTTTAACTGGTAAATCAAATGATTCTCCTGTTAAATCACACGGTACATAAACAGTTCCCTTGTGTTTAAAGTTGATTTCGAGCATTGTTGCCTTTTTTTCAAGAACAACATCAGCTGTTAAATCGCAACTTTCAAATTCGTCAAAACTAAATTCGTCAAAGAACTTTTTGTTTATTTTAAACTCAAACTGATGCTTTCCTACTTTTAATCCTATGAAAGGAATTAAATATTCATTCGTACTTTTCATCTAAACAACAATTTGCCCCAACATTTCGGGAGTGCAAAGATATAAAATTATTGCAATTCTAATAACCTTATAAACATTTTTTTGTTTATAACTGTTTTTCCTTTGTTTTCAGTGGGTTTTTACTGATTTCTTGGTATTGATTTCTGGAATTATAGATGTCAATTGCGGCATAAACCGCTTCTTTAAATGAATTAAAATCGGCAACTCCTTTTCCTGCAATTTCAAATGCTGTTCCATGATCGGGCGAAGTTCTAATTTTATTCAAACCTGCGGTATAATTTACCCCATTCCCAAAAGATATCGTTTTAAAGGGAATTAACCCTTGGTCGTGATATGCAGCTAAAACAGCATCATAATTTTTATATTGACCGCTTCCGAAAAATCCATCCGCAGCAAAAGGTCCAAAAACTAAGGTCCCTTTTTCGAATAATTTTTTTATCACGGGTTTCATTATTTCGTCATCTTCTTTACCGATTACACCATTATCTCCCGCATGCGGATTCAACGCTAAAACGGCTATTTTAGGTTTGTTAATACCAAAATCTTGAATTAAAGACAGCTTGATTGTTTCGACTTTTTGCGTAATAAGCTTTTCGTTCAAATGCTTAGCAACTTCATTTACCGGAATGTGATCCGTTAGCAGTCCAATTCTAAAATTATCTTGAACCATCAGCATTAGCGCATTTCCATCTAATTCTTTATCTAAATAATCAGTATGTCCAGGAAATTTGAAATCTTCTGATTGGATGTTGTATTTATTAATTGGCGCGGTTACTAAAACGTCTATTTGATTTTCCTTTAAGGCTTTGGTCGCTTCAATAAATGATTTTAGTGCATATTTACCAGCAGTCTCATCATTGGTTCCAAAATTCAGATCCACGCTTTCTTTCCAAATGTTCAATACATTTACTTTACCGATAACAATTTGATTGATTTGATCAATACCGTGCAGTGGAATTTCTAACCCTAATGTTTTCTTTATAAAAGACAACACCTTTACATTGGCAAAAATAACTGGAGTACAAAGCTCTAACATTCTGGAATCATCAAAAGTCTTAAGAATGACTTCGCTTCCGATTCCGTTCAAATCACCAATAGAAATTCCTACGACGATATTTTCTGCTTTTTTCATAAGAAGAACAAGTTATTTATTGCTAATTTTGAAGTGCAAATTTAGTAAAATAAAACCACAATGTTTACAGGAATAATTGAAACCCTTGGAATTATCAAAGATTTAAAAAAAGAAAACGACAATCTTAACCTAACGGTTTCTTCGTCTTTAACTCCCGAATTAAAAATTGATCAAAGTGTGGCTCATAATGGCGTATGCCTTACTGTTGTTGCCATTGCAAATGACGAATTTACGGTTACTGCCATCAAAGAAACTATTGAAAAAACAAATTTGGGGGAATGGAACGTAGGCGATTTAATCAATATTGAGCGTGCTATGAAGTTAGGTGATCGACTTGACGGACATATAGTTCAAGGCCACGTCGACCAAACGGGAGTTTGCACATCAATTGAAGAGGCAAACGGTAGTTGGTATTTTACTTTTGAATACGATAAAAATTACAGCAACATCACCATTGAAAAAGGTTCAATTACCGTAAATGGAGTCAGCTTGACCGTTGTGAATTCTAAAGAAAATGAATTTAGTGTTGCTATTATACCGTATACCTATGAGAATACTAATTTTAAAAACTTTAAAATTGGTACAAAAATCAATCTTGAATTTGATGTTGTGGGAAAATACGTTGCTCGATTGCATGCATTAAGACAATAAAACGTCAAAATACTATAAATAAAAAAGCTTCAAACTAGTTTGAAGCTTTTTTTATATTGTTTAATTTATATATACCGTATCCTATTGAAAGTGCTACCAAAAGGTAAATGCCTCCATCCAAAGGCAAGCCTGGCGGTGGCGGTGGCGATGATGGCGGTGGTGGTGCAGCATCAGCAAATGCATTGGTTTGCTGAAGGAAAAACACAACCAGAATAATTAAAATTCTATTCGGGACAAATTTCATAGTGCGTAAAAGTATAAAAAAAATCTATTTTCCAAAATAAATTACCGTTTAATTGGTAAAGTTAATACAAAATTAATCTTGCGCAAATGCTAATGGCACAAGAAAGGCAATTCTGTTCAAAAAATCGTCAACCTACATTATATTAACGATGTATTCCCTTTTTTGGTTTTTATTTTGACAAAAAAGACCTCAAATGAGGTCTTAAAAATTTGTGGTCCCACTTGGGCTCGAACCAAGGACCACCTGATTATGAGTCAGGTGCTCTAACCAACTGAGCTATAGGACCGGATTTCAATAAAGCCAAAAACTATATTGAGGATGCAATATTAGCACTATTTTTTTTTCAAAGCAAGAGTTTTTACTGGATTTCTTGACAAAGTTCAATCAAAACTCCATTTGTTCCTTTAGGATGTAAAAAAGCAACTAATTTATTATCGGCCCCTTTTTTAGGAATTTCATTTAAGACGGTGAATCCTTCCTTTATTAAACGTTGTATTTCTGCTTCTATATTTTGCACATCAAAAGCTATATGATGAATCCCTTCACCTTTCTTTTCTATAAATTTAGCGATGGGACTATCTGACCTGGTCGCTTGGAGTAATTCAATTTTGTTTGGTCCATTCAAAAAAAAAGAAGTTTTCACGCCTTCGCTGGCTACTTCCTCTTGTTTGTAGGGAGGATTTCCGAACAATTTCTCGAAAAGCAAATTGGAAGTTTCTAAATTAGCTACCGCTATTCCGATGTGTTCTATTTTTCTCATGAGTCTATATTGAGTAACAAAGTTAACAAAAAATTGAATGGTTTCTTCTTTAGCCCTGATCGTAGCGACACCGAAGTATAGCGAAGAGCAGGAATAGGGATAACTGATAAAGCCAAAACTTTCGCTTCTGACTGAAATAAAAATTTAAAATTGTACTTTTGCAGCATGGAAACGAACAGACAGAAAAAAATTGGCAGTGTATTGCAAAAGGATTTAGTAGATATTTTGCAAGGCGAAATACGCAAAAACGGATTGACCAATTTGGTGATTTCAGTTTCTAAAGTAATCGTAACTACTGATTTGGGTGTGGCTCGTGTGTATTTAAGTGTTTTTCCGCAAGACCGTGCTGTTGAGATTTTAGCAGCGGTAAAATCAAATATGCCTTTGATTAAGCACGATTTGTCGCAACGTGTGAAATTGCAATTGCGAAAAGTTCCAAACCTTTCTTTTTATATTGACGATTCTTTAGATTATATTGAAAAGATTGACAGCGCCTTGTCCGGTAAAGAAAATCCGATTGAAAACCGAGACCTTTTAGACAAACGCAAGAAGTTTTAAAAAATAAAAGTGCACTCATGGTCTGTTATTTTTTTATTCACATCTTGCAAAGAACCATAAGCTACTAACACTATACATCATAAGCCCAATTTGAATTTTCCGCTTTACATAGCCAAACGCTATCTTTTTAGCAAAAGTAAAAGCAGCGCTATTAATATTATAACGCGCATTGCTTCTTTTGGCATTGTAATTTTTACGATGGCCCTTTTTATAGTGTTATCTGTTTTTAGTGGCTTGCGCGAATTCAGTTTGTCTTTTACCAATACTATTGATCCCGATTTAAAAGTTGCTCCTTTTCAGGGTAAAAACTTTTTCATATCACCCAATCAAGAAAAACAAATTTCAGCTATTGAAGGCATTGCTTCGTATAGTAAAGTGGTTGAAGAGCGTGTTCTTTTCTTTTTTGCTGGTAAAGAACAAGTTACTTATTTGAAAGGCGTTGATGTAAATTATACCAAAATCAATTCGGTTTCTAAAAATCTTTTCAACGGAAAATGGCTCCGGTACAACACCGCTGAAGTAGTTGTGGGTTATGGAATTACACAAA
Organism: Flavobacteriales bacterium; assembly: GCA_038202695.1. Classification (GTDB taxonomy): domain Bacteria; phylum Bacteroidota; class Bacteroidia; order Flavobacteriales; family Flavobacteriaceae; genus Flavobacterium. The sequence goes on from JBBRET010000047.1 coordinate 10,178, forward strand.
AATTATCACTTGGGCTTTTTGATTTTAACAATGCATTTGAAGTGTATGTGCCCCGAAAAGGGAAAGCCATAATTGAAAGTGAGGATCAAGCTTTTAATAAATCGGTGCTCATTCCGGTTGGGATTTATGCCATAAGTGAAGACTTAGATTCGAAATATGTTTTTGCCGATTTGACTTTGGCGCAACAATTATTAGAATACAAACCCAATCAGGTTTCTGCTATTGAAATCAAAATGAAGCCCAATGCTAATGAAGATGAAATAAAAGGCCAGTTAAATTCGGTTTTTCAAAACAAGGTTGCAATAAAAAACAGAGCACAACTCAACGCCACGCTTTATAAAATGTTGAATACTGAAAATTTGGCTGTATACCTCATTTTTACACTAGTAATCATCATGATCTTATTTGCCTTTACCGGCGCTATTTTTACCACGATAATTGATAAAAAAGACAATTTGAAAACAATGTATGCTATCGGTACCGAAGTTAAGAACCTGCGGAGAATCTTTTTATATTATGGTGTGTCAATTTGCGTTTTAGGTGGCGGAGGTGGTATATTATTGGGAATACTAATTGTAGTTCTCCAGGAACATTTTAAATTAGTAATGATTACTGAATCTTTAGCTTATCCTGTTGTATTCACGATACAGAATGTAGTACTTGTTTTTGCAACAATTGTCTCGTTAGGATTTATTTCAAGTTGGATTGCGAGCAGTAGAGTAAGTAAAGAAATGTTGGATTAAACGAATTGATAATCTGCAAAAACTTCCTGAATTTCATCCAAAGCTTTGAACAAACTTTCAGGAGTTTCGAGTGTGACCAATTTTAATCGGTGTTCTTTAAAGTTTGAAATTCCTTTGAAATAATTAGTGTAATGACGGCGCATTTCTACAATTCCAACACGTTCGCCTTTCCAATCCATTGACCAAGTTAAATGGTTTCGGGCAGCTTCAATTCGGTCTGCCATAGTGGGTTGTGCTAAATGTTCTCCTGTTTTGAAATAGTGTTTGATTTCGTTAAAAATCCATGGATAACCAATTGCAGCACGACCAATCATCATGCCATCTAAGCCGTATTTATTTTTGTATTCTAATGCTTTTTCAGGAGAATCAATATCGCCGTTTCCGAAAATTGGCATCGTAATTCTTGGATTGTTTTTTACTCGGGCAATGTGCGTCCAATCGGCACTTCCTTTATACATTTGGGCTCGAGTACGCGCATGAACTGTTAAAGCCTGTACGCCAACATCTTGCAATCGTTCGGCAACCTCGTCTATATTAATAGAGCTTTCATCCCAACCCAAACGTGTTTTTACCGTAACCGGTAAATTAGTACTTTTAATTACCGCTTTTGTCAACCGTATCATCAAATCTACATCTTTCAAAACTCCAGCACCGGCGCCTTTGCAAACTACTTTTTTTACTGGGCATCCAAAATTGATATCTACCAAATCAGGTCGGACGGTTTCTACAATTCTGGCCGACATTGCCATCGCTTCTTCATCGCCACCAAAAATCTGAATTCCAACTGGTCTTTCGTAATCAAAAATATCCAATTTCATTCGGCTTTTTATGGCATCGCGAATTAATCCTTCAGAAGAAATAAATTCCGAATACATCAAATCGGCTCCGTGTAATTTACACAATCTACGAAAAGGCGGATCGCTCACGTCTTCCATAGGCGCAAGAAGTAACGGGAAATCTGGTAATTGGATGTTGCCAATTTTAGGCATAACTGTAATTTTTGGGCAAAATTACACTTTTTTAAATAAAGTTGAAATCGATATTGAAAGTCAAATTCTACAACAGAATCAAAAAATCTTATAATTGTTTGTAATTGCAATGAAATAAATTTGACCGAGACCTCTTTGTTAAGAAATATGGAAATAAAAATCACGGTGCACATAGCTTTTAGAATATTAAAAGATACTTTTCAAAGTTTTTTAGATGACCGAGCATTGAAATTCAGTGCTTCACTTTCTTATTACACCATTTTTTCATTAGCGCCTCTGTTATTATTGCTGATTTCGTTAGCCAGTATTTTCTTTGGACGAGAGGCAATTCAAGGTCAGGTTTTTGGTGAAATAAATGGACTTATCGGAAATGAAGCTGCAGCACAAATTCAGGATATCATCAAAAACATGGAACTTTCCGGAAAGACTACACTTGCTTTAATTTTTGGTGTGATTACCTTGCTAATTGGCGCAACAAGTGTATTTGGAGAAATTCAGGATTCTATTAATTGTATTTGGAAAGTCAAAGCTAAACCTAAACGCAATTGGATTAAATGGATACAAGACCGATTGCTTTCTTCGTCCTTAATTGTAGGGCTGGGTTTTTTACTTATAGTGTCACTAATGGTTAATGGTATTATGCAAGCTTTAAGCGAATGGCTTAAAAATTATTTCCCGAATATCACCTTAATTATTTTCCAATTTGCCAATGTTATTTTAAGTTTTACAGTCATAATGACTCTATTTGGTGTAATTTTTAAGGTTTTACCTGATGCGAAAATTGCTTGGAAAGATGTCCGTTCCGGAGCATTTTTTACGGCTTGTCTGTTTATGATAGGTCGTTATTTGATTGGGATTTACATTAATTACAGCGGAACAGAAGCTGCTTATGGTGCTGCAGGATCATTGATTGTACTATTGGTTTGGGTTTATTACACTTCAGCCATTTTGTATTTCGGAGCTGAATTCACAAAAGTTTATGCTGAGTTCACGGGCGCACGCATTGAACCCGCTGCTTATGCGGTATATATAGAGCAACATGAGCAAGAAAAAGAGGTAGCCGTTCTGCCAGAAACTGCAAAACCAGATGCTGAAGTTATTGTGATACCGCAATCAAAACCCGCTCCGAAATCAACAAAAAAAACTTAAAAGAACACTTAAAAATAGCTTTAAGCGGAATTTTAGAACGCGCTCTTATTAATCAAAACTTTGCCTTATATTTGCCGATTAAATGCGGAAGCATTTTGCCCAAAAATTGACAGAAAAAAGAAGATGAAGCACATTAGAAATTTTTGCATAATTGCACATATTGACCACGGAAAAAGTACGCTTGCGGACCGACTTCTTGGCGCTACACAAACCGTTACTGCTCGTGAAGAAAAAGCGCAGTTGTTGGACAATATGGATTTGGAGCGTGAACGTGGAATTACCATAAAAAGTCACGCCATTCAGATGGAATATAGCTATAAGGGTGAAGATTATATTTTGAATCTTATAGATACTCCAGGACATGTAGATTTTTCGTATGAAGTTTCTCGTTCTATTGCGGCTTGCGAAGGCGCTTTGTTGATTGTAGACGCGGCACAAAGCATTCAGGCACAAACGATTTCTAATTTATACTTGGCTTTAGAAAACGATTTGGAAATTATTCCCGTTTTGAATAAAGTAGATTTACCAAGCGCCAACCCTGAAGAAGTTAGCGACGACATTATCGATTTATTAGGGTGTAAATTAGAGGATATCATTCACGCATCGGGTAAAACTGGCTTTGGTGTAGAGAACATTTTGGCTGCCATTATTGAAAAAATTCCCGCTCCAAAAGGGAATGTAGACGAACCCTTACAAGCCTTGATTTTTGATTCACATTACAATCCATTTCGTGGAATTGAAGTTATTTTCAGAGTAAAAAATGGCGAAATCAGAAAAGGTCAGAAAATAAAATTTATGGCGACAGGCAATGAGTATTTTGCCGATGAAGTTGGGACATTAAAATTGAATCAAGTGCCTAAAAACGTTATTTCTACTGGTGATGTTGGGTATTTGATTTCTGGAATTAAAGAAGCAAAAGAAGTAAAAGTTGGTGATACCTTAACGGATGCAAAAACACCAACCACCAATATGATTACCGGATTTGAAGATGTAAAACCAATGGTTTTTGCTGGAATTTATCCTGTAGATACTGAAGATTACGAAGATTTGCGTTCGTCGATGGAAAAACTACAATTGAACGATGCCTCTTTAGTGTTTTTACCGGAAAGTTCAGCGGCTCTAGGATTTGGTTTCCGTTGCGGATTCTTGGGAATGCTTCATATGGAAATTATTCAGGAACGATTAGAACGTGAGTTTGATATGACCGTAATTACTACTGTTCCCAACGTTTCTTATTTGGCTTACACCAAAAAAGAACCTGAAGTTGGAATGGTTGTAAACAATCCTACAGACTTACCAGAACCTTCAAAACTAGATCGTGTAGAAGAACCCTATATCAAAGCGACGATAATTACAAAAGCTGATTTTGTTGGTAATGTAATGGGTTTGTGTATTGAAAAACGGGGTATTATTACTAATCAAACTTATTTGACAACCGAAAGAGTTGAATTAAATTTTGATATGCCTTTGGCAGAAATTGTATTCGATTTTTATGATCGATTGAAAACGGTTTCCAAAGGATATGCATCGTTTGATTATTCTCCAATTGGAATGCGAACTTCTAAATTAGTTAAACTAGATGTTCTTTTAAACGGAACTTCAGTTGATGCTCTTTCCGCTTTAATTCACGAAGACAACGCTTTTTATATTGGTAAAAGAATGTGCGAAAAGTTAAAAGAATTAATTCCGAGGCAACAATTTGATATTCCGATTCAAGCAGCAATTGGTGCTAAAATTATTGCACGTGAAACCATAAAAGCTTTGCGTAAAGATGTAACGGCTAAATGTTATGGAGGCGATATTTCGCGTAAGCGTAAACTTTTAGAAAAACAGAAAAAAGGTAAAAAACGAATGCGTCAAGTGGGTAATGTTGAGATTCCGCAAGAAGCGTTTATGGCTGTTTTGAAATTGAATGATTAAACTTTTAGATAAAAGAAAATAGACTAAACTCAATGACGAAAGTTGTTGGGTTTTTTATTTCAAATTATCAAACAATTTCAACGCATCTTCTAGTTTAAAAAGTTGTGTTCCTTCGTTCATTGTGGCTGCAGTTCCGCAAGAAACACCCCATTGTAGCACTTCTTTTACTGGTTTGTTTTGCGACAATGCCCATACCATTCCGCCAACCATGCTGTCACCTGCTCCAACCGTGCTTTTTTTGACGACAGTAGGCGCGGCAACAAAATGGGTTTCGTCTTTTGTAACCAAAAAAGCTCCATTTGGTCCTAAAGAAACTACTACAATTTCGGCACTTCCGTCGTTGATTATTTTTTGAGCAGCTATTGGGACTTCGTTTTCTTCTAGTCTTTCAACATTCATTAATTTGGCTAATTCTCCAATATTGGGTTTTATTAAATAAACTCCGGTTTCAAGTACTTTATTAAGCGCTTCACCCGAAGTATCTACTATGATTTTGGTTTCAGAATTTAGAAACAACTTGCATATTGTTTGATAAAAATCAGAGGATATCCCTTCGTTTAAACTTCCGCTAAGCACTAAAAATTTAGGTTTTAAATTAATAATGGTTTCTTTAATTTGTTCAAGTTCTTTTACTGATAGTGCGGAACCTGGAAATCCAAAACGGTATTGCAATTTGGTAGCGCTATCAAAAGCGATGAAATTTTCTCTTGTCCAATTTTGTATTGGAATTATTTTGGTTGTTATTTTTTCTTTTTCGAGACATTCTTGGAGCATAATTCCAATAGGTCCACCCGAAGTGAATACACACAATGATGCTCCATTCAAACGATGTATTGCTTTTGAAACATTGATTCCGCCACCGCCAGCATCATATTGAGGCGTTTCACATCTTATTTTTTGCTCCGGAATCAATCCGGAAAAATTAGCACTTTTATCAAGTGCTGGGTTGATGGTAAGAGTTACAATATCGAAATTATACATTTGTTGCGTTTTAAATATTTAGAACAAGGTATAAATTTAAGAATAAAACGGGCATTGCTTTGCTTGTTTTAAACTTCATCGATTAAAACTTAAAAAGGTAGTACCTTTGCACCTCAAAACTTAGCCCATTAGATTATGTTAGAAGATAAAAATCAGCAACGAACTGCACTTTCCCAATTGGGAGAATTTGGGTTAATTGAGCATTTGACCAAAAACTTTGATGTAAAACAACCGTCAACTTTAAAAAGTATTGGCGATGACGGAGCTGTTTTGGATTTTAAAGACAAAAAAGTTATTGTATCAACCGATTTATTGATTGAAGGTGTGCATTTTGATTTATCCTATATGCCTTTGCGTCATTTGGGTTATAAAGCTGTGGTTGTAAATATATCTGACATTTGTGCGATGAATGCTAAACCAACTCAGATAACTGTATCTGTTGCAGTTTCTAATCGTTTTCCGCTAGAAGCTTTGGAGGAGTTGTTTGACGGAATTGCTTTGGCAGCCAAATTTTATAATGTAGATGTTATTGGAGGTGATACTACTTCTTCTCAAAAAGGATTAATTATTTCGATTACCGCAATTGGCGCAGCAAATGAAGATGAAATTATTTATAGGAATGGCGCTAATGATGGCGATTTATTAGTTGTCACGGGCGATTTGGGTTCAGCCTATATGGGATTACAAGTTTTGGAACGTGAGAAACAAGTGTTTCAAGTCAATCCAAACAATCAACCTGATTTAGATTCTTATACTTATTTAATTGAGCGTCAATTGCGGCCAGAAGCACGTCATGACATTAAAGATTTATTAAACAAATTGGAAGTAAAACCGACATCGATGATTGATATTTCGGATGGGTTGTCTTCAGAGATTATTCATATTTGCAAGCAAAGTAACGTGGGCTGTAATTTATACGAAGAAAAAATTCCCGTTGATCCTCAGTTTATCAATGTATGCGAAGAATTCAATATCGATTCCACTACAGTAGCTATTAACGGCGGAGAAGATTACGAATTGCTTTTTACCATTGCTCAAGAAGATTTTGATAAAATTAAAGCGAATCCAAATTTTACAGTAATTGGACATTTGACACAAGAAAGTGAAGGCATTCATTTGATTACAAGAGGGAATACCAAAATTCCGTTGAAAGCTCGTGGTTGGGATGCTATGCAGGACTAAATAAAAAGCGGTACTTTAAATAAAGTACCGCTTTTTCCCCTGAATTTTAGTAAATAAAGTTGCAATACATGTATTTACAACTTAATCTACTGATTAACCCTAAAATCTTTTGCTAATTTAAGATTTGTATTTTGAAGCGCAATTACGGTTTCCCGTATACTCGTTAAATGACACCTTTTGTTTTGGCTTCGTTAATTAAATCTACATCGGTTCCGCCTTTCACTTCCAGAATTTCTCTGATATTAAGTTTTCGTTTCTCAATGGCACTGAGAGAAAGTGGGATATATTGTGGTAAATCTTTCGTTTTTACCCCTTTTGACAAGTGAAATAAAATTTGTTTGTCATAGGCATCCAACTCGATATTATTGTACTGTGCTTGGCCCACTAATTTGATTACCGTTTGACTGTAATAACTTTCATTTTTGATAATTTTATCAAATGCAAAAATCAATTCATCAAAAGTTAAGTCATTTTTTATGATCAACCCATTTGGATTGATGTTTTTGATAATGTTATTGATTTTAAGCAACTCGGTATGCATCGTCAGTAAAATAATTTTACAATCAGGCATTTCCGTTTTGGTCAAAGACGCTAAATCTTCGCCGGAATAAATTCCTTTTTCGGCATACTCAGGCATACTGATGTCAAAAAAAGCGACATCAAAAGGAGTTTTAGCTTCTGTGATGCTTTCAAATCCTGTCTTACAATTATTGGCTTGGGTTACCACAAACTCAAATCCCTGCTGGCTGTATTTGTCTAATGCATTTTTATAGGCCTGAATTATAAAAGGATGGTCATCTACTATTAAAATGTTTATTGGGTTTGTCATACTTCTTCCATTATTTTTTTGGTTTCTATTGGGACTGTAATTACAATTTTGGTTCCATTTCCTTTTTTAGAACTGATATCAATAATTCCTTGACAATCGTGTGTTCTAGAAATCATATTTTGCATTCCAATTCCTTTACTTTTTTTGTTGACATCAAAACCAATTCCGTCATCTTGGATTTTTAGGCACACATTTTCTAAATTACCACTGATGTCAACCTTAATATTCTTAGCACTGGCGTATTTATTGATGTTTTGTAAACCTTCTTGCAAAATTCGATAGAGGTTAATTTTTATGGCATTTTCTATTTTATCCCAATCTATTTTGGTTTCAATTTGATAATCAACATTAACGTCGTGCAACGATTTTTGCTCTTCTAATAAATTATGAACGATAGAAACAAAGTTATTAATTAAAACCAATTTTTCTCGATTCAAGTCATGCGAAATTTCACGAATATCCTGTTCAATAGTTTTTAGTTCGTTAAGTAATTCGTGTCTTTTTTGAACGGAATCGAGATCTGTACTTGAGTTCAGGCTGTCTAAATTCAATCGTAAGCCAAACATTCGTCCCAAAACCCCATCGTGTAAATCTTGCGATAATCGTTTCTTTTCTTTATTTCGACTTTCATCAATAATAGATTGTTGCGTCATCATGAGGTTGAAGATTTCCTCATTGGCTTTTTGTTGGTTTTGTTTGAACAAAAGTTCCCGAGTTCTAGCGCGTTGCGCTCTAACCACAAATAATAAAGCCACTAAAATAAAGGTTATTACAAAAACATAAAGAAGGAATCTGTTTTTGTTTTCGAGAACGTCTTTCTCTTGGATTATTTCGTCTGTTTCTAGTTGTAAACGCGAAAATTTCTCTTTAGATATTCTTTCAACATCTTGAATACTATCATTTATTCTTATATAATCTCCTTTATATTTTGAAGAATTTTCAAAATCAACAATAGATGCTTGTTTGACAGCAGCTAAAAAATCTCTTGTAACAGCTCCTTTTCTTGCCAAATGTAATGCCTTTTCCGCAAATTTTTGTGCTAACAAAAAATTCTTTTTCTTAAAATAATACTCAGATAAATGAATGTTACTTAATACCACTAAAGTTTGAGCATTTATACTTTCTCTTATTTTAAGTGCTTCATAAAACAAATTCGGGAGGTCATCAAAATCATTTGTTTTAAACTTACAATAAGCAAGATTATCAATTAATAAACTATATAACTCCGGATCTTTTTCATATATAGTTTTATCATTTAGTGCTAATAAATAATTTTTGATTGCTTCTTTATAACTCCCTTTATTTTGATATACATAACCAATATTATTTATACATATAGCTCTTTTGTAACCATCTTTTTCAATAATATTTAAAGATTTCGTATAATATTGAATAGCTTTATCAAAATCTTTCGTTTCATTAGCTACAATCCCCATCATTGTATAAACTATATATAACTTGTCATTATCTTTCAAGTCTTTTAATTGTTGATAAGCTTCTGTCAATGATTTATCTGCACCAACAAAATCACCAACGTTATATTGAATGATACTTTTATAACTTAATACAGAACCTAAATTTAATTTGTCACCTAATTGTTTAAATAATTTTTCAGAATTTAAGTAATAAATAAAGGCGCTATCATTTACTGCGTTATTTTTAAAAAATCCTGCTTTATATTTATAACACTGTGCAATATTAAAAGTGTCTTTACTTTCAATTGATTTTTTTAATAAAATATTTGTAGAAATTTCAAAGCCTTTTTTATCTCCTAATTTTAAATATCTACTTGAAATGTCAAGTAAATGATTTCTATTTTTTAAGTTGTTTTTTTGCTCTATACTCAAATTAAGCGCTTTATTCAAATATAAATTATCCCTATTCGAATAAGGAATTTCGTTTTTAATTAAACGAATGTAGATAGCTACACTATCTACAACTTTGTCCTCATTTTTTTTTATTTGTTTATTTTTAGAACAACTAAACAAAAATAGAACCAAAAAAATAAAATAGCTTTTTTTCAAATCTTGAATAACTTAGTTCCCAAAAGTAGTAAAGAAATTTCCAAAAAAAAAAACCATCTAGAAATAGATGGTTTTGGATGAGAATAAATCTCTATATATTTAAAATTGATTTACAAAACACCTCCTGGAACCTTACTTCCTCCTATTCCCACTCCACCAGGTACTTTACTCCCTCCAATTTCCACACCGCCCGGAACTTTGCTTCCGCCAATTCCTACTCCACCTGGAACTTTACTTCCTCCAATTTCCACACCACCTGGAACTTTGCTTCCACCAATTTCATTATTAGGTGTAGTAAAAGAAGTTACTATTAACATTAATGCCAATAATCCGAATGTTGTTGCTAATTTTTTCATAATTTGAGTGTTTTAAGTTTTACTATTTAATTCGTTTTTGTGTTGTGTTACAAATGTTTGATTTGAGGTTGTGACACTTTGACGATGTAAAACTAAAAAGGAAGTGGTTGTGAATCCCTATGAATACTAGCGTTTATGGTAGAATGGTGTTGTTTGATAGTGTATGATACCCAAATCCGAGTGAATGGTTTTTGGCATTTTGGCATTTTTGACCAAAAAGCCTATCATTATTGACTTTGTCACAAACCGTTTTAGAGCGGTAAACAAAAAAACTGGGTGAATGCTTGTAAATTGGACAGCATAAATTGAAACGCCTTATTAGTTGTACTTTAAGTCGTTTTCTAAAAATCTATCCTAAAGGAATAACAACAGTAAGATCGGTAT
>JBBRET010000048.1:0-20022 GCA_038202695.1 Flavobacteriales bacterium
AACGGTGCTTGTGCTGGTTCGTATGCTGTAACTAGAACGTGGACAGCTACTGACTCTTGTGGAAATACTGCTACAGCTTCTCAAACTATAAATGTACAAGACGTAACGGCTCCAGTAATTGCTGAATTGCCTGCTACTGCAACTATCGATTGTCCTGCTGCTCCTGAGTTTACTCAAGCAACAGCTACTGATAACTGTGGTTCAGCTTTCACATTGACTTCTGCTGATGTAACTACAAATGGTGCTTGTGCTGGTTCGTATTCTGTGACCAGAACATGGACAGCTACTGATACTTGTGGAAATACTGCTACAGCTTCACAAACTATCAATGTACAAGACGTAACGGCTCCAGTTATTGCAGCTTTACCAGCTACTGCAACAATATCCTGTCCTGCAACTCCAAACTTTGCGGTTGCAACGGCTACTGATGCTTGTGGTTCAGCTTTCACATTGACTTCTGCTGATGTAACTACAAATGGTGCTTGTGCTGGTTCGTATGCTGTAACCAGAACATGGACAGCTACTGACGCTTGTGGAAATACTGCTACAGCTTCTCAAACTATAAATGTACAAGACGTAACGGCTCCAGTTATTGCTGAATTGCCTGCAACTGCAACTATCGATTGTCCTGCTGCTCCAGTATTTGCTGAAGCAACGGCTACTGATGCTTGTGGTTCGGATTTCACATTGACTTCTGCTGATGTAACTACTAATGGTGCTTGTGCTAATTCGTATTCTGTAACAAGAACCTGGACAGCTACTGACGCTTGTGGAAATACTACTACAGCTTCGCAAACTATAAATGTACAAGACGTAACAGCTCCGTTAGCACCGGAAGCTCCAGCTTCAATCACAGCTACTTGTTCTGCTGAGGTTCCTGCAATGATTTCACTTACAGCTATTGATAACTGTAATGGTGCCATTACTGCTATAGGAGTCGATACTGTTGCTCAAGGATCTTGCCCGAATTCATTCACTGTGACTAGAACATGGACATTCGTAGACGGATGTGGAAATACTTCTGCAACATCTCAAACCATTAGTGTTGCTGATACTGTTGCGCCAACATTCACTCAAACTGCTCCTGCAGATACGAATGCATCTTGTGATAGTATTCCGGCTCCAGCTGTATTAACAGCTGTAGACAACTGTGGAACAGCAACAGTTAACATAACTGAAACTATTTTAGCTGGAAGTTGTCCTTCGAACTATCAAATAGTAAGAACTTGGATTGCTACGGATGCATGTGGAAACAACAGTGCGCCAGTATCACAAACGATTACTGTATCAGATACTGTTGGACCGCAACCAATTATTCAAATCCCAGCAAGTTTAACTGTAGCTTGTGATGTAATACCTGATGCTCCTGTATTAACTGCAGCTGACTTTACTGATAATTGCTCAACTGTAGGTACACCAGTATTTACTCAAGTACAATCAGAAAGCATAAATGGTACTTATTCAATTGTTAGAACATGGACTGTAAGTGATGCATGTGGAAATACTACTACAATTACTCAAAAATTAGTTGTAACAGAAACTACACAAGTTACTACAGTGGCAAGAAGAAGTTGTCCAACAGAGGATTTCGCTTATGTATTGCGTGATTTATTACCAAACCCTGATGATGTTCCAGTAGATGCAGTTTGGAGTAATGTAGATAATGTAGGTGGATTTAATGGAACTACATTTAATGCATTAGATATTGCGGAAGGAACCTATACATTCAGTTACACTGTTACTACAGGTCCATGCCCAAGACGTATTGATATTGTAATGACTGTTGATCGCCTTGAATGTTCTGTTTTACCTTGTGAATCAATTGTAATTCACAATGCATTCACTCCAAATGGTGACGGAACAAATGAGTATTTTAGTATTGAAAACATTGAAGACACTCTTTGTTATCCAACAAATAAAGTTGAGATTTACAACCGTTGGGGAATCTTAGTGTACGAAACTAAAAACTATGATAACAGTTCTAGAAAATTTATTGGTATCTCAGAAGGTAGAGCTACTGTAAGTAAATCAGATGAGTTACCAACAGGAACGTATTTCTATATTATTGAATGGAAAACATCTGATGGACAAACAGTTAATAAAGACGGATATTTATACCTTACTAGATAAAAACCCTACTAATTCCTGAGGGTTGAAAAACCCTCAGGATAAAAAATAGAAAATATGAGAACAAAAATTTTAATTTTCGCTTTGATGTTAACGTGTTACTCTGGTTTTGCACAGCAAGATGCACAGTATACCCAATACATGTATAACACCATAAATATCAATCCGGCATATGCAGGATCGAGAGGAGTAATGAGTATTTTTGGATTGCATCGGACCCAATGGGTCGGATTAGATGGTGCTCCAGTTACAAATGCTTTCTCCTTAAACACCCCAATAAGCAATAGTAATTTAGGTATTGGTCTTTCTTTGGTAAATGATAGAATTGGTCCAACTAGTGATAACACTATTTCAGCCGATGTATCGTATACCATACCAATGTCTGAAGATTATAAATTATCTTTTGGTATAAAAGCCTCTGGAAATATATTTAATTTAGATACCAATAAATTAAATCCACAACAAGCTGCTGACCCTAATCTTCAAAACTTCAGTAATGAGTTTTCTCCAAATTTCGGAGCCGGAATCTACTTGCATTCTGATAAGTTATATTTTGGTCTTTCTGTACCCAACTTTTTACAAGATAGCAAATACAACGATAATGATGTAGCTGTATTTCAAGAAAGAATGAATTTCTATGCTATTGGAGGTTATGTATTCGATTTATCAGAATCGATTAAATTCAAGCCTGCGTTCTTGACTAAAGTTGTTAGTGGCGCTCCATTACAAGTTGATGCTTCGGCGAACTTCTTATTCTTTGATAAGTTAATGCTTGGAGGTGCTTACCGTTGGGATGCTGCTGTGAGTGCACTAGCTGGGTTTCAAATAACAGACGGTTTGTTTATTGGCTATAGCTATGACATGGAAACTACCAAATTAAGAAATTACAACTCGGGTTCGCACGAGATATTCTTAAGATTTGAGTTGTTCAATAAAGTAAGTAAAATGGTATCACCTAGATTCTTCTAATAACATGACAATTATGAAAAATAAAATTATATACTTAGTACTTATAACTTTAACTTGCGTTAACAGTTATTCACAAGCTAGTAAAAAAGAAGTGAAAGGAAATAAGGAGTACGATAAACTCGCTTATATTGATGCTATTAAAACCTATGAGCGCATATACAATAAAGGATATAAATCTCCTGATATGTTGCTAAAAATAGCAAATGCCTACTATTTTAATGCTGAATTAGAAAAAGCTAACAAATGGTATGACGAACTTTATGCAACTGCTCCAGATCAAGATGCTGAATTTTACTATCGCTTTGCTCAAACATTAAGAGCTACCAAAGATTATACTAAATCGGATGCCATGATGGTTAAATTTGGTGAGAAAAGCGGAAACGATGTTAGAGCTAAACTATTTGCTAAAAACAGAAATTATTTAGAAGAAATCAAAAGCAATTCTGGAAGATATAAAATAGAGAATGCCGGAATCAATACTAAATATTCTGATTATGGTACTGCCTTTATGGGTACAAAAGTAGTTTTCTCTTCGGCTCGAGATACCGGAAACTTTTCCAAAAGAATTCACACTTGGACGGGTCAGTATTTCACTAACCTTTATGGTTCACCAATCTCAGAGGACGGTTCTTTAGGTGCTGTAGATCGATTTGGAAAAAATATCAATACCAAATTCCACGAAGATACTCCAGCGTTTACTAAAGACGGTAGAATCGTTTACTTCACCAGAAACAACTATCTTGATAAAAGAGGGTTTGATGGCGGAAAAGTAACGCTTTTAAAAATATATACGGCAAAAGTTGATAAAGAGGGAAATTGGACTAATATAACGGCGCTTCCTTTTAATAGTGATAGTTATCAAACCGCTCACCCTGCATTATCTCCAGATGAAAAAACATTGTATTTTGCTTCAGATATGGAAGGATCACGTGGTCAGTCAGATTTGTATAGAGTAAAAATCAACGAGGATGGAAGCTTTGGTACTCCTGAAAATTTAGGGGATGCCATCAATACTCCAGGAAGAGAAACTTATCCTTTTGTCAATGATGATAACGAGTTATATTTCGCTTCTGATGGTCAACCTGGACTAGGTGGTTTGGATATTTTTATTACCAAAATCCCTAAAGATGGTAGCCTTGAATTCAAAAAAATACTAAACGTTGGTGAAGAAGCTAATAGTCCAAAAGATGATTTTGCTTTAATCATCAATTCAAAAACTAAAAAAGGCTTTTTGAGTTCAAACAGAGATGGTGGACAAGGAAACGATGACATCTATAAATTTGTTGAAACAAGACCTATCTGGTGCGAACAAATTCTATTCGGAATCGTAACTGATGCACAAACTAAAGAAGTGTTACCAAATGCTAAATTGATTCTTTTCGATGAAAAATTCAAACAGCTACAAGAAACAACTTCTGATAAAGACGGTAAATATGAATTTAAAGAAGTAGAATGTGGTGCGAAATACTATGTAAGAACTTCTCTTGAAACATATAACACTAAAGAATCTCCTGTAATCATTGGGAAAACTGATGGTAAAACAGAGTTGAATGTTGAGCTTGAAAAATCTCAAAAACCAGTTAAGATTGGTGATGACATTGCCGATGTATTTGGAATCAATTTAATCTATTTCGACTTAGACAAATGGAATATCCGTCCAGATGCAGCTATTGATTTAGCCAAAATTCTAGATGTATTAGAACAATATCCAACAATGAAATTAGATATTCGCTCTCATACGGATAGCCGTGCCTCTTTTGCTTACAACGAAAAATTATCAGACAGAAGAGCTAAATCTACTAAAGAATGGCTAATCAGCAAAGGTATTGCTGCTAGCAGATTAACTTCTAAAGGATATGGTGAAACACAATTGGTTAATAAATGCGCTGACGGTGTACAATGTACTGAGGAAGAACACCAACTTAACAGAAGAAGTCAATTTATAATAACAGGATTGTAAAAATAGTAAACCCTTATAATCAAACCCTGAAAAGTCCCGAGAAATCGGGACTTTTTTTTTATCTTTGACAAATGAAAATATCAAGACTTTTAAGCGATTTTTTAGATAGTGAAAAAGCCGGTGGATTTATTCTCATTGCCTGTACCCTATTATCGTTGGTTTTAGCAAACTCTTTTTTTAGCGAAAATTATACACACATCTGGGAGTATCAAATTGCAAATCATTCCACCGAATACTGGATCAATGATGGCTTAATGACCATTTTTTTTTTACTAATTGGCTTAGAATTAGAACGCGAAATTTACATTGGCGAATTATCGAATCTTAAAAATGCGTTGCTTCCAGTTTCTGCGGCTATTGGCGGAATGGTTGTTCCTGCTGGTTTATACTTAATGCTGAATTACGGAACCGAAACGCAATCGGGAGCTGGAATTCCTATGGCGACAGACATCGCTTTTGCCCTCGGAATATTGTCGCTATTAGGTAATAAAGTTCCAACCTCACTAAAAGTGTTCTTAACCGCATTGGCCGTAATAGATGACTTAGGTGCAATTTTAATCATTGCGATTTTCTATACCAAAAACTTAATTTGGGCTAATCTTTTCATAGCCTTGGGAATATTTGTTTTTCTACTTGTG
This sequence comes from Flavobacteriales bacterium, assembly GCA_038202695.1. GTDB lineage: Bacteria > Bacteroidota > Bacteroidia > Flavobacteriales > Flavobacteriaceae > Flavobacterium. Next base: position 5,695 of record JBBRET010000048.1, read on the forward strand.
TTAAACAGATTAAAAGTAAGAAACCTGATTCCGTATCTTGTTTGCGGAGTATTCATGTGGTATTTCATGCTGAATTCTGGTGTTCACGCAACCATTACAGGAGTGTTATTAGCTTTTGCCATTCCGTTTGGAAATGGAGATGAAAAGTCAACGTCCTATTTATTACAAAATTGGCTTCACAAACCCATAGCGTTTATCATTTTACCAATTTTTGCCTTGGCGAATACAGCAATTGCGCTTGGTTCCGAATCGATCTCTGCATTTGAACATCCGTACACCATAGGAATTGGTTTGGGATTACTCGTCGGAAAACCAGTTGGAATATGGCTTTTTAGTTATCTATCTGTGAAACTTAAAATAGGCCAACTACCCGAAGATTTGAACTGGAAATCGATTTTGGGTGTTAGTTTTCTGGGAGGAATTGGTTTCACAATGTCAATCTTTATTACGCTCCTAGCCTTTTCAGATACTGAACATATTAATAATTCTAAAATTATGATTTTGGTTTCGTCACTAGTAGCTGGATTAATTGGCTTGCTTTATTTAAGATCTATTTTGAAAGAAGATGCTATTGATTCTGATTTATAATTAATACCATTTCTTCCGTTTGAAATAATAAGCCATTCCAAAAAGAAGTAGAATCATAAATCCAACGATAATAAAATAACCATATTGCCAATGTAATTCGGGCATGTTTTCAAAATTCATTCCATAAACACCCACAATAAAGGTCAATGGCATAAAGAAAACAGATACTACGGTTAAGGTCTTCATGACCTCATTCATTTTATGACTTTGAGAAGAAAAAAAGAAATTAGCAGCACTATCTAAGGTGATCAAATCATATTCAATTTGTTCCAACAGTTCTAAACTCTTTTGATGCAAACGTTCAAAAAAAGTAAAGTTATTAGATTCTATAGCGTTAAAAACATTATCGTCTTTGATACTTTTAATCGAGTACAATGAATCGCGTAACGGTATGATCGAACGTTTCAAAAAGTTGTAATTGTCCCGGTGTTTTTCTATTTGCTCCAAAATTGAAAGATTGGTATTGGTTTTAGACAAATTAATTAAGGCTTCTACTTTGTCTTCCTCGGATTCAATAGTAATGTAGAAGTTTTCCATAATGGCATCCAACAAAAGAAATAAAAGATAATCAGCCTTTTTGGTTCTAACTATCCCGGAATGTGTTCGTATGCGTTCGCGAATATGAGTAAAAAAATCACTTCGTTTCTCTTGGAAGGAAACCAAAATTCCATTTTTCAGCAAAAAACTAATCTGCTCCACATTAATGTTGTTCGAATCTTCATCAGGTAAAATTGATTTAAGATTAAAAAATAAAGTATCGTGATATTCATCAAGCTTGGTACGTTTGGTAGTATTCAAAATATCGGAAAGCATAAAACTATCCACAACTAAATAATCTCCAATGGTTTTGATTACTTCCACTTCATTCAATCCATGCACATTGAGCCAATTCGTTTTAGTAAAATCAACATGCTTTTCCATTTCATCCACATCAAATTCATGGTATTCCGCCAAATTTAAATCGTCGTAAACAAACAATTGAATTTCGGTTTGTGTATACTTATGAACTCCAGTATATTCTAATAAAGTAGGCTGAACCTTTCTCCCTTTTTTATATTTAATTTTTCTCACGAATTCTAAATTTGTTTAAATTTAATACTATTTCTTTTTTTAGAACTATTTTTACCAAAAATCATTGTATGCAAACGCTAATCATTAACATTAAAGAATTATTGCAGGTAAGAGAAATTTCCGTTGCCAAAGTTTCCGGAAAAGAAATGTCTGTTTTGCCTACTTTAAAAAATGCATTTTTGTTGTTGGATAACGATGTGATTGCCGACTTTGGTCCAATGGAAAACTGTCCTAAAACAAACGTTGAAAAAACCATCAATGCTTCTGGTAAAATCGTTTTACCAACTTGGTGCGATAGCCATACCCATATTGTTTATGCCGGAAACCGCGAACAAGAATTTGTGGATCGCATTAACGGATTAACATATGAAGAAATTGCCAATCGCGGTGGCGGAATATTGAATTCAGCCAAAAAGCTCAACGAAACTACCGAAGAAGAAATTTACAACCAATCTAAAAAAAGACTTGAAGAAGTCATCCGACAAGGAACTGGAGCTGTCGAAATCAAATCGGGTTACGGTTTAACTCTTGCCGGTGAACTTAAAATGCTTCGAGTAATCAAAAAACTGGCATCTAATTATCCAATAACAATAAAAGCAACATTTCTTGGCGCGCATGCTTTTCCGCTAGCTTACAAAGAGAATCAAAGTGCTTACCTCGATTTGCTTATCAACGAAATGCTGCCTGTTATTGCAGCAGAAAATTTAGCTGATTTTATCGATGCTTTTTGTGAAACTGGTTATTTCTCTGTTGAAGAAACCGAGAGAATTATGCTAGCCGGACAGCACTATGGTTTGCGTTCTAAAATACATGTCAATCAGTTTACTGCTATCAACGGAATCGCCGCTTGTGTAAAACACAATGCCCTTTCGGTTGATCATCTAGAAATTGTTACTGATGCTGATATTCAAGTTTTAAAAAATAGTGCTACCATGCCAGTTGCCTTACCTAGCTGTTCTTATTTCATCAGTATTCCGTATACTCCGGCCCGGAAAATGATTTCAGCCGGTTTGCCTTTAGCCTTGGCTTCTGATTTTAATCCGGGTACTGCACCATCAGGAAATATGAATTTTGTAGTAGCAACCGCTTGCATCAAAATGAAAATGACTCCCGAAGAAGCCATCAATGCTGCAACCATAAACGGAGCGTATGCTATGGGAATTTCAAACACTCACGGTAGTATAACTGTTGGTAAAAAAGCAAATCTCATCATAACAAAACCGCTAAACTCATATTATGAGTTACCTTATGCTTTTGCTAGTAATTTGATTGAAAATGTTATCATTAACGGAGAGTTAATGAAATAAAAAATCCTTTTGCACTACACAAAAGGATTTTCTAAAACTGTACCATAACCTAAATCATTAGGTTTATCTCAAAGAGAAACTGCTTTTAGATACCAATTCGCCTTTGTCAAATACATTAACAAAATAAGTTCCTTTTGCAAAATCTTTCCCTTTTAATTGCTCTTTTACGTCAACGGTTTTGTTTTCATACTGCACTGTAGAGGTAAAACTGTAAGTCAAAGTATTGTCACCAAACGTAACTGTTTCTTTATTTCCTAGTACATTATTTTTACCATCAATTATCTGAACATAATACGTTTTGTCTCCCGATTTTGCGATTTTATTTTCTGCAATCGTAAAGCCTACCTGAAGTACATCTGTTCTACTGGCTTTATCTGTTTCGATTTGCTTGCCCGAACTTCTCAATTTATAAGCGCCTGTTTTCAAATTGGTAATCGTTAATTTTGCACCTTTTTCAACTGTTTTGGCCAACTCTTCATTTTGACCTACCAAAACCTGATTGTATTTTTTAGAATCTTCCAAAATAACTTTAGTACTATCTAAATTGGTCGTTAGCTCTTGATTCTGGGTCTTCAATACTGCCACTTCCTGCATCAAATTTTGCATTTTTTGCTCTAAAGATTTATACTGACTTCTATATTTCTGTAAAGAAGCATTATCGCCTTTGGATGATTTTAGATCCGCCATTAATTTAACCACTTTGTCTCTTTCGGTAATTAACTCATCGGACATCGAAGTGTTTTCGGCTATTGCCGCATCGTAAGTTGCTTTCAAATCAGATAAATCTTTAAGTACAGATTCCTTTTCAGACTTTACAGTGGTAACTGTAGTTTCTAATGTTTTGGCATCCGAAGTAAGTTTAAAAATATAAATTAAACTACCAATTAATAAAACCGCTAATATTCCGATAATAGCTTTTAATTTTGAATTGTTATTCTGATTTTCCATGGGCTTTTTTTTTAGTTTATTAAATGTAATTGTATTTATTTACTAACGAAAAGTAAGCAATTTTATTATATTTTTGGAGAAATTATTTAAAAAATGGATAAATTAATTCCTTTTTCAATTGTCGATTTAGCAAAAGTTACCAATCACAGAAGCGGTGAAGTCAAATTTGGAGAAAAAATGGTAACCGTTCCTAAGGGAGAAAACTGCCACGATTTTCTAAAAGTATGCGAGGCTAAGTATGCCTTAATTGGGATTCCAGAGGATGTGGGTGTACGCGCTAATTTTGGCCGACCTGGCGCATATTCCGCTTGGGAGAGCGCTATCAAAAGCATCGCCAATATTCAGCACAACCGTTTTTGCAAAGGAAGTCAGATTATAGTCTTAGGTCAACTTGACGTTTCTACGGAAATGGAAGAGGCCAAAAACTTGGATTTCCATAATACTGTTGACCGTGTAAAACTAAGTGCGCTGGTTGAACGAATTGATAAGGAAGTGGTTCATATTGTAAGCAGCATTATTAAAAGTGGTAAAATACCTATTATTATTGGTGGCGGACATAATAATGCTTACGGAAATATTAAAGGAACGGCACTTGGGTTGGGAAAACCGATCAACGCAGTCAACTTTGATGCACATTCCGATTTCAGAATTCTAGAGGGAAGACACAGCGGTAACGGATTTTCGTATGCCTATGAAGAAGGTTTTTTAAAGAAATATTTCATCTTTGGATTGCACGAAAATTATACCTCCAAGAATGTGCTAGACAATTTAAAGAAAATAGAAGATCGGGTTGCTTACAACACCTATGACGAAATCAAAGTACGCAAGCAAAAACAATTTCTACTCGAATTAATGAAAGCATCTGAATTTGTTAAAAACGAGCCTTACGGAATTGAAATTGATTTAGATGCTTTGCCCAATATAGCTAGTAGTGCAATGACTATGAGTGGATTTTCAGTGGAAGAATTGCGTCAGTTTGTGTATTTTTTTGGTGAACATAAAAATGCTTCTTATCTCCACATTTGTGAAGGCGCACCTGAACTTGGCGAAGAAAAAAACAACCACCTTATTGGGAAACTGATTGGCTATTTAGTAACCGATTTTATAAAATCAAGAAAGGAGTTGCTTTAAACTCGCCTGTTCTTTTTTTAATTCAAGAGAATAACAATTTACTAATAAGTCAAAATAGATTTAGGCTATTTCGATACAATAATGTAAACATTATTTTCGAAAGTAATTTGCAGTACTTAACTCGATTCGACTAGTAATTAAACTTCTAGGAGTAAAACCAGCGCTGGCATTTCATTAGCCTACAGCAATCCAAAAATCCTTAACCCGTTTTTCCTAACTCCTAATTCCCTATCTTTGCGGCGACTTACACTAATAGTAAGTATATTATATGTTATTCGAAGATTTATCATTATCCAAAAGTATTCAAAGAGCAGTTTTTGAGGAAGGATACACACAAGCAACGCCAATTCAGGAAAAATCGATTCCGTTTATTTTGGCAGGAAAAGATTTAGTGGGTTGCGCCCAAACAGGAACTGGAAAAACAGCAGCATTTGCTATTCCGATTATACACAACCTACACCGAATGGTAGGCTCATCTAAAAAAGCCAAGGTAATTCGATGCTTGGTAGTAACACCAACACGCGAATTGGCAGTGCAAATTGGGGAAAGCTTTGACACCTATGGCAAATACACCAATATTCGTCAAATCACCATTTTTGGTGGCGTTTCACAAGTCCCACAAGTAGAGCAATTGAAGAAAGGCGTCGATATCTTGATTGCCACTCCAGGAAGGTTATTGGATTTACACAAACAAGGTTTTATCAATTTTGATGATTTACACTATTTAGTATTAGACGAATCGGATTTGATGCTCGACATGGGCTTCATCAACGACGTTCGAAAGATTGTAAAATTGGTTCCAACCAACAGACAAACCCTTTTGTTTTCGGCTACCATGCCCATGGCGATTAGAGAATTGGCGGACACCTTTTTGAACAAACCAGAATATGTTTCTGTTACACCTGTTTCCTCTACTGCTGAAATCATTGAACAGCAAATTTATTTTGTTGGCAAAGAAGACAAGCGTGGTTTATTGTATCATTTAATTCGCAATGAAAACCTAAGCAACGTATTGGTTTTTGTTAGAACCAAACACGGTGCGGATAATGTGGTTAAAGCTCTAAAAAAACATGGTGTTAATGCTGAAGCCATTCATGGCGATAAATCACAAACTGCGAGACAACGTGTTTTAGACAATTTCAAAAATAAAGAAATTTCAGTTTTAGTTGCTACAGATATTGCGGCACGTGGTATTGATATTGAAAGCTTGCCTTATGTAATCAATTTTGATTTGCCTAATATTCCGGAAACCTATGTACATCGAATCGGAAGAACTGGTCGTGCCGGAAATGGCGGTATTTCAATTTCCTTTTGTGCAAAAGACGAAGAACCGTATTGGAAAGACATTTTGAAATTGATAAAAGTAAACGTAAAAACCATGAAAGACCATCCGTTTCCGTGGAAAGATGAAGTGCCAAATCCGGATGCTAAACCCGATTTAAGAAATAAAAATAAATCCGAAGGTAAAGAAACCAATTCGAGAAAATCGGAAGCTTCGAAAAAGAATAAAAAACGCTGGTATTAATCAGCGTTTTCGTTTTTTTTAATTTGGTTTGAAATCACTTGGAATAGTTTTGACGGCTCAAAAGGCTTTACCATAATATCATTCATTCCGGACGAAATAGCTTCTTCGGCTACTTCATCCTTATCAAAAGCGGTTAATGCAATTATCGGAATGGTAATTCCTTTTTCTCTTATCCTTCTCGTAGTTTCAAATCCGTTGATTAGCGGCATGTTGATATCCATTAATATCAAATCAAAAGCTTCACGTTCTATGGCAACCATAGCGGCATAGCCATCGTCAACAATAGTGCAACTCATATTGCTGCTTTGAATAATTTTTTTGGTGACTACCTGATTAATTTTATTGTCTTCGACGACCAAAATGTTGTACAAATGACTAGTTGATAAATCGACTTCAATATTATTAATAATGTCAATTGATTTGGCTTCGTCATGTTCAAACCCGATGGTAAACGAGAAGATTGTCCCCAAGTTCTCTTCACTTTCCAAATGTATTTCGCTACCAAACAACTCTACCAATCGGCTTACTATAGACAATCCCAAACCAGTTCCTTGATAATCTTCTTCTTTGCGTTCAATTTGTACAAACTTATCAAAGATTTTGCTCTGATGCTCTTTGGCAATTCCGATTCCAGTATCTCTAACTTTAAACTCGATGTAGTACAAACTCTTTTCTACTTTTTTCAAATCAGCCGAAATAGCCACTTCACCGTTTTTAGTAAATTTTAATGCATTACTGACCAAGTTCATAATAATTTGAGACAAACGCAGTTTATCTCCAATCAGAAATTCTGGAATTGCCGTATCAATTTCTATTGAAAATTTATCATTATTTTTATCGGCTATGTATTCAACAGAGTTTTTAATCATCGTGATTTCATCCGTAAGGTTAAAAATCTGATTTTCTAAAACAATTCGTTTTTCCTCTATTTTATTGATTTGCAAAATATCGTTTACCAAAGCCAATAAATATTTAGCCGAGAACTTTAACGATTTTAAATGTGGACTGTTGCCCAATTCTTTGTGCTCATCTAAAATGATATTGGTTATTCCGATTACTCCGTACAAAGGAGTCCGAAGTTCATGTGTTATCGTAGAGACAAATTGCGATTTTAGTTGGGAGGCTTCTTCTGCTTTTTCTTTGGCTAAAACTAATTCTTCGTTGGCTTTTTTAAGTTCGAAATTGGCTTGCTCTCGCAGCTTAATACTTTTATATAATGTTAATAATAACAACAATAAAATAACAAGAATAACAATAAAGAGAATCACAATAAGCTTTGATTCTTTCAAACTCCTTTGATGAGTGTTGTTTGCCTGTTCTACGCGCTCTAACTGTATTTTATACTCGTCAAGTTCAATCTGAACGGCTGCTTTTTGAATGTTGTTAAGCTTGTCATCGGAGTAAATCACTTTACTTAGAGAGTCTAATTTTGTTTTGTATTTTAGGGCTTTTTGTGGTTCATCATAATGCTTGTAATGCCGGACCAAGTTTTCGTAAATATTAATCAAAAATGAATCAAAGTCCTTGTCTTTTGCTATATTTTCAGCGACTGCATAAAAATTTTCTGCTTCCGTTTTTTTATTGTGATTGGTAGTATAAATTCCCATCAACAAATTCATTGACATCTTATTCTCGTCGGTTCCGTTTACCAAGATTTTGTCTTTGATATCTTTAATTTCACGAAGGCCTTCATCGTATTTATGAATCGAAAAATAAGCGCCAGCAATATTGATTTTGGTATAATTGATTTCAACAGTATCCTTTATTTTATCGGCATGGTATAATGCTTTTTTATAATAATTGATTCCTTTGGGAACATCTATTTGATTAAAGTAATATACACTTCCTAAGTTTCCGTATATCCAATTGTAGAGTTTATCTTTATTGGCTTTTTTGGCATAAAAAAGGGCTTTTTCATAAAAACCGATGGCTTTCGCCGAATCAGAACATTCGTTATAAATAACTCCAATGGTGTTGTAGGATTGTGCAATATAGGAAGCGTCATTGATACCAAAAGAGTTAATCAACGCCTGTTTAGAAGATTCTAACGCTTTATCATACTGGGCTTCATTAAATTCGGCAACAGTCTGATTAAGCAATTTTTCGATTTCGGCTTTCTCTTTTTTGTATTCTTGAGCGGTAGCAATCGGAAAACAAAAAAGCAAAAATAGAAATAAACTAAATAATTTAGTTTTAGTCATTAGTTGTGGTTATTGCATCAAATATAAAATATTTATTGAAAAAAAAATCCCGATAACTCGGGATTTTCTAATAATAAATTAATTTCTAATCAATTTTCGGTATTTGAGTCGTTTCGGCGTTAAATCGACACCTAAACGTTTCTTTTTATTCTCTTCATATTCTGAGAAACCTCCTTCAAAGCAGTAGACTTCTGAGTTTCCTTCGAAGGCTAAAATATGAGTACAAATTCTATCTAAAAACCATCTGTCGTGACTAATTACCACAGCACAACCTGCAAAGTTTTCAAGACCTTCCTCAAGTGCTCTTAGAGTATTAATATCTAGGTCGTTTGTAGGCTCATCTAGCAACAATACGTTTCCTTCTTCTTTTAGGGTCATGGCCAAGTGCAAACGGTTTCGTTCTCCACCAGATAATGTGGCTACTTTTTTGTTTTGATCGCTTCCGCCAAAGTTGAATCGAGATAAATAAGCTCTTGAATTTACTTGTCTTCCGCCCATCATGATTAATTCTTGTCCGTCACAAAAGTTTTCCCAAATAGATTTATTAACATCAATATTAGAATGTGCTTGATCTACATAAGCAATTTTTACGGTGTCTCCGATAGTAAAATCACCTGCATCGGGTTTTTGTTCCCCCATAATCATTCTGAAAATAGTTGATTTACCAGCGCCATTTGGTCCGATAATTCCAACGATTCCGGCTTGTGGCAACGTAAAATTTAAGTTATCGTACAATAATTTATCTCCAAAAGCTTTGGCTACGCCTTTGGCTTCAATCACGTTGGTTCCCAATCGAGGTCCGTTTGGAATGTAGATTTCTAACTTTTCATCTAACTCTTTTTGGTCTTCGTTTAATAGTTTATCGTAGTTCTGCAAACGTGCTTTTTGCTTAGTTTGACGGCCTTTTGCTCCTTGTCGAACCCAGTCTAACTCGCGTTCTAATGTCTTTCTGCGTTTTGAAGCTACTTTTTCTTCTTGTTCCATACGCTTTGATTTTTGGTCTAACCAAGAAGAGTAGTTTCCTTTCCACGGAATGCCTTCTCCCCTATCTAATTCCAAAATCCATCCAGCTACATTGTCTAGAAAATACCTATCGTGGGTTACGGCTATAACAGTTCCAGCGTATTGAGCCAAATGTTGCTCTAACCAAAGAACGCTTTCAGCATCTAAATGGTTGGTAGGCTCATCTAGTAACAAGACATCTGGTTGTTGCAATAACAAACGACATAAGGCCACACGACGGCGTTCTCCACCCGATAAATTTTTAATTGGGGTATCGCCTTCTGGTGTGCGTAAAGCATCCATTGCAATTTCTAATTTGGTATCTAATTCCCACGCACCTGAGGCATCAATTTTGTCTTGTAACAAAGCCTGACGCTCCATTAGTTTGTCCATTTTATCGGCATCTTCATATACTTCTGGCAAACCAAACATGTCGTTAATTTTATTAAACTCGTCAAGAATAGCAACTGTTTCGGCTACTCCTTCTTTAACGATTTCTAAAACTGTTTTGCTATCGTCTAATATAGGTTCTTGCTCAAGATACCCAACGGTGTAACCTGGTTGAAAAACTACATCGCCTTGATAATTTTTATCTACTCCGGCAATAATTTTCAATAAGGAAGATTTTCCCGAACCGTTAAGTCCCAGAATCCCAATTTTGGCACCGTAAAAAAAGCTCAGGTATATGTTTTTTAATACTGGTTTATCACTTCCTTGATATGATTTGCTCAAGCGTTGCATTGAGAAAATTACTTTCTTATCGTCTGACATTTTTAATGATTTTTGGCTTTAGTTCATTACTACTACTAACCGTTTATAATTATTTTATTTTCTAAATTCTCTAGTTAAGCTCTTGGGTTATAAATTTAACTTTATAAAAAATTGTTACATAAATACTACAGTGCTAATGGAACGTCATTTTATTAATGAACTATACTTTTATTGTATTCCTTATAGTTCAACATAAAAAGTTGTATTTATAATCTTCCTTTAAGGGAACTGAAAACCCAAGCGTTGGCTAAAAACCCCACACCCACGGCTCCAAAACCCCAACCTGCTGTGTCATCATAACGGAAAGCACCCAGTGCAATTAGCAATAACCCCATGATTATCATGATAAAGGTAGCCCAACCTAAGACGGTATTTTTATTCATCCCCATATTTTGTGGTATTAATTTTAGGAGCGCAAATATCGGGAAAAATTATAAATTATGAATGGTTACTTTCCTCAAATCAAATTTCTTTTTATTATTTGCTTTTGTAAACTACTCCTTCTTTCATCACAAAAACAACTTCTAGTACTGTTGCAATATCTTGAGTTGGGTCAGCATTTGTAGCAATAATATCAGCTAAATAGCCTACTGCTATTGCTCCTATTTGCTTATCCATATCAAGCAGCAGCGCATTGGTAGTCGTGGCGCTTTGTAGTGCTTTCATGATCGGCATACCGGCCTCAGTCATGTAAATGAATTCATGCGCATTTAATCCGTGTTGGAAAACTCCGGCATCGGTACCGAATGCAATTGGCACTCCTTTTTTATAAGCTTTGGCGAAAGTTCCTTGAATCTTTGGCCCGATGGCTAAGGCTTTGGGCACCACAATTCCGGGATAGTAGTTTGGTTTTTTAGCATTTTCCTCAACCGTTTTTCCTGCAGTAATGGTAGGCACTAAATACGCGTTGTTTTTAATCATTAAGTCCATGGTGGCTTCACTCATTTCGGTTCCGTGCTCAATGGTTTTTACACCAGCTCTTACGGCACGTTGCATGCCTTCATCACCATGAGCATGAGCTGCTACTTTCATTCCGTAGTCCTTGGCTGTCGACACTATTGCTTCTATTTCCTCTTGAGTAAATTGCGGGTTTCCTGCACTTTTGGCTACGCTTAAGACGCCTCCGGTTGCTGTTATTTTAATCCAATCAGCACCATTTTTATAACGTTGACGAACTGCCTTACGTGCATCTTCAACACTATTTACAACACCTTCTTTTGGTCCGGGATTTCCCATAAGATCTTTGCGATAACCGTTAGTCGGATCGGCATGACCTCCTGTTGATGCGATTGCTTTTTCGACTGTAAAAATGCGTGGACCAATAACTTTTCCGGAGTTAATTGCATTTCGAAGTGCCACATTTACACCACTTCCGCCCAAATCTCTCACTGTAGTGAAACCTGCCATTAAAGTAGTTTTGGCAAAACCTTCCGCATTGTAGGCTACGTCGGCATCGTTAAGTGAAAATTCTTCAAGGTAAGCGGTTGGACTAGTTTCCCCTTCTAAGTGCACGTGCATGTCTATCCATCCGGGCATTACGGTTTTATTTTTTAGGTCAATGACTTTATCCGAACTGTTAGTAGGATTTAGTATGCCGTCTTCAATGCTTTTGATGATTTTATCAGCTACAATTATGGTTTTATTTGAGAGAACTTTTCCGTTTTTGGTGTCAATTAGTTTGCCGCATTGGATGTAGGTTTCTTGAGCTTGATTAGATAGTGCCGTTAGCAGTATAATGCAGAATAGTAGTTTTTTCATTTTGAATTTGATTAAAAGTTAAAGATAGAAAATAAATTATGATATACGATGCATTATGTAAGAGGTACTGTTTGTGATTTTCAATTTAAATAAAAGTCAGCGTTGGTTTGATAAAAGCTTCATTTACATGGATGAATAATAGTTACGGTCGGGCACACGAAATGTTCTAATGGTCTTAAAAGTTTGGCACAAAAGTGTATTAAATCTATCAAATTAAAGTACCCATTTTTAATGACAACGAAAGTCTTTTTAAATGATGTTTTATTAATTTTTTTATGTACTTTTATACTTATAATTCTTACTTTATGGAATGGGAAGCAAAACTGATTAAGCATAAGAATGAAAAAAGAATCGCTATTTTTTTTGAAAAAAGTTCCGCTCTAATACTACGTATTAAGAAGCTGCAAGGTTCAAGATGGAGTCAAAGTAGACAAGTATGGCATGTGCCCGATACGGTTGCTTACAGACATCAGTTTGGTTTACCATCTGAAGAAGATTGTTTGCCCTCAGCGGAAGGAATTGCTGGAATAGAAAAATTCAAACAGTATCTTCGATCCAAACGGTATAGTGAGAGTACAATTAAAACGTATAGCGAGTCTTTGAAAACGTTTTTAATTTATTTTAGATCGAAAGCCTTGAGTGCGATTGATAATGATGATGTTATTGAATATAATAATGAGTATGTATTTAAAAAAGGTTTGTCAGAGTCGTATCAGAATCAAATCGTAAGTGCGATAAAATTATTTTTTTGGGTTTTGAAGGAGACGAAGATTGATGTAGAAAAAATGCATCGTCCTAAGCGTGCGAAGGTACTGCCCAATGTTTTGAGTAAAGTAGAGGTTAAAGCAATATTAGAAGCCCATAGTAATGTAAAACACAAAATGATGTTGAGTATGATATACAGTTGTGGTTTGCGTTGTGGTGAATTGCTGGCACTGCGACCGGTTCATATCGACTCTAAAAGGCAAATAGTATTATTAAAAAATGCTAAAGGAAAGAAAGACCGGATTGCGCCACTGAGTCCAAAAATATTAGCTATGTTAAGGTCATATTTTAGTGTTTATAAACCTAAAATATATTTGTTTGAGGGTAAGATTCCAGGTATAGCCTATGATGCTAGGAGTTTGCAACAAGTTTTAAAGCAGGCAATAGAAAAAGCTTCAATTAATAAACCAGTAACTCTGCATTGGTTGCGTCATAGTTATGCTACGCATTTGTTAGAAAGCGGAACTGATTTGAGGTATATTCAGGAGTTGTTGGGTCATAATAGCAGTAAAACGACAGAGATTTACACTCATGTGAGTACCAAAAGTATTCAACAAATAAAGAGCCCGTTTGATGATTTATAAAAAAGAATTATATTTGAAAGATAATACGGTACATAATAGCGTATATCAACCCCATTATGGGTGCATAGGCGCTACTTTGTAGCGGGTATATACAAGTTACTAGTAATTGCGCTTTTTCTAAGCACTTTCTCCTTTAAATTCAAGTCTTCTTCCCTATTTTATGTAAAAATTAAATACTGAAATTTAAACGCAATTCGGAAAAAATGTTGCGTGAAAATGTTGCGTGAAAATGTTGCGTGAAAATTGTAACGTGGAAATTATTGTGTAGAATTTGATGTGCATAAAGTATTGCGCATAAATTGTTGTGTAGAATTTTTTTCCTTGGAAAATGTTGCTGAAAAGAACATGTGGAAAATAGAAAGTGGAAAAGTATTGCGTGAAATGTTGCGTGAAAATGAAACTTGGCGCAACTACTAGTAACAGCTGTTTCTCGCAATTGCGAATTTTGTTCAAAATTCACGTTTGCGTTTCGCAAGAAATATTATCTTAGTGGAAAATAATTCGTTCCGAAGTTCGCAACTGACGAAAAGCAGCGGAACGTTGTGCGTCAGTTTCGTCGCGAGCAAATCACGAGAAATTTAAACCAAAAATGTAACAGAAAATTGAGCTTTTAAAGTTTGTTTTTTATTGCTGAAAAGTTGCGGAAATCTTATCGGCAATTTAATTACGTTTCTGAG
>JBBRET010000049.1:0-19805 GCA_038202695.1 Flavobacteriales bacterium
GATAGTAAAATAAGAAATGCATTTGCTTCCGTCAACAACATATGGTGCTACGATAGCTTCTGTTGGGCATGAATCGATACAAGCTGTACAAGTTCCGCAATGATCTGTTGTGGCAAAATCATACTCCAAATCTAAATCGACAACCAATTCGGCAATAAAGTAAAAGGAACCAACTTGTTGAGTCAGTAAATTGCTGTTTTTACCTATCCAACCCAAACCACTTTTGGCTGCCCAAGCTTTGTCTAAAACTGGCGCTGAATCTACAAAAGCTCTTCCCGAAACTTCTCCAATTTCAGTTTGAATAGTATGCAATAGTTCCTTCAATTTTTCTTTGATAACAAAATGGTAATCTTGTCCGTACGCATATTTTGAAATCTTATAGCTCTCGGAATTCTGTAATTCGGAAGGGAAATAATTCAACAATAGCGAAATCACACTTTTGGCATCATCCACCAATAAAGTTGGATTCAATCGCTTATCGAAATGATTTTCCATGTATTGCATTTCACCATGCCTATTTTGGTTAAGCCAATTTTCTAATCTGGGTGCTTCTGCTTCTAGAAAGCCAGCCTTCGAAATTCCACAGGACAAAAAACCGAGGCGTTTGGCTTCGGCTTTGATGAGTTGCGTATGTTTTTTTTTGTTGTTTATCAAAACAAACCGCCTTGTATATTAGTTTTGATTTTCCCTAAATGCTTATAAGCTTTCTCGGTTACTTCTCTTCCTCTTGGTGTTCGCATGATGAAACCTTCTTGAATTAAAAAAGGCTCATAGACTTCCTCTATTGTTTCTGCACTTTCTGAAACTGCTGTTGCTAATGTTGATAATCCCACTGGTCCACCTTTAAATTTATCTATTATGGTGATTAGGATTTTGTTGTCCATTTCATCTAAACCGTGCGCATCAACATGCAAAGCTTTTAGTGCGAAACGTGCAATTTCGATATCAATTTTCCCGTTGCCTTTTATTTGGGCAAAATCGCGCACGCGGCGCAATAATGCATTAGCAATACGTGGTGTTCCTCTACTCCTACCAGCAATTTCAATCGCAGCCTCCATTGTAATTGGCATTTTTAAGATGCTGGAACTTCGCTGAACAATAGTTGTTAAAAGCTCGGTATTGTAATATTGCAAGCGGCTTTGGATTCCGAAACGAGCACGCATTGGCGCTGTTAATAATCCAGAACGAGTTGTAGCACCAACTAATGTAAATGGATTCAAATTAATTTGAACGGTACGGGCATTTGGACCCGATTCAATCATAATATCTATTTTGAAGTCTTCCATTGCTGAATACAAATATTCTTCAACAATAGGACTTAAACGGTGTATTTCATCAATGAATAAGACGTCTCTTTCCTCAAGATTGGTAAGAAGCCCGGCTAAATCACCGGGTTTATCCAAAACTGGTCCGGAGGTAATTTTAATTCCAACGCCTAATTCATTAGCCAAAATATTAGCTAGAGTTGTTTTACCTAATCCAGGCGGCCCATGAAATAAGGTATGGTCTAAAGCTTCATCTCTTTGATTGGCTGCTTCTACAAATACTTTAAGATTATCCAACACCTGATCTTGGCCTGTGAAATCATCAAAAGACAAAGGTCTTAACTTCTTCTCTAGATCAAGTTCCTCCGGATTAAAATTAGAATTGGTTGGATTGAGATTTTCGTTCATATTACAAATATATAACAAAGTTGTAAGCAAATAAAAATGCCTCTCAGATAGAAAGGCATTTGTTGTATTTAATCAATGAATTAGTGGTGTAATTGTTCTTCACCTGGCTTCAAAGGTACATTTTGAGGAACGAAATCTTCATCATGCCCTGGCTTGCTATAATCATATGGCCATCTGTGAACTTCCGGAATTTCTCCTGGCCAGTTTCCGTGGATGTGTTCAATTGGGGCCGTCCATTCTAAAGTATTTGACCTCCATGGATTTTGAACAGTACGTTTTCCGTAGAAAATACTAGAAAAGAAATTGTAAAGGAATACTAATTGGAAAGCACCACCTACTAAAGCGAATACCGTAATGATTACGTTTACGTTTTGTAAATCGTCAAACAAAGGGAAGTTTGTATTGGTATAATATCTTCTTGGTAGTCCTGCCATTCCGATGAAGTGCATTGGAAAGAAAACACCGTAAGCACTTACTGCGGTTACCCAAAAGTGAATATATCCTAAGTTTTTATTTAACATTCTTCCAAACATTTTTGGATACCAGTGGTAGATACCTGCAAACATACCGTAAAGTGCAGATATACCCATTACCAAGTGGAAGTGAGCAACAACAAAATAAGTATCGTGCACGTTGATATCTAGAGTGCTATCTCCCAAAATGATACCCGTTAACCCACCTGTAATGAAGGTAGAAACCAATCCGATGGAGAAAAGCATGGCAGGGTTTAACTGCAGATTCCCTTTCCATAATGTAGTAATATAATTAAATGCTTTTACCGCAGATGGAATCGCAATTAATAAAGTAGTAAAGGTAAATACTGAGCCTAAGAATGGATTCATACCAGAGATAAACATGTGGTGACCCCAAACAATTGTTGACAAGAAGGCAATAGCAATAATGGACATGATCATCGCTCTATAACCAAAAATTGGCTTACGAGAGTTTGTTGCAATAATTTCTGAGGTAATCCCTAAAGCGGGTAACAAAATAATGTAAACTTCAGGATGCCCTAAGAACCAAAATAAATGTTCAAATAAAACAGGAGAACCTCCTTGATAATGCAATACTTCACCAGCAATGTAAATGTCTGATAAGAAGAAAGAAGTACCAAAGCTTCTATCCATGATTAGCATCAAAGCAGCAGAGAGTAATACTGGGAACGAGATGACACCAATAATTGCTGTCACAAAGAATGCCCAGATAGTCAAAGGCAATCTTGTCATTGACATTCCTTTTGTTCTTAAATTAATTACCGTAACAATATAATTCAAGGAACCTAATAAAGAAGCTGCAATAAATATTGCCATTGAAACCAACCAAAGCGTCATTCCGGTTCCAGAACCTGATATAGCTTGTGGTAAAGCGCTTAGTGGTGGGTAAATTGTCCACCCTGCAGATGCGGGACCAGATTCAACAAAAAGTGATGAAACCATGATTACACTGGATAGAAAAAATAACCAGTAGGATATCATATTTAAAAGTCCAGATGCCATATCTCGGGCACCAATTTGTAGTGGGATCAGTAAATTACTAAAAGTTCCACTCAAGGCAGCTGTTAGTACAAAAAACACCATTATGGTACCGTGAATGGTTATAAGAGATAAGTAAGCTTCATTAGTCATAACACCACCTGGCGCCATTTTTTCACCTAAAAAAAAGCTAAATACTTTAAAAGATTCTTCTGGCCATGCAAGTTGCATTCTGAAAAGCAATGACATACCAACACCAATAACTCCCATAATGATACCCGTAAGTAAATACTGTTTGGCAATCATTTTATGATCAATACTAAAAATGTATTTAGTAATGAATGTGTCTTTGTGGTGGTGTTCGTGTACGTCGTGACCGTGATCGTGGGTGTGAGCTTCTGCTGACATATGATGTAAACTTTAAAATTTTATAATTATTTCATTTCTGCTTTAGCAACTAGCGTAGTGTCATTGCTTTTAGTAGAATTTGTATCTTTAGTTTGTGTTGGTGCTTCTGAGGCTTTAGCTTCTGCAGCAGCATTTTTAACTGCTAGAACTATGGTTTTAGCTGAATTTTCTTTTAACCAAATTGCATATTCTTCTGGAGTATCTACTACAATTTTCATTTGCATGTTGTAGTGTGATGCTCCACAAATTTTATTACATAATAATAAGAAATCAAAAGTATATGGATCGAGTGCTGTTTCTCCTTTAGCTACTAGGGCTGTACTTTTCTTAGCTCTGATGTCATTGATAGTGGCTACTTTTTCGACCATTGCAGGTTTCTCTCTCATTTCAGCAGTTGTAACTGTTGGTATGAATGAAAAACTTGTAACCATACCCGGCACACAGTTCATTTGTGCTCTAAAATGAGGCATATAAGCAGAGTGTAATACATCTTGTGATCGCATTCTGAAGATTATTCTTTTTCCTTTTGGGATGTGTAATTCCGTGGAATTAAAATCATCTTGTGCATTTGGATCTGATAAATCAACTCCTAAATTATTTACCCCTTCAATATACCTAACATTTGCTTTACCTAAAACATCATCAGCACCAGAATACCTGGCTTCCCATTTAAATTGTTGCGCATACAATTCGATAATAATTGAATCCTTCTCATCTTTTTCATCAACAAACATAATGTTTGTCCATGCATACAAACCATAAAGAATCAAAACTGCCAAAACGATAGCGGGAATAACGCTCCAAATAAATTCTAATTTATTGCTGTCTGCAAAATAAAGCGCTTGCTGTCCTTGTCTTCCTCTATATTTAAAGGCAAAATAATGCAACAAAGCTTGTGTAACCATTTGTACAACAAAAATCATAATCATGGAAATCGTCATAAGATTGTCGACTTCAGGTCCATGTGCAGAGGCCGAATCACCAATCAAAGGAAAATGTCCATAGTTAACTAGACAATAAATAGTTGTCAGGTAAATGAAACAAAGAAAGCCAAACATCAAGTAACCGTTAACTTTATTATCATTATCATTCGCAACTTGTGAGTCACTAACTTTTTTGCCGACTTGAGTTAAATCGAAAATCTTAGTTAATTGCCACAAGGCTATTGCCAATAAAACTACAACTATAAGTACCAAAAGAGTTGTCATTTGTAATTTACTTTAAATATTAATAATGAAAATGTTTGCTTTCGTCTATGAATGGATTGCGTTTTGGAACTAACGGTGCTTTTGTTAAAGCATTGAAAACTACAAAAATGAATAATCCTAAGAAGAATAATACGGATGAAATTTCAGGTATTCCAATAAACCATTTATCTCCTACTGTTCCTGGCATAATCATGTTGAAGAAATCAACATAATGCCCAATCAAAATGATACTTCCTGCCATTACGATAATCCAATAAATACGTTTGAAATCGGTGTTGATTAATAGTAATATTGGAAAAATAAAATTCAATACAAATGAACCCCAGAACGTAATACCATAATCGTTGATTCTAGTAACAAAATAAGTTACCTCTTCTGGAATATTGGCATACCAAATCAACATGAATTGAGAGAACCATAAATACGTCCAAAACACACTAATACCAAACATGAATTTTGATAAATCATGGATATGACTAGAATTTACGTTTTCTAAATATCCTTTAGATTTTAAATATAAAGTAACCATTTGTATGGCAGTAATACCACTTACAAAGAAACTGGCAAAGACATACCAACCGAATAGTGTACTGAACCAATGTGGGTCAACAGACATAATCCAATCCCAAGACATGATAGATTCCGATACAATAAAGAAAACTAAGAATGCCGCTGACATTTTGAAATTCTTTTTGTAGTAAAGATTATCGTTTGCTTCATCTTGTGCTAAGCAATTTTTTCTTGAATAGTGTTGATACAAATTCCAAACTGTCAAGAATAATAGTGCTCTAATAATCCAAAACGGAAAATTTAAATACCCCGATTTACCTGCAATGATTGCGTCATAGTTTGGGCTTCCTTTTTCAGTAACTCCTTCTGCCATCCAAGTAAACAAATGATTGGAATGAAACAAGTGCGAACCTGTGATAAGCAAGATAATAAAGAAAATTATAGAACCCGGTAACAAGTAAGATGTTACAGCTTGCATTACTCTAAATAAAACTGGAGACCAACCTGCTTGGGCAACTTGCTGAATTCCGTAGAAAGCTAAAGCTCCCATCGCTATCAACAAAAAGAAAATACAAGCCACATATAAGGCGGCCCAGGGTTTGTTTTGTAATTGGTGTAACACATGTTGTACGTGTTCAGCATGCTCATCGGCGTGAGCTTCAGAACTATTTTCAGCATGAGCAGTACCTTCTGGTTTTGCAACAACCTCATGAACAGCAGCTGGTGCAGCACTATCCTTTTCAGTTGCAGCAGCTTCAGTTTGATGGGAAGCATTTGTATTCCCCTCAGCAACTTCTTTAGCAGCCTCTAAATGACCTGCTTCTGTAGTGTGTGCAGGAGCATTTGTTTCATGTGCCACCGCTTCATGTCCCCCTTCGTGATGCGCTTCTTCAGCTTTCAAAATAGCCTCAATATCTTGAGTAGTTTTTGGTGCAGCTAAAAAACCATAACCAATCCCCAGAACACCAACGATCATTAGGACAAAAGAAAAGGTTCTTAATTTAGTTGAAAATGTATACATATCTATAACAATCAGTTTATTCTACAATTATAATTTGCTTTTTAGCTCTAAAACATAGGCAGAAACCATCCAACGTTCCTCTTGACTCAATTGATTAGCATAAGATCCCATTGAATTTAAACCATAAGTTTGAACATGGTAAATACTTCCTATTGAAACTTGCCTGTCTTTGTAATTAGGAACACCAAGAATTTTTTCTTGTTTTACTAATTTACCCATACCATTTCCAGATTCACCATGACAAATAGCACAATAAATAACAAATAATTCAGATGCCTTTTTCATATCAACATTTGTAGAATCAAGTGGTGAATTTACAATAGTCTTTGAAAAATTATATCCTTCTGTTGTATTCGGTATAGCGTAGGGAACAAATCCTCTTTTGATTGAACCTGTAGGTGGAATTTGTCCTTCTTTACCTTTTAAACCTGTAGGCGAATTGAAAGCGTCAGACTCTGAATAGGTTTCATAGGCTACCGATTCGTACATGTTTGGCATGTATTGGTAATTTGGTTTCTTATCATTTTTACAAGACGATAAGGAAACAATGATACCTAATATAAATGCTGTTTTAAATAAACTTTTCATATCTATAATTAATGCTTATCAATTACTTTAACTTCTACTGCGCCTGTTTCTTGGAAGAATTTAACTAATTCATCCTCGTTATTATTCACTGAAACTTCCATTAAAAAATGATCGTCTGTTGTTCTTACATCTGGATTTTCAGCTTTTTTGAATGGCCACAATCTACTTCTCATATAAAAGGTAATTACCATTAAGTGGGCTGCGTGAAAAACCGTCATCTCAAACATTACCGGAACGAATGCAGGCATATTTTGAAGGTAGCTGAAACTTGGTTTACCACCAATATCTTGTGGCCAACCTCCATCTGGATTAATCATGATATTCCACATCATCCAAGTGGCAAAACACAGTCCATATACCCCGTAAATGAAAGCGCAAATTGCTAATCGTGTTGGTGGAAGTCCCATTGCCTTATCCAATCCGTGAACCGGAAAAGGAGTGAAAACTTCTTCAATATGATAATGTGCTGCTCTGGTCTTATGAACCGCATCCATTAATACATCATCATCATTGTATAGTGCGTGTATGACTTTAGTACTACTCATTGTAATTCTTAGTGTTTATCTGAATGATTATGACCTTGTGCCTCTCTTGCTTTCTTATAATACTCACCTGAAGATTTCAAGATTGTTTTTACCTCTGCCTGAGCAATCACTGGGAATGTTCTAGCATACAAAAGGAATAATACAAAGAAGAAACCAATGGTACCAATAAAGATTCCGATGTCGATGAATGTTGGCTGGAACATCGTCCAAGATGAAGGTAGGTAATCTCTGTGCAATGAAGTCACAATGATTACGAAACGCTCAAACCACATACCAATATTTACTACAATCGATATAATAAAAGAGAACATGATACTTGTTCTTAATTTCTTGAACCACATAAACTGAGGAGAGAAAACATTACAAGTCATCATCGACCAGTATGCCCACCAATAAGGACCAGTAGCTCTATTCAAGAAAGCGTATTGCTCAAATTCGACTCCAGAATACCAAGCCACAAATAACTCAGTTATATATGCTACACCTACTATCGAACCCGTAATCATGATTACAATGTTCATTAATTCGATATGTTGAACCGTAATATAAGCTTCTAAATTTGACACTTTTCTCATGATGATAAGAAGTGTGTTCACCATTGCAAATCCTGAAAATACAGCACCCGCAACGAAGTAAGGAGGGAAAATTGTTGTATGCCAACCTGGAATTACTGAAGTTGCGAAGTCAAAAGATACGATGGTATGTACTGAAAGTACAAGTGGTGTTGCTAAACCTGCTAATACCAGAGAAACCTCTTCAAAACGTTGCCAATCTTTAGCTCTTCCGCTCCATCCAAACGATAGAATAGAATAAATTCTTTTGGTAAATGGGGTTACCGCTCTATCTCTAAGCATGGCAAAATCAGGCAACAGACCAGTCCACCAGAAAACCAAGGATACCGAAAGATATGTTGAGATAGCAAATACGTCCCAAAGCAATGGCGAGTTAAAGTTAACCCAAAGAGAACCGAATTGATTTGGGATTGGGACAACCCAGTATGCTAACCATGGACGACCCATGTGAATGATTGGAAATAAACCTGCTTGAATTACTGAGAAGATGGTCATAGCTTCAGCAGAACGGTTAATTGCCATTCTCCATCTTTGACGGAATAATAATAGTACAGCAGAGATTAGTGTTCCGGCGTGACCGATACCTACCCACCAAACGAAGTTAGTGATATCCCAAGCCCAACCTACTGTTTTATTTAATCCCCAAGCTCCGATACCAGTAGAGATTGTATATATAATGCATCCAATTCCCCAAAGGAAAGCGATTAATGCGATAGAAAATACAGTCCACCACTGTTTATTGGCTCTTCCTTCAACCGGTGCGGCTACATCTACAGTTACATCGTGATAAGATTTATCACCAATAACTAAAGGTTTTCTAATGGGTGCTTCGTAATGAGACGACATAATCCTTTATTTCTTAATTAATTATTTTTTTATACTACGTATTTCTAACTTTTACGTGATAGAACACATTTGGTTTTGTACCTACACTTTCTAACAAGTGATACATTCTTTTATCTTCCGCTAGTTTTGCAACTTGACTTTCTTTATTGTTTACATCTCCAAATACCATTGCTCCTGTTGAACAAGCAGCTGAACATGCTGTTTGGAATTCGTCAAATGCTACTTCTCTTCCTTCACGTTTAGCGGTTAAGATTGTCGCTTGTGTTTTTTGAATACACATTGAACATTTTTCCATAACACCACGTGATCGAACGTTAACATCTGGATTGATTACCATACGTCCTAAATCATCATTCATGTGGAAATCAAATTCATCATTGTTGTTGTACAAGAACCAGTTGAAACGACGCACTTTATACGGACAGTTGTTTGCACAATAACGAGTACCTACACATCTGTTGTAAGCCATTTGGTTTTGACCTTGACGTCCGTGAGAAGTTGCCGCAACAGGACAAACTGTTTCACAAGGTGCGTGATTACAATGTTGACACATTACTGGTTGGAAAGATACTTGTGGATTATCCGCAGCATTTTCCATTTTTCTAAATCCACCTAAAGAACCTTTAGTTTCTTCATTACCCATAATGAATCCAGGTAAATCCAATCCGTCGAATTCTTCTTTTTTCTTATTATCTGCAGCAAAAGTATCTTCTGAAGAATAATATCTGTCAATACGCAACCAGTGCATATCTCGACTTCTTCTTATTTCAGATTTTCCAACAACGGGAACATTGTTTTCGGCATGGCAAGCGATTACGCACGCACCACAACCAGTACAAGCATTTAGGTCAATCGATAAGTTAAAATGATGTCCCACAGAACGATCAAATGACTCCCATAAATCAACTTTAGTTGCTTCTATTTCTTTGTGGTCTAAGGAAACCATAGCAACAGAATTCCATAATTCTGGTTCGTTGTATTTTGCGCTAAATATCTCTAAAGTTGTTTCTTTGATAATATCACCTCTACCCATCAAAGTTTTTTGACCTTGGACACAAGCAAACTCATGTTCTCCATCAGCTTTAGCTATAGTTGCTGACTGCACATTATTGAAACCCTTATAGAAAGCATAGGCATTTACACCCACTTTCATTTCTTCTTTTAAATTTGCTTTTTTACCGTATCCTAGAGCCAAACCTAAAGTTCCTTTAGCTTGACCTGGCTGAACGATAACTGGAACATTGTCTAATTTGATTCCGTTAACAGTTAGCGTAACATAACTACCGTTAAGACCACCATTAGCTACAATTTTATTTTCTAATTCATATTTTTTGGCATCTGCTTGAGAAATAGTCACATAATTATCCCAAGAAACTCTCGTGATTGGATCCGGAAACTCTTGTAACCATGGGTTATTGGCTTGTTGCCCGTCACCTAAACCTGTTTTAGTATACAATACCAATTCAAATCCACTGTTTGGTGTAGCCTTTGCTAAAGCATTCGCTGCCGCAGAAAAATCGGCTGAACCAGGAGTCGAAGCCGCAGCTGCTCCTAATGCAAGTCCGTCATGAAGTGTTTGATTCCATGAAGCTCCATTAGTATAATTAACCGCATTCTCCTTTACATATTCATAATATTCAGAACTATTGCCGTTCCAAGACATCAATGCTTCTTGGAATTGTTTAGAGCTAAATAATGGACGGATTGTAGGTTGTGTTAAGGAATACGTTCCTTTAGTCAACATCAAATCATTCCAAGTCTCTAAATAATGTGGCGCCGGAACTGCAATTGTAGTTAATAAAGCTGTTTCATCTTCTCTTAGAGAAAAAGCAGCTGATAATTTTACTTTTTTCAATCCATTAACGAAAGCTTTTGAATCCGCTAAAGTATAAACTGGATTAACACTGCTCATAATTAGGGTATGAACATTTCCTGCATTCATATCTATAAGTAACTGCGCTACTTTTTGGTCAGAACCTTTTCGGATTTGACGGGTTGCAGCAGTTGAAAATGCTTCGCTAGATAACGCTGCATTGATAGCCAATACTAATAATTGTGCATTTTTATCTTGAATACCAGAAACTAAAAGTCCTTTACTTCCTGCAGCTTTTAATTGTTGTACCGCTTTAATGACTAGTTCTTCGCTGTCAACTTTTCCAGTAGCTACAGAAGCTCCTGTAATG
This sequence comes from Flavobacteriales bacterium, assembly GCA_038202695.1. Taxonomy (GTDB): domain Bacteria; phylum Bacteroidota; class Bacteroidia; order Flavobacteriales; family Flavobacteriaceae; genus Flavobacterium. Next base: position 11,027 of record JBBRET010000049.1, read on the forward strand.
GCATTATATATTTTAACTAAAACTTGTTTTTGATGAGCCACGGTCATTGGAACACGCTTATCAGCAGCAGCTCCAGATAGTGTCATATTCGATTCAAATTGGAAATGTTTTGACATTTTTCCAACTTGAGGAATTCTTCCTTTTGCGTAACCTGCGTCAAAACCACCGCCTTGCCAATCACCTAAGAAATCAGCACCAATTGAAACGATTGTATTGGCTTTTGAAAAATCATAATCCACTAAAGCTCTTTCTCCATATACTGACTCGAAGGCATCTAGAGCAGGAGATTCTGAAACAGCGTCATAAACAACATGCTTTGCCGTTGGATTTTTCGAAATAAACTCAGCTATTAATTTTTCGGAAGAGGGACTAGCTAAAGTATTTGTCAATAAAACTACTTGTCCACCTTTAGCTTTAGCATCAGCTAAACTTGCTTTTATTTTTAAATCAGCTTCTTGCCAAGTTGCCTCTTTTTGAGCCACTTTCGTTCTTTTCAAACGCATGCTATCGTATAAAGATAATACTGATGCATGAACTCTTGCATTAGCGGCAAACTTTGCACCCGCAATAGTATTATTTTCAATTTTAATTGGACGCCCTTCACGTGTTTTTACTAATAAATTAGCAAAATCAAAACCATCAAACATAGTAGTTGCATAAAAATCAGCAACACCTGGGATAATTTGTTCTGGTTGCAGAACGTAAGGAATTGATTTGTGTACTGGACCTTCGCACGCAGCTAAAGTTGCGGCTGCAGTACTAAATCCAACGTATTTCAAGAAATCTCGACGAGTTGTTGATGAAGATGATAATGCTTCTTTGTCAGATAAAAATTCGGTTGTTGGAATTTCTTCTACAAATTCATTATTTCTGAGCGCCTCAACAATAGAACTGTTTTCGTCTAGTTCCTCAACACTTTTCCAGTATTTTTTGTTCGATGACATCGTATATAAATATTAGCTTCTTAATAATTTGTTAGTAGTGACACTTCCCGCATTCTAAACCTCCCATTTGTGCTGCAGTCAATTTGTCTACACCATATCTTTTAGAAAGTTCAGCGTGAATTTTGTCATAATATTTGTTCCCTTCCATTTTAACATCGGTCTCACGGTGGCATTTAATACACCAACCCATTGTTAAAGGAGCAAATTGTTTTTGAATTTCATACGTCTGAACCGGACCGTGACATTTCTGACATTCAATTCCAGCTACAGTTACGTGTTGTGAGTGATTGAAATAAGCAAAATCAGGTAAGTTATGAATTCTAACCCATTTGACTGGACTAGTTTTACCTGTATATTTTTGATTTGTTTTATCCCAACCTACAGCATCATAAAGCTTTTGAATTTGCGCATCGTAAAATGCTTTTGAATATTCCGCCGTTGCAGTAGTGTCAGCAACTTCAGCAATGTTTTTGTGACAGTTCATACAAACATTCAAAGAGGGAATTCCAGCGTGTTTACTGACTCTTGCAGAAGAGTGACAATATTTACAATCAATTCCGTTACTACCGGCGTGTATTCTGTGCGAATAATGAATCGGTTGAATCGGCTCGTAATCCTGATCAACTCCAACTTGCATCATCCAACCATAAACAAAATAACCACTTGCTAACAATAAGAAAATTGAGGAAACTAAAACTAAAAATTGATTCTGAGCAAACGCTTTCCAAATTGGTGTTCTAGCAACTTTTTCAGCACGCTCTATACCATTTGATTTGGCAACTTTTGTCAACACATTGTTTACAAAGAAAAGCATAACCACTAGCATCAACATTACCAAAGCTAAAGCTGCGAAAACAATATTATTTGAGATTCCGCCTTCATTTGAAACTGGTGCAAGAGGATTGGCAGCTCCACCCGGTGGAACAACCTCTGCTTTCGGCTCGTCTGTATAAGCCAAGATATTATCTACATCTTGTTTAGACAACTGCGGAAAGGCAGTCATTACGGACTTATTGTATTCGTTAAATATTTTAACTGCATCAGCATCCCCTGACTTAATTAGCGCAGAGCTATTGGCAATCCAAGGATAAAACCATTCTCTGGCGTGACGACCCGTTACGCCTCTTAAGGCAGGTCCAGTCATTTTCTTGTCTAATGCGTGACAAGCTGCACAATTGACGTTAAACAATGCTTTCCCTGCTTTAGGGTCACCTGCAGCTGCAGCCGCTGGTGCCGCTGTTGCTGTTGCAGCTACTGTCGTAGATGCAGCTGGTGGCGTTGTTGCTTGTGAAAATGAGGTGAAGGAGCATGTTAGCGTTACAGCTAAACAAAAAAGTATTTTCCTTGAAATCGAATTATGGTTACCCACTTTTTTCATATAATATAGTGATTATCTACTACTATTGGCATGATTTTTTCTGAATGTTTTTCAGTTTAAAATCGACACTTTATTAAAAACTTGCACAAAAATACGACTTATGAACTATTCTAAAAACCTTAAATATCTCTTAAATATCAATTTATATTAATTCTAAATAATGTTTTCGTTACAGTTTAATTTTTTAAGTTTTACATTTGTATAAAAATCAAATCATTATGTATTATTTCTCAAATATTAAATCCCTTTTCAGCATTTTTATTCTTGTCATTTTAATTCAAAATAGTGTGGCACAAGTTGCAAATGTAAGCGTTTCACAAGACCCAAAATTTGAACAGCTTTTAAATGAGAAGAGAAAAATAAACAGTTCCATAACAATAAATGACCGTTATAAGATTCAGATTTTCAATGGTGATGCTGAAAATTCCAAAAAAACTTTGATGGATTTTAAAAGAGACAATAAGAATATGGATGCCACAATCGTTTTTAGCACACCGTTGTATAAAGTTTGGGTTGGGAATTTTAAAACACGCATTGAAACCGAAAAAAACCTGAGCGATTTAAAGAAAAAATATCCGAACGCTTTTTTGATAAAACCAAATAAATAAAAAAAGTCCTCTCATTCAAAAACGAGAGGACTTTTTTAAGCTTTTATTTTATTTCATCTTTTTCTTTACTTCCACTTCTTGGAATGCTTCGATGATATCAAGTTGTTCAATATCGTTGTAATTCTTGATTTGCATACCGCAATCATATCCTTTGGCAACATCTTTTACATCGTCTTTAAATCGTTTTAATGTTGATAATTCTCCTGTAAAGATAACAACGCCTTCCCGAATAATTCTGATTTTAGAATTTCTAAAGATTTTACCATCGGTAACCATACATCCTGCAATAGTTCCCACTTTAGACACTTTGAATATTTCTCTGATTTCAGCTGTTCCGGTAATTTCTTCCTTCATTTCTGGAGAAAGCATTCCTTCCATCGCGTCTTTCAAGTCGTTGATAGCATCGTAAATAATAGAATAGTTTCTGATATCGATTTCTTCTTTCATTGCTAATTGACGCGCATTTCCGGCAGGACGCACATTAAATCCGATAATAATCGCATCCGATGCCGAAGCTAACATTACATCAGTTTCTGTAATAGCACCTACTCCTTTATGGATAATATTGATTTGAATTTCTTCTGTCGATAATTTAGTGAATTCACTAGAAAGTGCTTCCACCGATCCATCAACGTCTCCTTTAAGGATAATATTTAATTCTTTAAATTGTCCTAAGGCAATACGACGGCCAATTTCCGCCAAGGTAATATGACGTTGTGTTCTAACTGATTGTTCACGCATTAATTGTAAACGTTTTGTAGCAATTTGTTTTGCTTCTCTTTCGTCTTCAAACACGTTGAATTTATCTCCTGCAGTTGACGCTCCGTCTAATCCTAAGATAGAAATAGGCGTTGATGGTCCGGCCGATAAAACACTATGCCCTCTTTCATCATGCATCGCTTTCACTTTACCATGATTTTTTCCAGCCAACACATAATCTCCAACTTTCAAAGTTCCAGATTGAACTAATATAGTTGACACGTATCCTCTTCCTTTGTCTAATTGTGCTTCCACAACTGTTCCGACTGCCGGTTTATTTGGATTGGCTTTTAAGTCTAATATTTCAGCTTCGAGCAATACTTTTTCTAATAATTCTTTAACGCCTGTTCCTTTTTTAGCAGAGATGTCGTGTGATTGGTATTTTCCACCCCAATCTTCAACTAATAAATTCATTGCTGCTAATTTCTCCTTGATTTTCTCTGGATTAGCACCTTGTTTATCAATTTTGTTGATTGCAAATATCATAGGAACGTTAGCAGCCTGAGCGTGACTAATTGCTTCCTTAGTTTGTGGCATGATATCATCATCCGCAGCCACTACAATAATTGCGATATCGGTAACTTGAGCTCCACGAGCACGCATCGCAGTAAATGCTTCGTGACCTGGTGTATCAAGGAATGTTATTTTTTGTCCCCCTTCAAGAGTAACAGCATAAGCACCGATGTGTTGTGTAATTCCACCCGATTCACCTGCAATTACGTTTTCATTACGAATATAATCTAGCAACGAGGTCTTTCCGTGATCAACGTGACCCATAACTGTTACAATTGGCGCACGAGAAACCAAATCTTCTTGTCTATCAGCTACTACTTCCATAGTATCTTCTAGGTCTGTAGTAATGAATTCAACTTCATATCCAAATTCATCAGCTACGATAGAAAGTGTTTCAGCATCAAGTCGCTGGTTCATGGTAACCATAATACCAAGTGACATACACGTTCCAATAACTTTCGTAATCGGCACATCCATCATGGTAGCAATTTCACCAACAGTAACAAACTCGGTAACTTTAATTGTTTTACTTCCTTCCTCTAAGGCTTGCATTTCATCTTCCGTTCTTTGACGGTGCGTGTCACGCTTATCTCTTCTATATTTTGCTGCTTTAGATTTATTCCCTTTTCCTTGTAATCGCTCTAAAGTCTCTTTAATTTGATTTTTAACTTCTTCTTCTGTTGGCTCAACTTTTTGGACAATTGCAGGACGATTCCCTTTTTGAAAACCTCCACCACTTGGCTTAATGCTTCCTGGCTTATTAGGTCCAAAAGCATTAGCTCCACCGCCACCACCTATAACAGGTTTTCCGGGTTCTGCTTTGCCTGGGATTCTTTTCCTTTTATTTTTATTAGCGTTATTATTTGCTGCTGCATTTGCTCCAACTGCTGGTGTTGCGGGCTTACTAGCATCTTTTTTAAACTCTTCTTTTTTCTTCTTTGGTTTATTGAACTGTGTTAAATCAATTTTTTGACCGGTCAATACTGGACCGGTAAGATTTTGATATTGCGTCGTATGGGTTTCGTCAATTACTGCTTCTTCAGTTGGCTGTTCGGCAACAACCTTACTTTCTTCCGGCGCAGTTACTATTGGAGACACTTCTTCATTCGCGGGTACAACTTCTACCTTTTCAGCAACTGGTTTTGACTCTGTTACTACTTTTGGAGCTGGTGTAGCTTTTGGAGATGGTATTGGCACAACAGTAGCTTTTTTTTCTAAATCAATTTTACCAACTTGTTTTGGAGCTGATATTGTAGCTTTGGCTTTAATTAATTCTTGTTGTTGCAGTCGAACTTCGTCTTGCTTGCGTTTGTCTTCTATTTCCTTTTCTCTTTCAATTCGAAGCGCTTCTTTTTCTTTTTTAATCTCTTCGCTAATCCCTTTCGAAGCTTCTTTATTGCCTTTGTCTCCGGCAAATTGTCCGCAAAGGATAGCATATACATCATCGGAAATTTTTGTGTTTGGACTTGCCTCAATGACAACGCCCTTATCCTTAAGATAATCCACAGCTCTTTCCAAAGAAATATTTAATTCCCTTAAAACTTTATTAATTCTAATATTTCCTTCAGACATAAAATCTAATTAATGTTAACTATTTTGGGTTAAAAGATTAGTCCTGAAACTCTTCTTTTAATATTCTAATTACTTCTAAAATGGTTTCTTCTTCTAAATCGGTTCTTCTTACCAAATCAGCAACATCTTGATTCAAGATACTTCTTGCAGTATCCAATCCGATTTTTGCAAATTCATCAATTACCCAACCATCAATTTCATCTGAAAACTCTGTTAATTCAACATCATCTTCCTCAGCAGCTATTCCTTCTCTGATTACGTCTAATTCGTATCCTGTTAAAAGACCTGCTAATTTAATATTGTGTCCACCACGTCCTATTGCTTTTGAAACTTCTTCCAACTTCAAGAATACCTCAGCTCTTTTTTTCTCTTCGTCAATTTTAACTGAAGATACTTTTGCAGGGCTTAAGGCTCTTGTGATGTAGAGTTGCAAATTCGTAGTATAGTTAATTACATCAATGTTTTCGTTTCCAAGTTCACGAACAATACCATGTATTCTTGAACCTTTCATCCCTACACAAGCTCCAACTGGATCGATTCTGTCGTCATAAGAATCAACAGCTACTTTTGCTTTTTCGCCCGGAATTCTTACTACGTTTTTAATCATAATCAAACCATCGAAAACCTCTGGAATTTCTTGTTCAAACAATTTTTCCAAAAATTTATCTGCCGTTCTCGACATAATAATTTGTGGTTTGTTTCCTTTCAACTCAACACTTTCAATGATTCCACGAACATTATCGCCTTTTCTAAAAAAGTCAGATGGAATTTGTTTTTCTTTTGGCAACACAATTTCGTTTCCTTCGTCATCAATTAAAATTACAACTCTTGGACGAACATGGTGCACTTCAGCAGTATATATTTCACCTATTAAATCTTTAAATTGTTTGTAAAGATTAGTATTGTCGTGTTCATGTATTTTTGAAATTAAATTTTGGCGTAAAGCTAAAATGGCTCTTCTTCCTAAATCTATCAGTTTTACTTCTTCAGAAACTTCTTCACCAATTTCAAAATCGGCTTCAATTTTTCTTGCTTCAGTTAATGTAATTTCTTCGTTTTCAAGATCTAAATCCTCATCTGCAACAACAATTCTTCTTCTCCATATTTCCATATCACCTTTATCAGGGTTGATAATAATGTCAAAGTTGTCATCGGATCCGTATTTCTTTTTCAATGCGTTTCTAAATACGTCTTCCAAAATCGCCATAAGCGTTACTCGATCAATAAGTTTGTCGTCTTTAAACTCTGAAAATGAATCGATTAATGCAATATTTTCCATGCCTAATTTAATTAAAATATTATTATAACAATTGCTTCTTTTATCTCTGAATAAGGAACTTGTTGCTGGTGTTCAACTGTTTCTTTTCCTTTTCCTATTTTTTTTGGTTCTCTTGCCGTCCAAGAAAGTGTAATCATTTCGTCGTTAGCATTTTCTAATTTTGCTTCAATGGTTGCTGTTGTTGTTTTTACTTTCAACGTTCTTCCAATGTTTTTTTTATATTGTCTAACCAAAGTTAATGGTGTAGAAACTCCGGCTGAAGCCACTTCTAAAGAATAGTCTTGCTCCTCTCGGTCTAAATCATTCTCTAAAGCACGGCTAACGTCAATACAATCTTGCAAATTTACACCATTATCACCATCTAATGTTACGATCACTTTAAATGTTTCCGTTATGGTTAAATCAACAAGGAACAAAGCTGGTTTTTGCTTTATTACTGCTTCCAACAAGCCCAAAACTTTATCTTTAAATGTCATAGTTGTATAAAAAGAGGGAAGCAAAGCTTCCCTCATTATTTATGATGAATAGTAAATAACGGTGCAAATATAGTTATTTTTTTATAAACCAAAAATTGTTATCATATCAAAAAAAAATAATACCTTTATTCTATAATTATTTACAATCCAAAATTTACTTTATTAAATTATGAAAAAAATCTTAGTGCCAACCGACTTCTCAGATCATGCACATTATGCGCTTAAAGTTGCTTCTCAAATTGCCAAAAAAAATGGCGGAGAAATTATATTATTACATATGTTAGAATTACCTCATCAAGCAGGCGATGCTTTAGGAAGTGGTCACGATTTACCTGAAATAATGTTGTTTAAAAATTCTGCCATCAATAAATTAGAAGATTTGATGGACGATGAATGTTTGGACGGATTAAAAGTATCTGAAGTAATTCAGTTTGAATTGGCTTTCGAGGGAATAATGAAAGTTAGTGCTAAAAACGAAGTTGATTTGGTTGTGATGGGTTCACACGGAGCAAGTGGCTTTAAAGAAATGTTTATTGGTTCTAATGCAGAAAAAGTAGTTAGAAACTCTGATGTGCCTGTTTTGATTATCAAAAAAGATGCTGGAGAATTTAACGTAAATAAATTTGTTTTTGCTTCAGACTTTTCAGATGAAATTAACAAACCGTTTGCTAAAGTAGTAGAATTTGCAAATAAATTTGGCGCTGAACTACAGTTAGCGATGATTAACACACCAAGCAGTTTCAAACCAACGCACATTGCTCTTGAAATCATGAAAAATTTTGTTGCTAATTTTAGTATTGACAAATATTCAATTAATATATACAATGATGTGAATGTTGAAAACGGAATATTAAACTTTGCAAATCACATCGATGCTGATTTAGTTGGAGTAAGTACTCACGGAAGAAAAGGAATTGCGCACTTCTTTAATGGAAGTATTAGCGAAGATTTAGTAAACCATTCATTACGCCCAGTTGTCACTTTTAAAATATAATCAATATTAAAATTGGTAAAAATCAAAAAATCCTCTCAACTTGAGAGGATTTTTTGTTGGTCTACAAGGACTTCCCGAAATAAATTCGGGATAAACTTCTCGTCCGGCATAAAAACAAAAAACCCCGCTATTGCGGGATTAATCGTTGGTCTACAAGGACTTCCCGAAATAAATTCGGGATAAACTTCTCGTCCGGCATAAAAACAAAAAACCCCGCTATTGCGGGATTAATCGTTGGTCTACAAGGACTTCCCGA
>JBBRET010000050.1:0-19141 GCA_038202695.1 Flavobacteriales bacterium
TATATCATGATAAGTTTAAAAACTATCCCATTACTTCTTTTACTTTTTTACCAATTTCTGCTGGTGAATCTACCACGTGAATGCCACATTCTCTCATGATGCGTTTTTTAGCTTCAGCTGTATCATCAGTACCACCAACAATTGCACCGGCATGTCCCATTGTTCTTCCTTTTGGAGCAGTTTCACCAGCAATAAAACCAACTACTGGTTTGCGGTTTCCATCTGCTTTTATCCATTTAGCGGCATCTGCTTCTAATTGACCACCAATTTCACCGATCATTACGATGCATTTTGTTTCATCATCATTCATTAATAACTCTACTGCTTCTTTAGTAGTAGTTCCAATTATAGGATCTCCACCAATTCCGATAGCTGTTGTAATTCCCATTCCTTGTTTCACAACTTGGTCAGCAGCTTCATAAGTTAACGTTCCCGATTTAGAAACGATTCCAACCGTACCTTTTTTGAAAACAAAACCTGGCATGATTCCTACTTTAGCTTCTCCTGGAGTGATGACACCCGGACAGTTTGGGCCAATTAATCGGCAATCACGTTGTTTGATATATTCATACGCCTTAATCATATCAGCAACTGGAATTCCTTCAGTAATGGCAATAATTACTTTAATACCAGCGTCAGCAGCTTCCATAATAGCATCTGCAGCAAAAGCCGGCGGAACAAAGATAATTGAGGTATCGGCACCTGCAATTTTTACGGCATCTTTTACGGTATTAAAAACAGGTCTGTCTAAGTGACTAGTTCCCCCTTTTCCTGGAGTAACTCCTCCAACAACATTAGTACCGTATTCAATCATTTGTGTAGCATGGAAAGTTCCTTCGCTTCCTGTAAATCCTTGAACTATTATTTTTGAATTTTTATTAACTAAAACGCTCATGTTTGTGTTTGTTTTAATCTGAATTTGTTGGTGCTGAATTTATTTCAGTGACTCAGATTTTATTAGTTTATATATTTATTGGTACTTATTTATTTTTAGTGTTGCAAAAGTATGAAATAGAGTTCAGTGTTTAGTAATCAGCATTCAGTTTTTTTGCAAAATTACTATAGTTGACTCATTTGATAGCCTCGATATAGTTTATTGTTTTTTAATTCCCAAATAACCATAAAGTGCGCCAATAGCATTTCTTCTCTCGGATTTTCGATGGTTTTTACATAATGGGAATACCGAACAGAGACCACATTGCCTTCTTCTAAAATATGAGTAATTCTTGTCTTGGAGCGAACATAAGCTTTGCTAAGTTCAGAAGTTAAATCAATGATTTGCTGATGCTTTAGTTTTATAAAGCCCTTACTACTGTGCCACTCCAATACAACATCATTATGTAAAAGCTTAGCTACTGTATCAGTTTCAAGTAATGCATCTGATTTATAAAATTCTAGAACGATTTCTTTAGCGCTCATTTTTATTTCAATTTATTTAAAATTTCGGGTATCCGTTTTACATTGGCCAATTGCTTCAATTTTTCTCTTGATTCTTCAATTGGAGTACCAAAATAACTTTTTCCACCTTCAACCGATTTAGTTACCCCTGTTTGTCCCATAATTACGGCTTTAGTTCCAATGGTAATGCCACTAGTCGTGCCAACTTGTCCCCACATCGTTACTTCATCTTCGATGATCACACAACCTGCAATTCCGGTTTGTGACGCAATCAAACATTTTTTACCAATAACTGTATCATGTCCGACATGCACTTGGTTATCAATCTTGGTTCCAGCTCCAATGGTGGTGTCGCCCGTAACCCCTTTATCAATGGTGCACAACGCTCCTATTCCAACATTATCTTCAATAACAACTCTTCCGCAGGACAATAATTGGTCAAAACCTTCTGTGCGTTTTTTATAATAAAAAGCATCAGCACCTAAAATAGTTCCTGAATGAATAATTACATTATCACCAATTACCGTATTGTCATACACAATAACGTTAGCATGCAACAAGCAGTTTTCACCAATAGTTACATGGTGCCCAATAAAACAATTGGGTTGAATAATTGTATTTTTTCCGATGCTAGCCGATTCTGAAATACTGACATTGGCTGCTGTAAATGGACGAAAATGGGTAGATAAAATGTTGAAATCTCTGAAAGGATCATCTGAAAGTAATAGTGCTTTTCCGGCTGGACAATCAACTTCTTTGTTTATTAAAACAATAGTTGCTGCCGATTCTAACGCTTTGTCATAATACTTAGGATGGTCTACAAAAACTATGTCACCTGGAGTAACCACGTGAATTTCATTCATGCCTTCCACTGGAAAATCAGCAGCGCCTATATATGGGCAACCAATGATTTCAGCAATTTCTTTAAGAGTATGTATTTTAGAAAATTTCATTTATTGAATTTGGAAATTTAAAAGCGAATGAAAAATAATTTTCAAATTGGCGCATTTACAAATTAATTACTCTTTTACTCTCTCCATATAGGAACCGGTAGCAGTATCTATTTTTATTTTGTCACCTTCATTAATAAATAATGGAACATTTACTGATGCACCAGTTTCTACTTTGGCAGGTTTTGTGGCATTTGTAGCGGTGTTTCCTTTTACACCAGGCTCAGCATAAGTAACTTCTAAAACAATAGAAGCCGGCATATCAACCGAAAGTGGTAAATCAGTTTCAGTGTTAATTTGAACCATTACGTTTGTTCCTTCTTTTAATAAATCTGCAGCATCGAGGATTTTTTTATCTAAAGTTATTTGCTCAAAATTTTCCGTGTTCATAAAATGAAATTGATCACCTTCAGCATATAAATACTGATAAGTTTGAGTTTCAACACGAACATCTTCAATCTTATGTCCAGCCGAAAACGTATTTTCTAATACTTTTCCGTTAGTTAAACTTTTCATTTTTGTTCTAACGAAAGCTGGACCTTTTCCTGGTTTAACGTGAAGGAATTCGATAATTTTATAAATATCGTGATTGAACTTTATGCATAATCCGTTTCTAATATCTGATGTAGATGCCATTTTGATGTAATTTATTATTTAATTTATTTCGTAAATCGTACTTCAATTTTTTAATTCTAATAGGCTCCTGAATATCCTTTCATGATACCTCTAGAGGAATTTTTGATAAAATCTAATATTTCATCACGTTCTGGTGAAGCTGACATTTCGGCTTCGATGATGCCAACTGCTTGTGAAGTGTTATAATTTTTTTGGTATAGAATTCTATAAATATCTTGAATTTCTCTGATTTTTTCAGATGTAAATCCACGTCTTCTCAATCCAACTGAATTGATTCCAACATAAGAAAGAGGCTCTTTTGCCGCTTTAGTATAAGGAGGCACATCTTTACGAACTAAGGAACCTCCTGAAATCATTGCGTGATCCCCAATGTGAATAAACTGGTGAATAGCGGCTAAACCTCCAATAATGGCATAGTTCCCAACAATAACATGTCCAGCCAATGCCACACCATTTACAATAATTGCATTATCACCAATATGACAATCGTGCGCAATGTGTGCCGTTGCCATGATTAAGCAGTTGTTTCCTATTTTAGTTTGACCTGATGCAATGGTTCCTCTATTTATGGTAACACATTCTCTTATAGTTACATTATCGCCAATTACAGCAAGCGATTCTTCGCCTCCAAATTTTAAATCCTGTGGCACAGCTGAAATTACCGCTCCAGGAAAGATGTTACAGTTTTTACCAATTCGAGCACCTTCCATTATAGTTACATTGGAACCAATCCAAGTTCCGTCCCCAATAATTACATTGTTGTGAATTGTAGTAAAAGGTTCTATCACTACATTTTTGGCAATTTTTGCGCCCGGATGTACATATGCTAAAGGTTGATTCATCAGTTTATGGTATTGTTTTAATTAGTCAAATGTAACTCGCATTTTACAATAATATTATAAAACACTTATTTCATGAGTTATTTTTTTAGTTCACTCGGGCAATTTGAGCCATTAATTCAGCTTCCGCAACTAATTTTCCGTTAGCGTAAGCGCTGGCTTGCATGTGGCAGATTCCTCTTCGAATAGGCGAGATTAAGTCACATTTAAATACTAATGTATCGCCCGGCAATACTTTATGTTTGAACTTTACGTTGTCAATTTTCATGAAGTAGGTTAGATAGTTCTCAGGGTCAGGAACTGAACTTAATATTAAGATTCCGCCAGTTTGCGCCATGGCTTCAACTATGATTACACCTGGCATTACAGGTGCTCCAGGAAAATGTCCAACAAAGAAAGTTTCATTCATTGTAACATTTTTCAAACCCACAACATGATTGTCCGACATTTCAATAATTCTATCGATAAACAAAAAAGGTGGTCTGTGTGGAAGAATACTCATGATTTTATGAATATCCATTAAAGGTTCGAGGTGTAGATTATAAACTGGAACCTGATTTTTTTGTTCTATTTTAATGATTTTAGATAATTTTTTAGCAAACTGCGTGTTTACAAAATGACCTGGTTTATTCGCAATTACCTTGCCTTTAATTCGGGTTCCAACCAAGGCTAAATCTCCAATCACATCCAATAGTTTGTGACGCGCTGCTTCATTAGGGTAATGCAAAGTCAAGTTGTCTAGAATACCATTTGGCTTAACAGAAATAGAATCTTTGCCAAAAGCTATTTTAAGATTTTCAATAGTTTTTGGTGAAATTTCTTTGTCAACATAAACAATAGCATTGTTCAAATCGCCACCTTTTATTAGTCCATTATCCAATAAAGTTTCTAATTCATGAAGGAAACTGAACGTTCGTGCATCAGCAATCTCAGTTTTAAATTCTGAAATATTTTTCATAGTAGCATTTTGAGTACCCAAAACTTTGGTTCCAAAATCAACCATTGTAGTTACTTGATATTCGTCTGCTGGCATTAAAAGAATCTCACTTCCGGTAGCTTCATCTGTAAATGAAATTACTTCTTTTACTACATAATAATTTCGTTCAGCACCTTGTTCAACCACACCGGCTTTTTCAATCGCTTCTACAAAAAACTTTGAGGAACCGTCCATAATGGGTGGCTCAGACTCATTTAATTCAATAATAACGTTATCAATATCGCAACCTACAAAAGCGGCTAAAACATGTTCTGAAGTTTGGATTTTAACTCCTAACTTTTCAAGATTTGTTCCTCTTTGTGTATTTACAACATAATTTGCGTCGGCCTCAATTATTGGACTTCCTTCTAAATCAACCCGAACAAAAGTATATCCGTTATTGATAGGCGCTGGTTTAAAAGTCATTTTAACTTCTTTTCCAGTATGTAATCCAACTCCGGTAAGTGAAACCTCGTTTTGGATGGTTTTTTGTTTAACCATTGATAAGCGTATTTAAGTTTAGTTTGTTTTAGTATTTTTTTTTAAATCTTCTAAATCGGACACAATTTTGGGTAGGTTTCTGAAATGCACATAGGACTTATTCCAATCGCTATAGTTAAAGGACGGGGAACCTTGCAATATTTCGCCGTCTTTGATGTTTTTTCCAACTCCAGACTGTGCTTGTATTCTAACATTATCACCAATGACTAAATGTCCAGCAAACCCAACTTGTCCGCCGATCATACAATTTTTCCCGATTTTGGTTGAACCTGCAATTCCAGTTTGCGCTGCAATAACAGTATTTGCTCCGATTTCTACATTATGTGCAATCTGAATTTGATTATCGAGCTTTACTCCTTCTCTAATTATGGTTGAACCTAAAGTTGCTCTGTCTATTGTAGTACAGGAACCTATTTCAACATTATCTTCTAAAATGACATTTCCGATTTGTGGAACTTTTATGTAGGTTCCGTCCTCTTGTGGTGCAAATCCAAATCCGTCAGAACCTATTATACTTCCGGAGTGAATCACACAACGATTGCCGATTATGGTTTCTGAGTACACTCTGACTCCAGCAAAAAAAACGCAATCATCTCCAATAGTTACGTTATCACCAATAAAGGAATTAGGATATATTTTGACATTCTTGCCAATAACTACGTTCTTACCTACATAGCAAAAACTCCCTAAATACAAGTGTTCGCCATAAGTGACATTCTCAGAAATTACGGAAGGCTCTTCAATTCCTGACTTCATTAACTTAACCTGATTATAGTATTCTAGCAGCTTTGAAAATGATTTGTAAGCATCTTCTACTTTGATTAATGTGGTTTTGATTTCACTTTCGGGTTCAAAATTAGCATTAACAATGGTTATTGTTGCTGCAGTAGAATAAATAAAATTCACGTATTTGGGATTGGCTAAGAAAGTTAAAGAACCTTCTGTGCCTTCTTCTATCTTGGATAATTTGAAAACTTCGGCATTTGGGTTGCCTACGACTTCACCTTCAAGAATTCCCGCTATTTGTGCTGCTGTAAATTTCATTGCCACAAAAGTATAAAAAAATCAATTTTAATGTTACAATTCTTCAAGTAGTTTTGGATAACAGATAAAATACTTCGTTACTGGTTTAGATAATGCTTTTAGATTCAATTGATCGGATGCCTCAACTACGTCTTCAATGGTTTTGTCTTTCTTCAAAATTCGAATTGGCTCTGCGTCTTTACTGTAGGCTTGATTTTTAATTTTCCCTTTAAAAATAAAATACTTAGCTTCTTGTTGTGTGATGTGGTGTTTTTTCGAAAAGCGATTCGTCATTTCCTCCAAAACTTCAGTGGGGAATTTTTCGCTATTCAGTTTGATCTTTGACAAATCTCTGTTGATAATCATCTTACTCAAACTACTTAAAATAAAATCACTGTGATGCTGCCAGTTTTTTAAAGCGCTAATGATATCAAAATCATCAAGTTGCGCAAATGTATCTAAATCAGAATATTCAAAATTTTCTGAAGTGATTTTATGTTCCATAAAATATTTTAATGGCTTGCTGCACTCTACATCAATGTTTTTTTGAAGCAACTCTTTGGCTCTTTGCAAGGTTTTGGTCAGGGTTAATTCAGCTACCAAACTGGTTTTATGCAAGTAGGCTTGCCAATACATTAATCGTCGCGCCATGAGGAATTTTTCAATCGAATAAATCGCTTTTTCTTCCAAAACCAAAACATCATCTGAAACGTTTAACATTTGAATGAGTCGATCTGAATTGATATTTCCTTCGGCAACACCTGAATAAAAACTATCGCGTTTTAAATAATCCATTCTGTCCATGTCCAACTGGCTTGAAATCAGCTGAAGCATGAACTTTCTATGGTATTCGCCTTTAAAAATTTGAATGGCTAAACTCAATTGTCCGTTGAATTCTTCATTAAGTTTGTTCATATACAAAAGCGAAATGGCTTCATGATGCACTGCTACAATACTGTGTTCCATAGCATGAGAAAAAGGACCATGCCCAATATCGTGTAACAGAATGGCACTAAATAATGCTGTTTCTTCTTCTTTTGAAATTAAAACGTCTTTGGAACGCAACACTTCTACTGCTTTTTGCATCATGTGCATGGCGCCAATAGCGTGATGAAATCGGGTGTGATGTGCTCCGGGATAAACCAAATAAGACAAACCCATTTGGCTGATACGACGTAACCGCTGAAAATAAGGGTGTTGAATTAAATCATAAATCAACGTATTGGGAATGGTAATAAAACCATATATAGGGTCGTTGAATATTTTAAGTTTGTTTGTAGTACTCACAAAGAAATCAATTTTAGTAAATATATGAAATTATGCCAACGCTTTAAAATAGTTCAGCAAGAGTTTATCATTCTCGCGAGTTGGAGTGAAAACCTCTAATATCATTGGGTTTTCATTTTGTTGAAACAATTTTGACAGGCCTTTTTTTAAGGATGCACTGTCACTTGCTATTGCATAATCTAATCGATACATTTTGGCCAAATGTTCTGCAGTTAAGCAGTGAGAAGTTTCAAAATAAGTATGAAAGGTTTCATTTTCCTTGTGTCCAGGTAATATTCTAAAAATTCCACCTCCACCATTATTTATCAGAATGATTTTGAAGTTTTTTGGGATATAATTGTTCCAAAGTGCATTGCTGTCGTAAATGAAACCAACATCTCCTGTAATCAATACCGTTGGTAGTTTGCTTCCAATTGCGGCTCCAATAGCAGTGGAAGTACTTCCGTCAATTCCGCTTGTGCCTCGATTACAAAATACTTCAATCGATTGCTCAATATCAAATAATTGTGCATACCGAATAGCAGAGCTGTTGCTGATTTGTAATTGAATTTCTTTTGGCAAACTAGAGAGTATTGTTTCAAATGCTTTTAAATCTGAAAATGGAATACTAGCGAGATAGTCTTTGTGCTTTGCTTTTCGTTTAATTTGAATTTCCTTAAACGTTGCCTTATAATCACTTTCAGTTTTTTTTATGAAAGGTAAAAATTGTTTAAAAAATTGGTTGGGTTCAACCTGAAAATGCTTGGTCAGGATACCAAAAGTATCATACGCACGATCTTCATCAATATGCCAATGATGTCTTGGTTTGTATTTTCTTAAAAATGATTTTACTCGTTTTGAAACGATCATTCCACCAAAGGTGATCAGAATTCTGGGCTGAAGTTTTAAAAAATCAGTATTTGAAAACGGGGTAATCAGTGAGTCAATTGTATGAATAAAACTTGGGTGATGTAAGTTAGAAGTTGCTTCGGTCATTACAACTACTGAGGGTAAGGACGCTAATTTTTCAAGCCATTCTGACTCGATTGAATTTGGAGCACTTTCACCAACTAAAACTAGTATTTTATTACTGTAATTCCATAATGTAGTAAAAGCAATAATATCGTCTACATCAACTAATCTATATGATTTAACCAATCCGGTTACATTTACATCAACCGAAAGTTTATTAGTCGTTTCGTATAATGGTTCTTCAAAAGGCACATTAATATGAACGGGACCTTTTCGGGCAATGGCAACATTGATAGCCTCGTTAATAAAAACATCATTGGCAACCGATGCCGTTTCAGTTAAATTGGCATTGTACAAGGAATGATTGATGAACACATTTTCCTGACGAATAGTCTGTCCATCCCCAATATCAACTTTAACAAAGGGTCGATCGGCTGAAATAACCACAAACGGAATTTGACTATAAAAAGCTTCTGCGAATGCTGGATAATAATTCAGTAACGCTGAGCCTGAAGTACACACTACAGCAACGGGTCTTTTAGTTTGTTGGGCAATTCCCATAGCGAAAAATGCTGCACAACGTTCATCAACAATGCTGTAACATGTAAACTTCGGATGATTAGAAAATCCAATAGTTAATGGAGCATTTCGTGAGCCGGGTGAAATAATAATATCGTGAACTCCTTTGGCGTGGCAAATCTCAATGATGCTTTGCGCTAAAGGTATTTTAGGATAAATCATTGTTACTTTTTAAGGAACACAAAGATACAAAGTTGTAGTTCTATTTCAATACTGTTAGTTGTTTTCTTATTTTTACAGCAACTTTTACTTTATGGAAATTAAAATCAGACCTTATCAAAATACCGATGCCGAATCTATTGTAGCAATCCTAAATTATTACATAGTAAATTCAACGGCATTGTATGATTATGAATTGCGAACTGTGACGCAACAACAAGCTATTTTTGAAGATAAACTGCACAAAGGATTTCCAGTCATCGTTGCTACGATTGAGGATCGAATTTTGGGTTTTGGCTATTATAGTGAATTTCGTTTTAGAGAAGCTTATAAATTTACCGTTGAACATTCGGTTTACGTTATGCCTAATGCACATGGAAAAGGAATTGGGAAAACTGTACTCGAAAGCCTAATTGAATTAGCCAAAGGACAAAAACTACATACAATGATTGGAGTTATTGATTCCGAAAACGAAAGCAGTATTAGTTTTCATAAGCACTACGGATTTAATACGGTCGGAATTGTGAAGGAAAGCGGTTTTAAATTTGACAGATGGTTGCACAGTGTGATTGTGCAGTTAATTTTAGAATAAACTAAATTATTTCGATTCCGTTGTCTTCTAAAATTCCCAATAAATAATTGCTTTGGTAGGGATTGTATTTCTCAATTCCGCTTTGATACCATTTAGCAATAACATCTATTTGAAAAGCAGTATAATCGTCATCGTTTATGCTAATTCCTAGCATGCCTGCCAATAAAAAATCTTCTAAAACTTTATTTGTCACGATGAGTTTTGGAATACCGTGAATGACTTTTCCATTCATTTTTTCATAATCTAACCTTCCTTGATTAAAGCCGAAGACGTAGGCCTCATTTTTATTTTCTTCTATGACAAGATAAGGATTTTGACCGCTAGAATACCCAATTAGGTAGTCTTGTCTGTATACTGGATTGAATATATTATTCATATGTATAATCGTTGTGGTATTAAATTCTACTCAAACTTATTAACTTTAATTTAATGTTAACTTAAAAATCGTTTAACGGAATAAAAACTCTTTCAATAGCAATCCGAGTGAAGTTAGTCGATAGAATTGGTAATACTTTAAGCTCCTAAAATAATTTTAGTTTTCTTTTTTAGCACTATCAGTAACCAAATTTTAAGTAAATTTTAAAAGATCAATTTACCATTCTTTAATAATTTAAAGTATTTTTGGACATCAAAAATGTTTTTAAAAAAAAGAAATATAGTTTGTATATGAAGAAAATAGTACTTGCAGTTGTCCTTTGTCTCTCTTCCTGGGTTACAGTTGCCCAATCGGGATATGAAATTACCATTAATTTAAAAAACTGCAACGATACCTTAGCCTATCTTACTTTTTATCAATTTGATAAAACATTGATTAAAGACACGTGCACTTCGATCAAAGAGGGTAAAATTGTTTTTACGGGTAAAACAAAACTAGAAAAAGGCATCTATTCATTAGTGAGCCAAAGAAAAGCTATTTACTTTGATTTCTTTGTAGATGATACTACCCAAAAACTAGAACTCAAAAGTGAAGCCAGTGCCAATATTGGTAAAGAGTTAACCGCTTTGAATTCGGACAATGAAAATCAGTTTTTTAGATACATTCAATTCATTAATGAGCAAAACAAAGATTTCATAGCATATAAAGAAAGTAACAAACTGGCAACTAAAAAGGATACGATAGCTTTAAATAAAAAACAGAAAGATATTGAAACTATCATACAAGCATACGAAGAAAAATTTTTAGCAGAGCACAAAGGAAGTTATATTGGAGATGTGTTGAATCTAAAAGTTGAAAAACTTCTTAAAGAGGTTCCAAAAGCTTCCAACGGAAGACCTGACAGTATCCAAGCTTTTAAATATTACAAAAAGCATTTTTGGGATAATGTTGATTTTACAGATGATGGGACAATTCGAAATCCATTTTTCAGTCCGAAAATTAAAAAATATTTTGAATCCATTGTTCCAACGCACCCTGATAGTGTTAGTGTTGAAATAGATAAAATATTGAGTAAGACCAGACGCGGTTCTCTCACATATAAATTACTTTTAGCTCATTTTACTTATACTTATGAAACCTCAAAAATGATGGGATTTGACAAAGTATTTGTGCACATGTCCGATGCCTATTTTAAAACCGGAAAAGCAGATGGAATATATGAAGATGGAGAAATTGTGCAAAAAATCATCAAACGCGCTGATAAGTTAAAACCCTTGTTAATTGGCAGCCAAGCTCTCGATTTGTCAATGATAAAAGCCGAGGATTTTGGTAAGATGAAAGCTATGGGATTTGAAGATGCTAAAAACAGCGAAGAAATGACTAAAGTTTTTTACAAAAATTTAGATCAAGTCAATAAAATGTTTGTTAAGCTAAGCGATGTAAAAGCTGATTATACTATTCTTATTTTTTGGGATGTAGATTGTGGTCATTGCCAAAAAGAAATCCCCGTTTTGTTAGCACAATATAATGATTTACTAAAAGAAAAAAAAGACATAAAAGTATATAGTGTTTACATGCAACATGAAGGAGAAAAATACCTCAAATATATAGCCGACAACAAACTGCCTTGGATAAATGTTTATGATGGCGCACATTATAACAATGCGATTGAAAAGTACGATGTTTACGCTACGCCAGTGATTTATATTCTGGATAAGAACAAAAAAATCAAAGCCAAACGCATTGATGCCAATCAAGTAAAAGCTATTATAAAAGTACTAGAAACAGAAAATAAAATTAAATCTTAAGTTATGAAAAAGCAACCAGAATTATCTGAATTGAGTATTGAAGAGCTTGAAAAAAAAGCGAAAATTTCAAAAATGGCAACTGGCGCATTACTAGGTATTTTGCTTGTGCAACTTGCGGCTGGAATTTACCTTACAACCCTACAAGGATTTAATATTTTTGTAATTCTTCCTGTGGCCTTTTTGCCAATACTAATTGCAAATATGGTTAACCTAAAAAAGATAAAACAAGAAATAACAACCAGAAAATAATTAGTCTTCCATAGTCATATATTTCCCTTTTTTGCTGCCTTCATACATTTCATACTTCACTAATCGCGCTTCCAAACTTCCATTAAAAAGTTTGATTTTTCGGGACGGACGAAGGCCAACAAACTTCAAAGCTTCTAAATTAGCGGTAATAAACCAAGCGTTAGTATTGGGATAATTATTTTTTAAGGTATCCCCAAGTTCTCTGTAAAAACGTTCCAAATCAATATCCAATCGTTCCCCGTAAGGTGGATTGAAAACCATCTGCAGCGGACCAGTATTTTCTTTTTTGGTATCGAAAAAATTGGCTTGAATGATGTTAATATAATCGTCTAAATTAGCATTTTTTATGTTGTCTTTTGCTTTTTGCACGGCACTTGGTGCTTTGTCATATCCTGTAATGGTATAATGAAATTCTTTAGTTCGTTTCATTAATGCATCAATAATTTGATCAAACAAATCATTATCCCAGTCGTTCCATTTTTCAAAAGCAAATTCTTTCCGGTTAATGTTTGCCGGAATATTACAAGCAATCATGGCTGCTTCTGCCAATAGAGTTCCAGAACCACACATTGGATCCAGAAAATCTGAACTTCCATCCCAACCCGAAAGCAGCAACATTCCAGCCGCCAAGACTTCGTTTATCGGAGCAATATTTGTTGCCGTTCTGTACCCACGATGGTGCAAAGAAGCACCAGAAGTATCTAAAGCAATAGAAACTTGGTCTTTATCAATATGAATATTAATTCTTAAATCTGGAAAATCTTTATCAATACTTGGTCGTTGTCCCGTTTTTTCTCTGAATTGATCCACAATAGCATCTTTAGCTTTTTGAGAAACAAATTGTGAATGTTTGAAATTATCTGAATGGATAGTTGTATCAATGACAAACGTTTTGTTTTCACCGATATATTTTGACCAGTCAATACCTTGCACGCCTTTGTATAAATTCTGATCGTTTGTAGCCTTGAAATAATAAATTGGTTTTACTATTTTTAATGCAGTTCGTAAAGACAAATTGGCTTTGTACATAAAGCCTTTATCTCCTTTGAAACTGACCGCTCGAGTACCTATTTCAACTTCTTGTGCACCTAATTGATGCAACTCTTTCGCTAATATTTCTTCAAAACCAAAGAAGGTTTTGGCAATCATTTTAAAATTCTCCATAATAATAATTTTGTCACCCTGAACATAGTCTTAGGTCCAATAGCAATATCACTGTTTAATTTGCTATAACTTCGGCAAAAATACATTAAATTTGCCCGTTCAGAATTCATTTGAAAAGAATAAATGTCTACATCCGAAAATCGTAAATCCCAAATCGTAAATTCCAAACCAAAAAAATGGTATTCCTCTTGGTTTGATACGCCTTATTATCACATACTTTACAAAGACCGTAACTACCGAGAAGCGCAGCTTTTTATGGATAATCTGACGCATTATTTAAACTTACCAGAAAAAGCAAAAGTATTGGATTTGGCTTGTGGCAAAGGAAGACACGCAATTTATTTAAACCAATTAGGGTTTGATGTAATGGGTGCCGATTTATCAGAAAACAGCATTGCAGAAGCTACTAAAAACGCCAACGAAACCCTGCATTTTGTGGTGCATGACAAACGAGAGCCTTTTGAAGAAAAGTTTGATGCAATTTTCAACTTGTTTACCAGTTTTGGATATTTTGAAAACAGAGAAGACGATATCAAAACCTTAACTGCTATCAAAGAAAGCCTTTCGGATTACGGATTTGCAGTTATCGATTTTATGAATTCGCAACAAGTAATCGATAATTTAATTCCAGAAGAGACCAAAGAAGTTGATGGCATTGTTTTCAAAATCAAACGATATGTTTTAGACGGGTTTATCATTAAAGAAATTGATTTTATAGACAAAGATGAACCGTTTCATTTTACAGAAAAAGTCAGAGCCTACTCACTAGAAGATTTTCAAAACATGATGAACGAAACTGGAATTTATCTACTGGATACATTTGGAGATTACAAACTTAAAAAATTCCATAAAAACGCAAGCGAACGTTTAATAATGATATTCAAATAATGAATTACTTATTGCCCTTACTTTCAGTACTTATTGGCTACTTAGTTGCCTTGCTACTCAAACCAAAAGCAAAGCAAAATCTTAAGCTTTTACTGGCGTTTAGCGGTTCGTTTTTACTGTCACTAACGGTAATGCATTTGCTGCCAGATTTATATATTCACGAAACGGCTGGCCAAGTTAACATTGGTATTTTTATTATGCTTGGAATTTTATTCCAAATTATTTTAGAATTCTTTTCAAAAGGCGCCGAACACGGTCACGTTCACGGACAAGATAAAATGACGCAAATGCCATGGCTCCTATTCATCAGTTTGTGCATTCATGCTTTACTTGAAGGTTTTCCTGTAGGACATCATCACGATTTAGCATACGGAATTGCGATTCACCACTTACCGATCGCAATCATACTAACTACATTTTTTTTAAACGCTCACTTAAATAAAACAGCTTTGTTTTTCTTTATGCTGACTTTTGCAATAATGACTCCTTTAGGAACATTAGTATCAGATAGTTTCCCAATACTAAATGTTTATTATACTCAAATTACAGCTGTAGTAGTCGGAATCTTGTTCCACATTTCGTCCACAATTATCTTTGAAAGCAGTGAAGGACACAAGTTTAATATTGCTAAAGTTTCAATGATTATTTTGGGAATTGTATTGGCAAGTTTTTTGTAAATTTGAAAAACAATTAAAACATGTAATACAATATGGGATTATTTTCTGCCTTACTCGGAAATGCTGGAGCTGTTGATCAAGAAACTTTAGTAAAAGAATATCAAAAATTATTAATTGAAGGAGAACATATAGAATTAGGTTTCAAGCTAATTCGGGATACTTTTATTTTTACCAACAAAAGACTTATTCTTGTTGAAAAACAAGGGATAACTGGAAGTAAAATTGAATACAAATCAATTATTTATAAAAGTATTTCAAGGTTTAGTGTTGAAACAGCTGGAACTTTTGATTTAGAAGCCGAACTGAAAATTTGGGTCTCTAGTGAAACAAATCCAAGTATCGTGAAACAATTTAATAAATCCGTAAATGTTTATGATGTGCAGAATGTTTTGGCACACCACGTATTAAAATAGCAAAATGAACTTCACTAAAACCACTGAACAAACTTCGCACTATGAACATTTAGAAAAAATGTCGGTTGCAGATTTGTTAGCCAATATCAATAAAGAAGATCAAACGGTTCCTTTAGCAGTTGAAAAAATCTTACCAGAAATAGCAGCGTTAGTTTCACAAACTGTTGCAAATTTAAAACTTGGTGGAAGACTGTTTTATATTGGAGCCGGAACTTCAGGTCGACTCGGAATAGTTGATGCTTCAGAATGTCCGCCAACATTTGGAGTGCCATTTGATTTGGTTAATGGGATAATTGCTGGTGGAGACAAAGCGATTCGTCGTGCTGTAGAAAATGCAGAAGACCATTCTACACAAGCTTGGTTGGATTTACAAGAACAAAATATCGGAGCAAACGATGTAGTAATTGGCATTGCCGCATCTGGAACGACACCTTATGTTATAGGAGGTCTAGAAAAATGTAATGAAAATAATATAATTACAGGTTGTATTACTTGCAATGCAGGAAGTCCAATAGCTTTGACGGCAAAGTTTCCAGTTGTAGTTGTGGTTGGACCAGAATTCGTAACCGGAAGTTCTCGAATGAAAGCAGGAACTGCACAGAAGTTAGTGCTAAACATGATATCTACAGCTACAATGATTCAGCTCGGAAAAGTAAAAGGAAACAAAATGGTTGACATGCAGTTAAGTAACGACAAACTTGTGGATCGGGGCGTGAAAATGATTATGGGTGAAATTGCCGTTGATTATCAAAAAGCATCCGAATTGCTAAAGGAATTTGGCAGCGTCAGAAAAGCCGTTGCAGGATATATTAAATAAAAAAATATGAAAAATCTACTGCTAACATTCACATTATTAGTTGGGTTGACAGCCTATTCGCAGGGATTGACTTTAGGTGACACTGCGCCTCAACCCTTAAAATTAGAAAATGGAAAAATCTATCAGAATGGAGTGCAAATTCCGAGTTATCAGATGAAGAAAATTTTTGCTTCCAACCTGCATTCTTATAAACTATACAAACAAGCAAAATCAAAGGAAACAATAGGTGCTACTTTGCTTGGTTTAGGAACCACAATGACAGTAGTTGATTTAACCATTGGTTTGTTTTCAGATGCCAAATACCCAACATTTTTGACTTATGCGGGTTTGAGTGCGGTAATCCTTTCGGTGCCGATACTTTCTGGTCGAGCCAAAAGAGTTAAAGAAGCAGTAACATCGTATAATGAAGGATTGAAAAATACAAGTTCAACAGATTTCAATTTGAATGCGATTACCAATCAAAACGGAATCGGAATCCAAATAAAATTTTAAAATGGCTGACAACAAAAAGCTTTTAGACAAAGGCATTAAGTATATGTTGTACTCTTTACCCTTAATGTTTATTGGACCCAGTGTGATTTACAATGCATTTATAAACAAGAAAAATGTATGGCATTATTTGGTTTTAGCTATTGGAATCGCACTTTGTTTATTCGCGGTTTACTTCATGTTTAAAGGAATCAAAACCTTAACTGACGCTCTTTTTGATAATGATAAATAACAATTACCTCGAAAGCATCACAAAACAATTTCTCTATTATAAAACTATAGGAGAAAAAGCAATGGAACAATTGGAACCAGAGCAATTATTTGTTGCCCTAAATGAAGATACCAATTCGATTGCCGTTATTGTGAAACACATTGCTGGAAACATGCGCTCTCGTTGGACGGATTTTTTAACTACTGATGGCGAAAAAGAATGGCGTAATAGAGATGAAGAATTTGACGATTCCCATTTTCATGGGAATGACAATTTGGAAGAATTAATGCAACTTTGGAATAATGGTTGGGATTGTTTTTTCAATGCTATTAACTCGCTTTCTGCAGCACAATTAGAAACAATCATTTACATTCGTAACGAAGGTCATACTGTGATAGAAGCAATAAACCGTCAGTTGGCCCACTATCCGTATCACATTGGACAAATAGTTTTTTATGCCAAAATGCTGAAACAAACGGAATGGGATTCGCTTTCTATTCCAAAAAATGATTCTAGTAAGTACAACGCAGCTAAGTTTATTAAACCCAAGAGCATTCGGAATTATACGGATGACGAATTGAATAAATTGAAATAAAAAGTGTAGCCTCGGATGTACGAATAATTTTAAATACCGTTGTGTATTCGGAACAAAAAAAATAAACATGAAAAAAATAGCCTTACTCTTATTGACGATTTTAATTGTTTCTTGCAACGACCACCAACGCAACTGCCAAGATTTTAGAACTGGGAAATTTGAATTTTCCCAGAACATCAATGGAAAAAAACACCAATCTACATTTGTCAGAACCGAAAAGCTTCAGATTGAAACTTACAAAGGAAAAACAGACACTGCTTCTGTGCGTTGGGTCAATGATTGCGAATTTATTTTGCAGAAACTACATCCTAAGAACATGACCGAAGAAAAAGCCATCAGCATGAAAATTTTGTTTACTGAAAAAAATACCTATACTTTTGAATATTCTTTCGTGGGAAGTAATCAAAAACAACGTGGCGTTGTAACTAAACTAGAATAACAACGTTTAACCGCTAAACTCAAAACAATTAAAATGGAAATTTTATTTACGCCAAATGCCTTATTAGCTTTACTTACTTTAACTTTTTTAGAAATCATTCTTGGAATTGATAATATTGTCTTTCTATCAATTGTTTCTGGAAAATTAAGAGTGGAAGACCAACCCAAAGCGCGTCGAATTGGTTTGCTACTAGCAATGGTTTTTAGAATTATTTTGTTATTTGGAATCACTTGGGTTTTGAGTTTGCAAGACACTATTTTGACCATCGATTGGGGATTTTTTGAAGCGCATATTACGGGTCAAAGTTTAATTATTTTTGGAGGTGGCTTATTCCTTTTATATAAATCGGTAACAGAAATACACCACAAATTAGAAGGTGAAGAAGAAGGAACATCTGGCAAAGCAAGCAATAGTTTATCAAAAGCCATTATACAAATTGCGCTGTTAAATATTGTCTTTTCATTTGATAGTATTCTGACCGCAGTTGGAATGGTAAGTATGAAAGATCCTGTCGAAGGTGGTTTTGGTTACGAAGGCGCACTTATTATCATGATTTTAGCGGTTGTAATTTCAATTATTATCATGATGATTTTTGCTGGACCGGTTTCTAAATTTGTAAACGAACATCCAACCATACAAATACTTGGTTTGTCATTTTTAATCTTAATTGGTGTAATGCTTTTAGCCGAAGGATCACATTTGGCTCATTTTAAATTTGGAAACGAAGGCGAAGTTGGAACCATACCTAAAGGGTATTTATACTTCTCTATTTTCTTCTCTTTGTTTGTGGAGTTTTTGAATTTGCGAATGAAGAAAAGCAGAAAACCGATCAAACTTCATAACAATAAAATTATGGATAAGAAATTAAAAGATACAGATATAACTGATTAATCCTATTTGTCATTTTCGCGAAGGCGGAAATCCATAACTTATAAAATGGATTCCCGCCTTCGCGGGAAAGACAAGAAAAAGTCTGAGAGAACGACAAGAAAAAGTCCGAGAGAACGACAAGAAAAAGTCTGAGAGAAAGACAAGAAAACTCTGAGTGAGAAAGATAAAAGATACAGCTATAACTGATTAATCCTAATTGTCATTTCCGCGCAGGCGGAAATCTATAACTTATA
>JBBRET010000051.1:0-18325 GCA_038202695.1 Flavobacteriales bacterium
ACCTCTAAAATACTTATTGCTGCTTCAGAAATCTTTGTTCCGGGGCCAAAAACAGCAACCGCACCTGCATCAAAAAGGAATTGGTAATCTTGTTTTGGGATCACTCCACCGACAATTACCATAATGTCTTCGCGACCGTATTTTTTTAATTCTTCAATGACTTGTGGAACTAAAATTTTGTGTCCTGCAGCTAGTGAAGAAACACCTAATATGTGCACATCGTTTTCGAAGGCTTGTTTTGCGGCTTCAGCTGGTGTTTGAAAAAGAGGGCCAATGTCTACATCAAAACCTACATCAGCATATCCTGTAGCGACAACCTTGGCACCTCGGTCGTGACCGTCTTGTCCCATTTTGGCAATCATAATACGTGGACGCCGCCCTTCTTTCTTGGCGAAGGCATCGGCAAGTTGTTTTGCTTTTTCAAAGCTTTGGTCGTTTTTTATTTCTTTGCTATACACGCCGCTAAAGGATCTTATTTGTGCTTTATATCTGCCAAAAACTTCTTCGAGCGCATCACTGATTTCTCCTAATGTAGCTCGGTTTCGGGCAGCTTCTACGGCTAAAGATAATAAATTATTGTCATCTTGATGCGCATTAGAATCTGATATGTTTTGTATTGATGCTCTAGCGCAATCGGTTAATTTTGATAGAGAGCTTTTTACTTTGTCAGAATCGCGCGTGGCTTTGATGTGATTAAGTTGTTCTATTTGCTGTTTGCGTACCATTTGGTTATCGACATCTAGAATATGCAAAGGGTCTTCTTTATCGAGACGGTATTTATTCACACCTACAATAATATCCTGACTGCTATCGATACGCGCTTGTTTACGCGCGGCAGCTTCTTCAATTCGTAGTTTCGGAATTCCAGCTTCGATGGCTTTCGTCATACCGCCTAATTCTTCTACTTCTTGAATTAATGCCCAGGCTTTTTCGCAGATTTCAGCCGTAAGTTTTTCTACATAATAGCTACCAGCCCAAGGGTCGACTGTTTTGCATATTTTGGTTTCTTCTTGTAGAAATATTTGGGTGTTACGGGCAATTCGTGCCGAGAAATCTGTTGGCAGCGCAATGGCTTCGTCTAAAGCATTTGTATGTAAGGATTGAGTTCCGCCAAAGGCAGCAGCAGCGGCTTCAATAGTTGTACGTGCCACATTATTAAAGGGATCTTGCTCGGTTAAACTCCAGCCCGATGTTTGGCAATGTGTACGAAGTGCTAAAGATTTTTCGTCTTTAGGACCGAACTGTTTGAGCAGTTTTGCCCATAACATTCTACCAGCACGTAACTTGGCGATTTCCATAAAGTGGTTCATGCCAATGGCCCAAAAGAAGGATAGGCGTGGAGCGAACTCGTCTATTTTCATACCTGTTGCTAAACCCGTTCGGATGTATTCTAATCCGTCTGCTAGCGTGTATGCTAACTCAATATCAGCAGTAGCACCAGCTTCTTGCATGTGATACCCAGAAATAGAAATAGAATTAAACTTGGGCATTTTCTTGCTGGTGTATTCAAAAATATCAGCAATGATTTTCATGGAAGGAGAGGGCGGATAAATATAGGTGTTGCGCACCATGAACTCTTTTAAAATATCGTTTTGGATGGTTCCCGAAAGTTTGTCGATAGCCACACCTTGTTCTTCAGCAGCTACAATATAGAATGCCATAATGGGTAAAACTGCACCATTCATGGTCATAGAAACTGACATTTCATCTAACGGAATTTGGTCGAATAATACTTTCATATCTTCGACAGAATCGATGGCAACTCCGGCTTTACCCACATCGCCAACCACACGTTCATGATCTGAATCGTAACCCCGGTGCGTAGCCAAATCAAAGGCAACCGAAAGTCCTTTTTGACCTGCGGCAAGATTTCTACGGTAAAACGCATTACTTTCTTCGGCTGTCGAAAAACCCGCATATTGGCGGATAGTCCACGGTCGACGGACATACATCGTCCCGTAAGGACCACGAAGGTTAGGGGCAAAGCCAGCTCCAAAACCAATATGTTCGAGGTTTTCGATGTCTTCTTTAGTATAAGTCGGTTTAAGAGGAATATCTTCAGCTGTTCTGAAAGAATCCGCTTTCGACTTTTGACTTTCGACTTTCGACACTAATTTTATGTGTTGGATGTTTTTTCTCATGGTTATGCTTCTTGAGATAAACGTTCTTGTTCTAATTTTTCAGCCAAACGCTTTTCGATAATTGGAGTGATTAACGTTTTGCGTGGATTTTGTTTTACGAATGGATACAATTCCAAATCGTGTTTCATTTTATCATTTTTGTTGGGATACTTGTTTGTTCCTAATAAAACTTCTTTTCCTGCATCAAATAATTCTTGTTCTTTGGCGGCACTTTCGCTGATTTTCTTTTGGATATTTCCTTCAATCAACTGTGTGATGAACCCCCCTTTTTCCTCGATTTCTTTGAAAAGCAACAAGGCTTTTTCCGCTAATTGTTCTGTCAATGATTCTATATAATATGCTCCATCAGCCGGATTGTTGACTTTGTCAAAATAGCTTTCGTGTTTTAAAATTAGCAATTGGTTGCGAGCAATTCGGTCACCAAATTCATTGTCTTTATGATACAATGCATCGTAGGGTAAATTAGCAATACTATTGGCTCCACCCAAAATCGCACTCATGCATTCGGTTGTGGTGCGCAACATGTTTACGTTGTAATCGTATATTGTTTTATTCCGTTTGGTTGGCGTTACCATGATATGACAATCAAAATTATGGTTATATTCTTTAGCCAAAGTATTGAATAATAAACGCAAAGCTCTTAGTTTGGCAATTTCAAAAAAGTAATTGGCACCAATGTTAACTTCAATAGTTATAGGTTGGTTTATCGTTTTGATTCGGTTGAAATATTCGTTGATATGAGCCAAAGTGTATGCTAATTGCTGCACCATATTGGCACCTGCATTTTGGTATATTCCGGTATTAATTGTTAAAAAGGAAACTGTCGTTTTTGTTGCAATCTGATTTAGCATTTCAAAATCTACGTCTAAGTTTTCAAACCAGTTTCCGTCTTTTACAAATTGTTCAATTGGGTCAATTTGGATGAAGCATTTAGCATTATTTTTAGTTGCATAATCATTGATTTGATTTACGAAATCGATTGAAAGGAAAGGCAAATAAAAAAAATAAGAGGTGTTTTTTAATGGCAAGTTTTGCATTAAATCAACAATATCAACATTCTCATTTTCAATCGTAAAACGAATACTTTCGGCACCACGATTTAAGGTGTTTAAAGCCCTTTTGTTGGATAAGTCAACATCGTGAACATAGATGTTTTGCAGAATTTCAAAAGGGGTGGTATTTTCTTTTAAAGTAAATTTTACTTCCGATTCATCATTGTGATAGAACGGTCTTACTTTGATACCTTCTAAACTTTCCCAAACCAACGTGTCATTATAATCAGCGCCCTTGAGTTCGTATTGTATTTGCTGTTTCCACTGTTTAGAAGAAAGGGGTTCGAAAGCATCAAATAAATTGTCAGCCATGATTTAAATTATAAGGAGTTGGATTTAGTCTGTTCGTCTTTAATAGAATCTCCATCAAATTCAATGATGTAAATGTCTTCGCTGTCGCGTTTCATATAGTATTTTTCACGAGCGTATTTTTCTATTTGGTCCGGATTTTTGAGAAGCTTGATGTTTTCTTCATCTTTTTTGATTTCGTCCTGATAGTATTTTTTATTGTCTTCTAATTCGTTTAGTTGTTTGTTGAGCACACTATGCTCCATATAGGATGTATTGTCTAAAAAAAGCATCCAAATGGTAAAAAAAACTAAGACAATAACGTATCTATTTCCGAGAATTTTCAGAATAGGATAGGTATCGGTTAGATTTTTAAAGAAGCTCATATACTAAAATTTAAGTAATTCTTTGGTTGATTACCGCGCGTACTACATCAATAGCAACGGTATTGTATTTGTCATTCGGAATGATAATATCTGCATAAGCTTTGGTAGGTTCAATAAACTGTTGGTGCATCGGTTTCAAAGTGGTTTGGTATCGATTCAATACTTCTTCCATATCGCGACCGCGCTCAGCAATATCTCTTTTTAATCGGCGAATCAGGCGTTCATCTGAATCGGCGTGAACAAATATTTTAACATCAAACATTTCACGAAGTTCGGGATTGGCTAAAATTAGAATTCCCTCTACAATCATGACTTTTCTTGGATGGGTGATGATGCTGTCTTCTGTTCGGTTGTGCGTTACAAAAGAGTAAATTGGCTGTTCTATGGTATTTCCTTTTTTTAAATCGGTTAAATGTTTCACCAATAATTCGAAGTCGATAGCACGTGGATGATCAAAATTGATGAGCCCTCTTTCTTCAAAACTCAGGTTATTATTTTCTCTATAATAAGAATCTTGAGAAATCACTCCAACTTCAGCTTCTGGTAATTCATTTATAATCTGCTGAACAACAGTTGTTTTTCCGCTTCCGGTGCCACCAGCAATTCCAATAATTAACATATATAATTGTGTTGTTTTATTTTTAACAAAAATAGAAATTATATCGGAAGAGAATTTGATTTTTCGAGAAATGTTGTTTGTTATTTTTCAATATAAAAAAAGATAAAAAGCATTTTGATTCCTAATTAATAATTCTATATTTGCAATCGCTTTCGGGGTGTAGCGTAGCCCGGTTATCGCGCCTGCTTTGGGAGCAGGAGGCCGCAGGTTCGAATCCTGCCACCCCGACCAGTAAATCCTTTTTGCTTTTGCAAAAAGGATTTTTTATTTGAAAAAAGAAACGAAGCTCGCTTCGAATTTCTTTTTTCAAATAAAAAATACCTGCAGTTTGTAAAACTGCGAAAGGATTTACTTGTGATAGCCCCATAACTCAGGATCACGAAGTACTCCTATACTAGATGTTCTTCATTACAGGAAAGATGTAATTTTATTGTTTAACAGTTATCTAATGCTAACAGAAAGGCTCTTTGAGAAGCTGAATTTGACCCTATTATTTTAATTGTGTTTGATTAAATAAATTTTGATACCGCACTTTTGAAAATTAGACGCACTAGTTAGCCCCGATGGGAGCGGCATCTCCCGATTTATCGGGAATAGAGCGGACAGCGGGTCAGAAGTTCATAAATCCTGCAATGGTTGTGCTCCTTATAAATTTAAAATAGCGATTTGAAAAAGTAAAGTTGGACTCTAAAACAAACAGTTTTTTGGTTTTCAACAATACTATAATCTTATCCACAAATTGCAATTAGAGATTGGTTCTGAGTTCTATTTTAGAATGAAAAGTTTACATTTGCACCCTAAATAATTACTAAATCATGTCAGATACAATAGAAAAAGTAAAATGCTTAATTATAGGTTCTGGTCCAGCGGGATATACGGCAGCGATTTATGCAGCAAGAGCAAATATGTTTCCGGTTTTATACCAAGGAATGCAACCTGGAGGACAGCTAACAACAACTAATGAAGTAGAAAATTGGCCGGGAAATCCGGAAGGAATCACGGGTCCCCAAATGATGGTTGGTTTAGAAGAGCAAGCCAAGCGATTCGGCACTGATGTTCGTGATGGTTGGGCAACGAAAGTTGATTTTTCTGGGCCATTACATAAAGTTTGGATTAACGACACCAAGGAGATTCATTGCGAAACTGTAATCATTTCAACTGGAGCTACAGCAAAATATTTAGGATTGCCTTCAGAACAACATTATTTAAATATGGGTGGCGGCGTTTCGGCTTGCGCAGTTTGTGATGGATTCTTTTACCGAAACCAGGAAGTTGTAATCGTAGGAGCTGGTGATTCAGCTTGTGAAGAAGCGCATTATTTATCAAAATTATGTACGAAAGTTACAATGCTGGTAAGAAGTGAGAAATTTAGGGCTTCTAAAATCATGGAGCAACGTGTTAGAAACACAGAAAACATTACTATTTTGATGAACCATGATACGGAAGAAGTGTTAGGAGACGGTCAAGTGGTAACGGCTGTTAAGGCAAAAAATAAAACGACAGGCGCTAGTATTGAAATTCCGGCGACTGGATTTTTCGTAGCTATTGGTCACAAACCTAATACGGATATTTTTGCCGATTACATTACGCTAGATGAAACAGGATATATTATTAATGAAGCTGGAACTTCAAAAACAAATGTAGCTGGAGTTTTTGTTGGTGGAGATGCTGCGGACCACGTATACAGACAAGCTATAACTGCTGCTGGAACCGGATGTATGGCAGCTTTAGATGCAGAACGTTATTTAGCTTCAATGGAATAACCTGAAGTTTGAAACCTAAAAAAATCCCGTCTTGGTTGAGACGGGATTTTTTTTTAATTTTTGGTTGGTCTTTTCTTAATCATGGCGCTTTCGGTAAAGCGTTTTATTTCAATTTTTGGTTCTCCAAACAATTCAATTTCACTATTGCCTGAAGCATCAATTGTTGCATTGCCGCTAACATTGATAGTAGTTTTAGCATAAGCAGTAACTTCGATTAAAGCAATTTTTGCAGTTAATTTTTTACCGGTAAAATCAGCACTATTATCCAAGCGTAGTTTTAAATTCATGATATCCCCTTCAACATCAGCTGATGATTTTTGATACAAGTCAAATCGCATGTCAGCGCTAGAAATCAATGCTTTTAGATAAGCACTTTTACTTAAATCAATAGCAGTTTTTTCTGATTTCAGATTTAATTCTACTTTTGATTTATCGTTAGCCATTAAAGTGAAGTTTTTGGTTTTGGCATTTAAGAATAATTTGGCGTAATCATAACTTTTAAAAGTAACATTATCTAGAGTTACATCAGTCAGTGCCGTCACATTGGTTTCGTCTTTGGCAATAACCATGTTGAGTTTGTCAGTATAAGTCACACGAACGCTCAGTTTTTTATAACTTGACATTTCTCTTGAAGTTGAAATTCTCAAATTTTTCCCGGTCAATTTATAATCTACGAACTCAATCAAATTATCATCAGCTTCAATTTCTAATCCACATTCGTCTCCTTTTACTAAAAAAACTTCTAGATTATCTTCTACTTCAATGCTTTCGAAGTTCTCTACTTGCTTAAGTTCGAGCTTTACTATTTTAGAGCCTTTTACTTTCTCTTTCTTCTGGGCAAAGGTTAGAAAGGTGCAGGAAAGCAGGATTAGTGTAATTGTTTTTTTCATGAATACCAGTATAGGTTTTGTCAAAAATAGAAAAAAAAACATCTCAATTTTCATTGAGATGTTATATTAACTTATTCTTTTGACACACTTCCTCCCGAAGACTCTTCTTTTGTCACTGTTTTGGGCGAACTATCATAACTTATGGAACTACCACTTGAGGCTTTTCCGTTTAAACTAACAATGGGATGAACGTCAGTTGAGCTTCCGCTTGACGCTTCTGAAACGACCTCGTTAACTAACAAACTTTGGGCATCAATTTTACTTCCGCTTGAGGAATGGGTTGTTAGTTTTAATGCTTTCCCACCCAAGGAAATAGAGCTTCCACTAGTTGACTCACAGCTGATGCCATCAAATTCTAAGTTTAGATCTGCTTCGCTTCCGCTGCTTGATTTCACCGAAATAGTAGTTCCTTTAAACACGCCTTTTGTTTTACTAGAAGCACCGCTAGAACTTTCAACTGCATTTAATGTGGGCATTTTTATATGAATATTTTTAGCTTTAGCTTCATAAATATTTTCGTCGGATGTAATGACTAAGGTTCCGTTTTCGACTTTGGTTGTGATGTGCGATTGCAAATTTTCATCGGCTTGCACTTCAACAAAATAATTGTCAGATTGTTCAAGGGTAACGTTTAATCCGCGGTTAACTTCAATTTTCGTAAAATTGGCATCCACATTACGGGTTTGAGTGGTTACCGTTCCGTTGCCACTAATACTGTTCCCAAAATTAATATCTTTTACTTGACATGAACTAAATAATGCTGCCGTTACTGCTGCGACTATTACTTTACTACAAAATAACACTAACTTTACCATGATTAATTGGTTTTGATTATTACTCCGTTTTCACCTACTTTTAGCGATCCATTTTTGTTTTTCCCAGATTTTGTTTCAATCACAGTTTTGCCGTTTACTTTTACAGTCACGGTTTCAGTTGAATCATTGTCGTTACTAATATTAATTTCCTCTGCGTTTACGTCGTCATATTCGTTTTCGTTTGCTGGACAGTTTAAACACGTTACTTGAGATTCTGCTACTTTGTATACATATTCTTTAGAGCTGAAATCCAAATTGAAGAAATCATTACTAGTGGTGTCAAAATCTTCAACACTTTCATCTGCTTTAAACAAAGTTCCTTTTGGCAAGTACAAGAACAATTCTACTTTTTGACCTCTAAATTTATCGGTAACATTAGTCAATAAATAATTATCTAAAATTAATTGATTTCCTTCAATTTTAAAACCATATTTAATTTTTTCTGCTCTAGTTCTGGCTTCCAATGCTGATTTTCCTACTGCCAATCTTTCAATTTGTATAAAAGGAAAGGCTTCGTCTGTTTTTAAAATTTCTAGAGAAATATTATTGGAGTAGATTACTTCGTTGTTGTTTTCGTCTTGAGTGAGTCTGAAATCGGTGTTATTATATCGGTCTTTTGAATAAAAATCATTGTTTTTAAATTTAATATTCAAAGTATCTATTGGAGCAATAGTAATGACTTGTTTTTTTACATCTTTCCCGTCGTAAGCTATTTGAGTAGCTTCTTTAATTCCAAGTGAAATCAAGATACCAACTGCAATAATCCAAATTCCCAATAAACTAAATTTTATAATAGATCCTACAGATTTTAAATTCGGCACCAATAATTTCAGTCCAAGTATTAGGAAGAAAAATAACGGAATTCCAAAAGCAAAAAAGAGCAACATTCCTTGAGCCCAAATTGGTGTTTCTAAACCAATTGGAGTACTTATATTGTTCAGGATGTAGTTATCCGGCATAGATGAAGAAAATATCATAAAGATGGATGTAAAGCATATTCCAAGTAAAGCAATTGATGAAAAAACTACAATTATGGCTCCTAAAATTTTAGCAAATACTTTAAAAATACTGATGATTATTTCGCCAACTCCATCAGCTACTTTAGTAGCACCTCTTTGAATTTCGTTTCCCATTTTGTCGTAATCTGCATTTTTGAATTTATTGGAAACGCTGTCAAATTCTTCTCTAACTTTCTTTTCAATATTAGATATGGTAACTGGTTCACCAGTCATTTCTAGTTTTTCAGAAGTCGTAACTGCTTTTGGCATGGCAATCCAAAGCACGAAATAGGCAATGATTCCGAAGCTTGTAAAAGCCAATAGCAAGAAAATTATTTTTAACCAAACGGCATCAATACCAAAATAATGACCTAGACCTGTACAAACTCCCGCAATAGTTCCTCTATCTTTATCTCTGTAAAGTTTTTTAGATTTTGTGTAAGGATAAAATGGTTCTGAAGGTTTTTCTTCTGAGTCATCGTCAATTTTATAGTCTTCAGGTTGTCCCATAACGGTGATAACTTCATCAACATCTTTATTATTGATGACATGTTTATCACTTTTTTGCTTTTCAATAAGCAATTCGGCTACGCGCATTTCAATATCTTTCATGATTTCATCTTGACCTGATGAGTTAGAAAGAGAACGTTTTATTGCTTCAAAATAGCGAGTTAATTTTTGGTATGCATCCTCATCGATGTGAAAAATCATACCGCCTATATTAATATTTACTGTTTTGTTCATGATTATTTTGATTTGTTAGTTGTGATGATGTTTACGGCGTCAGATAGTTCAGTCCAAGTGCCATTTAATTCTGTTAAAAAAGTTTTTCCTATTTCAGTCAAACCGTAGTATTTTCTAGGTGGACCAGAAGTTGATTCTTCCCAACGGTAGTTGAGCAGACCGTCATTTTTTAATCTTGTCAATAGTGGATATACGGTTCCTTCTACCACTAGCAATTTTGCGTTTTTTAAAGTATCTAATATTTCAGAAGTGTAAGCCTCTTTATCCTTTAAGACAGACAAGATACAAAATTCTAAAACACCTTTACGCATCTGGGCTTTTGTGTTTTCAATATTCATAATACATGATTTAATTTTTTTTGATTAGTAATTCGTTTTTTTGATTTTCTGCTTGATTTCAACAGTTGGGTTTTAATTTTGGTGATGATTGAAACTTGACTTATAACATTGATTTGATGATTTTATTTAAAAAACGGAATGCTTAAAGGATACTTATATGTTTCTCCGTTTGATGCTTTAACTGCTGCTAGTATGATTAGTACAAATTCTATAATTTTTAAAAAGATAAATAAAAACACGGCAACAATACCAATTAGTATTACTCCAGTTATATTACCTGTTCTTAAATGATTGATGATAAAATTATTATCATCAAAAGAAGCATCAAAAGGAACATTTTGAAAAACAGTATAAATAAATATTGGGATGGCGGTAAAAAGCAAAACCATACTATATAAAAAAAGGCTTAATTGAAAATTCAGAACTTGTTTTCCGTTTGAATCTATAAATTTTGATTCGTCTTTTTTTGAACTCCAAATGACGATTGGAAAAATATAATTACCAAAAGGAATTAAATATTGTGTCAGTGAACTTAGATGTAATGCAGTAGCAATGTTTTTATCTTTATTTGTTGTCATAATTTTTTATTTATTATTTTGATTATCCTCTAAACAGTTCTTATTTGTATTGCGCATGATTAGAAATTCAATACTATTGATAGGCTATTAATTTCTTATACAAAGATAAGGTCAAAAAAAGGTATTATGCAATACAAAGTACTTTAATTTAACATAAATTTAACATATATAATGCTGTTATTGTAGCTTAGTTTTTCACTACTTTTACAGTAAAATCAAGTGTTTATGGAATTTTCACCTTCAAAATTAAATACCTTTCTGTTTCTTAAATTACCTGCTGCTTTTTGGTGTGGCGTTCGGGTAAAAGCCATTTCAAGTGAAAAATGTGTTGTCACAGTAAAGCATCGATGGTTGAATCAGAACCCCTTTAAATCAATGTATTTTGCGGTTCAAGCAATGGCTGCCGAATTAAGTACGGGAGCTTTAGTGATGATGCAAATTAAACTTAGTGGTAAAAAAATCTCTATGTTAGTGGCAAATAATAACGGGAACTATACAAAAAAAGCAACTGGAAGAATAACATTTACATGTAATGAAGGTCATCTAATTAAAGAAGCCATTCAGAAAACTATTGCAACAGGTGATGGGCAAACCATTTGGATGAAATCAATTGGAGTAAATGAAAAAGGAGAACAAGTTTCGGAAATGAACTTTGAATGGAGTATCAAACTTAAGACCTAAACAAAAGTTAAACCCATAATAATTGGGTGTTATTTATGACATGTTAGTTGTAAATTTGTCAAAAATATTCAAAGCATGAAGATTCTAATTACTGGTGCAACTGGTTTAGTTGGTAAAGAATTGGTAAAGTTTTTATTAGCCCACGATCATAAAGTACACTATTTAACTACTTCTAAGTCAAAAATTGAATCCAAACCCAACCTTCAAGGTTTTTATTGGAATCCAGAATTAGGGAAGATTGATGAGAATTGTTTATATAAAGTTGATACAATTATTCATTTGGCAGGTGCTTCTATCTCAAAGAGGTGGACTAGTGCATACAAACAAGAGATTATTGAGAGTAGAACCTTGTCTTCTGAATTACTTTACAATTTAATTCGAAAAACCCCCAATCAAGTAAAGCAATTTGTTTCAGCTTCTGGAACTGCAATATATCCTGAGAGTTTTACTAAAGTTCACGACGAATCAACTAAAGAGTCTGAAGATAGTTTCTTGTCAAATGTTGTAAAGAAATGGGAAGAGAGCGCTGATCGTTTTCAGGTTTTAGGTATTAAAGTATGCAAAATTCGAACAGGGATAGTACTTTCCGATCTTGGTGGTGCATTGCCTGAAATGGTAAAGCCAATAAAAATGGGTTTTGGAGCTGCTTTTGGGAATGGCAAACAAATGCAATCCTGGATTCATTTAAATGACTTAGTTGCGCTGTATTATTTTGCAATCGAAAATCAATTAGAAGGTCTATATAATGCCGTCTCACCTCATCCTGTAAGCAACAAACAATTGACTGTTGCTATTGCCAAAACACTAAATAAAAAACTATTACTTCCTAATATTCCACAGTTTATGATGAAGTTAATTTTAGGAGAAATGAGTTATTTACTTTTTTCAAGTAAAAATTTGAGTTCAAATAAGATACAACTTTTGGGTTTTCATTTTAAATTTCCGATCATAGAAGAGGCACTAAACGACTTATACTCATAAAAAAAAGTGCTGTTGTTAGACAGCACTTTTTTTTAAAAAATATTCTCGAATTAATAATTTTTTACAGCGATAGGCAAACCTATAAACTGAATACTGATTCAGTATCTATTACAAACATAATCAAAACGAAATCGTAATAGTCTTAAAATTTTATTAATTTTTTTTAAAAATTTCTTAATTAAAATCTCAAGCATCAAACAAAATAGGATGACAATTTGACATTTTCAAAGAAATGGCAGTACTTTTGCTCTTCAAAATTTGCAAATGAAGATCAAAAATATATTTAAAAATAAAAGCACAATGAGTACTGAGAATAACGAGAAAGAACTTGAGGCAATTGAAAATACCATAAATGAGATAGAATCTGCAGTAGCGCTTACAGTTGAAGAGCAATTGCAAGAAGATTTAGCTAAAGAAAAAGATAAATTTTTACGTCTTTTTGCTGAATTTGAAAACTTCAAACGAAGAACAACCAAAGAACGAATCGATTTATTCAAAACTGCCAACGAAGAGGTGTTACAAGCCATGTTGCCAGTAATGGACGATTTTGACAGAGCCATGATAGAGATTTCTAAATCAGAGGATGAAATACTATTAAAAGGGGTAGAATTGATCCATGAAAAACTAAAAAGCACACTTTTTTCTAAAGGATTAGAACAAGTTGAGCTTAGTGCTGGCGATCCTTTTAATGCTGATTTTGCTGAAGCAATTACACAGATTCCAGCTCCATCAAAGGAACTAAAAGGAAAAATTGTTGACGTGATTGAAAAAGGATACAAACTGGGAGACAAAATAATCCGATTTCCGAAAGTTGTAATTGGACAATAAATCGCATCTAAATTCTTATAAATAGTATGAGCAAAAAAGATTTTTACGAAACATTAGGTGTTTCAAAAGGTGCTTCTCCAGAGGAAATTAAGAAAGCTTACAGAAAGAAAGCTATCGAGTTCCATCCCGATAAAAATCCAGGTAATAAACAAGCTGAAGAAAATTTCAAAACGGCTGCAGAAGCTTATGAAGTTCTAAGCGACGAAAATAAAAAAGCAAAGTACGATCAGTATGGTCATGCTGCTTTTGATGGCGGTGCTGGTGGCGGTTATGGTGGTCATCATATGAATATGGATGATATTTTCAGCCAGTTTGGGGATATTTTTGGTGGAGGTTTCGGAGGTTTTGGAGGAAGCTCAGGTGGACAACGCAGAGTGAAGGGAAGTAATCTCCGGATAAAAGTAAAACTTACTTTAGAAGAAATAGCCAATGGTGTTGAGAAAAAAGTAAAAGTAAAACGTAAAGTTCAAGCACTTGGTGTAAAATATAAAACCTGCGCTACTTGTAACGGACAAGGACAAGTTTTAAGAGTTACCAATACAATTTTGGGCAGAATGCAATCAGCTACAACCTGTCACGTTTGTGGTGGAAGCGGACAAACTATTGAAAGCAAACCCAACAATGCTGACGCTCATGGAATGGTAATGGAAGATGAAACCGTTTCTATCAAAATTCCAGCTGGAGTTGTTGACGGGATGCAGTTAAAGGTTTCCGGAAAAGGAAATGATGCGCCAGGAAACGGAATTGCAGGAGATTTAATTGTTGCTATTGAAGAACTTGAGCATGAATTTTTGAAAAGAGAAGGCGAAAATCTTCACTTTGATTTATACATCAGCTTTGCTGAAGCAGCATTAGGAGTTTCTAAAGATATTGAAGCAATTAACGGGAAAGTTAGAATTAAACTAGAAGATGGAATACAATCGGGAAAAATTTTACGATTAAAAGGAAAAGGTATTCCGAGTTTAAATAGTTATGGAAATGGTGACTTATTGGTACATGTAAATGTTTGGACACCAAAAAAATTAAGCAAAGAACAACAGCAGTTTTTCGAAAAATCGTTGACGGATCCGAACTTTATTCCAAATCCAGAAAAAGGAGATAAATCTTTTTTTGAAAAAGTAAAGGATATGTTTTCATAGTTAAAAAAATATATTTACATTTGAATGTTACTTGGAAACAGGTAACTTCTTTTTCATAGCAATTTTTCCCATCCTTTTGTAAAAATTAGGGTGGGTTTTTTTGTAATATACTATTCCAATTTATTACTTATTCTGTACTTTTACCAGATTCAAAAACAATTGCAATAACAATGTCAACGATCAAAACAATTAATTACCGTTGATTGGTATTAATTTTTGAGATTGAAATTTAATATTTCTATATGAGTAATATACTTGAAATAAACAAAGTAGTTAAGCAATATGGTAATTATACCGCGCTTAATGAAGTTTCACTTACCGTTCCCAAAGGCAGTATTTACGGACTTCTTGGTCCAAATGGAGCTGGAAAAACCTCCCTGATTAGAATCATCAATCAAATTACTATGCCTGATAGTGGTACCATTATTTTGGATGGCGAAAAGCTAAAACTTGAACATGTTTCCGTAATTGGATATATGCCCGAGGAGCGAGGTTTGTATAAAACGATGAAAGTAGGGGAACAGTGCTTGTATTTGGCGCAACTCAAAGGATTGTCTAAACAGGATGCCATTAAACAGTTGAAATTTTGGTTTGAACGTCTGGAAATTGAAGGTTGGTGGGACAAGAAAATTCAAG
The DNA here is from genome assembly GCA_038202695.1 of Flavobacteriales bacterium. Classification (GTDB taxonomy): domain Bacteria; phylum Bacteroidota; class Bacteroidia; order Flavobacteriales; family Flavobacteriaceae; genus Flavobacterium. The sequence continues at coordinate 14,878 of JBBRET010000051.1, forward strand.
AGCTTTCTAAAGGAATGGCACAGAAAATACAGTTTGTAGTTACCGTTTTGCATCAGCCCAAATTACTGATTCTTGACGAACCATTTTCAGGTTTTGATCCCGTGAACGCCAATTTGATTAAAGACGAACTTCTTGCGCTAAATAAGCAAGGAACTTCAATTATCTTTTCAACGCACCGAATGGAAAGTGTAGAAGAGATGTGCGATTATATTGCCTTAATCCACAAATCAAATAAATTAATTGAAGGAAAACTTACAGATGTAAAAAAACAATTTAGAACCAATAATTACGAAGTAGGAATTCTAAGTGACAACATCGAAGGTTTAATGTACGACTTATCACTAAAATTTAAATTGTCACAAACTGATTTTACATCGTTAAACGATGAATTAAAATTAGAAGTAAATCTCGGAAATGCCACCCCAAATGATTTGCTGAATACCCTTGTTCAAAGAGGACAAGTAACTCATTTTGTCGAAAAAATACCGAGTATGAATGATATTTTTATCCAAACTGTAAGCGAGAAATAATGAGCAAATTAGTACTTATCATAAAAAGAGAATTTATTGCCAAAGTGCGTAATAAATCATTCATCGTAATGACTTTTTTAAGTCCGTTATTGTTTGTTGGAATTGGGGTTTTCGTTGGTTATCTAAGTACCATGAAAGCGGATTTAAAAACGATTGCCATTCATGATCAGACCGGCAGATTTGTCTCAAGTTTCAAAAGTGATAAAGAATATAATTACGTAGATTTATCGCAAGTTGATTTGAAAATACTAAAAGACAGTATCGTAAAAGAAAGCTATGAAGGCCTTTTAATCATCCCCAATGCTGAAGATAATGACAAACTTCAAAAAGGAGTTCAATATGTTTCCAATGACAGTCCAAGTGTTTCTTTTGTTGAGGATTTAGAAGACAATATTGCCAAAAAAATCACCGCCGAAAATTTCCAAAAAGCGGGTTTAGATACAGTGGCTATTAAAAATGCAAAAGCGAAAGTGGTTATCAATTTAGAAAAAGCTACTGGTGAAGAAGCGTTGAAAGGATTAAACGAAATCAAAATCATTATTGGCGGCGCTTTTGGTTACCTAATTATGATGTTCATTATTTTGTATGGAAATATGGTAATGCGCAGTGTAATTGAAGAAAAAACATCACGTATTATTGAAGTCATTATTTCGTCAGTAAAACCATTTCAATTGATGATGGGTAAAATTATCGGAACCTCTTTTGCCGGAATTTTACAGTTTTTAATTTGGGCAGTATTAGGATTAACAGCAATGTTTGTGTTATCGAGTTTGCTGGGTGTTCATATTGGCGCAGCTTCTGGTGCACAAGAACAGGCGTTGCAGACTGCGCAAAATACATCTGGAAGTCAAATTCAAATGTATATTAAGGAATTATGGAACTTACCCATTGCCACAATTTTAATATCGTTCCTCATTTATTTTATTGGAGGTTACTTTTTATACAGTTCGTTTTATGCGGCAATCGGAGCTGCAGTAGATAATGAAACTGATTCGCAGCAATTTTTATTGCCAATTATAATGCCTTTGATATTGGGTGTTTATATTGGGTTTTTTACTGTCATGAATGATCCACACGGAACTGTAGCAACTGTATTTTCAATGATTCCGTTGACATCTCCCATCGTTATGATGATGCGAATTCCGTTTGGAGTTCCTGCTTGGCAGATTATTGTTTCAATGATCATCTTATTTGGAACTTTCTTCGGAGTCGTATGGTTTGCGGCCAAGATTTACCGCGTTGGAATCCTAATGTATGGTAAAAAACCAACTTGGAGAGAATTGATTAAGTGGCTTAGATATTAATAAGTTAAGAACCCTTAAAATGGATACCCAATAGCCAAGTTAAATACTAAGTTATCATTTCGCCATGGACCGCTACCAAAATTGACTTGATCAATAACCCAGCGTTGTCCATCAGGCAAAAAAGGTTTTCTAAGAGGAAAAGCCAAGTCAGTTCTAAGAACCAAAAAGCTGAAATCAAATCGAAGTCCTGCTCCTACACCAACTGCGAGTTCTTTCATAAAATCTTTGGTTAATTGAGAACCAGCTTTGTCAACATCTTTGTTTATCAACCATATATTTCCAGCATCCATAAATAAAGCTCCATTTAAAAAACGATAAATATTGGCGCGATATTCTGTATTGAATTCTAATTTAACATCTCCAGATTGATCAGAAACAAATTCACTGATTTCAGTTGAAGCATCATAACTTCCTGGTCCCAAGGTTCTAGATCTAAAAGCACGTAAACTATTTGTTCCACCAATAAAAAATTGTTTACTAAACGGAATTATATCAGAATTACCGTAGGCAAAAGCGGCACCAGCAATTATTCGACTTTTTAATTCAGAACTTTTACCAAACCGATACGTATGTTTGAATTCGTTTTGAATCTTTATAAACTGACTGAACGGAATTCCGAGAACTTTAATAGTATCTCCGTTTTTAATAGAAGCTCCAGTCGTTAAGCCATAAATTGTTCCGGACAAATCAATTCCACCTTTATAAAAGAAAACATTTTTCTTTCCTTTATTCAATTCGTTACTATAAGTATAGGAATAAGTTGGACCAAAAATTAACTGTTTTGTAATAACATTTTTAAGAGTTTGGTTGTCTGCAACTTCTGCTTGATACAAAGGAGTAACATTTGAGGGACTTGCAAATGTTATTTCCGTGATATTAAGCATGTGTTCTTTACGAATATTTTCTTTCCAAGCATATCCAAATGAGGCTCTGAAGGTTTGTAGTGAATATAATTGTTGCCTGTTTTGAAATTCATAGCCTATAGTTGTATTAGTTCTCGGAACATAGCCGCTTGACGATCTGAGTTTGAATGGAGAAATAAATCTAGGCCAGGTAAGACTTGCATCACCACCAAAACGGTACACGTTGAATCCATTATTTTTTCCTTCCAATTGTATTTCAACACCACCAAAAGCAGAAAACTTTAATAATTCAGCACCACGAAATAAATTACGATTGCTCCAGTTTATATTTAATTCGCTACCTGTATAATTTGCAGAATTAGTTTTGGCCAAAATCTCAACACGTATAGATTTTTTTGGAAGTGGCGTCAAATAATAATATGCATCTAAATAATTCCCAATTGTATCAGCAACTACAAACTGATTTTTTACAAACTTGAAAGTTCCCAAATTGACCAATCTGTTTAAGGATAAATTATGATCTGTTCTATTATATAAATCCTCTTTGAGGAAGTATAAGGATCGGTCAAAAATTCGAGGTTTAAATAAATTATCATTTCCGATAATAGTGAAATCTCTATATTTTTCGGGCTTTATCAATGAATCTTGATTCAGTGCATAATTAGGATAAATTGTAATTTTATTAATTTTGAATGGCTTTTTTGCTTTATCTGGCGTTTCATCTTTTAGTTTAACAAACAAATCAACGTCA
>JBBRET010000052.1:0-16869 GCA_038202695.1 Flavobacteriales bacterium
TATTTCTTGGCTTTTTTGTTATTTCAATATTTGAGCAGCATGTTCTTTGGTTTTAACAGCCGTAATTACTTCATCAATAATGCCCTCATTGTTGATTACAAACGTGGTTCGGTGGATTCCGTCATATTCTTTACCCATGAACTTTTTTGGTCCCCAAACGCCAAATGCTGAAATAACCGATTTGTCTTCATCGGCTAACAAAGGAAAAGGCAATTTAAATTTATCTTTGAATTTAGCTTGCGCTTTAGCACTATCAGCACTTACACCAAGCAATTCAAAATTATTACTTTTGAAGCGATCAAAATTATCTCTTAAGTCACATGCCTCAGCAGTGCAACCTGGCGTATCTGCTTTTGGATAAAAGAAAACAACTAGCTTTTTTCCTTTATAATCTTCTAGTTGATGGAATTTATTGTCTTGATCAAAGCCTGAGAAATCGGGTGCTTTATCACCTTTTTTTAGTGTTGTCATAATTTTTAGTTTAGAAACTACCTGATTTTATAAGTTTGGATTATTTTTACAATTCAAATTTAGACTAAAATGAACAAAAAAGAACGTGCAACGTTTGTTATAAATACGTTAAAAGAATTATATCCTTCTATTCCAATTCCACTCGACCATAAAGATCCCTATACTTTATTGATTGCGGTTTTATTATCTGCTCAATGTACTGATGTTCGTGTGAACAAAATCACCCCGATACTATTTACAAAAGCTGATAATCCATTTGATATGGTCAAACTATCTATTGAAGAAATCAAGGAAATTATTAGGCCATGCGGTCTTTCTCCTATGAAATCAAAGGGAATTCATGGCTTGTCTGAAATTTTAATTGATAAATATAATGGTGAAGTTCCCCAAAGTTTTGAGGCATTAGAAGCATTACCAGCTGTGGGGCATAAAACGGCAAGTGTCGTAATGTCTCAAGCATTTGGAGTTCCGGCATTTCCAGTTGATACACACATACACCGATTGCTGTATCGATGGAATTTATCTAACGGAAAAAATGTAGTACAAACAGAAAAAGATGCTAAGGCCATTTTTCCTAAAGCAATTTGGAATGATTTACACCTTCAAATTATTTGGTACGGTAGAGAATATTCACCAGCAAGAGGTTGGGATATTGAAAAAGATATCATAACCAAAACCGTTGGGAAAAAGAAAATTTTAGAAGAATATAATAAAAAAACATCCCGATAATAATCGGGATGTTTTCTTAATTAGCAATAATGTCGAAGTTCATATTACCCACTTTCACGATATTCAATGCACAAGAATATTGAAGTATTAACCGAATAGTTTCTTTTTTTGGTAACATTTTTTTGGTTGCTAATTTTCTTTTAGAGTAAAGTTTTGCCATATAAAAATCAGGTTAGTTTAGATGTTTATATAATAACGCAAAAAATTCTTTTTTATTATTTATGAGGGTAAATAAATTTTATTTTTTTCGATTACCTTTCTTATGTTTGTTATAGCGTACCGCATTCTACCAAGTGTTGTATTTACGCTAACACCAGTAATATCTGCAATTTCTTTGAAACTCATATCCGAATAATAACGCATCATTAGTACCTCCTTCTGATCTTGAGGTAACTTTTGAATTATATTTTTCAAATCAATATCTACTTGACTTTTGATTAATTCGCTTTCAATGTTAAGGGAATTATCAGTTATGGAAGAAAAGATAGAAAACTCCTCGGTATCTCTTTTCATATACATTTTTTTATCGTTGCGGTATTTATCGACTATTAAATTATTAGCGATACGAAGCACCCAAGATAAAAATTTACCTTCTTCATTATAGTATTTTTTACTTTTTAAAGTGTGAATTACTTTAAAAAAGGTTTCCTGAAAAATATCTTCTGTAAGGTCTCTATCAGAAACTTTAGAATAGATGTATCCGTAGATTTTTGATTGGTGTCTTTCAATAAGGATTCCTAGTGAATTTTCATCACCATCGATATACTTATTTACTAATAGCGCATCAGGAAGTTGTTGCGGTTTTGCCATAATTTTACCTTTTAGTAAGCGTTAAAAAAGAGATTTTTAATCTAAAAAGTAATTATATTCTATAGGCAATTGCAGTTTTACGAATTATTATGATTCAAATTTAACAAAAAATTAATTAAATAAACAAATAAATTTTAATAAAAATAAATTTATAGAAAAGCTATCTAGGAATTAATGTAATATTGAATCTATTGCTAGAAATTTTGAGCAGCGCTATTTTTTCTTGATTTCATATAGCGTTTTATATGCTAATTTCGTTGAAAGCAGGTTTATGTATCATTGTTGATGGAAGATGCTCAATCATAATCCAGCTTCTAATAATATTTACAGAAACAAAAAATCTTAAATTATTTTAAATAAAAGAACCATTTATTCTACTATAAATTTCTTAACGCTTTTTTGATTACCCGAATAGACAGCAACTAAATAGAGTCCTTTTGAAAGATTTTTAATATCCACTTTAGCAGTATCGATACTTGTAGAAGAAACTAAATTACCAAGCATGCTATATATTTCTACTTTATCAATAGTTATTTTTGAATTGATATTTAGGTATTCATTTGCAGGATTTTGAAAAGAAAATTGATCTAGCTCAAAAGACTCAAAACCTAAAGAGCAGCTACTGCCAACAACATAAGTTATATAGCGTGTTACAGAAGCTCCACCTGCATAAGCAAATTTACAAGCATAACTTATAGTAGAACCTAATGTTTGGCCGGTAATGGTTTTAGTAAAAGTATTTCCAGAAACATTTGTCATTTGTGTTTCAGTGAATGGACTTTGCTTCCATAAAAAAGCAACCAATCCAACTCTATTCGTATCTAACAATTCAAAAGTAAATTTAACATCTGTTCCTATTGTTTCAAACGTATAATTATATCCAGACGAAAACGTTCCTTGCTGAGCTTGGGTATCAGTACCAGAGCAACCAAGAGTTGCTAAAGTTCTGGCGTTTAAAATTATGGGATTATTAACATAGGAGTTCCCCGCCAAATCACTTGCTGATACTGAAAAAGTATAATTGGTATTAGGTAATAAATTGGGGATAATTACAGATTTCTGAACACCAGCTGGACTCGCAAAAGAAATTGTATTAGCGCCATAAACAATAGTATATACTACTGTCCCAGAATTATCATTTGAATTTAAAAGTAACTCTATCGTAGAACCAGTTACAGCACCAACAGTAGCGGTAAAATTAGTGGGACTTTGAGTATCAACTAAAGTGTTTTGATAAACGCGAACATAATCAATTTCCATTGTAGCTTGATTAAAGTTGGCAGGTATTGTTCCGGCAATGCCACCCATAGCAATATTTAACAAAAGATATTGCTCAGCAGTAAACGGCCAATTATTTGGCGTTTTAACTGCAGGGTTGTAGGTGTAAAAAAGAACACCATCAAGTAGAAATGATATTTGGAATGGCGACCAATTCATAGAATAAACATGATAATCGGTACCGAGATTGTTGGCAATAATTCCTCCTATATTAGATGTGTTTCCAAAAGAGGAAGGTGTGTGTAGTGCACTTTGAACATAATTTACAGGTTGTGAGGGCGTAATACCATATTCCATAATATCAATTTCACCACAGGCAGGCCAACTTGTTGTTCCAAAAGCAGCATCAAAAAAAGCACCATCTTCATTTATGTTCTTTCCTAATGTCCAAATTGCAGGCCATGTTCCTTGACTTTTTGGCACTTTTGCTCGTACATCAACACGACCATATAAGAAAGCAAATTTGGAATTTAATCGAGCTGACGTAAATTGTTTAGTTATTCCTTGATTTGTATAAGATTCTCTTTTGGCTACTATATTTAAAAAACCTGCATTCACAAAGGAGTTTGTTACTTGATTTGTATAATGCTGGACTTCTCCGTTAAACCAGCTTCCACCAGCAGGTAATTGAGTTTGTTGAAACCAATTAGCAGCATTTACTGGCCCATTTGTATTGAACTCGTCTGACCAAACTAAATTGTTATACACCACATCAACTTGAGAAAAACTGGTTTGTGATAGTAGAAATATGAACAAAAAAATCTGAAAATGTTTGTTTTTCCTCATGATTATTATTAAGAAGCAGTGTCTTTGGGTTTAAAAAAGTCCAAAAAAATATAAACTATACTTGTTTATTGGTTTTTAATTGTAACAACTTAAATTTTTGTTATTAAATAATGTTTGCATCTTCAACGTATTTCAACTTTTCATCTTTATCCCAAAGTCCCCAATATGCGCCAACATCACCTTCTGCTCCTACTTTCCATGATTCATCAAAAGAAGAAAAATAGAACATTTCAATATTTTCATTAGCTGACCAAAGCTGTGCATTGATAAAATATTTCATTGCATTTTCTTTTGATGAAAAGGCACCTCTTAAACTACCACCTTCACTTGGCCATCCGGTCTCGGTAATGATAACTTTTTTCCCATGTCCAGCATGGGCAGCTTGACTAAACATAGCATGCATATGTGCTAAAGAATGATCAATATCGCAGCCTTCCCAATATGGGTAACAATTAGACAAAATCACATCACATGCTTCTGTAATTCTAGGGCGGTGTGAAAATTCATAGTAGGCATCTACATAGCCAACAGGAATTCCAGGTAAAGCTTCTTTAACTATATTTATGTATGCTAATAATTCGTCCTCTGATAAGTCGCCACGATACATCACTTCATTACCAACTGCTGCAATATCAACACAGCCTTCTTTTGCTAAGGCAATCAGACTTTTTATTTCAGCATCATTCATCTCTTTATCATCTCCCAACCAGGCGCCAACTAACGTTTTAAGACCGTTTTTATGGGCTACTCTCGGAATATGTTCGTTACCTTCAACACAAGAGAAAGAACGGATCCATTTTGTATAAGGCTTTATGATTTGAATTCTTCTATTTACCTGTTCTTCAGAAATAATATCACCGGGCTTTTGGCCATCTTCATACATACTAAAACAGAGTCCATGCATTCCATTTTCTACTGTTTTGAGCCATAAATTTTCTAATTTTTCAGTTGAAAAATTAGAAAAATCAACACTTTCATATTGGGTCTGATTTCCAATGCTTTGGTTGTTGTAGTCCGATTCATTTATTGAAGATATATAGTCTTTTCTGTATGACATTTTTAATTTAATTAAGATTGATAAGTCTCATCTATTTTTACTCTTGGTAATGGAGTTGTTTGTATTTGAAATCACCTTTAGTATCCCATAAACCCCATGATGTTCCAGCTTTTCCTTCAGATGTTATTTTCCAAGGTTCATCAAACGAAGCAAAATAAAATAAATCTATATGCTCTTTTTCTGCCCACAATTGGGTTTTAATAAAATACTTCATTACATTTTCTTCTGATGCAACTGCGTTTCCAATCACTTCTCCCTCACTTGGCCAACCAGATTCAGCTATGATTACTTTTTTTCCTTGAGCAGCTTCAAGTGTTTTTCGGTATATTTCCTGAAGATGGAATCCAGCAATTTTTATATCGGCGCCTTCCCAAAACGGATAACAGTTGGCCAATATAACATCACATTCTGCTGTTAATTTAGGTCTGTTTATAAATTCAAAATAAGCATCTACATAGGCAACCGGAGTATTTTTAGTTTCCTTTTTAACCTCTTTAATATATTTGATGATTGTTTCCTCGTTCAATTCTTCTCTATAAAGTACTTCATTTCCAACAGCAGCAATATCAACAAGATTATTTTGAGTAAGTTCAATTAGATTTTTTATTTCTATTTCATTCTCTTGAATATTATTACTTAACCAAGCTCCAACTATGGTCTTGAATCCAAGTTCTTTAGCTATCTTAGGTATTTTTTCATGTCCGTTAGTACAAGAAAACACCCGAATCCATTTGGTATGTGGTTTTAGTATTTCCAATCGTTTTCTAATTTGATCTTCTGAAATACTGTCTCCAGGTTTTTGCTTATTTGTATAAGCACTAAAACAAATACCAGACATTCCCTTTTGAAAAACAGTAGTAAATTCAGCTTGTATTGCTTCTTTAGACAAATCAGAAAAATCTATTTTTGTTGAAAATAAATGCGGATGCTTTTCTTTTAATTCTTTTTCAGTTAATACATTAATATTTGTATCTGAAAGCAATTTAATTTTTGCATAACCAGAGGGTTTAGGTGTTTTTCTATTTTCTAATTCTTTAGAAATTTCTCTTGCTTTCTCCTCTGTCAGGTCATAATTTCTCATAACCCACATAGCGACTAATGTCCCTAAAATCGGGATTCCTGAGAAAAAAAGTCTTAATCCGGTAACGGCGCCCTCAGTTTGTGTTGCTGCTCCTGGATGAAAATCTACAAAAGACATAATGATACCTGTTAATAGACCCGCAATGGCAAATCCAAACTTAACCATCCACCAATATATAGCACCAAATATTCCTTCTCTTCGTTTACCTGAAGTCAACTCATCCATATCGCAAACATCGGCTGTCATTGACATCATCAAAGTAAATAAACTTCCAATTCCAAAGGAAAAGAAAGGTAAAGCGAAAATGAACATATACGGCTTTCCTGGAATAAAAAGGAACCATAGCAAGACATATCCAAAAACTGATATTCCTTGACAGACTAAAAATGCTTTCTTTTTTTCCATTTTTTTAGACATCCATGAAACTATCGGAATTACAACAAAAGTGGTAGATAAAGCGCCTAGACATCCAAAAAGTGTTGGCCAAATCCCCGCATCTGAAGAGCTTCCATTAAATAAATAGTAAACAACTATAAAAAAAGTAAAGCCAGCGACTGTATTAAAAGCATTAAAGATGAAGAAAGTTGCAATGCAAAGTTTTCGGAAAGGACCGTTTTTAAAAGCTTCAACAAAACTCGAAAAAATTTCTTTCAGACTTCCGCCCATCGTACCAAACGTTAATGGAGAAAAACTTTCTTCGTTGATAGTAGATTTGCTTTTAATAAAAATAGCCGGTACCATTGCCAATATCATGCATGAAATTCCAACCCAAACCGCTAAAGTTCTGGTGGCAGTATCTGCATTTGGAAACCAACTTGGATCATACATTACTACCCAAAACCAAGGTGCAATTACCCATGCCCATTGCCCTATCCATTGTGATATGGCCATAATGCTGGTTCTTTCGTGAAAATCATCACTCATTTCATAACCCATTGCCACGAAAGGCACGCTAAAAATTGATAATCCAAAATAAAATACAATGGACCAGATAAGAAAAAAGTAGAAATTATAATCTATCCCACTTTCTCTGTATAATTGCCACATGACAATAAAAGAAATTCCCATAATAATGGCGCCTATGAACACATATTGTCTTCTTCTTCCCCATTTAGAGCGCGTGTTGTCGGAAATAAAACCCATAATTGGGTCAATAAAAGCGTCTAATATTCTGGGAAGAAAAAAAGTAATACCCCACATCCATGTTGGCATGCCTAGATTTTCTACCAAAACAACCATAAAAATACCTAAGGCAGCAGGAAACATTTGGTTTGCTAACATTCCTAACCCAAACGCAATTTTTTGTCCGTAAGGCACTTTACTTTTACTAACATTCGCATTATTATTCATAATTACTTTTTTATACTATTATTTTAATGAATGGCTTTTGGTACTAATACATGCTTCATCAACTCTTCTTTATTCCCGTTATAGGTTTTTGTTATGGGTTGTCCATTTCTTGACAATCCTTTAAATATATTTTTATCAACCATTGGCCATAAAGCATATTTTGCTTGTCCGTTTAAAGTAAAAAGACCAAAATGATTTTCAGATCCTGATGGATTCTTAGCGTCTTTCCATTGTTCATCGAAAGCTTCAAAGAAAAAACATGACATTCCAGCTTTGTTGGTCCAATCTCTCATGTGATTATAATAAACGGCTTCTTTATATTCGTCAGTAGCCTTAGACCCTTCGTTGCCATAATGTTCATTTGACAAACTAGCCCAACCTGTTTCTCCAATATGAATTGGTTTTGTTACTCCAAGGCTTTTCATGTATTTAAAAACTCCATTGTATTGAGAAATTGCATATTCTTTAGCTCGAAGCATTGCAGCATCAATCTTTTGGATATCAGTTAAATTACTTTCTTTATCGAGAACTCCCCAAAATGCTGGATTGTAGTGCGTGTCGTGCATTGGATAGGTATGCATCGAAATATAATCAACCGCTTTTATTAATTTTTCTAAATCGGGAACATGATATTGATCTTCTCCTCCACCCCAAGAAGCAAAATTATCGGAACTAGTAATCCACAAATTGGGTGATAACTTTCCAGTTTTTTTGAGTTCTTGTAAATGATTTACCCATTTTAATATAACACCAGGTTGCACAAAATAACTGGCTGCCCATTTTACCATAGCTTCGTTACCGACGGCAATAATTTTTACAATTTCAGGATATTGATTTGCCAATTCTACCGCTCTTGCAATTTCGACAGCATTAGCTTCGCTTTCAATATCATGATTTGGTTCCTTATCGGTCCATGCGTTTTGACAATCTATCCAAGCGCCTAACATAACATACATTTCAAAGTTTTTATCTTCTTTTTTAAGTTGACGGATAGTTTCCAAGAGGTTAGCCGCTTCTTTTAAATGCACATTATATGTTCTTAGTATTTTAATTCCCATTGCCGAAAGTATTTTCATGTCTTCTTTCAGTTCTGGCATGGTAGGTTCAATTGTTCTTGATAATTGCCTAAAACCACCATAGGAAATGGCTAAATAGTTAGGGTTGCCTAATATATCGGCAGCAGTAAGATTTTTAGTTGGCATTGGTTTACTTTCTTTTTTTTGAGCTTTCATACTTCCGCAACCAAACAGTGTAAATACTATTGGAATAATTAAAAAATTAATTAGGAAGTTTTTCATTTTGTTACTTTTTTAAAGACACTATGATTTGACTAACAGTACTTTTTCTTTCAAAAACCAATTTTGAAGTGGCTTCATCTAAACTTAAATTTTCAAAAACACTTGATGCATTATTTTCAAAAATAACTTCTAAATTTTCTTTATCAGATAATTTGTAAATAATTGGAATTTGGCAATACGTAAAGCATAATGAATTGGCTTCTAATTGAATTTCAGCTTCTTGATTATTTTTGGTTACCCAATTAAATATTTTAGGTGCTTGTAAAAATTCAGTTCTTCTTAATAATCTTGGATTAAAAATGATTTTTCCTTCTTTTACAAAAATTCCAACTTCACCTATTCGGCATAAAATGTCTTCTTTAACTTGGCCTGTCATTCCGGGTTGTTGCGCTCCTTTTCCTGCTGGCGTATGTGAATACGGATCTGTTGGAAATGCGCCATACAATTCAGGAGCTTTGTGAACCCCAATTCCAGCATTTATCTCATAATAATGATCTAAAAGTTTGCCAATGGTTACTTCATCTTCTTTGGTATTTATGGCTAATAAACAATTCTCTTGAACAGCTACTAACAATTTAGAAACCATGTGCCAATAAATAGAACCTAAACCTTCATAACCGTAGAATGTTCCTGAACGACCAGTGAACGCTTTATGATTAAATACGGCTTCATACATTCCTAAAAGGAGGTTGGTGTCTTTTTCAATTAATGTTTTATACTTTGCTTGATCTAAATTGGATAAGGCTGTTTTTAAAACATTGGCATTATTGAAATTTCCATTGAAATGATAGTTTCCTAAAATATCTGTTTCAACGATTTGAGTATTTTGATCTTTTATCAATTGGAGCAGTAACTCTGAACTTTCTGCTTTATCTGCAGCGATGTTATTCTTTTTATCGAATCTTGGCAATTCTTTATTTGGATATAAAATATAACTGTATTGATCTTCTCTAAACAAAGCACTACTTTTTAGACCATCAAGTACTTTCAAGGCTTCTTTTGGCGATAACATTCCGGAACTCAATACGGCGACTTGCCCTTCAAGCATTTCTGGCAGATAAGAAAGGGATACTTCTTTTTCGTTCTTAACGGTCATCAAATTATAAGCATGATACATATTATCAGCTCTTTTATTGGCAGTGATAGTGTGGGATAAATATTCTTTAAGTACTTCGAAAAACACTAAAAGATCTTTTTTAGAAATGATTTTTTTAGCACCCTTAAAGCCGTTTTTATAAATAGATAATCGGTAGGTACTACCAGCATTTCCTAAACCATCTAAAATCGTTTTGCGGTCTTTATCAGTAATTTTACCAGCAAGTAACTGCTTATTATTTAGTAGTGTAGCAACAACTTCGTTAAAGAAATCTGCAAGCTCTGCTGATAATTCAATTTTATCTAACTCCGATTTTACAATCACTTTTTCATAAAAAAGGATAAATCGATTCAAATACGAAAGTGTAACCATCGAAACGCCATTTCCAACCAATGCATTGTTGGCATCATTCCATTCTGGACGCTGGGTATTCATCCAAATTCCACCTTCTGGAATAAAGTTAGAAACTTTTGCCAAAAGCGTTACGAGTAATTTTTCAGTTAAATTTACTTGGTAAATGGCTGCATTTTTATCTAAAATCAAAGTTCCATCAGAACCTCTTTCTTTTCTTAATTCTCTTATTTCTTCATCTAATTTATAATCAAAATCGATGGTGTCTTTTGGGTTGATTAGTGTTTCCTGATAGCTTTTTATTTTATAAGGTACATTAGCGTACACAAAAATATTTTGCGTAAATCGTTTTTCTAAAAGGTTTGGATAGTGATTTTCAATAAATTCTAAAAACTTGAGTAAATAGATAATTTGGTGGTCGCCCCAATACCCTATATAAGACCAAGGATCATGCTCTTCTATGGCTTCCCAATCAAAACCGTCTTTGGTTACTCGATAGGGATTGTATCCGTCAAAAGTGGTAGCATTCAAGAATTTATGAATCATACTTTCAATAAATTCTGGGAAAGAATGTGCTAATGCTTCCCAGTTTTGAAAAATATCCCGCCAGTTTCCTTCATAATCTAAAATCTTGGAACCATCAATTTCGCTTCGTGTATTGATTGAAAATTTATTCCATGGTCGGCTTGGATCACCATGTCGACGGCTAAATTTAAGCGGAAGGTATTCAAAGCAAAGACGTTTAAAGTTAGTATCTTCGATGGTATTTGCACTGTTTTTTAATTCATCGAGCGAAAAATAGTCAGGTAAAGAATTAAGTAAATCTTGATTGTTTTTGAAAACTACTTTATTTGCTTTTTCAAAATATTTTAAAATATCTTGTTTTTCAATAGTATAGCCGTCATCAAATATGCCACCTCTCATGATGTTAAAGAGGGTATTCGAAAAATGTCTTGTATTGGTTAATTCATCTTGTGTTATTTGCAATCCATCAGAAGATGCAGTTAATGCAATTAGATTTTTAGTTCCTAAATTTACATCTTGCTGAATGACTTTAACTAAATCATTTTCGTTTTTAATAAACTCAGATAACGCAATTACTTTTGAAATCGTTTGATTAACATTAGCTACAAAAAACCAATTTTTTTCAGAATTTGCTGCTAGAGCGATGCTAGAAGTTATAAAGTAGGCACCTCTTTCCGCTTTAATATCAACTTCTTGTTTGATTTTATTTCCTTTTCTGAAATCATTAAGTTGTAAAGAAGAGATTAAATATGTAGGTGATTCAATTCCGAAAGACCAAACTACATTGGTTTTTAAACATTCACTTGGTTCAGCTTTATCAACTATAATAGCACTTAAAGAATAAATACCGATGCCAACATTAGCTAGTAATTCACTCTTTTTATAAGCATCTACTAAATTACTTAATTTACTTTGCAAATCTTCATTGACGCCGCTGGGTATAATGTTTTGAACTCCATCTAATAGTGTAATGGCAACATTTTTTTGAGAATTATTGACTAAACTTGCTTTTTTAATGAACCCAAATTTATCACTAGAATTCCATTCATATCTGTAGGTCAAATTTAAGTCCTCGTTGATTTCTTCAAAAATTATTTTGTTTCCATAATTGTTTTTATAGAGATTCCGAGTGGTCTTGTAAACACCCATTTGTCTGATTGAGAAAGGTTCCCAAATAACCGTTTTAGCATCAGAATGAATTTGAAAAATAGTTTTGCTACCGGTAACTTCAACGTTTTCTGTTACTTTATCATCTGAATAATAAGGAAACAAAGCATTGTCACTATTCTTTCTGCCCGCAGTTAATCCGCCGTTACTTGATATAAACATCCAATGGTTTGAATCACTAACGATGCTCATGAAAAAAGGTCTCATAGCATCATTATTTGCAATTTTATAAAACTTTTCGTTTTCGAAAGTCACCCATTCTATTTTACTGTTCTTTGCCTCCATTGAAACCGATTTACTTGTAAATTATTTACTTATTATTACTTGATTGATTGAACTTGTTTTTTAATAAAATAATTAATTAAAAATTTTATAGTGCATATTAAATTCTGATTAAAATTGTTTGTATGGAATGTGGCAATGCTTTTAATTTTAACTCTGCTGATTGTAATGTCATACTATAATCTAAATTTTTATCGCTTGTATTCATGACAACAATTGCTAGACTTCCATCCAAATTTTTAAATGCTGTTGTCAATAGTTCGTTACTGCTGGAAACACTAACGATTCTTTTTGCTCCCGGTCGAATAAATTTTGAAAAATGCCCTATATAATAATAGGAATTGGTAAAGGTTAGTTCGTCGGTTTTAGTGTTCCCGTGTATCGGTGCAAAACAAAGATTACCAACATGATTTGGTCCGCCTTTTTCATTCAAAAGGATATTCCAATCGGTCCAAGCAACAGTTCCATTATTAAAATCGTTGATCATCGATGTTCCGTATCGTTCTGCTAATTTTGGATCTTCGTTTACAATCCTTTCAAGATTGTACTTTTCATTACAACCTTCTGTAAATATTAGATTTTTATCAGGATAAGCTTCATTTACTTGATGTACGGCATTAAACATAGGTTTACCATCTTTCCAGTCTTCATACCAATGAAATCCGGTTCCCCAAACATATTTTGCAGCTTCGGCGTCATTTAAAATGATACTAGCTCTTTGAAATAATAAATCTCTGTTATGATCCCAAACGATAATTTTTTTACTACCTAAACCTTCTTTCATTAAAATTGGTCCTAAATAGTTTTTCAAGAAATCGCGTTCTTCTTCTGCAGTATAAATACACGATTCCCAAACTTGAACTGCCATTGGTTCATTTTGAATGGTTAATCCCCAAATCGGAATCCCTTCAGCTTCATAAGCTTTTATAAACTTTGCATAATAACTTGCCCAAGATTGATAAAATTCAGGAAGTAATTTACCACCCTTTACCATACTTTTATTTGACTTCATAAACGCTGGTGGACTCCATGGACTTATATACATAGTCAATTTTCCGCCGGCCGCTTTAATAGCGCTTTTTAATAATGGAATTCGGTATTTTTTATCATGTTCAATTGAAAATGTATTAAGTGCTGCATCACCTTCATCAATGTAAGTATAGCTTTCTTCTGAAAAATCGCAACTATGAATTGATGTTCTTGCCAAAGTATACCCAATACCCATTTTTGGGTCATAACATGCTTCTAAAAAACGCTTTTGATTGTTTTTTGATAGTTTATAAAAAGTTTCAGCCGATGCATCAGTTATAGCACCACCGATTCCCATAAAAGTTTGAAATTCTATACTAGGATCAACAATAATAGAAGCATCTGTTTCTAGTGGTTGTTCAAAAGCAACAAATTTTAAAGTATCCGCAACACTTAATTTTAAATTAGAGTGATGC
Organism: Flavobacteriales bacterium; assembly: GCA_038202695.1. Taxonomy (GTDB): domain Bacteria; phylum Bacteroidota; class Bacteroidia; order Flavobacteriales; family Flavobacteriaceae; genus Flavobacterium. The sequence goes on from JBBRET010000052.1 coordinate 13,727, forward strand.
GCTGTTGTATAAACTGCTGTTTTTATCGTTTTTAAGTTCAAAACTTTGGGAGCATAATTTTCTTGATTAATTTGACATGTTCCGCTTGAAGATGTAGAACAAATAAATACTAAAAGTCCAATGAACTGAACTGATTGAAAAGTAAAATATGTATTCATTAATTGCATGTTCAATTGTCTAAGTAACTTTTGGATTTTTGAAAAATAAGGTTAATCATAAATTATGACTAACCTTATTTATAATTTTATTGGTTATTATTGATATACTCTAACGTAATCAACTAACATAGTTTGTGGAAAAATGGTTTGGCTATTTGGTGAACCATCAAAATTTCCTCCAACTGCCAGATTTAAAATCATATAAAACGGATTACTATTAAAAACCCATTCTCCAGTTACTTTTTCTGGGGTAAGTTGATTGTACAAAACATCATCAACATAAAAATTTACATATTTAGGACCCCATTCTACACCGTAAACATGAAAATCTGCATCAACTCTGCTGTTTGGAAAACTGTAAGCCTTTATTATTGCGGCACCTCCTGAATAACCTGGACCGTGTAGCGCTCCTGAAATAGTTACAGGCTGACTTCCTCTGTTTTCCATAATGTCAATTTCACCACATTGCGGCCAAGTAACCGTGTCTATATTATTCCCCAACATCCAAAAAGCTGGCCACAATCCTTTACCAGAAGGTAACTTCATTCTAGCTTCAAATCGACCATATTGCTGTTCAAATTTACCCTTTGTAGTAATTTTTGCAGAGGTAAACGCAGAACCCAAATATAGTTCTCTAATGGCGGTTATCTTTAACATCCCATTTTCTACAACAATATTTTCAGGTCTGTTTGTATAATATTGCAATTCATTGTTCCCCCAACCATCACCATTTGGCCCTTTTCCAATATCAAAATTCCATAAAGTATTGTCAGGAGCTCCGTCAACAGTAAATTCATCTTCTAAAACCAGCGTTTTGAAGTTGGTCACTTTTTGTTTTTCATCCGTAGAACAATTTAGAAACAATGAGAATGTACCAACAAGTAAAATAAATCGGGTACTATTTTTAATATATTTATTCATTTTTTGTTATTTTATAAATGTTAGATGCGTTTTGATTAAAATTAATTATAAAAATAAATATTATCTACATAAAGTAAAGAACCATCTCCACCTTCTAAGATAAGTTGTGCAAGATGCGATCTACTTGCTAAAGTTGGCATTGCTGAAAAAGGAATATCTATAGATATCCAATTTTGAGAAACCAAGGTTGGGGCTGTAAAAGTTGTAGAATGTCTGGTGTCATCACCACCTCCAAAAGCTCCGTTAGCACCAAAATCAACTACTAATACTCTAAGTTGTCTGCCAGGTGCAATTGTTCCCGGAATGAATACATCTAGATGTACATGTGTCATTGAAGTAGCATTTATCGTTGGACTACTATATTCGATACCCACAAAATTAAAAATGGTATAATTTAAAATAGTATCCCCTTGAACTGAGAAGTCATTTGAAACCGTTGTTTGCCATGGTTGCCAATACCCATTATAATAATTTACTGGAACGTTCTCATAGGTATTTGAGAAAAGAGAAATTACATTTGCTTGACTTTTAGTTGGTGTTGGTGCATGAACAAAGGTACCAGCACAATTGATTGTTAAACTTCCAACTACGTTTGCTCCTCCATATGTTGCCGTTATTACAGCAGTTCCTGCACTTAAGGAAGTTATAGACCCAGAAGAATCTACACTTGCAACACTAGGATTTGAGGAGTTAAATAGCAAATAAGACGGACTAATTGATATCGTTTGGTTATTCCCATTGGGTAAATTAAATGTTGCACTAACACCGTCTATTTTTGAGTTGACTCCAACATAAGAAGTTTCTGTTTGATTACTTCCATTTAGGATAGACACTTGACCTGCTGCGATGGTTCCTAGTTTTTCAAATTTTAATTCATCAATCCAAAAAGTATATCCATCACCGTTTTCAGGTCCTTCAGCATACCAAAACATTCCTTTTTCTTGGGTCAATTTTGAAGCATCTGGAATCGGAATAATGTATTTCTTCCAATTGGTAGTTAGTTGAAGGTTCTGTAAACTGACTTGGTATTTGTTTTCCCCAAAATCTTGACCATAACCTATATCATTAATTGTACCTGCTGTAGTGGCTTTAGCCCAAAAAGTTAGTGCATTGTATTGCGTTAAATTTCTTCCTCCGTTATCATCTCTAAAGATAGCACCTGCATAAGCTCCATCTGGATCACCAGCATTGGGAACATCAAAACGCATAGAAGCAGAACCCGAATATTTTGTTTCAGTATCGACGGTAAAAGCATCAAATTTTGAATTTTCATATGGATAATATTCTAATCCACTGCTAAAACCATCTATAAAAACTTCTGGAGTTTTGCTAAAGCCAGAAGCTGTGGCATTATCGGACAAATCCCTTTCACAGCTTAAACTAATTAACATCACAAATCCTAAAGTTATAGTGTGCCTAAAATAATTATTTTTTATACTTTTCATTTGTATTCATTTAAATTAAAAAAACGTACTAATTGTGAAAATAGAGGTTATCTATATAAACTTTGGCTGCTCCTGAAGGTTGTGCTACAAGGATATATTGGGCTAAATGTTGTCTAGAGGCTAATCCTGTAAAACTGCTTAACGGCAAATCATAACTAATCCATTGCCCTAGTGTAGGAGCTGGGAAATTAAGTTGATGTTCTGAATCGTCACCTCCTCCGAAAGCTCCATTAGCACCAAAATCGACTAATTTGATAGAAAAAGAGGTAAAGTTTCCGGACCAGACATCTATATGAACATGAGTCATTCCAGTTGCGTTTATTTGATTATTTACTGTTTCAATACCCACAAAATCCAGATTAGAATATTCTTTGGTAGCATTACCAGCAACTGTAATATCGGCTAACGTTGCAGATGACCACGAGGTTCTCCAAGTATCTACAGGCACGTTAGTGTATTGATTACTAAAAAGTGATATAACATTAGCTGCTGGAAGCGTTGGTGTAGGCGCAGCTATGGTTGGCGTTGTCGGAACGATACTTCCATTATTATAAAAATAGATATTATCTACAAAAAATGCTGATGGTGCTATTCCACCCACAGAATCAAGAACTATTTG
>JBBRET010000053.1:0-15609 GCA_038202695.1 Flavobacteriales bacterium
CGGTATCATTGTTAATGAGCTCGTATTTTGTTTTTGTAGAATTTAAGAGTACTCAAAACAAACTTTCCTATGATAACTAGCCAACGATTGCTACAAGTATTTTTGGTTTTTGGAATACTCTATTCCACACTTTTAGTTACAGGAAACGATACTTTAACTTGGTATTTAAAACCCTTATTACTTCCGATCTTGTTTTATGCCGTTGCAAAAAGCGATTCGTTTGACACCAAAAAATGGTTGCTTTTGGCGTTACTTTTTTCTTGGATTGGTGATTGCATACTGTTGTTTGCCAATAAAGGAGCATTGTATTTTATCTCTGGTTTAGTTGCTTTTCTGATAGCCCACATCTTGTTTATTGTACTTTTTAGCAAACAAAAATCAAAAAGCAACCACAGGAAAAGTCCAATATTCTGGTTCGGATTTGTAAGCATCTTAGCGTATTTGGTTATCCTGCTTTACATTTTATTACCTACTCTGGGTGACTTAAAAATACCTGTTTGTATTTATGCCTTAACAATTTCAATTATGCTAAAAATGGCTTTAAAAGGAATTGTAAACTGGGACAATAAATCGAAATACACCATTCTTATCGGAGCCATTTTCTTTGTTACTTCCGACAGTATTTTGGCACTAGATAAATTTCATGCGCCACTTCCACAAGCCTCTTTTTGGATAATGGTCACGTATATCATTGCGCAGTTTGCCATTACCTATGGAATTTTGAAATGGAATGAAAATAAAAATTAACTCATTTTTCCGATAGCACAACTGATATAAGATTTTGCTTTTGTTCCCAATGAATTCGCTGCTCCATCTTCGGGATAACCCATAGAATTGAGCATTTCTTTAACATTCTGTAAATCTAAATCAACAGCATAATCAAAAGAAACCTCCTGTTCTTCGACATTCACCTTTACGTTAGAAATAGTTGAAAGACCGCTTAATTTATCAATGATAGTATTGGCGCAACCTCCACATTTTAAATTTTGAATTTTAACTGTTGTTTTCATAGTTTAAATTTTCATCTAAGGTACCTCGAAAAGAAAAAATAAACTATGATAATAATCACGCTTGCTCTTTATTAATGAGGCAGATTCTCTTTAATAACGCCATAAATAAAAGTTCCAAAAATAGCACCGATTAAGATCAATCCAACACTAATAAAACCAGAACCAAGTAAAATAAAAATGGGTCCAGGACATGCACCAACCATGGCCCAACCTAGTCCAAAAAGAACGCCGCCAATCCAGTATCTTGCACTTCCTTTTTCTTTATCTTGTATGGTTAGCAGATTCCCATCATGGTCCTTAAGTTGGTATCTTTTGATGATTTGAATGCCTAGTACACCTACACCAATTGCGGTCATGATAATGCCATACATGTGAAAAGATTGAAACTGAAACATTTCATATATTCGATACCAAGAGACGGCTTCCGCCTTGGTCAATACGATTCCGAAAAAGAATCCAACGAGTAGGTATTTTAGATATTTCATAGTTTAAAATAGTAAGGGTAAAATAAAATGAGTCATGATCAAACCGCCGATAAAAAAACCAATCACCGCTTTTAAAGAGGGCAGTTGCAAATTACTCATCCCAGCAATTGCATGTCCAGAGGTACAACCACCGGCATATCTTGATCCAAAACCAATTAACAATCCACCAAAAAGCAGTATTAAAATCATTTTAGGTGATTCAAAAACAGGCATTCCAAATAGTGCATCGGGTAATAATTTACCATTTGGTGCGTCAATGTGCATTACTTCTAATTGTTGAATCGTTTTGGGGTTAATTGCAACATTGGAAGCATCGCTTAAAAAATGAACCGCTACATATCCGCCCAGCATAGCGCCAAAGACTACGGCTAAATTCCAGCGTTGCGCTTTCCAATCCCAATCAAAAAAAGCTACTTTTTTTCCAACGCCAGTCATAGAGCACAAAGAGCGTAAATTAGAGGACATTCCGAATACTTTTCCGAAATAGTTAAGTGTTAGCATTACCGCAGCGATAAGAAACCCAGCAACCGACCAATGCCAGGTATGCGTTATTAATTCCATAGAGTGATTTTTTACAAAAATAGCAATATTAACTTATCGAAATGAAGTATTTTTGACCCAAGTGAGACCAACTTGATGCATTTTTTAAAATTAAAGACCAGATGAAAAACTTTTCTGTAGAAATAAAATGGGCGTTGCGCTTTACCTTATTGACCTTAGCGTGGGCAATTGGAGAAAAAACGATCGGACTTCATGAAATTCACATCAACAACTACGGATTGCTAACCAATCTTTTTGCCATCCCCGCTTTTTTATTTTTTTACTTGGCCCTAAATGAAAAGAAAAAAAATAGTTACGACAATAGCATGACTTTTAGACAAGGATTTATGGCCGGTATGGTGCTGTCGTTCCTAATTGCTGTCTTAAATCCGGCTGCGCAATATGTTATTTACAAAAGCATTTCGCCACAGTTTTTTGAGAATATTATAGCGTATAAAGTAAAAAACCACTACATGACTTTAGAAAACGCCAACGTGTATTTCAATTTAAAAACCTACCTAATAGAAAGCACTTTTACTTCTCTTTCAAAAGGGATGATCACTGGCGCTTTAGTTTCATTATTCATCCGCAATAAAAAACAATAGTAGCACGGTTATTGTGAAACCAAGAAAAAAACTTTTACCATGAAAACGATATACAAACGGATCTTATTAATAGTGCTAACTTCTGTACTCACTTCATGTGTTAGTACAAAATCTACCTTAAAGAATGTAGATGATACCGCTCCAAATCCAACACTTAGCAAAGAAAACACCTTTATACTATCCGAATACAGCAAAGACAGCAAGTATGGCTATAATGCCGATTATCCTGTCAATGTTTTTTATCAAAATGCCAAAAACGAAACCCTGAATGCCGAACGCTATTTGAATGCTTTAGCCGGACCCAAAGGAGAGAAAATAACTTTTACCAAAATTGAAAGTTGCTGTCCGTTTCCGACCAAAAGAATCGATATAGGTGCCGGAACTTTAGACATTTACGAACTGCAATGGGAAGGACAAACCAAACCAGTCAAATTGTATGTAAACATTTATGAGCGAGGGTATTTACTAGTTCCTGTTGGCCTTTCGATAAAAAAATAACTTAACGTATTGTTATAACAAACAAGCAAATTAGTAGTATCTTTGCGCCGATAAAAAACACACACTATGACTATTAATGCTATTCCACAAATCAAAAATACTGATAGTGGAAATTTCTTTGTACTTGCCGGCCCATGTGCTATTGAAGGTGAAGAAATGGCAATGCGAATTGCTGAAAAATTGGTTACTATTACAGACAAATTACAAATTCCGTATGTTTTCAAAGGTTCTTTTAAAAAAGCCAACCGTTCTAGAATTGATAGTTTTTCTGGAATTGGTGATGAAAAAGCATTAAAAATACTGCGTAAAGTTTCTGAAACTTTTCACATTCCAACCGTTACCGACATTCATACTAACGAAGATGCTGATAAAGCAGCGCAATATGTTGACATATTACAAATTCCAGCATTCTTAGTTCGTCAAACCGATTTAGTTGTAGCCGCTGCCAATACAGGAAAAGTGGTGAATTTGAAAAAAGGACAATTTATGAGTCCGGAAAGCATGAAGCATGCTGTGCAAAAAGTGTTGGATTGCAATAACCAAAACGTAATGGTTACTGATAGAGGAAGTATGTTTGGGTATCAAGATATGATTGTTGATTTTCGTGGAATTCCAACGATGCAACAGTATGCTACTACTGTTTTGGATGTGACCCATTCCTTACAACAACCCAATCAAACCGCTGGCGTAACTGGTGGAAGACCTGATATGATTGAAACCATTGCGAAAGCCGGAATTGTAGTTGGTGTAGATGGTATTTTTATCGAAACTCATTTTGATCCTGCGAATGCCAAAAGCGATGGTGCCAACATGTTGCATTTAGACTATTTTGAGGGTCTGATGACGCGTTTGGTGGCGATTCGAAAAACAATTAATCAATTTTAAGATGTTTAAAAAAATAGTGTTCTTAGTGTTAATCACCTTTTGTGTCTTAACACAATCGCTTTCAGCTCAAGAAAAAACAGCTAATCCAGCACGATATACGGCACATAATAAAGGAAAAATGTATATTTATTGGGGTGGAAATCGGGAAAGTTTTTCTAAATCCGACATTCATTTTAAAGGACCCGATTACGATTTTACTTTATATGATGTGCAAGCAGGCGACAAACCAAAAGGATGGCATGTTGACTATTTGAATCCAAGTCGTATGACGATTCCGCAAACCAATTTTAGAATTGGATACTTCATTAATGACCACTATAATATTTCTATCGGATTAGACCACATGAAATATGTAATGAATCAAAATCAAATTGCTACTATTGGCGGAGTTGTAGGCAATTCTTATCCGCAATATGCCGGAACTTATTTGCCATCAGGGAATAATACTATTGATTTATCCAATGGCGAATTTTTAACCTTTGAGCATACCGATGGATTGAATTATATCAATACAGAGATGGGTCGCGTAGATGATATTTCGGAATTATTTCATATAAAAAATACAGATATTTTTCAAGTAAATATACTTGAAGGTGCTGGCGCCGGAATTTTATATCCAAAGACTAATGCCAAATTACTTGGAAAAGAAAGACACGATGATTTTCATGTTTCTGGGTTTGGCCTTTCGGCTAAAGTGGGTTTAAACTTAACCTTCTTTAAACATTATTTTATTCAAGCAGAAATGAAAGGTGGCTACATTAATATGAACGACATTAGAACTACAAATAGTCCGTCTGACAGTGCCTCGCAACACTTTTTGTTTTTACAAAGAATCATCACTTTCGGCGGGATTTTTAAAGTGTAATTAAGTGCTATTGTCAGTAATTAAAAACTACAGCAAAAGCTTTTTAAAAAAAAAACAGTCCTAAAGTAGTATAATCTTGTTTATTATTATTTTCTAAACTATTTTTATAAAAAAATCTATTTTTATAAATTAGTTTTATGAGAAAAAAAATACTTTTGTTACTCCTTTTTGTATGGGTAAAAGGGGTCAGTCAAAATTTTGGCTCTTTTGCCTCTGCTGCATGGCTTACCGATTGCACTTCAAATAACTTTTTTAATACTACTGGCTCTGGTGCATCAATTATTGGTCCGGTGCAAAATGTATTTCAATCTACTGATTTTGGAACTTTTCTAATCGGCTCAGGAACTTTTAAACTTCGTGGTGGTGAAGTAAAAACATTTAAAACCAGCACTGGCAACGTTTGTAGCGCTCGAATGTATTATCGCGTTTACCCTCAATCTGGAACTCCGGGTGCGTTTACAACTATAAATTTACCCTTTTTTGATGACTGTTCTGGAGTCACTTTTCCGAGTGGTGGTCCTTGTACAACTGGCGATCAAAAATGGCAAATCGTCTTAAATGACGCACAGTTCCCTTATGATTTAACCGCTTTTCCCGCAGGCAATTACAACATAGAAGTTTACTATGATGTTACCGGAGATTTCAATTCAACTTCCGCTTGTAATGACACGATTTTAATAAACAACAACGGTGCAAATTTTATTGCCACCTATACGTTACAAAATACACCAGGCTATTTTGGAACAGATCCCTCTACTTGTAACGGAACAGATGGTTCGATTTTAATAACCAACTTAGCACCAAACACTGCCTATAATTTATCCTATGAAGATGATGCAATGCCTGTAACTACAACTGTTAGTTCAACAAATTCGGGAGACTATACAATTAGCGGCTTAAATGCTGGTGCGTATACTAATATCATTTTAGATGCCAACAATTGTCAATTAGCAAGTGGTTCATTGACACTTTTTAATCCAATTATTACCCCAACTTTTGACCCTGTAGCACCACTATGTAATGGGGAACTCTTAAGTCCTTTACCAACTATTTCTAATGAAGGAATAACCGGTTCATGGGAACCTGAATTGAATAATACAGCTACAACTACTTATACTTTTACACCCGATTCTTCAGGTGCTACTGGACCTAATTTAATTGTTAATGGTGATTTCTCCGCGGGCAATTCTGGATTTAACTCTGATTATCAATTCCTAACGGATGCTGGACAGTCTGGTGTTCAAAAAGCGTATGGCATAGTAACTGCTGCAAATTTATGGTTCCAATTTTTTCCGCCGTGTACCGTTCGAACGGCAACATCAGGCAGTATGATGGTCGTGGATGGCTCTACTACAAACGCAGGCAATGATAAGGTATGGGAACAAACAGTGGCTGTGCAACCCAATCAAACCTATACTTTTAGTTATTGGTTGCAAACAGTGGCTACTCCAAATCCAGCGCTTATTGATGTAACAATAAACGGAACGTCGATTGGGACAGTTTCAGCACCAGCAACAAATTGTCAATGGGCGCAACATAGTTTTACGTGGAATTCTGGGACGAACACAACCGCTCAAATTGCTATTTTTGACAGAATAATTCTGGCAAATGGAAATGATTTTTCATTAGATGATCTTTCCTTTACGGCCACCACCATCGTGAACCAATGTGCCATTCCGATCACTCTAACAATTACGGTTAATCAACCAACGATTGCTACATTTAATTCGATTCCGGATTTATGTATTGGCGGAAATGTTCTTTCCTTACCAGCAAATTCAATCGAAGGATTTACCGGAACTTGGTTTCCAAACAGTATAGACAATACACAAACAGCAACCTATGCGTTTACTCCAACAGCAGGGCAATGTGCCTTAAACGGCGCACTCACACTAACCGTTTTACCAAATACTATTAGTCCAACCTTCAGTGCGTATCCATCTCTTATTACGGCTTGTCAAGCTGGTGCCTCACTTCAAGTAACTTTACCAATAACCTCAGATAATGGAATTATCGGTACTTGGAGTCCGTCAACATTAGATTATTCAATTCTGGGAACAACTGTTTATACTTTTACCCCTGATGCTGGATTGTGTGCTTTAAACACTACTACCATTACGCTGATCATCAATGAAAATGTTGTTCCAACTTTTACACCAATAACAATTTGTGCTGGAACTACAACAACATTACCGACGAATTCAATAGAAAATATTGCGGGTAGTTGGTTTCCGGCTGCTGTAAATACGGCACAAACAACGACATACATTTTTACACCAACTAGCGGTCAATGTGCCACCACAGGAAGTTTAACAATTGTTGTAAACCAACCAGCAGTAGCAACATTTAATGTAATAGCGCCAATTTGTAGCGGAAATAACGCTCCAAGTTTACCTGTAAATTCAAATGAAAATTTTAGTGGCAGTTGGTCACCAAATCAAATTAGCAATACCCAATCTGGAAACTATGTCTTTACTCCTACTGCAGGTCAATGTGCTGCTCAAGGCACTTTAAGTATAACCGTTACTCCAAGAATTACAACAACATTTACAGCTATTCCGCCGATATGTCCGGGTGAAACTCCACCTTCACTACCCTTATCTTCCGTTGAAGGAGTTTTTGGAACTTGGACGCCAGCCTTAATTAATAATACAAGTTCAGCAACCTACACATTTGTCCCTGATGCTGCCACATGTGCTTCTAATGGCAATCTTGCTATAACTGTTCAAGCTCCATTTGATTTTATAATTTCAGATTCTTGCGATGGAAATAACTTCGTATTGGAGGTAAAATCAATTGCTAATTCTGTAGATCTTACTACTGCTGACTACATTTGGTTGAACACCAATAATGAAGTAATTGGCACCAATATAGCGACTTTAAATGTTACAGAATATTTGGCGTCAACAGCTGCAATAGAAACAGCACCGTATACTTTTTCAGTTAGAGTTGTTAATAGTGAAGGATGTTCGCAATTAAAATCGATTAGTTTGGACAAAGTTTATTGTGGCATCCAAAAAGGGATTTCTGTAAACAATGATGGCCTAAATGATTTCTTTGATTTAACCCATTTAGATGTTAAAAATTTAAGTATTTTCAATAGATATGGATTAAAAGTATACCATAAAAATCAATACAAAGATGAATGGAAAGGGCAATCAGACCAAGGAGATGATTTACCAGATGCAACTTATTTTTATGTAATCGAGTTTACTACTGGAACCAAAACAAAGACGGGCTGGATTTACAAGGTTAGTGGTCTTTAAAAAAAACGTCCCGATTTTTATCGGGACGTTTTTTTATACAACTACGGTCTGCAATTGTCTTATATCGAAGAACATATTACTTATCGCCTAGCCCAACCATAAATCCAAATAAAGCAGCAACACAAGCAAGATGAACAATTAACCACGCTTTTTGCCACATAGGTCTTTCATTCCATGGTTGCTCTTGTTTGAAAGGATCAAAAGCCAAGGCTATTCCTAAATTACTCACCGCACTTGTATAGTCTTTATGAAAAATGACATAGTAAGCACCTAATAGTACAAAAGCAATGTAAATAAATCTATTAAACGGGGTAGTTAAATTCATTGTTTCAATTTTTTAAAGTTTAAACACATTAACACCTATTGCATACCCATAGTTTTTGCCCGCAGCATTTGTATAGATTCTAATTTTATTACAAGCGCGACCTAAATCTATTTTGGTCCAAGTTTGTCCACCATCTTTGGTTTCAAAACCGCTGTTTACCGTACCCACAAAACCATGATTCTCGTCTATAAACCCAATGCCAAATTCTCTTGCGGTTTGGTCTTCAATCAAGTTTATTTCTATCCAAGTTTTACCACCATCAACCGTTTTGGCCACGCGTTGTTGTTTAACATTTGGATCTGGGTTATAGGATTGAATGGTAACATAGCCTACGTTTTTGGTCGGAAAAGACACTTTCCATGTGGTTTCAAAAGGCCTGTTAGATTGATATACTTTTTGCCATGTAGTGCCTCCGTCCGTAGTTTTGAGAATCACCGCATTAGATTGGGCAATATCCTCGTTACTTGCTGCACAAGCAAAACCCGTATTCTTATCAAGCATTTTGATGTCGAATAGCATTTTGCAATCCGAATTCATACTTTTTGAAATCCATGTTTCACCTGCATCATGCGAAATCATGATGTTGGCTGGACTTCCCACACGTCCAACTGCGAAGAGATGGGTTTTGTAATCTATTTTTCCGTGGTTGATGTATTGTTCTTTCACAATATCGATGGCACATAAGCCTTTTACATAAGGGCCTTTGTACGCAACTGACTTCCATGTTTTTCCTCCATCTTTAGTTCCGTACAACGGAATAGTATCCGTTACATTTGGAAAATACTCAGTACCCACTGTACCTACAAATCCAATATTTTTATCTACAAAAGCAATAGTTCTGTAGAAAGACCCTTTTTGTTCAAGTTGTTTTTCCCAGGTTAAACCACCATTTTCCGTATGAACTATTTTTCCAAAACCATTTACATACCAACCCGTATTTTCATCTACAAAAGTAATGTCGTCCTGCTTGCCCGGATAAGCTTCTGTATTCAATTTTTGCCAATTCACATCTTGCGCCATTACCTTAGTGGTTAAGGCTAAAATTAGTACTGAAAATTTTAATATTTGATTTATCATGCTGTGTTATTGTTTAAATATATTTCAAAAATAGACAGAATTCTTTATAGGCTAGTTGTGAAAAATTGCTAATTTACTTTGTAGTGTTTTGGCGAATAACCAAAGTGCTGTTTGAAGGCATTGCTGAAAGCTGGAACATCAGTATATCCGATAAGTAAACTGACTTCAGAAATAGAATAGTGATTCTCAATTAATTCAAGGGCAAATTGCAACCGTTTTTGAACAATGTATTTGTAGGGTGTCGTATTGAAAACTGTTTTAAACAAGCGGATGAAATGGTATTCGGATAATTTAGCTTCACGTGCTATGTTCTCGATATTAATTTTTTCAAGGAAATAAGCATCCATATAGTTTTTGGCATCACAAACAAAAGTAAATAATCGGCCATTAGTTTCTTCTTTCACCGATTTTAAGCAGCTAAAACTTTCAAAAATACTACTCTGATCTTTTACAATACACTCTGCAATAGTATAAAATAGTTCTTTGTTGATTTGAGTGTTGCCATTCTTTAAATTTTCAAATTCATTGGATAATTGCAGTAAAGTGTATCCTAAAAAAGTATTCTTGTTGTTGAACTTTTGAACCATCCATTCTTGTTCGAATAAAAAGGCAGCAAACGGATATGGATTTTGATACTTGTAGTCGATAATTTCAGTAATAATTTCTTTGGCAATATCGATACATATTCCCTTTACTGGAGTAATACTGTCAATTAAAACACTTGAAGCGGTATTTTTGTTGCCAATCAAATACTCCCCTTGTTTCACTTCAATTTTCCGATTGTTTAAGCAATACTTTTCATTCCCAGAAACAACATATTTAGCTGAAAAATTTTGGAAAGGAACCTGTTGCTCCGCTTGAAGCACGCTAGACAATCTGATCGCATTGCCTTGAGAATCTGAAAAAATACTTTTGTTGCTCAACATGTTATTTCAATTTGCACAATTGTTAGTTCCCAAATTTAAAAAAAAGTTACACTGATAGGCAATTTTTTAAGAAAGTAGCTTGGCTTCTTGAAGTACTGCTATTAAAATTTCATTATCAATTTCATCCAAAGAAAAATAGCGAAGGGATTTAAACATAGTTCTACCATCACCAGCAATTAAGTGGTCAAGATTGTTTTTTAATTGGAACCCTTTATTGAATGCCAAATCAACATATCCTCTTTTGTGACTGACATTTAAAAAGCAAAACGGTTTCTTTTGATAATAGAAATAAGGAATTTTCCATTTGTATTCTAGTGTAACTTCGGGGACTGTGTTTTCAACAACAGCAATGATGTGAAATAAAATATTCCGATATTGTTCAGGTTGATTGAGTATGTATAAATCGGCAGGTTTCACTAGTTAATCAATTCCGTATTGATCAAACAAGTACATCAAGGAAGCCATTGTAGCGGTACCGAGTTCTAATTCTCTTTTATTAACGGCATCAAAGGTATCATTAGCAGCATGATGGTAGTCAAAATAACGCTGTGAATCGGGTTTCAATCCAGCCTTTACTATTTTGGATGACGTTAACGGACTGATATCAGAACCTGTGTGATCTTTTACAAAACTGTGAATCAAATAAGGTTCAAATAAGTAGTTCCAGCTCAGTACTTTTTGAAAATTATAATCATCACATTCGAATGAAAAGCCTCTAGGAGAAAATCCACCAGAATCACTTTCAAGAGCAAAAATATGATTTTCTTGATTCAGCTTGGCCAGCTCTTCATATTTTTTTCCGCCTTTTCCACCATTTTCTTCGTTCATAAACAATACCGCTCTGATTGTATTTTTAGGTTTGTAGTTGAGTTTTTTGAATACCTCTAAAACTGCCATACTCTGCACTACGCCGGCGCCATCATCTTGAGAACCATCTGCTAAATCCCATGAATCTAAATGTCCGCCTACAATCATAATTTTTTCGGGATGCTCAGAACCGGTAATTTCGCCTATTACATTATGCGACAGTACCTCATCATAGGATTGACAAGAAAGCTTCAAGTAGAATTTTAACCTACTATTTTCTTTTAGTTTTTGACTTAACAATTCGGCGCCATTGGTACTGATAGCTGCGGTCGGAATGTATTCTGATTTTGGTAAATCACCATAACTTTGTGCACCTGTATGCGGAAAATCATCTAAACGCAAATTCATAGAACGAACAATAGTAGCAACAGCACCTAATTTTGCCGCTTCTTTTGCGCCACCATATCTTTGGTCAACACAATGCCCATAAGATGTGAAGGTTTCAATATTAAAAGGCTCCATTGGACGATTATAGAAAACAATTTTTCCTTTTATTTTTTCGACTCCAAGCGCCTGTAATTCTGCAATACCCTTTACTTCTATAACTTCTGCAGTTAATCCACTTTTAGCTGTTGCAACCGAACCACCAAGGGCACAAATCGGTACTGTTACTTTAGTTTTATTGTCCAAAATATAAGCCGTTTCTTTTTCGCCTCGCACCCATTTTGGCACCATTACTTCCTGAAGATAGACTTTATCCAAACCAAGTTTTTCTAATTGTTGCTTGGTGTAAATCACTCCTTTTTCAGCTCCAGCCGAACCCGATAATCGTGCTCCAATTTTATTTGACAAATCATCTAACCAAGAATAGCATTTTGAATTGGTCAATGAATAAGTATAAATATCCTTCAACATTTGCTGGTCGTTGCTTTGAGCATGTAAAGCAGAAGTGAAAAGGAAACAGATTAAAGTGATTTTTTTCATGTTTTAATTTTCATCAAAAATAAATCAAAAAACATTTGGTTACAACATTATTATTATTTTACTTTGCAATTCAAAGTACTTTAAAATGGAAAACGAAAAATACCTTAAAGACCTTTCAGAAATCAGAAACATAATGGATAAATCCTCTCGATTTATTTCATTGAGTGGATTGTCTGGGATATTAGCTGGAATTTATGCTCTTATTGGTGCTTGGCTGGCATACAAAACAAT
Organism: Flavobacteriales bacterium; assembly: GCA_038202695.1. Lineage (GTDB taxonomy): Bacteria > Bacteroidota > Bacteroidia > Flavobacteriales > Flavobacteriaceae > Flavobacterium. Next base: position 12,505 of record JBBRET010000053.1, read on the forward strand.
CTATTTTGACAATTCTCCTCTAGGAAATTATAGTAATTTGGTAATCTCATTTGATGCTGTAGTACGATTGTTTTTAATAGCAGCTTCAGTTTTGATAGCCTCAATAATAACAGCAATAGTACTAAGCATGCAGAAAGCCAAAAAAAGTAATGAAGATTTTTGGAATGCTACTTCAAAACGATTAGTAATCAACTTTATGATTCCGTTAGCTTCTGGTGGTTTTTTTATTCTATTTTTAATTGAAAAAGAAATATTTGGATTGGTTGCTCCTTTAACTTTATTATTTTATGGCTTGGCTTGTGTTAATGCAAGTAAATATACGATTGGTGATATACGCTATTTGGGAATCACAATGGTACTGTTAGGGTTATTTTCAACCTGGTTTCTTGGATATGGATTGTTGTTTTGGGCACTGGGATTTGGGGTTTGCCATATTGTATACGGAAGTATAATGTATTTTAAATACGATAGAGACTAACTTTGAAAAACATCATCCAAAATATCAACAAAGCATTTGATCACCGAATTCGTCTCGGGATTATGTCGGTATTGATGGTGAATGAAAGTGCCGATTTTATTAGGCTCAAAGAATTGCTTGGCGTAACCGATGGCAATCTTGCCAGTCATACCAAAGCCTTAGAAACAGAAAACTACATCATGATTGAAAAACAATTTATTGGTAAAAAACCCAATACAAAATACATTGCGACTGCACTTGGAAAAAAAGCTTTCCGGGAACATATAGAAGCTTTAGAAAAACTACTATCGAAAAATTAACACTATTTTTTTATCTATTTACTTTGAATTTCAAAGTACTTTTAAATAATTTATTATGAACAAAATACTAACCCTCTATTTTTTTAACAAGAAGCAAAACTCAAATTTAGTGTTCCTTGCCCTACTCTCTGTTACTTTGATGCTCTTTAGAGTAAAAATCACTCACGATATTTACTTACTCTTTCTGATATGGAATTTATTTCTAGGGTACACTCCCTATTTCCTTTCATCAAAGTTGAAAATTACCGTTCCTGGCACCATTACGTTTTACTTACTTTTTATTGGATGGTTGCTTTTTTTACCCAATTCCTTCTATTTATTGACTGATTTTGTTCATCTGCACCACAGAAACGATTTGCAGTATGTTTTTGATGCTTTATTACTTGCGTGCTTTTCTGTTGCTGGATTCTATTCTGGTATTGCGTCACTACTGCATATTCACAAGTTACTAGCCATGAAATATTCAGAGACAAAAAGCCGTCGTTTGATTGCCGCACTCTGTTTCATATCAAGTTTTGGAGTTTATCTCGGACGCATCTTACGGTTCAATAGTTGGGATATTTTGAGCAAGCCAATCACGCTATTCACCAACATTTTAAATAGCGTTTTGAGTTTTGACACTTATAAGTTTACGCTGCTCTTCGGAACATTCATTCTAATCATTTACACTATTTCCTATTTATTATTTCACGAAAAAACAATAAAATCATGAAACTACAGTCAAAATCTACAACTGCCAAATTTTCAACTTATTTAGCTATTACATCATTTCTAATTGGGACACTATTCCTGCTCCTGCATTTGCTGTTCTCAGATAATATACTGCTTATTTATTGTGGCTACTGCTTTGTATTGGTTGCTATACTCGTGAACTCGATTACCCTATTGTACTTATGCTATTTGTTGCTAGTGCATCGATTTGAAAGAGAAACAATAGTAATCAGAATACTAATACTACTATCCAATATCCCCATTGCTTTTTTGTATTTAAAAATCGTATTAAACAATAATTCATTCTAACAAAAACACTTTAAAATCATGGAAAATCAAGAAAATCAAAACTACGAAGAAGAAAAAACATTCTTTCAATCAACAACAGCCAAAATGCTAATGGTTGGCTTTTTAACTCTGGTATTGTTAATTCCACTATTCTTTGTCCAAAATCTAATCAGTGAACGTTCGCAACGCAAAACCGAAATGGTAGATGAAGTCACCAATTTATGGGGAAGAGATGTCCAATTTTACGGCCCAATTCTGCGAATTCCGTTCACAAGTTACGAATCGTATAATGTGACTAATTCTAAAACCAACGTCACAACCATTGAAAGAAAAGCAACAACAAATTATGCCTATTTCTTTCCGAACGATTTAAAAAATACATCTAATATCAAGAAAAACGAATCACTAAAACGAGGAATTTTTAATCATGTCGTTTTCACAGCAGATATGAATTTTAAAGGAAATTTCACGAGTCCGAACTTCACGAAATTAGGAATTGCAGAAGAAAACATCCAATGGAACAAAGCTACCGTAATTGTAAAAACCACCAATCTGAAAAGTATTAAAAGCGAATTAAAAATTCAGTTGAATACCAACAAACTTTCCTTTGAACCACAAAATAGCGACAAAAGCAATTACAGTGTTTTAGCAACCAACACCTTTGATTATAAAACATTGGCAAGCACTGGTAAAATCGATTTCAATTTTGCCATAAGTTACAACGGAAGCAATAGTGTAAAGTTTATTCCGATTGGAAAAGTTACCACTGTAAGTGTAGATTCAGATTGGGAATCTCCAAGTTTCGAAGGGACATTTGCGGCAAGCGATACAACAAAAACTGTAAATAATAATGGGTTTCACGCAGATTGGAAAGTATTGGACATCAACAGAACGTTTTCGCAGCAATACGCGAACGCTTTACCTGATTTGGACGATTACCTATTTGGAGTCAAATTAATTCAAACAGTAGACGAGTATCAGCAAAATGAACGTGCCTCTAAATATGGTTTCCTAGTTATTGGTTTAACGTTTCTGATATTCTTCCTAATTCAATCAATTAGCAAGGTTACTATTCATATTTTTCAGTATTCGATGATCGGAATAGCACTGATAATGTTTTATACACTTTTGATATCCATTACGGAGCACAGTACTTTCAGCTTTGCATATACCATTGCTGGCGCCGGAGTAGTGGCAATGATTACACTCTATTCGATTTCAATTTTAAAGAATCGGAAATTCCCAGTTTTTATCGGAATAGCACTATCGGTCTTATATTCCTTCATTTATGTAATTATTCAAATGGAAGATTATGCATTACTAGTTGGC
>JBBRET010000054.1:0-14179 GCA_038202695.1 Flavobacteriales bacterium
TTCCGTTTATGGTCAGGAAATTTCGACTTTCAAAGAAGGTGACGACGATTACAACATTGTGGTTCGAATGCAAGAAGACCAGCGTAAAAATGAAAATATTCTATTTAACCAATCGCTAACTTTCAGAAATCAAACCAACGGACAAATGATGCAGGTTCCGATTTCGGCAGTATCAACAACCGAGAAGACAACCACTTATAATCAAATCAAAAGAAAAGGCTACAAACGAATCTTAACCATTTATTCTAATGTCTTGACAGGATATAACGGTGATGAAATTACCAAGCAAATTGGTGCTGAATTAAACGGATATCAATTGCCAAAAGGAGTAACCTTTGCCTTCTCTGGGGTTCAAGAAGAACAAGGTAAAAACCAAAGTTTCTTGATGTATGCATTATTCTTAGCCATGGCAGGAATTACCATTATTATCGTATTACAGTTTAACTCAGTTTCAAAAACAGTTGTGATTTTATTTACTGTTTTGCTAAGTTTTAGCGGTGTTTTCTACGGATATGTCATTGCCAATATGGATTTCGTAATCCTAATGACGATGATGGGAATTATTTCCTTGGCGGGAATTGTAGTCAAGAACGGAATTGTATTAATGGATTTCTTTGTACTACTTCTGGATAAAAAAGTTGCCGAAAAAGGTGTCGAATCGCACAATGATTTATCGCTTGACGAAATCAAAGTCGTAATCATCGAAAGCGGAAAATCCCGTTTACGTCCCGTGCTGCTGACGGCTTTAACTGCCATTTTAGGATTAATTCCGCTAGCAATTGGATTGAACTTTGACTTCTTTGGTTTGATTACTGATCTGAATCCGCACATCTATATGGGTGGTGATAATGTGATTTTTTGGTCGCCATTGGCATGGACCATCATCTTCGGATTGACTTATGCAACAGTCTTGACTTTAGTCATGGTTCCCGTAATGTTTTATTTAGTGAAGCGAACTAAATATTGGTTACGCGACAAAAGAAAAGTAACAAATGAATTGGAAGAAGCTTAATTTAAAATTATTGCATATAAAAAGGGAACTCAATTTGGGTTCCCTTTTTTTTATTTAGGAGCACCCCTTTAATCATTCTTTACACTTTCACACCCGCTGTCCGCGCTACACGGTAGCTTGCTCCCATCGGGGCTATTGATTGCGTTTTTATTTACATAACACATTGCCCTTAGTGCAGTCCAAGGGCTTTAAACTTCTTCGCATTCAACACTTATTTAATTTGCTGTAATCCAATAACTGCAAAAACAAAAACTCACTTTGTCATTTCTACAAAGAAAACTCCCATCATTTAAATGGCGCTTTCTGCCATTTAAACACAAAATCCAATACACATAAAAAATGTAAGAAAAAAGTTTTTTTCTAAAATAGTAATTTCTAATTTCGAACTTTATCATCTGTTAAAATTAATCAAGATAAATACCACTCCCATCTTGATGATAACACGTACTGCGCTATAAAGTAGTACGTGAAGATTACAAAACTAAAACAACAAACATTGATGTCAAATGAGTTTTATGTAGCACTACATAAATCATTATTGATTATAAGCTATATAATAATTTTTAAAATATAAAAAATATGAAATAAACCACAAACCTAAAAAAGAGAAAGCCACTACACAAAGTAGCAGCTCTCACCGTCAAAATAAATAACATCTCACCTTTATTAATTTTAACACCACAAAAATATGAAAAAACAAATCTTTAAAAACTATTTATAAACAGTACTATGAAAACCTTAAAAACAATTGCAATCACTATTTTATTAGTTGCTACATCGGCTAACGCTCAAATCACTAAAGGAAATTGGATGGTTGGGGGAAGTGGCAGTTTCTATTCGGAAGATTATAAAAATGAACAGTTTAAATATAAAAATACAGTCTTTGGATTAAGACCAAACATCGGATATTTTTTAATTAATAGACTTGCATTAGGAGTGTCACCTGTTATAACTTTTACTAAGACTGATGTAAGCGGAACTTCCCCTGTTACAAGTTATGGTGCAGGCATATTTACTAGATATTATATATTAAACCCAGAAAAAAAAATTAATATATTGACTCATGTTGGATATTCACTTAGTAAATCAAGCAATTCGGATGGCACTAGTACTATTCTTGATTTAAGAGGTGGTCCAGCATTTTTTATTAACAATAGCGTTGCTTTAGAAATGACTTTAAACTACCAAGCAAGCCAGCTAAATTCTACAACAACGGTTGATGTTTTAAGTTTTGCTTTAGGTTTACAAATACATTTAGAAAAATAAATGATTTTGAAAAAACGAAAGTTTATAGAATAAAACAAACTTAAAAAAGAAAGCCATCTGCTAGGCAAACAGCGCTGACAGTCAAAAAAAAATCTCTTACAAAAGTTTAATTTAACATTTCAAAAATATGAAAAAACAAATCTTTAATAAGAATTTATAAACAGTACTATGAAAACTTTAAAAACAATTGCAATCACTATTTTATTAGTTGCTACATCCGCTAACGCTCAAATCACAAAAGGTAATTGGATGGTTGGAGGAAGTGGAAGTTTCTATTCCGCAAATTTAAAAGATCAGAATACAGATTCAAAAACTATCGGACTAGAATTAAGACCCAACGTTGGATATTTTCTTGCAGATAAATTTACAATTGGAATTTCACCATTATTTGGATATGGTAAACCTGAAAAAAACAGTTCGGTTATAAATTATGGTATTGGTCTTTATACAAGATACTATTTATTAGATCCGGAAAAAACAGTTAATATACTAACCCATGTTGGCTATTCTTACTCCAGATCAAACAATTCGGAATATAAAAGTACAAGTCTTGATTTAAGAGCAGGACCTGCGATTTATTTTAATAGTAGTGTTGCTTTAGAAATGACTTTGAACTATAACTCAAATAAACAAAGTTCAACTACCTACAACATCTTAAGTATAGGTCTTGGCTTTCAAATACATTTAGAAAAATAAATTTAAAATATTAAAATTATGAAAAACATATTAAAATTATTGGCATTATTGTCTTTTACAATTTCAACTTATGGTCAAGTAACTGTTACTATTTCTGGAATGACTTACATCAGTGGCACACCAATAAGTAACTGTGGAAATATTGATTTTGGTACGAATCCAACAGTAAGAGTACAATTTGGTATAAACTTGTCAAAACCACAAAATCAAGTTGTTGGGCAAAGTACTTTATACGTATATTCAATTGGCACATCAGGTGTAAGAATTGAAAGAAAATTCGAAACAATTCAAACCCAGAATTTCGAGACAACTTATTTTACAAGTGCAGATATCACTATGGATCAAAATGATTTTAATACAGCTGGAGTTTTACATAAATCTACCACATAAAAAAAGGGAACTCAAATTGAGTTCCCTTTTTTTATTATTAACAATTAACTTTTTTAATTTTTTGCGAGTGCATCTTGTTTCCAAGATTTTACTTTGGCTACTCTACTGCTAGAGTAATCAACTTCACTTAAAGATGATTTGTCATTCCAAAAAAACCATTTTCCAGTTTTTTCTCCATTAGCATAAGCTCCAATTGATTTTTTTGTTCCATTACTATCATAAGCAACCCAACTTCCTTCCAATTTGCCATCTTTAAAATGACCTTGTTGTTGAATTTGTCCATTATCGTAATAATAAGTAGCTTTCACTAAATTTCCTTCTTGTTCTAAAACAGGTTTAGTTGTTTGTGCAAAAGTCACTGCTGAAATTGCGAAAGCGGCTAAAATTAGTATCTTTTTCATCGTTGTAGGTTTTAAATATTCATAATTACATAACAAATGTATACATTATTTTACATTAAAAAAACTTTTACTTAACAATTTAGTAACATTGGGTGAAAATTTAACATTCTGGAAATAAAACTTCTGATTTAAGCGCCTTTTAAAGCACCAGTTGTTGCAGAGCGTGTTGGAACTCTAGTGCGCTTTTTTGTCAAAAACTAGTGATTTGTATTTAACCGAATCGTTAGGGTAAGAAACTAAAAAAGTCCCAAAAAATGGGACTTTAGATCTGAATTATAACTGTACTATTTCAATAAACCGTCTAATTGCTCTTGTAATTTTGGGTCTGAAGGTCTAGCAGCATCGGCATCAACGATGTTTCCCTTTGGATCTATTAAAATGAATCTTGGAATTGAATTGATTTTATAAGATTTCATAAAATCGGAGGTCCAGTTTTTATCGGCAAACAATTGAATTCCTTCCAGTTGCTTTTCGGTTACAAAACTTTTCCATTTATCATGGTCCTTATCCACATCTACAGAAATGCTGACAAACTCAATGTTTTTTCCGTGATATTTGTCTTCTACTTTCTTTAACGATGGAATCTCAGCCCGACACGGTCCGCACCAAGTTGCCCACACATCAATGTAAACATACTTACCGCGCAACGCTTCTAATTTGGTGGTTCCTCCTTTATGATTCTCAAAATCAAAAAGTGGTGAAGGAGAATTGTTCAGCTTTTTATTAGCATTTATTTGAGTATAATATTGTTGAATACTCTGAAAATTCATCTCCAATTCTTTTTTATGCAAGGCAATAAAATTAGCATCTAGTCCTTCTTTTTGCATGTTGTCAAAAATACCCTTCTTTCTTTGATCAATCAACTTGTCAAAACTTTCTTGTTCTAATGTTAAAATTTTATCATACCCAAAACTCTGCTCCGTAAGGGTTTCTAGGGCTAAAAAATTGTTTTCTTTTGCGCCTTTTCCTTCAAATTTGATAGACTCATCAAACGCAGCTGCATTCATAGTCATTTTTAAATCATAACCATTTTTTAAAAATAACATTGCGTATTCCGCACCGTCAAATAGTTGGTACATTCCTTCTTTAATTGGAAACTCCGATTTGAAAAAGCCTTGATCATTCAACTTAATTTCCTGCACTATTTTATTATTGTCCTTAATGTATAAGATAGCGCCGTTCATATTCTCAATTTTAGCTTGAAACTTCATGTTTTCCTGAGAAAAAACAATGGTGGTTCCTAAAACTACAATCAATAATGTAAATAATTTTTTCATAAAAGTGTCTTTAAATTTAAAACTCAAATATAGTAGTTTTTTAAAACGAATAGCCAAACGATTTGTTAAACTTGATACGAAGTTTAGCTTAGTTTATTGATTTTGTTTTTTTACTTTTGCAAAAAATTATTCTAATGTACAGAAGTCATACTAACGGCGAATTAAACGCTACACACATCACCAAAGAAGTAACACTTGCTGGTTGGGTTCAGAAATCACGAGACAAAGGATTTATGATTTGGGTTGATTTGCGCGATCGTTATGGAATTACACAATTAATTTTTGACGAACAACGAACCGACAAAGCTGTATTTGAAAAAGCAAAATCACTTGGAAGAGAATTTGTAATTCAAGTTAAAGGAATTGTCATTGAACGCGAGTCGAAAAACGCCAACATGACTACTGGCGCTATCGAAATTTTGGTTTCAGAATTAAACATTCTAAATGCAGCAATAACTCCACCCTTCACCATTGAGGACCAAACTGATGGTGGTGAAGACATTAGAATGAAATACCGTTATCTTGATATTAGAAGAAATCCGGTTAAAAATTCCTTGCTTTTCCGTCATAAAGTGGCAATGGAAGTACGAAAGTATTTATCTGATTTAGATTTTTGTGAAGTAGAAACTCCGTATTTAATCAAATCTACTCCCGAAGGCGCTAGAGATTTCGTGGTGCCAAGCCGAATGAATCCGGGACAGTTTTATGCTTTGCCACAATCGCCACAAACGTTCAAACAATTATTGATGGTGGGTGGAATGGACAAATATTTCCAAATCGTGAAATGTTTCCGAGATGAAGATTTACGTGCCGACAGACAGCCCGAATTTACTCAAATTGATTGCGAAATGGCATTCGTAGAACAAGAAGATATTTTAAATGTTTTTGAAGGGTTGACTCGGCATTTGTTAAAAGAAATTAAAGGCATCGATGTAGCCGAATTTCCAAGAATTACGTACGACTATGCCATGAAAACCTATGGAAATGACAAGCCAGATATTCGTTTCGAAATGAAATTTGGTGAGTTAAATGAAGTAGCACAACACAAAGATTTTCCGGTTTTCAATTCGGCAGCATTAGTAGTTGGAATTGCTGCACCAAATTGCGCAACTTATACTAGAAAAGAAATCGATGGTTTAATTGATTGGGTCAAACGCCCTCAAGTTGGCGCATCAGGAATGGTTTATGTAAAATGTGAAGCAGACGGAACGTTTAAATCATCTGTAGATAAATTTTACGACCAAGAAGATTTGCAACAATGGGCAGAAATTACAAAAGCTAAACCAGGCGATATGATTTTTGTGCTTTCTGGTCCAGCCGATAAAACTAGAACACAGCTTTCTGCTCTTCGTATGGAATTGGCAACGCGTTTGGGTTTAAGAAATCCTGAAGTTTTTGCACCTTTATGGGTCGTAGATTTCCCTTTATTAGAATGGGACGAAGAAAGCAATCGGTATCATGCAATGCACCATCCGTTTACGTCGCCAAAACCAGAAGACATGAAATTAATTGAAACTGACCCCGGAAAAGTTCGAGCCAATGCTTATGATATGGTATTAAACGGAAATGAAATAGGTGGTGGTTCGATTCGTATTCACGATAAAGAGTTACAAAGCAACATGTTCTCATTGTTAGGGTTTTCACCTGAACAAGCGGAAGATCAGTTTGGTTTCTTAATGAATGCATTTCAATTTGGTGCGCCACCTCATGGTGGATTGGCCTTTGGATTAGACAGATTAGTTGCTATACTTGGCGGACAAGAAACAATAAGAGATTTTATTGCTTTTCCTAAAAACAATTCAGGAAGAGACGTCATGATTGATGCACCATCAGCAATTGATGATGCCCAATTACTAGAATTAAATATAAAATTAGATTTGAAGTAATTTCTATCAAATTCGCATATTATCAAGAAGCAACTGTTCAAATAGCTAAAAACAACTGCTTTTTTATAGTTTAAATTTAAAATCTCGCAAGTATTTCGCTATCAAGTTTTTAATATGCAAATGGAATTTTAACAAATTATTAATTATTTAGTGATGAAATGCTTGTTATGTCATCAAAAAAATTATCTTTGAGCATTATTAATTTTTTTTTACATTAAAATGCGCACAGGAACAGTAAAATTTTTCAACGAGTCTAAAGGTTATGGTTTTATCACAGATGATGAAACAGGTAAAGACATTTTCGTACATGCAACTGGAGTTAAAACTGAAAATCTTAACGAAGGAGACAAAGTAACTTACGAAGAAGAAGAAGGAAGAAAAGGTAAAGTAGCAGCTCAAGTAGTAGCTATCGAAGACTAATATATATTATTTTTTGATTACCTAAAACAAATTACGCCTCGATTATCGGGGCGTTTTTTTATGTTTTAAAATCTCTTATTTAAAATCAATTTAAATAGCCTTTTTTGTGAAGTAAATAACAAACGTTTAGCCCTTGATTTTTGCGAATTAAATTAAGCGATGTATATTTGTAGCTATTTAAATTACTTCTAATTTTAAGCAGTATGCAATCCAATCAATTAGATTATTTACCAATTCTTATGCAAGCTGGTTTAGCCATAGGTTTTGTAGTTTTAACCATAATTGGCTCAGGGTACTTAGGGCCAAAAAGACACTCAAAAAACAAAGATAAAAACTTTGAATGCGGTATCGAATCTGTAGGAAATGCCAGAATCCCTTTCTCAGTAAAATATTTCTTAGTAGCAATTTTGTTTGTTTTGTTTGATGTCGAAGTAATTTTTCTGTATCCGTGGGCAATCAATTTCAGAGCTTTAGGCGTTGAAGGAATGATTAAAATGGTCATCTTTATGATGTTGCTTTTAGTTGGATTCTTCTACATTATCAAAAAGAAAGCCCTAGAATGGGAATAATCAATTACGACCCGAGCAAATGCGACCGGATGAAATAATTATAAACTACGAATTATAAATGAGTGATTCTAAAATAAATATGGTTGCTCCACCAGAGGGAGTTGTAGGTGAAGGTTTCTTCGCGACAAAACTAAACGACGTTGTTGGATTAGCTCGTGCTAATTCGCTCTGGCCATTGCCCTTTGCAACTTCTTGTTGCGGAATTGAATTTATGGCGACTATGGCATCCCATTATGATTTAGCGCGATTTGGTTCTGAAAGAGTAAGTTTTTCGCCTCGTCAGGCGGACATGTTAATGGTTATGGGGACAATTTCTAAAAAAATGGCACCTATTTTACGTCAAGTTTACGAACAAATGTCAGAACCTCGTTGGGTCATTGCGGTTGGTGCTTGCGCCAGCTCAGGCGGTGTTTTTGATACTTACTCTGTTTTACAAGGAATTGACAAAGTCATTCCCGTTGATGTATACGTTCCGGGATGTCCACCAAGACCTGAACAAATTGTTGATGGCGTGATGGCACTTCAAGAATTAGTTAGAAACGAATCCGTAAGAAGAAGGAGTTCACCAGAATACAAAGAATTATTAGCTTCTTATAACCTATAAAAATGGCCATAGAAACTTCACTTATAAAAGAAAAATTAACTCAAAAGTTTGGTGATAAAGTACTAGATTTTGCCATGAGTAAAGATATTTTTTCATTCGAAGTAACTCCGTATGCACTTCATGAAGTGATTCGGACTTTGAAAGAGGATGAAGAACTCAACTTCCATTTCCTAACGGATTTATGCGGAATTCACTACCCAGATAATGACGACGACCATCAATTTGCTGTAGTATATCATTTGCATAATTGGGTTGAAAACACAAGAATTAGAGTAAAAACATATCTAACATTTACGCCAGAAGTAACCTCAATCATAGACTTATTTTTGTGTGCGAATTGGATGGAAAGAGAAACTTGGGATTTTTACGGAATTAATTTTATAGGCCATCCGCAATTAAAAAGAATTTTAAACATGGATGAAATGATTTCTCATCCCATGCGTAAAGAGTTTCCAATGGAAGACAGCGGAAGAACTGATAAAGACGATAGATTTTTTGGAAGAACAGTTTCAAATAATTAAAAAATAAATAATTCAACATTATAAAATGTCAGAACTATTATTACCACCAGAGCATCGATATGCTAAAATTGTAGAACTCACCCGAAACGAAGACGGCAGTGAGCTTTCCATATTAAATTTGGGGCCAACACATCCGGCGACGCACGGAATTTTTCAAAACATCTTATTAATGGATGGCGAAAGAATTCTAGAAGCTGAACCAACCATTGGCTACATTCACAGAGCATTTGAAAAAATTGCAGAAAACCGTCCATTTTACCAAATAAATGTATTAACGGACAGAATGAACTACTGTTCATCACCTATCAATAATATGGCTTGGTGGATGACCGTTGAAAAATTACTTGATATAGAAGTGCCAAAACGAGCACAATATCTTCGCGTAATCGTAATGGAATTAGCCCGAATTACAGACCATTTAATTTGTAATTCAATCCTAGGCGTTGATACTGGCGCTTACACTGGCTTCCTTTATGTTTTTCAGTTTCGAGAAAAAATCTATGAAATCTATGAAGAAATTTGTGGCGCTCGTTTAACCACTAACATGGGCAGAATTGGTGGCTTCGAAAGAGAATGGTCGCCAAAAGCTTTCGAATTACTAAATACCTTTTTAGAAGAATTTCCAGAATGTTGGAAAGAATTTGAAAATCTGTTTGAAAGAAATAGAATTTTTATAGATAGAACTGTAAACGTAGGGCCAATAACAGCTGAGAAAGCAATGGCTTATGGATTTACTGGTCCAAATCTTCGTGCTGCCGGAATTGATTATGATGTTCGTATAGCGCAACCTTATTCTTCTTATGAAGATTTTGATTTTGTTGTGCCAGTTGGAAAATCCGGAGATACTTATGACCGCTTTTGCGTGCGTAACGCTGAAGTTTGGGAAAGTTTGAGCATCATTCGTCAAGCGTTAGCTAAATTACCAGAAGGTCCAATTCACGCTGATATTCCAGATTATTATTTACCACCAAAAGAGGACGTTTATAACAATATGGAAAGCTTAATCTATCACTTTAAAATTGTGATGGGAGAAGTTCCAGTTCCAGTAGCAGATATTTATCACGCAGTAGAAGGTGGAAACGGAGAATTAGGCTTTTATTTAGTAACCGACGGCAGTCGAACACCCTACAGATTGCATTTTAGAAGACCTTGCTTTATCTATTATCAAGCGTATCCAGAGATGATACAAGGAGCCATGCTCTCTGATGCCATCGTGATATTATCAAGTTTAAATGTAATCGCTGGCGAACTAGATGCGTAGACAAAATTATAAATGATGAATTTTAAATTGTAAATATTCCAAACATTTAAAATTTCTAATTCAAAATTTAAAGTAATAAAAATGGAAAGAACACACATACAACAAAAAATAAATATTACTGATGCATTAATGACGCGCATTAATGAATTAATCAGTCATTATCCTGCAGACAAAAGAAAATCAGCATTATTGCCCGTTTTACATGAAGTACAAGATGCCCATGACAATTGGTTAAGTACTGATTTGCAAGTAAAAGTTGCCGAAATATTAGAAATTCAACCCATTGAAGTTTTTGAAGTCGTTACATTTTATACGATGTACAATCAAAGACCAATCGGGAAATACATGTTTGAATTTTGTCAAACTTCACCTTGTTGTCAAAACGGAGTTGAAGATTTGATGGATTACACTTGTGCAAAATTAGGCGTTGGCGTTGGTGAACCAACAGCTGATGGACAGTTCGAAATTCGCGGCGTGGAATGTCTTGGAGCTTGTGGTTATGCGCCAATGATGCAATTAGGCGATTTCTACCAAGAACATTTGACCAAAGAAAAAATTGATCAGTTAATTGCTGATTGCAGTGACGGAAAAATCACTTTACACGATAAATAATATCATGGGAAGAAAAATATTATTAGACAAAATAAACGTTCCAGGCATTAGAACTTACGAAGTATATCGCAAAGAAGGTGGTTATGCCTCGGTTGAAAAAGCCATAAAAAAAATGACTCCTGATGAAGTCGTAGAAGAAGTGAAAACTTCAGGACTTCGCGGACGCGGTGGCGCAGGCTTTCCGGCTGGAATGAAATGGAGTTTTATTGATAAAAAATCAGGAAAACCACGACATTTAGTTTGCAATGCTGACGAATCAGAACCAGGTACTTTCAAAGACCGGTACTTGATGGAGTTTATTCCACATTTATTAATTGAAGGAATGATTACTTCTAGTTATGCATTGGGTGCCAACCTCTCCTACATCTACATTCGTGGTGAATATATGTGGATTTATAAAATTCTTGAAAAAGCCATCGCCGAAGCAAAAGCTGCGGGTTGGTTGGGTAAAAATATATTAGGTTCGGGTTACGATTTAGAATTATACGTTCAAATTGGCGCTGGAGCTTACATCTGCGGAGAAGAAACCGCTTTGATTGAAAGCTTAGAAGGGAAACGTGGAAATCCTAGAATTAAACCACCATTTCCTGCAGTATCTGGACTTTGGGCAAATCCAACGGTGGTAAACAATGTTGAAACTATTGCGGCTGTGCCATGGATTGTAAACAATTCAGGTGCTGATTATGCTGCTATTGGAATCGGACGTTCAACTGGAACCAAATTAATTTCGGCTTCTGGAAATATCAAAAATCAAGGGGTTTTTGAAATTGATTTGGGATTATCTGTATACGAATTCATGAATTCTGATGAATATTGTGGTGGAATGCAAACGGACAGACCATTGAAAGCATTAGTGCCTGGAGGTTCCTCTGTACCCATTTTACCAGCACATTTAATCTACAAAACTGCTGCAGGTGAAGACCGATTAATGAGTTATGAAAGCTTATCTGATGGTGGATTTGCAACAGGTTCAATGTTAGGTTCAGGCGGATTTATTGTTTATGATGACCGAGCTTGTATCGTTCGAAACACATGGAACTTCTCACGATTTTACCACCACGAAAGTTGTGGTCAATGCACACCATGTCGTGAAGGAACTGGTTGGCTAGAAAAAGTATTACACCGAATTGAAAATGGTCATGGACGTGAAGAAGATATCGAATTATTGTGGAGCATTCAGGCAAAAATTGAAGGTAATACCATTTGTCCATTAGGTGATGCAGCAGCATGGCCAGTGGCTGCGGCAATTCGTCATTTTAAAGAGGAGTTTGAATACCATATTCGTTTTCCAGAAAAAGTAAAAAATAGAGATCACTTTGTAAATGAGCCATTTGAAAAAGTGAAGCATTTAATAGCAAAAGAATCAGTTTAAAATAGTTTCAAGTTTCAAGTTATTCCAAAGTAACCTTGAAACCTGAAACCTGAAACAAAAATATAATGAAAGTAACCATAGACGGTCAAGAAATAGAAGTAGCTCCAGGAACAACAATCCTGCAAGCGGCTCGTATGATTGGTGGAGAATCTGTTCCGCCAGCCATGTGTTATTATTCGAAGCTAAAAGGAACTGGCGGAAAATGCCGTTGTTGTTTAGTAGATGTTACCAAAGGAAGTGAAGCTGACCCAAGACCAATGCCAAAATTAATGGCTTCTTGTGTAACAGGTTGTCAAGACGGAATGGAAGTAGCTAGCAAATCTTCGGAACGTGTTAAAGATGCAAGAAATGCCGTAACGGAATTCCTTTTGATAAATCACCCATTAGATTGTCCGGTTTGTGACCAAGCTGGAGAATGTGATTTGCAGAATTTAAGCTTCGAACACGGGAAATTACAACAACGTTTCATTGAAGATAAAAGAACTTTTGAGCCAGAAGATATTGGCGACAAAATTCAATTGCACATGAACCGTTGCATTGTTTGCCAACGTTGTGTAGAAGTGGCTGATCAATTGACAGACGGAAGAGTTCACGGTGTTTTAAATCGCGGAGATCATTCTCAAATTTCAACGTGTGTTTCAGCAGCAATTGACAATGAGTTTTCTGGAAATATGATTGACGTTTGCCCTGTTGGTGCTTTAACCGATAAAACTTTCCGTTTCAAATCAAGAGTTTGGTTTGACAAACCAATGAATGCACACAGAGATTGTGATAAATGTTGCGGAAAAACAACGCTTTGGATGTTTGGGAATGAAATCCAGAGAGTTACGGCCCGCAAAGACGAATTTCATGAAGTAGAAGAATTCATTTGTAATACGTGTCGTTTCGACAAAAAAGACGCTGCGGATTGGATCATCGAAGGTTCAAGAAAATTTGAAAAAGATTCAGTTATTAATCAAAATAAATATTACGGGAAATTAGACACAGTAGTTATTGATACTGAAAAAGGAATTCTTCAAGGTAGAGATATAGATCGCAAAAAAATAAGCATGGCGGAAATTGATTACAACGAAAAAATCGATGGCAATTTAATAGATTCAAAGAAAAATGGATAGCGGATTTATTATAGAGAAAAGTATTTTAATTGTAATTGTATTCGCGATCACGATGATAATGGCGATGTACTCAACTTGGGCAGAACGAAAAGTTGCGGCATTTTTACAAGATAGGGTTGGTCCAAATCGTGCAGGTTGGGGAGGATTATTGCAACCTCTTGCCGATGGATTAAAGTTATTTGCCAAAGAAGAATTTGAACCTGATACTAAGAACAGATTTCTGTTTTTTGTTGGACCCGCAATTGCTATGAGCACGGCATTGATGACCAGTGCTGTTATACCTTGGGGAGATAAATTGGTAATTTTTGGAAGAACGGTTTACCTTCAGGCTACGGACATTGATGGTTCGTTATTATATATTTTTGCAGTAGTTTCTATTGGTGTTTATGGAATAATGATTGGTGGATGGGCTTCGAACAATAAATTTTCATTAATGGGTGCCGTTCGTGCTGCATCACAAATGGTTTCTTATGAAGTTGCCATGGGACTATCCATGATTGCTTTGTTAATGATGACTGGAACCTTGAGTTTGAGAGAAATTGCTGCACAACAATCAGGAATGCATTGGAATGTTTTTTACCAGCCGCTTTCCTTTTTTATCTTTTTAATTTGTGCTTTCGCAGAAGCCAACAGAACACCTTTTGATTTAGCGGAATGTGAAACAGAATTAATTGGAGGATACCACACTGAATATTCATCGATGAAAATGGGATTCTATTTATTTGCTGAATATGCAAATATGTTTATCTCATCAGCAATTTTAGCCGTTTTATTCTT
>JBBRET010000055.1:0-13085 GCA_038202695.1 Flavobacteriales bacterium
AGGGCAGGAAATTGATTTATTGGCCATGCTAACGTATAAGCGAAATTTCTTTGTAGCGCTTTTTACAACAAGAACAACGCAACAGCTAGCCTATTATTTGAAAACTCCAATTTTGGCTTTTCACGAATAAAAAAACCGCAACTTCTTTCAAAATTACGGTTTTCGGTATAAAGGTTAGTTTATATTTAGTTGTTTAGCATCACTGGCATTACAAGCATCGTAACACTTTCCCCTTCGTCTAAACCATCAATAGGAGTTAAAATTCCAGCACGGTTTGGCATCGACATTTCCAATTGTATTTCATCTGAAGTCAAATTAGTCAACATTTCAGATAAGAATCGAGAGTTGAAGCCAATTTGCATATCGTCACCTTGGTAATCGCACGTTAAACGCTCTTCAGCTTTGTTAGAGTAATCTATATCTTCGGCAGAAATATTCAATTCGGCACCGGCAATCTTCAATCTAATTTGGTGTGTAGTTTTGTTTGAGAAAATCGCAACACGACGAACTGAATTCAATAATAACACTCGGTTAATTATTAATTTATTTGGATTTTCTTTCGGGATTACCGCTTCGTAATTTGGATATTTCCCATCTATTAAACGGCAAGTTAACACATAACTTTCAAAAGAGAATGTAGCGTTAGAATCATTGTATTCTATCGTCACATCAGCATCAGATGACCCTAAAATGCTCTTCAAAATATTCAAAGGTTTTTTGGGCATAATAAAATCGGCAACCTGAGACGCTTTCACATCTGTACGCGTATATTTTACTAATTTGTGGGCATCAGTAGCAACAAAGATCAAACCTTCTGGTGAGAATTGGAAAAATACTCCGCTCATCACCGGACGTAAATCATCGTTACCAGCGGCAAAAATAGTTTTACTAATCGCAGTTGCCAATACCTCAGAGGCCATAACTGTTGAGGATGGATTGTCTAAATTTACTGATTTCGGAAATTCTTCGCCTGGTGCGTATGCAATTGCATATTTACCCGAATTTGAACTGATTTCGATCGTGCTATTTTCTTCTACTGTAAAAGTCAATGGTTGTTCGGGAAACGTTTTTAGAATGTCTAATAATAATTTCGCTGGAACTGCAACACTTCCTTTACTGGTAGAATCAATTTCTAAAGTAGCCGACATGGTAGTCTCTAAATCAGAAGCCGAGACATTTAAATTTTTGTGGTCTAACTCAAAAAGGAAGTTATCTAAAATTGGCAAAGTATTACTACTGTTGATAACGCTACCCAGAACCTGAAGTTGTTTTAATAAGTATGAACTAGATACTATGAATTTCATCTGAATTTTTTATTTATTTTTATTGTAAGCTGGATTACCCAACTTATACCATTTTAATAAAAAGACCTAATGGAGTCTTTTTTAATGAATTATTTATTTTTTACAAATATATCTTAAACTAAGAGATTTCAAAAAGTTTTTTATTAACACTTATTTACGGTATTTGCGCTTCCTAAAAATAGTAAACACTACCCCAAATAACAACAAGATACCAATTGGCATTGCAACAGTTACAATTTGTGATTGGGTATAATTGGCATATACTTTTTCTTTATCCAAAAGAGGTAAATCTACTTCCTTACTTCTAATGTTAATAAGTCCGTTATCATCAAGTAAATAATTGACGCAATTCATTATGAAATCTTTATTTGCATATAAAATTCCAGTGCGTTGATCCAATCCTAACTCAACTTCATTACCATTTTTATCTAATTGGTTTTTAATCACATCTCCGTCTGAAATAATAATCATTTTACCCTCTTTCCCGACGGTCTTAAAACTTGCATCTTTAAAAGGTAAAACCCTATTTTCGTATACCGAATGAAACTTTCCTTCAAGCAAAACAGCTACTGGATAATTTCCAGTTCCAGGAAAATCTTTCGGACCTAATTCTTCAGATGCCATCCGTAAATTAATTTCGGTGGGAGTTCCAATTAGTTTTGAATATTGAGAGGATTGTAGTAAAACGCTTTTTTTTATGTCATTTTTTAATAGCTCTATGGGGTTTGCAAATTGGAATTTTATTCCATCTAAATTTGTTACAATCGGATGTTTAGTATCTTGCGAAGGATAAACCATCGGAGAAAAATACCAAGGCAATTGGACTTTTTGTGTGCCACTTCCTGGAGCTCCAGTTTCTAATACTATTGGTGTAGCCACTAAATCTTTAATCAATTCGGGATGAACCCTTACGCCGTATTTGAAAAACATATCATTCAGATTCAAATCTCTTGGAAAGGCTAAATTGCTCCCTGTTTCATTGTATAAACTATCGATTTCCATGTTCACTTGGTCAACCAACCAAATAGCTTTTCCGCCATTCACAATATATTGATCCAAAACTTGCTTTTCTTCGTCTGAAAAAGCTTCTGTAGGTTTTGCAATAACTGCTAAATCATACTTTTTTAGATGTTGTAACGTCTGAACTGGAGTTTTTGAAACCGAATCTAAAGTAAACGGCGCAATGAAATAATTCTCTCTAACTGATTTTATAAAGTCTGCGATATAGCGGTCTTGAAGCTCTCCATTTCCATTAATTATTACAACTTTTTTCTGTTTTGCTTTTGAAATTGTATTGATGGCATTTGCAAAAGCATATTCCAAATGCTGTACGGAGCTTACTACTTTTTCTGCTGTAGATGCACCCATCATGTTTTTTAATAAAGGTACTTTTACCGAACGATTTCCATATGTTGCTATTGCCCACGGAAAAACAACTTCCTGCGTTTGCTGACCTTTGTCGTTTACAGTCACATTTACTGGTGTTAAGCCACGCTGTATGAAGGATTGCATTGTTTTATCTTTTGCCTCTTCGTCTTCTAAAGGATTGACAAATTGGAAAATAATATTCGAATTTTGCGCTTTGAATTCTTCTAATAATTGTTGGGTTTCCGTTTGTAATTTCTTAAACTCACCCGGAAATGCTCCTTCTAAGAAAACATCGATATAAATGGGTTCTTTGATTTCAGCAACTATATTTAAAGAAGTCTGAGATAGTGTATAGCGTTTGTCAGCCGTAAGGTCAAATCGTTTGAAAATAAAATGACCTGCAACATTTAGTATTGCTATAATTCCGATAGTAACTACTATTCTTTTAAAGTTGTTTTGGATAGCACTCATTATGATTTCAAAGATTTAAGTTTGAACACGGTACACGATAAAAACAAAAAAGCAACACTAGCAAAGTACAAAATATCTCTAGTGTCCAAAACACCTCTTGACATGCTTTTGAAATGATATTCCATTCCGATTCGAGAAACAGCATCCTCAAATCCTTTGGCATAAGACGAAATGCCTTCAAACCCAAAATAAAATAAGAAACACAAAAATACAGATAACAAAAACGCCACAATCTGATTTTCAGAAAGTGTTGAGGTAAAAATTCCGATTGCTGTGTAAGCTGCCACTAAAAATAGTAATCCAAAATAAGAACCCATAGTTCGTCCAAGATCCATATTGCCTTCGGGCATTCCCAAACTGCTGATAACATAAACATAAACCAATGTTGGTATTAAAGCCAAAACAATCAATAAAAACGAACCTAGAAATTTACCGTTTACAATCTGCCAAAGCGATAAAGGCTTGGTTAATAAAAGCTCGATTGTACCTTGTTTTTTCTCATCCGAAAAACTGCGCATCGTCACAGCTGGAATTAAGAAAATGAAAATCCAAGGTGCCAAAGTGAAAAACGGACTCAAGTCGGCAAAACCACTTTGTAAAATATTGTATTCACCATCAAAAACCCAAAGGAATAGGCCATTGAGCACTAAAAATATTCCAATGACAAGATAGCCTATTGGAGAACCAAAGAAGGATTTTATTTCGCGTAACGCTATTGATTTCATATTTTAAGGATTATTGAGGATTAGTATGGATTATGAAGAGTATAATGTTTATCAAAAACAAACTTCATAAACCCTGTAAACCTAATGAACATTTTAAACTTTATTTTAAACTAACAACTTTATCCACACTCCAAGCTTCAGGTTTGTCATTGAACAGTTTTTTGGTGAATGTCCAAACGTCATAAAATAATTCCGAACGACGGTAATTTTCTAAATCAACTTCAGTCTCCCAAAAGCTGTAAGTAAAGAAGATACAAGGATTATTTTTATCTTGATACAGTTCTAAAAACCGATTGCCCTCTGCACCGCGAATTTTTTCTTTCATCACATCAAAGTTTTCCAAAAACTTTGGAATATGCTCTTCGTGAAAACTCATTTTTACTATTCTGATAAAC
This sequence comes from Flavobacteriales bacterium, assembly GCA_038202695.1. Lineage (GTDB taxonomy): Bacteria > Bacteroidota > Bacteroidia > Flavobacteriales > Flavobacteriaceae > Flavobacterium. Next base: position 4,264 of record JBBRET010000055.1, read on the forward strand.
ATTTGATTTATGATTAACAAGTGATGATTCATAATATGAAAAATATAAAAAAGGATTTAGGCTTATTGGGTATTGACTATAAATGACACAATTAAGTGCTTTTACAATCTAAAATCTACAGTAACTACATCCCTATAACTCAATCCCAACAAACTGCTAGCCGAACCGACCGTATCTGGATTACTTCTAAAAATGGCAATTTCTAGAAAACCAGCTTCATTAAATAGTGCCAGTTTTTCACCTTCATAATACTTTAACGGATATTTTTCTGAAATACCAATGTCGGAGTATTTCGATAGTATGTTTCTAATGATTTGTCTTTTGAATTGTACCGTATACGGTCTCGATTTTCCGGTTTCTAGAAACATTTTCTTCGAAATATTGGTAACTGCATTTCCCAAATGATCAATATAAATTACATACCCCTTAATCTGATTTTCCTGAACAACGGCTTGTAATTCCGTTACTTCCTTTATGGTTTTAATTTCTTTACCGATAACATTAGGCAAACCACCTTTGGCTAAATGACAAGCCACTTTTACGAACAAATCCATATCGGTAGCATCATTAGGTAAACGGTCGTGAATGTTGATGGCGAATAACTTTTGTGGTACAATCTTTTGAATCAGCATACTCAAGATGCCGTTATCAGCACAAACGAAGTACTGGTCGTTCCATTGCATGGTAATGTGTTGGTTTTCGCTACTCAACTCGATGTCAACACCAATTAAATGAACAGTTCCTTTAGGAAAATTGCTGTAAGCAGCTCCAATGATATAAGCTGCTTCTGCCACATTAAAAGCATCGATATTATGGGAAATGTCAATTATGGTAGCTGCGGGAAACTCTGAAATAATTTTACCTTTTAGTGCACCTACAAAGTGGTCTTTTAATCCGTAATCGGTGGTTAGGGTAATTATTGACATAAATTGTTTATAACTTGATAGCAATCGGTTCTAAAAATAATGAAACCTATTCTTTTATTTGACTAAATTTGGATACAAAGCTAACAATATCTAGCGAATTATTTTAATTTAATACTACTGCTTTTGAACGAACGTATCATTGAATTACACGACATCGCACCAAAAGAATTTTGGGGCGCTCAAGACACTCATCTTGAAACTATTAAAAGGTACTATCCTAAACTCAAAATTGTTGCTCGCGGCACAACTTTAAAGGCTTTTGGCGAAAAAGAGGAACTTGATGAGTTCGAAAAACGCTTTAACCGCCTGATGTTGCATTTTACCCGCTACAACACTATTGATGATAATGTAATTGACCGAGTCATACACAGCAATTCTCAAGAAGAGCAGCGCATGCCAGATAGTGATAAAATTTTAGTTCACGGAATAGGAGGAAAGCTGATCAAAGCAATGACGCCTAACCAACAAAAGCTGGTTGACTATGTTGCCAAAAACGATATGGTTTTTGCTGTTGGTCCAGCCGGAACGGGTAAAACCTATACTGGAGTTGCATTAGCAGTGAAAGCTTTAAAAGAAAAGCAGGTAAAAAGAATCATTCTAACGCGACCAGCAGTAGAAGCAGGTGAAAATTTGGGCTTCCTTCCCGGAGATATGAAAGAGAAATTAGATCCTTACATGCAGCCTTTGTACGATGCTTTGCGCGATATGTTACCGCCACAAACATTAGAAGATTATCTCCTTAAAGGAATTATACAAATCGCACCATTGGCTTTCATGCGTGGAAGAACGTTAGACAATGCTTTCGTTATTTTGGATGAAGCCCAAAACACGACCCATTCTCAAATGAAAATGTTCCTGACGCGTATGGGTAAAAATGCTAAATTTATAATAACGGGAGATCCAGGTCAAGTAGATTTGCCGAGAAGATCAATTTCAGGGTTGAAAGAAGCAGTGCTGATTTTGAAAGATGTAGAAGGCATCGGAATTATTTATTTAGATGATAAAGACATCGTGCGCCACCGCTTAGTAAAAAAAGTAATAGATGCCTACAAAAGCATTGAGAATAACGATTACTAAGATTACCGAATTTTGCAATATGTTAAACCTGTCTGGTCTTTTTACCAGACAGGTTTTTCTTTTATATTTGCATCCTAACCAAAATATCATGCAACTAAAATCATTTTTATTGCTATTGTTACTTTCCTCTACTGCAACAATTCAAGCACAAAGTTTAAAACTCGAAGACATAATGAAAGGGGATGCTTTTATTGGAAATCAGCCCGAAAATCATCATTGGTCAGTAGACGGCCAAAAAGTTTATTTTAACTGGAATCCAAAAAACGAATGGGGTTCAAGCACTTATTATTGGAAAAAAGGTATGACAAAGCCCGAGTTGGTTACCGGTAATGAAATCATCCGGTCAAAACAAACCTATATTCCTAATTCAGATAAATCTATTTTTTATTACATTGACAATGGAGCATTGTTTTCATACACAATAAAATCTGCAAAGACATCAAAGCTTTTTCAGCAAAGTTCACCAATAGCCAACCTGCAAATTGGCGCTGAAAAGGGAATCGTATTTTTTGAACAAAATAATAATGTGTTTCAATTAAATACAAGTGAAGGAAGCTTGGTTCAACTAACCAATTTAAAAAAAGGGAAGGATACCGAAAAGTCTAAAGTTGACCAGAGTTTTCTTGGCAAACAGCAAAAAGAATTATTTCAGTTCATCCGCAATAAAGAAGAAAAAAAGCAATGGTATGATGATAAATCCAAAATGGTAAAATCTGATTTTCCTTCAGCCATTTATTCAGACAAGGCCGATTTTATCAACCTTTCAGTGCATCCTCAAGCAAAATATGTAACATTTTCATTATACGAAGTACCTGAAAATAAAGGGGATATTATGGCAACATTCATTACTGCTGATGGCTACAACCAATCTAGTGAATTAAGACAAAAAGTGTCAGTCAAAAATTTTTTCAAAACCAAACTAGGGATTTATAACATTGAAAAAGATACTGTTTTTTTTGTTGATTTTTCGAAGTTAAGCCACATCAAAGATATTCCTAAATATTACGAACTTTATCCAGAATTAAATAAAACCGAGGGAATTGAAAGAGGCGTATACGTGAATCCAGTAATTTATTCTAAGGATGGTATGTTTGCATTGGCAGACATTAGAAGTCAAGATAACAAAGATCGTTGGATAATTAGTTTAAATCTTGAAAACGGTACATTTATAGAAATTGATCAGCAACATGATGATGCTTGGATTGGTGGACCTGGAATTCCTGCTTATTCTTTTGATCCAAAAGTCTTAGGTTTTGTCGCCGATAATAAAACGGTTTATTTTCAATCAGAAACAACAGGTTATTCTCATCTGTATACTTATAATTTAGGTACTGGAGTAAAAAAGCAACTTACTACTGGGAATTGGGAAGTTCACGATGTAGTGCTATCCAATGACAAGAAATCATTTTATTTGACTACAAATACTACGCATCCTGGTAATAGAGAGTTTTATAAAATCTCAATTTCAGGAGGAAAATTAGAGCCAATTTTAGTTAATGAGGGTGCGCATGAAGTGGTAATTTCGCCGGATGAAAAGACGCTGTTAGTTCGTTATTCCTATAAAAATAAGCCGTGGGAATTGTATTTGGCAGACAATAAAGTTAATACATCACTAAATCAAATTACATTTTCCCAAACCGAAGAATTCAAAAAATACTCTTGGAGGGCTCCAGAAGTGATCACTTTCAAAGCGCAAGATGGCGCCAATGTCAATGCTCGAATCTATGTTCCTGAAGCAAAAGTTAAAAACGGAGCATCCGTAATTTTTGTTCACGGTGCCGGATATCTTCAAAATGCACACAATTATTGGAGTGGTTATATGCGTGAATACATGTTCCATAATTTGTTAACCGACTTAGGTTATACAGTTCTTGATGTTGATTATCGTGCAAGTGAAGGTTATGGTAGAGCGCATCGCACTGGAATTTACCGATTCATGGGCGGAAAAGATTTATCAGATCAAGTGGATGGTAAAAACGTATTAGTTAATAAATATGGTATTAATCCAAATAAAGTTGGAATTTATGGCGGTTCTTATGGCGGATTTATAACGCTGATGGCCTTAATGACTGCTCCAAATGATTTCAAAGTAGGTTGCGCGATTCGTTCCGTTACCGATTGGGCACATTACAATCATGGCTATACTGGAAATATTTTGAACTTTCCGGAAACAGACCCAAATGCATTCAAAAAATCATCGCCAATTTATTATGCTGATCAACTGCAAGGAAACTTATTAATGCTACACGGAATGGTCGATGACAATGTAGAATACAAAGATATTATCCGTTTGTCACAACGTTTTATAGAGCTTGGAAAGAAAAATTGGAGTTTGGCTTCTTATCCTGTAGAACCGCATGGTTTTAAAGAAACATATTCGTGGGTTGACGAATACAGTAGAATCTTAGCACATTTCAATAGGTATTTGTTGGACAAATAATTTATTAAAATTACATTTGCACCTACAACTATTTATGCTGAGCTTGTCAAAGCAACACAACACTAATGAATACGATAACTACAACTAATTTCCAGTTTCCTGGACAAAAATCCGTATATCGTGGTAAAGTACGCGAAGTCTACAACATCAACGATGAATTGTTGGTCATGATAGCTACTGACCGGCTTTCTGCTTTTGATGTGGTGATGCCTAAAGGGATACCCTATAAAGGCCAGATTCTTAATCAAATTGCCACCAAGTTCATGCATTTGACAAAAGATATAGTTCCCAATTGGCTTATTGCAACTCCTGATCCCAATGTTGCAGTGGGATATCTTTGTGACCCGTTTAAAGTTGAAATGGTAATTCGAGGTTACCTTTCCGGTCATGCTGCTCGGGAGTACGCGGATGGTAAAAGAGCTATTTGTGGCGTGATTATGGCTGACGGATTGAAGGAAAATGATAAATTTCCAACACCAATTATAACTCCGACAACAAAGGCAGATAATGGTTCGCATGACGAGGATATTTCTCGTGACGCTATTTTAGCAAACGGAATTGTTTCAGAAGACGATTATGTGGTACTAGAAAAATATACCCGAGATTTATACCAACGTGGAACTGAAATTGCAGCAAGTCGAGGTTTGATTTTGGTAGATACTAAATATGAATTTGGCAAAACCAAAGAGGGAAGGATTGTCTTAATTGATGAAATTCACACACCAGACTCTTCCCGTTATTTTTATGCAGAAGGTTACCAAGAAAGACAAGATAGTGGTGAAGAGCAAAAACAATTGTCAAAAGAATTTGTACGCCGTTGGCTAATTGAAAATGGTTTTCAGGGTAAGGAAGGACAAAATATTCCCAATATGACTGAGGAATACATCGAAACAGTGTCAGAACGTTACATCGAATTGTATGAAAATATCATAGGTGATAAATTTGAAAAAGCTGATATTTCAAGCATCAACGAAAGAATAGAAAACAATGTGCTGCGTTTTTTGAATCGATAAAGTAACAATCCAATAAAGATTAACTAACCATGCTTACGCATGGTTTTTTTTGTTCTTTGAAATGACAAAATGTGTCCCTTTGTTAATCTAATGTTATTATTCATTTTTATTGTAACATAGTAAAGCTAACAGAGTCTTACGCTTTAATCATTTAAAATTTTAATCATCATGAAATCAACGATTCAAGAACACCAAAAAAACGACTTAAAAAATGTGAGTAAAAAAACAATCATTATTTTAGGATTAGCTTTAGTAGCTTTCACTAGCTTAGCTGAAGCAAAAACAGTACTAAAAGTTAGAACGTCAACTGAAGTTGTAGCATACGACAATTCTCCATTGTGTATGGCAATTATGAAAGGCGATTTACTAACCGTTAAAAAATTTATCGAATATGGAGCCAAAGTAAATGAAGAGTCAAACGGAATGACGCCTTTGATGTTTGCGGCTCGTTACAACAAAGTTGATATTCTTAAATATCTATTAGAAAAAGGTGCTGACAAAAAAATTAAAGATCAAAACGGGTTAACCGCCTTAAAATATGCTGAAAATTCAAAAGCTATTGAAGTTATTGCTTTTTTGAAACAAGTTTAAAATCAAATCAAGAAGCCGTCTAATCTTATAGACGGCTTCTTTTCTTTTCAATCAGTAGTAAAAGACATCAAAAAGTTAAAATATTGTTAAAATTAAGTACTATGTAAAACAAGGTATCTGTTTTTGGCCATATATTTGCATAGGATATTAATCAAAATAATAATTATCAATATAAAATAAATCATCATCATGAAATCAACAATCATTTTTTTAGGACTAGTTGCTTTAACTTTAACAACAACAAATGCAGCTAACGAATGGAAATCGCAAGATTTAGACCAACAAGAATTGACTACATTAAACGTAGCAGAAACCCAAAACGGAAGTCAATTGGCTTTTGTAAATCAAGTTACTTTGAGTAGTGTTACTGAAAATAATAGCACCGAAGAAGGAATATTTAATCCAAGTTCAGTTATTACAACTTCTAATGTTAAAACAGCAGAAGAATTGATTGCTGAAAATATATTAATCATAGAAAGTCAAGAAGAAAGTATTCAGCCACTTTACAATGTAACGACCATTGAAGACCGAATTGCAGAAGACAATCAAATTATTGAAAGCACAATTTCAAATGAGGTATATCTGTTAGATTTTGAAAAAATAAATAGCGCTTTTAAAAGTGTGAAAATAAATAACAATGCAATTATTACTGCCGATTTAAAATTATAAGTTTAGGTTGATTGCTTTTGCAGTACTGCGAAAGTTAAAAGCATCCCAATTTGTTGGGATGCTTTTTTTATATTATTTGAAATACGAAAAAGTGTCGTTATTCTCTATTTTTAACAAACTCTGATATATCAGTCTAATGACATTTTCTACATCATCACGATGAACCATTTCTACTGTAGTATGCATGTAGCGTAATGGTAGTGAAATTAAAGCTGAAGCAACACCACCATTACTATAGGCAAAAGCATCAGTGTCAGTTCCGGTCGCTCTAGATGTTGCGTGACGTTGAAACGGAATCTTATTGGTTTCAGCTGTTGCAACAATTAAATCTCTTAAAGTATTGTGTACCGCTGGTGCATAAGCAATAACAGGACCTTTGCCCATTTGTAAATCCCCTTCTATTTTTTTTTCAATCATCGGAGTAGTGGTATCGTGACAAACATCAGTTATAATAGCCACATTGGGTTTAATAGTATTGGAAATCATTTCGGCACCTCGAAGTCCTATTTCCTCTTGAACAGAATTGGTGATATACAAGCCAAACGGCAATTTCTTTTTATTCTCTTTTAAAAGGCGAGCAACTTCCGCAATCATAAAGCCTCCCATTCTATTATCAATAGCTCGACAAACAAATTTATCGCCATTCAATATCATAAACTCATCTGGATACGTTATTACACAACCCACATGAATCCCTAATTTTTCAACTTCTTCTTTAGTAGCACAACCGCAGTCTACAAATATATTATGTAAGGTTGCCGATTCTTCTTTGCCTCTATTTCGAGTGTGAATTGCAGGCCAACCAAATACGCCTTTTACAATGCCGTTTTTAGTATGAATATTGACTCTTTTCGAAGGCGCAATTTGATGGTCTGAACCACCATTTCGGATCACATAAATTAAACCGTTATCGGTGATATAGTTTACATACCAAGAAATTTCATCCGAATGGCCTTCAATTACGACTCTATATTTAGCATCAGGATTAATTACACCTACAACCGAACCATAAGTATCGGTGATAAAAGTATCTACATAAGGTTTCAAATAGTTCATCCATATCTTTTGACCATTTGACTCGTAACCCGTTGGTGAAGCATTATTTAAATAGGTTTCTAAAAAAGAAAGGGATGATTTGGTAAGTAATGATTTAGCTGCCATATTTTTTTTTTGCTAAAATATAAATTTGGCATCAGACTTGTTAAGGATATTCTATATTTTTACCTTAATAATTTTAATCGATGCAAAAGCTACTTTTTTTATTTTTATTTCTTTCCGTTGCGTTTGTTTGCAACGCCCAAATCACAAATGATTCTATTGTGAAAAGACAGGTATTCTTAGAAAACGGAGACACAATTGTTCCGCTCGAGGAAGTAGTGGTTTACAAACAAAAATTTAGCACTGCTGAAAAAAAAGAATTTCAATTATTGCAGAATAGAGTTTATAAAGTATATCCAATTGCAAGGGTGGCTGCTGAAAGATTAACCGTCTTGAATAACAATATGGATAAACTTAAAACCAATCGTGAAAAAAAGAAATACTTCAAAATAGTTGAAGATTATATGGAGAATGAATTTACCGGACAATTAAAAAAATTGTCAAGAAAACAAGGACAAATATTAGTTAAACTCATTCATAGGCAAACCGGTTATACTACCTTCGAACTCATTAAAGATTATAAAAGCGGTTGGAAAGCCTTTTGGTCCAACAACACAGCAAGATTGTTCGATATCAATCTCAAAACTAAATACGCACCTTATGAAGTCAATGAAGACTTCCTAATCGAAACCATTCTAGACCGTGCGTTCGTCAGAGGCAGATTAGTCTCTCAAACAACTGCTAACCCTGTAGATATAAATCAACTTTATGATTTTTGGGAAAAGAAAGCACAAGAACTCAAAAAGTAAGTTGCAATTTTATTTATTTTTTTTTGAGCACCACTTTCATTTTCTTCAGGCGTTTGTATCCCGCTATCCGCGCTACCTGCCTGCCTTTTGTCAGTCAGGGTAGCTAGCTACTATCGGGGCTATTGGGAGGTTTTGTAGTTTTAAGATGTTTAAAAAGTGCTATTGAATCAAGTGCGCTTGTAAAACACAAGTTATCAAC
>JBBRET010000056.1:0-12656 GCA_038202695.1 Flavobacteriales bacterium
CCACATTTCCTGCGGAATTTTTTCTAGGATATTAAATTGTCCAGCGCCTTGCAACCATTCACCACCGTCAATTACAATTACTTCTCCGTTAATATATGCTGAGAAATCGGAGACTAAATAGGCTGCTAAATTGGCTAATTCTTGATGATCACCCACACGTTTTAAAGGTACTTTCTTCGCCATATCAAACTTTTCCGCTAAATCGCCAGGAAGCAAGCGGTCCCAAGCACCTTTGGTTGGAAATGGTCCTGGAGCAATGGCGTTCATTCGGATGCCGTATTTAGCCCACTCTACTGCCAAACTTCGGGTCATTGCTAAAACTCCGGCTTTTGCAGTAGCACTAGGCACTACATAACCTGAGCCTGTCCAAGCATACGTTGTCACGATATTTAGAACATTGCAATTGGTTTGTTTGGTTTCGATCCAATGTTTTCCGAATGCTAGTGTACAGTTTTTAGAACCTTTTAAAACAATATCAATAATGGTGTCAAAAGCATTGGCCGACAGTCTTTCGGTAGGCGAGATGAAGTTTCCGGCTGCATTGTTTAATAAAACATCTACTTTACCAAATGTTTTCAATACTTCTTCAAGCATTGCTTCCACTTGATCATAATGCCGAACATCGCATTGTATTGGGAGACATTTCCCGCCAGTTTCCTGTTCAAGTGCTGCTGCCGTAGTTTTTAGTTTTTCTACATCACGTGACGTAATGGCAACTTTGGCACCTAATTCTAAAAAATAGTGGCTCATGGCTTTTCCTAAACCACTTCCACCACCTGTTACTACTATTACTTTATCGGATAACGCATTATCGCGAAGCATTTTTGCTGAGAAATTCATATAGTTTTAATTTTTAGTAAATATAGAAAACTAATTATTCCTAAAAAAAACAAACGGGATTGAAATAAAGAATCTAACAGAAAAACTTAATTAATTTGTTATTAGTTATACCGTTAAAATAAAATCAGTTAAGTTGTCCTCAGTGCTTAACTGCAATTTTTTTCGCAATCGGTGGCGTGCCGTCTTAACACTGTCAGGAGAAATGTTTAATATAGAAGCCATCTCTTTAATCGATAAATTCAGTTTGATTAGTGCGCAGATTTTTAAATCATTCGAACTGATGTCGGGATATTTTTGCTTAAGTCGGGTATAAAAATTTTTGTTGACACTTTCAAAATAAGTATCAAAATCTTTCCAGTTGTTTTCTTGAATCGTGTATTTGCTAATTAGTTTTTTTATGTCTTTTTCAGTTGAAGGCTCTTTATTGTTTAGGACGCTTTTTATTTCCTCTAACAATTCGTTTTTCTCGAGCATTTGGATGGTTATCGCGCTTAGCTGACTTTCTTTAAACTCAATATCGTTCTGAAATTGCTGTTCTTTTAATTGCTTTTGTTCTTCTAACAGATGGACCAATTCTTCTTTTGTTTTAAGTACTTGCTTGTCTCTTTTGTAGATGCGCTTAAAGAAAAAATATAAAATAAAAAATACGATTAGCAATACCACTAAAAGTGTTAGTAAAAGAAAGTTGGTTAGTTTAGAAACTTCTTTTTCAGCTGAAATTAATTCGAGTTTTCTATTCTTTTCAGAAACTTCAAATTCTACTTCTAAACTTTTAACAATTTGTTCTCTTTCAAACGAATAAAAACGGTCTTTAATCACAATCACTTGATTTTGTAATTTACTAACTTCTTCAAAGTCGGACTGCTCTTTTTTTAGTTCAATTAAAGCTTCTATTGCATTAATTTCAAATGATTTATCAGAAAGAGGTGTTGCAATTATTCGGGCTTTATTAAAATAGTTTTCCGACTGTTGGATGTCAATTCCAAAAGTAAGATACCAGTTGCCCAAAGCAATTAATGCAGTTACTTGTGCTTGCTTGTTTTTAAAATTTTCGGCTAAAGAAAGTGCTTTTTTGAAGTAATTTAAACTTACTTCTTTTTCGTTTTTATCTTTAGCAATAGCTCCCATTCGGCAATAAGCATTAGGAAGATATGTGGTGTTTTTTCCTTTTTCAAATTCGGTTAATGCCAAAACATCATATTCCTCAGCTTCCTCTTTTTCATTTCTTAATCTGTGTATTGTGGCTAAACTACTGTATGCCAATCCTAATGTTCCAGATTGGTCGTTTTTATCCTTTAATTCGGTTACAACTTCTTCACTCAGTTTCATTGCTTCCTCATATTTTTTTTGTCGAATATAAATCGTGCTAATGAGTTGCAGACATTTACTTCGGCCAATAGAGGCTTGTTCTGAATTGGTTTTCTCTAGGTTTTTATATTCATTTAGAGATTGCGTTACATATTGCAATCCTTTTTCTAAACTAGAGCCATAGGAACTGATTCCTAAATAGAGCAACGATTCGGCGTTGGATGCAGTATTTTTATCTTTAATGGCTTGCTCGTGTGCTTGCCAAAAGTAGCGGAAGGCTTGGTTTTCGTTGTCTTTTACTAAAGCTGCCCAACCTTTTTGCATCAACTGATTATCTGATGGAAAGGCTCTGCTGGTATGATTTGCCAGTAAAAGAAATAAAAGAAAAACGTTTTTAGTGAAATTCATAGCCCAAAATTAGAATTTTTTATTGGCAATCCTATAATTAATGGCATACAAAAAGCGTACAAGTATATTCTATAACTTCATAAGTCTCTCAGCAGCTTGGACCAGCGTAGTATTGTCTTTTGCAAAACAAAGACGAATGCATTGGGTATCTTTCCCATTGGCATAAAAAGTTGAAATTGGAATGGTAGCTACACCAACTTCAGTTACCAAACGTTTTGTAAAAGTCAAATCATCTTCATCACAAAGATTCGCATAGGATGCTACTTGAAAGTAAGTGCCTTCGCAGGGTAAGAGTTGCAATTTTGTGTGCTGCAGTAAGTTTCGGAAAAAGTCTCTTTTTTGTTGGTAAAAATTGCGCAAGCTGTATACATCAACTACCTCTAAATATTCTGAAATCGCAACTTGAGAAATACTGTTCACACTGAATACCAAAAACTGATGCACTTTTTTAATCTCTTTTATTAAATATTCGGGTCCAATAACGTAGCCAATTTTCCAACCTGTAACGTGAAATGATTTTCCAAAAGATGAAATACTGATGCTTCGATTCCATAATTTAGGACGATGATGAACCGAAATGTGAAGCTGTTCAAAGGTAATGTATTCATAAACTTCATCTGAAAGCACCAGAAGATTTGGATACGCAATCAATAAATGTTCTAATTGAATAAAGTCATTTTCTGCCCATGTTTTTCCAGTTGGATTGTGTGGATTGTTAATGATGATGAGCTTGGTTTTGAGATTTGCTGCAGCTTTTATAGCTTCCCAATCGGGCGTGAAATCATCGCTTAGAGGAATTCGAATTGGTTTGGCGTTGCTCAATAAAATTGGTGCTTCATAGCAATCGTAACTTGGGTCGAGTAGAATTACTTCGTCATTGGTATTGACTAAGGCTTGAATGGATGCAAATATTCCTTCGGTTGCACCAGCGGTAATTACTATTTCGGTTGTTGGATTAACAGTTCTGTGATACGATTGTTGGGTCAATTTTGCAATTTTATCTAAAAGTGGTGGATACCCAGCCATCGGGGTATATTGATGTACATTTTCGGTTGCTAAACGGATAAGAATGTCGGTTAACCTTTTATCGACTGGGAAATTCGGAAAGCCTTGCGACAAATTAATAGCTTTATGTTCTGTTGCCATTTGCGACATTACAGTAAAGATGCTAGTACCAATATGCGGAAGTTTTGACATAGAATAAATTTTGGATTTTAAAAGTACAAAAAAAGCACTTTAAAATAAAGTGCTTTTCTAAGTTATAACGTTTAGTTGTGTTGCTAAGGTATCGTCTTTTTTTTATTGGGGTTTTGCGATTTCAATTTTAGGTCTATCAGAGGCTGCCATATCTCTTATGCATACATATTTACCTTCTCTTTTTTCGAATATTGCCATAAAGTTACCAGTATAAATTGCGGTTGCAGTTGAATCTGACACTCTATAACTTCCAATTTCAACTACTTGATTTCCTTGCGTAGAAGGGAATACTTCATTTACAACAAACGCAATCTGATGTCCTTTTTGAAATTGAGTTAAATCTTCTTTGATCGATTTATCAATTGCCATTTTACCTACTAATGGAGGTTTGTTTTGAGAAAAACTAGTAGCATCATCGGCGTAATACTCTTCGCCAGAAAGATCTCTGCTGTTGTACATTTCAGCCATTTTATTTTCTATGGCTTGAATTTCATTTTTGATTTGCTCTTTGTCAATTGTTTCCTCTGCTGTTTTGGGTTTACACCCAATGACGCAGGATAAAAGCGCAATAAAAACGATGCTGTTTAAAATCTTGTTTTTCATATATTGGTTGGTTAAAATTGATACGAATTAAGTTGCATTACAAGATTCAGGGATTATAAATGTAATAATATTTTACTGAAAATCAATCGTTTTCGTAAAATTTTTCTAAACCAACCAATTAATGAGCAACGAATTCACTGTGTGATTTCAGAAAAGTTTCTAAAAAAATTAGAGCAACTTTATCATTTGAATTAAATAACAAATTTCTACTACTATTTTCAAGCGTTTTTATTTTTCTAATATCGACATAATTTGTTTTGCTAAAACCCATGGACCATTCTGCAAATTGTCTGTGCTCGATATGGTCATTGAAGACGCAAATGATACTGCGGTGCCTGTCGTCACGGACTATGGATTGATATAAGTTTTTGACATTTGTTTCGTTGCCTTCAATTACTTGCATGAAATCGCCATCAAAATAAAGGAGTACTCCTGTAATGTCTAGTGCTGCGTTTTTTATTCTTGATTGTGCTAGCAGTTTGTTGAGTTCTAAATCGCTCATCATTTTTGTTGCTGAACTTAAATAGATTATTCGATACATGACTGATATTTTTTGGTAGTATAAATTTACGGATAAATTAGTTGGTATTTGTCTAGTTAGTTTGGTATATTATTCCTTATATGGAGTCTCTTAAAAAGCAGATCAATTCGTGAATTAAAAAATGACCAAATAATGTCTAACTTTTAGGGGGCAGTCTAAATGCATGGACTTTAATTAATTAAACTAAAAAATATTATTTGTTAATTTTCATCGGCGATTGTGTTTTTCAACTGTTTTTTTATCAAGTTTTAGAGGTGCTCTTAAAATAACACTTTTTTTGTTATTGTGATGCCTTGATCGGATGTAATTTGGACTAACAGCACTTGATCTGACAAGCCACCATTGATTTTTATTTGACTTGCATTTATATTTTTAATTTCTTGCAGCATCTGCCCTTTTATGTCAAATACTCTTATGGAGTACATTATTATGTTATTTGTTTTAACGACTAATTCATTGTTCTGGTTATAGATAATTACATTATTAGTATTAAAATCAGGTTTGTCAATACCCAATTCCATTTGATAAACTATTTCAAATCGGTTGTTAAACGTTCCCATTGCTGAAGTGAAAGTGTAAGCTCCATTATTCAAATTATGTAAAAAAGAAGTCATATTATCTTTTAAATAAATTGAATTCAAACCTCCTGTAAATGCGCCGGCTGTATGGTCTAAAGAAATTGTAAATGAACCAGCTGCAGCAGCTTTGTATGATAATGGGACAAGGTCATCGTTTTGAAAATCGGGTCGTCCTTGAATTGAATATTCAACAGCTCCAATTAAACTCGTTAAATAAAACTCTTGATTGATGTTTTTACCATCAATACCTCTATCATCTGCTAAAGTGCCTTGTGAACTATAACCTACTGCCATTTGACTGTAAATACCCGCACTATTTGTTAAGTTTAACCAATACAAACCATTGTTTGTTGAAGTTTGGGTTGAGTTTGTTTTAAAAAATTGATCTGCATTCAAACTTCTTCGCATAGAATTTGTAAAGTTTAAGTTTGAATTACTGGTAGCATTTACAATAAAACCTTGTCCTATATTGATTACACTATTTGCTTCATCTCCAAAATCGAAAAAACCTATTCCAGTATCTCCGCCAGCAGCACCATTGGCAACGTAGGCCATTTTGGTAAGTGTGGCATATGAAGTTGCGTAAGTATCATTCGTTTTTCTCCAAAAATACAGCGATCCTGTAATATTGGGATTTGAATCAATAAAATTGTGAACATTAATTCGAGATGGATATGGATTTCCTACTGCATTATAACCTGTTGTCATTGGAAAAGCAATAGTACCATTATTTGGTGTTCCTGTGAATGAACTGTTCCAAACTGTTGCAACAGTTGGGTGATTGTAAGGCATGCGTATTAAATACCCTTTTGCAGTGGCGAATGAAATATTGTTTGTGTCAGTTCCATTGATACCGTTTGGCGCTACTAAAGGTGATGGATATTGTAAACCGCTTAAATTAAATGCTAACGATGTATCATATAAATTTGTGCTGGTATCATAAACATAAAAACGTGTTGGTAAAGTAAAAGGAGAAAAAGAATATATTCCTTGACCTATAACTGGTGAAGACCATAAAGTGTAGTCTAACCTTTTTAGTGCTGATGAATTTCGTTTTACAATAATAGTACCCGAATTAGCAATGGTTGTATTTTGGATTAAATTGGCATTGTTTTCTAATATAAAAGTACTTCCTTCATCAACAGTTAATTTACCGTTTAAAGTCACATCAAATCCAGACAATACTGTAATAACTGCATTATTTTTTAACCTAATAGAACACGAAGCTAAATCGCCGCTTATTGTTCCTGTAGCACCATCAAAAACAACCGCTTGACCACTTGGTAGTCCATTAGACCATGTAATTCCTCCATCGGTTGTGGTTGTTAAATCGATAGTAAGAGTAATAGCAGTTCTAGTAGCACTAGAGTAGATACCATTAAAAGTCTCTGCATAATACGTTTTTGAGCCTGCCCCAACTTGAATAGGACTTGAAACAACATTTCCTGCAGTTGCAGCATCAAACCAAGTAACTGTTCCTTCATTAGTAGTAGCAGTAGCAGTAAGTGTTTGTGTAGTTGTTCCGTCTGAGCAAACCGTTTGGTCTCCGCCAGAAATAGGGGCAGACAACGAAACCAATAAAGACTGAGAGGTTACACATTCTGGATTAGTATAAATTATACCTGTATCAGAATTAACTGCTCCAGCTGTAGAAAGTTGTCTGCCTGATAGAAATATACCTGCTCCTGAGTTACAAGCTCCTCCATGGGAAATAAAATTTCCTTTTACATGAGATGCCGCTCCTATATTAACGGCACCAGTAGCAACTCCAGCTCCACCAATCCAAAAAACATTACAACGACGCGTTTCGTTAGTTAAAATTATTTTTGATAGTGCCGCTATATTAAATGCCCCAGCAAACTTAAATACAAAAATTGCATCTGGATTATTTTGACCATCTAAGGTTATAGTACCTCCTAAAGATCCTGCGCCGTTAATGTAATAAACTCCAGCAGTAAGTGTTTCTCCAAGTCCAAAAGCTGGCGCATGGGAAAGTTCTGTATTTGGCAGCGCCATAAGCGCAGTGTAAGCGTTTTCTAAATCTATTTTGGCTTGTACTGTAAGAGCATCCGCTGTATACTCCGTTCCGATATGAATTCCATTACTATAACCACTTGTAGCTCCTCCATCACTGCCAATTTTTCCATTAATTCCAGAAATACCAGTATTTGCTACAGCACCTAAATTAGTAAAAAGTGCAAAGTCTGAAATAACTCCCAAAACAGCTACAGAAGGAGCAGGACTGCAACTCGCTTCACAAAATATTGGAATGGTACTCACACCAATTGGAGGACTTGCAACAGCACCCACTCCGGTAGTTATTGCTCCGGCCATAGTAAGCATTCTTCCTTCAAGGACTGTACCGGCACCAAGACCAACAGCTCCTACCTTTGAAAACAAAGTTCCTTTTACAGTAGCATCTGCTGCAACAGAAATAGCTCCATTAGCAATCCAAAAAACATTACAAGATTTTGTTCCATTAGTTAAAGTAACCGAAGCACTAGCCCCTACTGTCATCGCTCCATTAAATTGAATTACAAAGAAAGCATCTGGATTTCCTCCTCCATCAAGAGTAAGAGCGCCTCCTATTGATCCAGCACTAGATATGAAATACACTCCAGGGGTTATAGTTTCGCCAGCTCCAAAAGCTGGAGCATGCGTATCAGGAAAGTTTACAAAAAGATCGTTGAGATGAATGTATAACCTAAGTAAATCTTTTCTGGCCTGATCAGTAACTGCATTAGCATTATATGTATTACCAATACAGGGTGGTGAAACAAATCCACTAATTATTCCAAGGTGGGTTCCAACATCTCCGTTAATAGTAGCTCCAGCGCCATTTGCAATTCCCCCACTTCCTGTATAAGCTTCAAAAGAGGTAAGTATACCTAAATTAACCGTTTGACTAAAAGAAGCTGTAATGAAAAAAATGAAAAGTAACGAGAATATCGATTTAAAATTATTTATATTTATCATAATTAATTAAATAAAAAACAAGTAGTAGAGTCCAAAACATTTTCAGGCTGCACTTGTGCAATCAAAGTGATAATAAAAGACAATAGCAAAGCCTTTGTTAATACTAACAATAAATAGGTTTTCATATGAATTGGAAAGGTTAGAAGTAATAGAATTATTACATCGAGGGTAAAGGTGACTTATAAAATTAACTATACTACTACGAATCGGTTTTATTAATTAATAATCAATATCTTAAGGCTTGATACCTCTAGATGTACGTCGATGATTTCAATGAGAGTACGCCACAACACCCGCAATTTTTATTTCAAATATTTTATCAGTAATAGCAGAACTTTATTACATTTCTAAAAGTTATGGAATGATTTTTTTAGTACTAATTTGATTGTCTATAGTTTTTATCTGGACCAATAACAACCCAGTACTGTTTATTGTACTAAATCGGAATTCGGTAGCATCAATAGCTTTTTTAGCAAAGAGTTGGCGCCCCATGATGTCAAATACAGTTACTTCTGCCATCGCAATGGTACCCGAATGAATAACCATTTGTTGGTGCTCTTTATATATCACAATAGAACTTGCAGCTACAACCGGATTGGAAACATCCAAAGTTGAATTAGTATAACGTAATACAAAACGCGTATCAAAAGTTCCTTCTTGAGTAACAAAAGAGTATGGCGAATCTTTTAGATTATGAATAACGTTTAATAAAGTATCTTCAAGATAAACAGATTGTTGGGTAAATAACCCATCAAATAACGATAATGAAATAGTAAAGGTAGAGGCTATCGTGGTTTTATAACCCAATGGAATTAAATCATTTGTATCAAAAGGCAATCCTCTCCCTTGAATAGATAATTTTTGAGTATTAGCAAAAGAATAAAAACTTACGGAATTTCCTGCTTCAGCAATCGGACCATCGTACCCTCTTTCATAATCATTCGTTGCGTTTTCTAGATAACCCACTAAGATTTCTTTAAAAAAGCCTTGTTCATTTTTTAAATCAAGCCAAACGCGGTGTTTTACTATATCCATAGGTGTGCTATTGTTTTGACTCTGTTTGTAAAACTGAGTGTTGTATCCTGCAATACGCATCTTATTAGAAAATGTAGCTATGCCAGTACTCTCAGCCCCGACCATAAATGACTGTCCTGCAGCAATTTTACCAGTAGGTATTTCATTATTTGCTCCTTCAGTAGCCCTAGTTCCACCAGTTCTATTGTATGAAGCATAATCACTATAAGTATATTGGTTATTAGTAATTGTAGTATTGTGCGTCCAAAAATAAAATGTAGCTCCAGACATACCCAAAGTAGCAATATTTTCATTCATAAATTCATCAGCACTGATAGCGCTTGGATAAGGGTTCCCCAATAAATTAAAGACAGTACTGTCACTGGCATAGACCGCTACAGGATAATTTCCATTATTTGGGACGCCAATAAAATTGGCAGTAAAAGGAGTCGACATTGTAACTGAATACGTGCTTGGTGCTCTTGCTATATATCCTTTTCCGATACTCATTGTAGTGCTCAATGGAGCCCATACCCAGTTTGCTATTAGGGGATTAAAAGAATACGATAAAGGCGATAATGGTGTAAAAGCAGTAATTGTTTGTGGACTTACCGGTGTTGACCAATAGGTATAGTCAAATTTACGCATAGTTGTATTTCGTTTATAAGTGATATTACCTGAATTAATGGCATTACTTATTTGAACCAAACTTGTATTGTTTTCAAAAAGTAAAGTTCCTTGATTAACAGCAACACTATTTTGAACTGTTAGTGTATTATCAGAATTGATAATCACATTTGCATTATTAACAATAATCACTGCGCAAACATATATTGATTCCGTTGAAATATAATCTTCGGTAAAAATAACTGTGGTTGTAGCATTAGGTAGACCGCGATCCCAATCAATGCCATTCCAAGTAGTAGCAATCCCTACTTTAATTTTGGCTGACAAAGAATATTGCGAAGTACCTTCAAATACTACTCTAAACCACGTAGTTTCATAAATATTCCCAATACTACTACTAGGAAGAATTGCTGTAGTATTTGCAATGTCTACAGGGTTGGTAAATTGTTTATTGCTAGACTTTTGCCATTTAATTATAGTTTCGAAAGTGCCGGAAAGCATTAAATCTGCTGGAGAAGTTCCGTAACAAATAGTTTGATTCTTGCTAATTTTTTTGAGTATTGGAATAGTTAATGACAATCCATTTATGGTAGTTATGGCACCTGTAAGAGTAAGGGCACGCCCTACTAGGATGCAATTAGCACCAATGTTTATGGCTCCAGCACTAGTGATAAAAGATCCAGCACCTACCATATTACTCTCTAAGGTAATAGCACCTTCAACTACCCAAAAAACATTAGCAGCGCTAGCACCATTTGATAAAATAATTTGCGTACCAACAGCGGTTGTTAGTGCTCCGCCTATTCGTATTATAAAAATAGCATTGGGATCTCCTAAAGCATCTAACGTTATTGTACCAGCAATAGAACCCGCTGCTCCAATACTATAAACACCAGGAGTTAAAATTTCGCCACCACCAAAAGCAGGACTATGCGCTATATTGTTCGGTGCTCTTGTTTGTAGGTCTTGATAAGCGAGTGCTAAATCTTCTGCTCCTTGTGCTGTAACACTATCCTCAATATATATAAATTCGGTTGAAGGTGCAAAACCAGTAACGGCTCCTGCATTCGTCCCAATACTTCCTGTTAAAAAAGTGGTACCTGTATTTGTTATTGCGCCAACAGTGGTAAACAGTATAAAATCAGCAACACTACCCATGTCGGGAGCTTCTGCTGGAGTTGTCGGTAAATTAATGAAATTTTCATAAGTAGTAATAGCCCCTGCGAGCGTTAATGCTCTGCCCTCTAAAACAGCCCATGCGCCAAAACTAATGGCACCGTTATGTGCTAAAAAAGTCCCCTTTGCATTCACATTAGAAGCAAAAGACATGGCTCCTTCTGATACCCAAAACACATTGTTTACATTAGCACCATTAGCTAAAATAATTTGAGCATTGGCTGCTGATGTATAAGCGCCGCCAATCTTAAAAATAAATATAGCATCAGAATTTCCCTGACCATTTAATGTCAGTGATCCCTCAATGGAAGCAGCACCAGTAATTTCATAAACTCCAGCAGTAAGTTGTTCTCCATTTCCAAAAACAGAAGGATGATTGGTGATTGTAGCTACTGTAGCAATCAATTCATTGTAGACATTTAATACATCTGTAGCACAAATAGCAGTAAAACTATCCTGCGTATACATACTGTTTGTCACTGTTCCAAAACCAGAAATACTTCCACTATTGGTCCCAATATTTCTTAAAAACTGAGTGTTACCCGTATTACTGATTGCTCCAGAGCAAGTAAATAAATCAAAGGTGGCAGCAGAATTTAAGTTGGGTGCTTGAGCATTAATAGTACAAAAGGAAGATAAAGAGATAATTGATAATCCTAGAAAACATAATTTTTTAATCATTATGATTTTTTATCTGCGACAGAAATATCGCAACAGGTATGTATAAAATTTCAAAAGCAACTTTTCCAAATTTTTTGTATTGGAGATAAAAATTGAGTTCTTATTTCATTGAACAATGGTAGGTATAAAAGCCGATTAAATGCAGATAAAACTGTTTAAATGTAATTTATTTAATTTAACATAAATAAATAACCTACAAATAGATGCTTTTATTAGTCAATATTCTTGAAGTTATTCCTGATTTTGATTATGCTGTTCATAAATTGAAATGATAAATCAGAAAAAAAATTAGAGGCAATCATTCAAGATTATAAAATCTCGAGGTTAGCATTTACTGAATTTATTTAAGATGAAATAATTCCATCTCTAAAAAGTGAAGAGTTGGAGGATTTTTTAAATTTCTTAATACGGTAAGTAAAAAAGAAAAAGACAAGAAAAAAAGTTTTTATAAAAGCATTTTTCTCGATATAATTTATACTCGCTCAAATTAGTAAAAACTAAATTGTTTTTGAATAAAATTACTGAAATATTTAAAATAAAACATAAGAAGTTATCCCTCCATCAGCACCTCTAAAATACTTATTGCTGCTTCAGAAATCTTTGTTCCGGGGCCAAAAACAGCAACCGCACCTGCATCAAAAAGGAATTGGTAATCTTGTTTTGGGATCACTCCACCGACAATTACCATAATGTCTTCGCGACCGTAT
>JBBRET010000057.1:0-11080 GCA_038202695.1 Flavobacteriales bacterium
CCCCCATAGATTTACAAGAAGAGGTAGCTAGAATCAATGTTTTAGGGGTAAAAGGAATAAACAAATCAGTTTATGTTTTTCCAACTCAAGAAGATCTTGCGTCAGGTAAATATCCTTTGGCACGCCATTTGTATCTGATCAATTGTCAAGGTTATGCTGGATTGGGATTGGGATTTAAAACTTTCCTTATCGGAGAAAGAGGACAACGTATCATTTTAAAATCTGGATTAGTACCAGAGCATACACCTGGAAGAAAAATCGTAATACGAAACACAATTACTAAAAGTAAAAATTAAATAGAAGAAGATGAATAAGTTTAAAATTTTCAGCTTAGCGTTAGTAGCAACAACCATTGCAAAAGCACAAGATTTAGAACCTGCCAAAAAAGCGATTGATGCTGAACAATTTGAAAAGGCAAAATTGTTATTAAAATCAACATTACAAGCCAAACCATCAAGTGGTAAAGCAGCATTTCTTTTAGGTACAATTTACCTAAAACAAAACATTGCTGACTCTGCTTCCATCTATTTTCAAAAAGGATTGTCTGCAAGCGAAGGTGCCAGATTAAACAATATTGGTTTAGGTCAATTAGATTTGGATGCTAATAATAAAACTGCCGCACAAGCCAAATTTGATATCGTTACAAAAGAGTTAAAAAAGAAAGATACTGAAGAATATGTTTATATAGCACGTGCTTATATGAATGCCGATAAACCGGATTATAAAAGTGCTATTGCTATTTTGACAAAAGTGGCAGCCACAAATGCTAATGATGCTCAAATACAATTGGCTTTAGGAGACGCTTATTACGGTGATAAAAATCAAAATGATTCTTATGTAGCATACCGAAATGCCTTTCAAATTGATAATACTTTAATTAGAGCTAAAATGCAATTGGGAGTACTGCTCAAAGGAGCAAAGGCTTATACTGAAGCTGTAAAAGCATTTAATGAAGTAATTGCGATAAATTCAAATTATGGTCCAGTCTATCGTGAGTTAGCAGAAACTCATTATTTATGGGCTAACAATGTTCCTAAAACGTATCAGGAAAACATACAAAAAGCCTTGTCATTTTATGAAAAATACTTGACTTTGACTGATTATTCTATCACGTCTCGCATGCGTCATGCTGACTTTTTAATTCTAGCTAAAGACTATA
Source organism: Flavobacteriales bacterium (assembly GCA_038202695.1). Classification (GTDB taxonomy): domain Bacteria; phylum Bacteroidota; class Bacteroidia; order Flavobacteriales; family Flavobacteriaceae; genus Flavobacterium. The sequence goes on from JBBRET010000057.1 coordinate 1,160, forward strand.
AAGCTTTAGAAGCAGAAGCTAATAAAATGAAAGAACTAGATGGAGTTAATCCAAGAATTCTTAGGTATCTAGGCTATTCTGCCTATGAAAACGGAAACGTAGATTTGGCATTAAGTTCATTGCAAACGTATACTTCAACTCCTACTAACAAAATTATTCCACGTGATTACTTGTATTTAGGTCAAGCTAAAATAAAAAGCGGAATAAGTTCTGATGGGAAATCCGTTGACCCAGTAAAGTTAGAGTCTGGAATTGCAGACCTCAAAAAAGCTGTTGAAATGGAACCTCTAGCATTAAACGAATTTAATGAAATTGGAAAAAATTTATACGAGAAGAAATTATTTGGAGCTGCCGCCGCAGTATTTGAAATTGCCACAACAAACCCAGAATCTAAGAATTATCTAATTGATAATTTCTATCTTGGAAATGCAATTTACTACAATAGTACATATCAAGGTGCTAAAGTAGACCTTGCTCAACTTCAAAAAGGTGATGTAGCTTATGGCAATGTAATTACAGCTTCTCCAGGAACTCAGGAAGCCTATATATTTAGAGCTAGAATAAACAAATTACTTGATAACGACGAAATGATAACTAAGTATTACGAAGAATATCTCAAAGTTGTAACTGATAAAGGTCCAGAAGAAGTTACTAAAAGTAAAGCTAAGTTTATAGAAGCATATAATAATATAGCCGCAGTTCATGCCAACACTGATAAAGCAAAAGCAATTGAATATTTCAACAAAACCTTAGCTTTAGATCCAGCAAATGAATATGCGTTGAGCTCTATTAAATTGTTAGGAAAAAAATAATTAATATCAAATAATTTTAAAAACCGTTTCAAATTCTTGAAGCGGTTTTTTTATTTCAAGCAATCACAATTTTTCACATTCTTACCCGAGGATAAAATCCGAACTGAGCGAAGCTAAATTGATTATCTTTGCCGACTAGATTTAATAAAATGTTATCAAAAGAAACACAACTGGCCGTAGAAAAAGGAGAAATGCTCCCACTTATGGAAGAGTTTTATACCATACAAGGCGAGGGATTTCACACAGGAACAGCGGCTTATTTCATCAGAATTGGCGGTTGTGATGTAGGTTGCCATTGGTGTGATGTTAAGGAAAGTTGGAATGCTGCACTGCACCCGCCAACGGCAACTGAGTTAATTGTTGCCAATGCTAAAAAATATGCGGATACTGTTGTAGTAACCGGAGGCGAACCATTGACATGGGACATGACAACGCTAACTCAAAAATTAAAAGCTAGCAATTTAAAAGTGCATATCGAAACTTCAGGAGCGTATCCAGTTTCAGGGACATGGGATTGGTTTTGCCTTTCACCTAAGAAGAATAAATTACCTCTAGCGGACGCTTATGCCATTGCCAATGAACTAAAAGTGATTGTATACAACAAACACGATTTCATTTTTGCTGAAGAACAGGCTGCTAAAGTAAACCCTAATGCTATTCTTTTTTTGCAACCCGAATGGAGCAAAAAAGAAGAAATGACACCTTTAATAGTTGATTATGTCATGAGTAACCCAAAATGGAGAGTGTCCTTGCAAACGCATAAATATTTGAATATTCCGTAATTTTTTATATGAGATTAATCAAATTATTAGTCCTGTTTCTTTTAGTGCCTATTGCTGGATTTTCACAAATTCAGGGAGAAGATGAAGTGTATTTAAGTGGAGACCGTATCGAAGCCAAATTTAACGGAGGTGGAATGGACAATTTTAGTGAATTTATCAAAACACAATTTGATTATACTAAAGTAACCAAACCCGGAAAACTCGAAGCGACATTTACTATAGATGAACAAGGAAGCCTAACTAAAATTAGAATTACTCAAATGCTCGACCTGGAATCAGCTACAGAGTTCATTAGAGTTCTGAAGAAATGTCCAAAATGGGAACCAGCGAAACGCGGTGGAAAACCCATCAGTATTGAGATAAAATATCCGATGGTTTTTAAATTAAAATCGTAAACTTTATTATTAACTATAAATCTTTTAAAAAATGAAAAAATTATTAATTGCAGCTGCATTCGTATTAGTATCACAATTTGGTTTCTCTCAAGAAAAGGCAAGTCGGGAAGAAGTATACAAAGTAATTGAAAAAAGTGGTGCTGCCGGTCAAATGACAGCAGCTAAAAAACAAATTTTAGGCATGATTCCACAAGACAAACAAGCAGCTTTTGTTGTAGAGTTTGATATTATCATGAAAAAAGCTAATGAAAAAACAGTTGATGTGTATCTTGAAGAATTTACAAAAGACGACATCAAGGCTATGAATGAATTTTACAACAGTCCAGCTGGAAAAAAAATGGCCGAGAAATCAGAGGCTATTGCAACAAAATCTCAGGAAGCCATGGCGGGATTGCAGTCTGAAATTCAGGCAATGGTGATGAAATACATGCAATAATAATTGCCAATATAAATTTTTAAAATCCTAAACATTTTTGTTTGGGATTTTTATTTTTAACAAAAAACATCAATCATGAAATCACAAGATTACAACCCCGAACAAATCAAAACACAATTCTTATTAAACATCAATCTAACTTTTTTAAACCATGGTTCCTTTGGTGCTTGTCCGAAACCAATTTTTGAAGAATACCAGCGCTTTCAATTGGAACTTGAAAGTGATCCGGTTGATTTTATCCAACAAAGACAACCAAGATATTTAAAAACTGCGCGAGAAAGTTTAGCACAATATGTGGGATGTTTAGCGCAGGATTTATTTTTTACACCCAATCCTACCTTTGCTATTAATGTCATTATGCGTAGCATAAAACTAAATGCTGGGGATGAAATTTTAGCAACCAATCACGAATATGGCGCAATGGATAGAACCTGGAATTTCTATTGTAAAAAATCAGGAGCCAAATACATTCGGCAAAATATTTCGCTACCAATAGTTTCCAAAGAGCAAATGATAGAAGAGTTTTGGAAAGGCTATAACTCGAATACTAAAGTGATTTTTTTGAATCACATGTCGAGTGCCACGGCATTGATTTTTCCGGTAAAAGAAATTTGCGATAAAGCACAGCAATTGGGATTAATAACAATTATTGATGGCGCGCATATTCCGGGTCATATTGATTTAGATATTGCAGCCTTAAATCCGGATTATTATACTGGAACCTTGCACAAATGGATGTTGGCACCCAAAGGCAGTTCGTTTTTATATGTAAAACCCGAGTTTCAAAATGATTTAGAACCTTTAGTTGTAAGTTGGGGATACGATAGTGTTCTTCCGGGCGAAAGTCAGTTTCTAGATTTTCACGAATTGCAAGGAACTCGAGATGTATCGGCATTCTTATGTACGCCAAAAGTAGTATCGTTTTTAGTTCAAAATAATTGGAAAGCTATTTCTGAATCCTGTAAGCAGCTGGTTTTATTCAATTACCAACGTTTTTGTGATTTGCTCAATACCCAACCGCTTTGTCCAATTACTTCAGAATTTTTAGGACAAATGGCTAGTGTTCCTGTTAATACCAAAAACGCTGTAGCACTAAAAGAGCTTTTGTATTCAAAGTATAAAATTCAGATTCCGGTAATGCCTTTGAATGAGGATATCTATATCCGATTTTCTATAAACGGGTATAATTTGCAAGCCGATTTGGATGTTTTGTACCAAGCTTTAGAAGACATCATCAAGACAACAGATTTGATAGCATTATAGCATCTCTAGCCCAGATTGCAATGGAAATCCTTTTAGTCTTGCGGGCAAGACTAAAAGATTGTAATGTAAAGCTGGAAAATGCTCCTAAAAACTAATGCAGATAATTTTTATATATTTACCAAAAAACTAAATCATGCGAAAAACTACTACTTTGTTTTTTTTACTTTTTACACTAGGTGCTTTTGCTCAAACATATAGTGGGCCAGAAAGTGCAGAGTTTGATTATGCTAACAATCGATGGTTAATTGCAAACACTTCGTCACATGAGGTTTTGGCTCGCAGCAGTTCAGGCGTTTTGACAGTTTTTGCTTCAGGATTGGTTTCTGGACCTTACGGAATTGAAATTGTTGGTGATGTCTTATATTGCTGTAGTGGAACATCTGTTAAAGGATATTCTTTAGCAACGGGTGCCAATGTTTTTAATTTGAATGTAGGAGCTACCTTTTTGAACGGAATGACACATGATGCTTCTGGGAATTTATATGCTACGGATTTTAGTGCGAAAAAAATATTTAAAATTAATATTGCTGCACAAACGTTTTCTGCAATTGCTTCGTCATTAGTACAATCACCTAACGGGATTATTTTTGACCAAGCCAATAATCGCTGTGTTTTTGTTAATTGGGGTTCAAATGCGCCAATTAAAGCAATTGATTTAACAACAAATGTTGTCACAACAATACTTACAACAACATTAAGCAATATAGACGGAATAACAAGAGATGGTGCTGGAAATTATTATATTGCAACTTGGGGCGGACAAAATGTTTTAAAATATAATGCAGCCTTTGCAACACCAGCAACAATTGTTACCGCTGGTTTGAGTAATCCAGCAGACATTTTTTATAATACAGTAAGTAATGTATTAGCAATTCCAAACGCAGGTAACAATACAGTTGTTTTTTTAGATTTGACTTTAGGAACTAATGAGTATGAATTGTTGAATTCGCTTTCAATTTATCCTAATCCTGCTAATGCAGAAGCTTTTGTAAGATTTGATGTAACAACGGCACTGTCTATTTCTTATCAAATAGTTAGTGTTGACGGAAGAATAGTAAAAAGTAACAGTTCTATTGATTTAAATCAACTTAGGGGTGAAATTCCAATAAATATTAAAGGACTCAATATCGGTTTATACTATCTTGTTTTTAGAGCAAATGGTTTTTCAAAAACACTTTCTTTATTAGTTAAGTAGTAAAGAGTTTTAAAAACTATTGCCAGTTTTCTCTTTTTTTCAATTCTGTAATGTGAGTCAAATGATGATTGCAATGCCAAGCGTATAAGCAAATCACCTCTTTGAGTTTAAATTTTTTGTTATGTTCAGGATGGATATAGGTTCTGTTTAAGTCGGTTTCAGATAAATTTTTCATTATAAATGCCAAACGAAAATGCAATCCTTCTAAGAAATGAAGCGTAGGTTCGATAGGCATGGTTTTATTGTCGATTCCTTCTGCCCAAAGATTTTCATAGTAGAATTTTATGGTTGGATTATCTTCGGTCAATGTCCATTTGATTCGGATAAAACAATTCATATGGCTGTCAGCACAATGATGCACCACTTGACGGATTGTCCAGCCTTCAGGACGGTATGGAGTTTCGAGTTGTGTTTGAGATAAAGTAGAAACATCAGCTTTTAATTTTTCCGGGAAATCTGCAAGGGTTTGTATGGCTTTCGCTAAAATTCCAAGTGTAATGACTTTTGGTTTAGTGAATTCTCCAATCGGATAACGCAAATTGTATAATGCTGAATTTTCCATAGCTATAATGTGAGTTTTGCCAAATAATCAAAGTGTTTGCCTTCGAGAACCAATTCGCATTCCATTCCGTTGGCATGTGCTGCGTTTTGTAGGGTGTTGTAATCCATATATAGCCACGGAAAAGTTTCCTCGGTTTCGTTTTTATAGGATATTGTAAAAGTTAATTCACCATAATATCCGTCAGCGGGAACCAAATAACTTCCGTCTTTGTCTTGGTCAAACATATAAATGATGTCCGAACTGTCAATTAGAATTTGTCCATTTGGATTCAAAAGCGATTTTAGTTTTAGCAAATACTTTGAGGTTTCAGAAAGGCTTCCGAAAATTCCAGTGCCATTCATTAATAAAAGAATTGTGTCGAATTTCTCGTTTTTTAAATCTAAAACATTTTGAACTTTTATATTTTTCAATCCACGTAATTCACAAGTTTTTATGGCATTCGCCGAAATATCTATTGGAGTTACATCAAAACCTTTTTCCTGAAGATATAAAGCATGACTTCCGGCGCCGCAACCCACATCGAGGATTTTACCTTTTGAAAGTTGGAGCGCTTTCTTTTCGAGTTGTGGCATTGCATTGAAATTTCTAAAAAGATACGCTACAGACATGGCATCAGCGTCAGAAATATTGGTTTCAGTAATCAAATCCTCTGGCGAATTATTGGTTTGAAAATCGAGTATGGCTTTTCCGAAAAGATCCTTCATTTAGTTTATTTGGTTATTCGGTTATTTGGTTATTCGTTTTATGTAATTTTGCACTATGAGTTTGAAGCCATCATTAAACGAGATTCAAAAGTTAGCCAAAGATAAGCATATCGAAAATAAAAAGTATTTCGATAAGCTCAAAAAGAAAACGCCCAAGAATTTGGATTATGTCATGCAGGATTTGCACGATGCCGAGTTTAAGCGAACTGATTGTTTAAATTGTGCCAATTGTTGTAAAACTACTGGACCATTATTCACTTCGGCAGATATTGAGCGAATTGCTAAACATTTAAAACAAAAACCACAGCAGTTTATTGAGCACTATTTGCGTATTGATGAAGATAAAGATTATGTTTTACAGAGCGTTCCTTGTACTTTTTTGGAAAGTGATAATAAATGTTTTATTTACGAAGTGCGTCCCAAAGCCTGTCGAGAGTTTCCACACACAGACCGAAAAAAATTTCAGCAAATTTCAGATTTGACACTGAAGAATGTAGAAATTTGCCCAGCTGCTTATGCTATTGTAGAAGAAATGAAGAAAAAATTACCATTGTAGTATGAATGTATATAAGTCAAAAATAGATTATTGGTTAGGATTAGTTTTGCTTTATCCAATTTTTCTTAGCATAACAAGTATTGTGGAAGGCAAATGGATCGGTTTTGTTGGACTAGCATTTGTACTAGGTGTTGTTTTATTTATTTCAAAAACAACGCGATATATCCTAAATGAGAACCAACTGATTGTAAAATGTATGTGGATTGTAAACGAAAAAATTGACATTTCAAAAATCAGAAAAATTGAAAAGACTAGCTCTATCCTGAGTTCCCCAGCACTTTCTTTAGATAGAATTGCTTTAAAGTACAATAAGTTTGATGAAGTTTATATTTCGCCCAAAGAACGAAAAGATTTTATAGAAGAATTGCTTAAACGCAATCCGAATATAGAAGTGAAGATTTAGTTATAAATCAAATACTTTTTGCGCATTGCTTTAAAATCATTCAATCCTTTCTCCCAAGATTTTCTTATCTCACTTTCAGAAATTCCGGCTTCGATTTGCTGCTGTAGTTTTGTGGTTCCAGCTAATTTAGTAAAGAACGGAATAAAGAATTTTGATTTGTCAGTAGTTTCGGCATAGGCCTTTAGTAACCATTTCAATTCAAGTTGTTTTACTTTTGGTACTTGCGTCAAATCGACGCCATAACACAATTGGTTTTTATAAGGCGGCTCTTTAGAACCAAAATTTGGAATCGGTGTAAAGTTAAATCCTTCTTTAGGCAAAAATGGCGAACCATAAATTTGGAATTGTTTTTCAGTTCCACGACCCACACTTACATTCGTGCCTTCAAACAAACACAAACTTGCGTATAAATTAATGGCTTGGTCATTTGGCAAGTTTGGCGAGGGTTTTACAGGTAAACTATAAGGCATTTCTCTTTTATAATGCAAACATGGAATCACTTTTAACTCACATTGAATGCCATTTTTTAACCATTTTTCACCATTAATCATTTTGGCATATTCACCAATGGTCATGCCGTGCAATAACGGAATTGGATGCATTCCAACAAAACTAGTAAATTGCTTTTCCAAAATCGGTCCATCCACAATGCTACCATTTGGATTTGGTCGGTCCAAAACAATCAGTTGTATATTATTTTCGGCACAAGCTTCCATAATATAATGTAGCGAAGAAATATAAGTGTAAAAACGTGCGCCAACATCCTGCAAATCAAAAACCAAAACAGCTATTCCAGCTAATTGTTCTGGTTTTGGTTTTTTGTTATCTCCATATAAAGACACAATCGGCAAACCAGTTTTAGTGTCTTTTCCATCAATTACATGTTCGCCAGCATCAGCAGTGCCCCGAAAGCCGTGTTCGGGAGCAAAGATTTTTTGAAGGTTTATTTTTTGGTCTAAAAGAAAATCGACTATAGAAATGTAATGTTCAGCACCTTCAAATTCGCCAATATATTCACCTTTGTCATTTTTGATGCCGCCAGTTTCTCCTGCAACTTTTAATGTCCCAGTTTGATTAGTAACAACCCCAACTTTTTTATCTTTTAGTAAAGGCAAATAAGCGGAGGTATTGTCTGCACCAGTCATAATTTCTGAAAGATGCGTGCTGCTTTGCAAAATCTCTTTTCCAACTTCAACCTTTTCCCTTTTCCCTTTTCCCTTCTGCGAAGCTCCACAAGAAAGCATTAGCAAAACCGAGAATAAAACTGTATTTTTGAACACCAAATTTGAAATCATACCATTGAAATTAGAATATTTTATAGCAAAACGACTCATTACTGCTAAAGACCATAAAAGTAGTATTTCTGCGCCAATAATAAAAATTGCCATCACTGCTATTGCCCTCGGAATGATTATGATGATCGTTTCTATTGCTACCGGAATTGGGCTGCAACAAAAAATACGCCAAAAAGTTTCAGCTTTTAACGGACACATTATTATTTCGGGCTATAATGACAACAATTCCGATGTTAGTACAAAGCCAATATCCATTTATCAAAAATTTTATCCCAAATTCAAAACGATAGACGGAATAAAAAATGTACAAGCAGTTGCTAGTAAAGCCGGAATGATTCGGACTGCAACCGCTTTCGAGGGAATTATTTTTAAAGGAGTAGGCAAAGACTACCAAGCTGAAAACCTAAATGAATACCTCGTAGAAGGCAGATTGCCCAACTTTAAAGCGGCACTTAATGAAGAAGTCTTGATTTCGGAATATCTGTGCAAACGATTGGGATTAAAGATCGGCGATAAGTTTGTGACCTACTTCATGAAAGAAGCAAGCGAAGGCTACAATCTTCGTAATTTCAAGATTGTTGGCATTTACAATTCTGGTCTTCAAGAGTTTGATGTCAATTATGTTATTGGCGACCTTCGTCATGTGCAAAGAATCAATAAATGGCAACCCGACCAAATTGGTTCTTTCGAAGTTTTTGTTGACGACTTTACTCAAATAGAAACCAAAGGCGAACAAGTATACGAAGAAACTGCATCAACACTCGATACACAAACTATTGTACAGAAATATTATTTTATTTTTGAATGGCTTAAACTTTTCGATTTCAATATTATTGTTATTCTGATTGTCATGATTGCCGTATCAACCATCAATATGGTAGTAGCACTTTTGGTGTTAATTTTGGAACGAACTCAAATGATAGGGATTTTAAAATCACTAGGAGCCAACAATTGGTCTATCCGAAAAATATTTCTTTACAACGCTACCTACTTAATTGGTCGCGGACTCTTGTGGGGGAATTCAATCGGAATCGGGTTACTTTTGCTTCAAAAACAGTTCGGCATCATCAAACTTAACCCCGAAAGTTATTATGTAAATGAAGCGCCAGTCGACATTAATCTATTCTATTTACTAGTACTCAATCTAGGAACAGTAGTAATTTGTCTGCTCGTTTTGCTACTCCCGTCTTATATCATTACCAAAATCACGCCTTCCAAATCTATTCGTTTCGAGTAATTAGCAGCTATTTCCCGCTATACACTCTATCTTTTTCTTAAAAAAGAAAAAGGATGCCGTTACTATCGGGGCTAAAGAAGCAACTTTTTGTTAATCGCTGTTTGCAAACAACAAAGAATCAACATCTTAAAAAAAAGCGCAAAAAAGGCTTGAAATTATTTGGAATTAGCATGATTTAGTTTTTATATTTGCACCCCGCAATAGGGAGTTCATTGATTTTTTTTAGGATTTAGAGTTGAGGGTAAATAAAATTAAAAATTATTTTACAAAAAGCTTGCCAG
>JBBRET010000058.1:0-10234 GCA_038202695.1 Flavobacteriales bacterium
GAATTATGAATTAATTAAGAGCGATTGGCTTGGGCATTTTTAATAATGCTAATTCCCGCTTTACGTTTCAATATCTTTGTCAAAGTTTAAAACTTTGATAAAGATGATTTTCACTACAATCGGGGCTAATTGGGATTTGAATTGATAAAAAAACAACACATACATAACAATAAAAAACAATGAACCAAGTACAAACACATTCTCTTTTCACAGATTTTGATATCGATTTATTCAAGGCAGGAAAGCATTTTAGATTATACAAAAAAATGGGGGCGCATCTTATAGAAGTCAACGGAATTAAAGGCGTTTACTTTGCGGTTTGGGCTCCGTCAGCACGTTCGGTTTCGGTGGTTGGCGATTTTAATTATTGGATACAAGGCGAACATCAATTAAATGTACGTTGGGATTCTTCAGGTATTTGGGAAGGATTTATTCCCGGAGTTGAAAAAGGAACTACCTATAAATATAAAATTCAATCAAACAACGGCGGAATCATTACCGAAAAAGCCGATCCGTTTGCCTTGTACTGTGAGCATCCGCCACAAACGGCTTCGATAATTTGGGATTTAGATTATACCTGGAAAGATAAAAAATGGATGGATACCCGAAAAGATAAAAATGGTTTAGACAAACCTTATTCGGTGTATGAAGTGCATTTGGGTTCCTGGAAACGAAACGCAGAAGGTAAGTTTTTGACTTATATAGAATTGGCAGACCAATTAGTTGCTTACATTAAGGAAACCGGCTTTACTCACGTAGAGTTCATGCCAATAATGGAATTTCCGTATGATCCTTCTTGGGGTTATCAGCTAGTGGGTTATTTTGCACCAACCTCTCGATTTGGAAAACCTCAGGATTTTATGGTTTTGGTTGATAAACTGCACCAGGCCGGCATTGGTGTAATCTTAGATTGGGTTCCGTCGCACTTTCCAGATGATGCGCATGGTTTAGGCTTTTTTGATGGCTCCAATTTATACGAACATCCAGACAGACGAAAAGGATACCATCCCGATTGGAAGAGTTTGGTCTTCAATTACGGACGAAATGAAGTGCGCTCTTTCTTAATAAGCAATGCGATATTTTGGTTAAAAAATTACCATGCTGATGGTTTGCGTGTTGATGCTGTGGCAAGTATGTTATATTTAGATTATTCTAGAGAAGAAGGCGAATGGGAACCAAACATATATGGCGGAAGAGAAAATTTGGATACGATTAGTTTCCTAAAAGATTTTAACGAAGCAGTTTATGCTGATTTTCCAGATACACAGACGATTGCTGAAGAAAGCACGAGTTTTCCAATGGTTTCTCGACCAACATTTATTGGTGGTTTAGGGTTTGGAATGAAGTGGATGATGGGTTGGATGCACGATACATTACAATACTTTAAGAAAGAAAGTGTCTACAGAAAATTCCACCAAAACGATTTAACGTTCTCTATGACTTATGCGTTTACTGAGAATTTTATGTTGCCTTTATCCCACGACGAAGTGGTTTACGGAAAGCAATCCATATTGGGTAGAATGACCGGTGACGAATGGCAAAAATTTGCCAATCTTCGGTTATTATACGGGTATATGTTTACCCATCCTGGAACTAATTTATTATTTATGGGAGCAGAATTCGGGCAAAGTAGCGAATGGAACTTTGAAGGAAGTTTAGATTGGCATTTGTTACAATTTGGCTACCACAAGGGCATCAAAAAATGCATCACCGATTTAAATGCGTTGTACAAAAACAATCCAGCCTTGTATGAAAAACAATTCCACGTAGATGGTTTTGAATGGATTAATTATTCAGATAGCGAGAATGCAGTTTTAAGTTACATCCGTAAAGGTAATAACGAAAATGAAAGCTTGGTTGTGGTTTGTAATTTCACACCAGTTGTGCGAGATAATTATAGAATTGGCCTTCCTAAAAAAGGGAAACTAACCCAGATATTCAATTCGGATAGCACGGAATATGGCGGCAGCGGTGTTGTAACCACCAAACCAATCAAAATTGATAAAACGCCTTGGAATTACAGAGATTATTCGGCCGAATTAGTTTTGCCGCCTTTAGGGGTTGCCGTTTATACAATTTCCTAATATAATTATTAGTTTTGCCCCCGAATTCACGAATTGTTTTTGAGTTAAGTTTTCCAAAAATAGCGTTCGTAATTTCGGGGTTCTTATATTTATTAGCAATCGCAAACGTTATAGTTAAAAACTACTTTAGTAAGAAGCTAAATTATCTTAATCAACTTTGTAAATTTGGCATTCTTACTTAATTGGAGCACTATTAAAAAATCATTATGATTACCAACCAAGAACTTGAATTTAAAGGCGATCAATTCCCTTCCAAAATAATTAGTTTCGAACAAGATGTAGACAGTATTTATTTCCAAACTGTCAACAATGTTATTTTAAAGATTACCATTCTTCGCGACAGTCTAATCCGATTCCGATTTACTACAAAAGGTTATTTTAGCAATGACTTTTCGTATGCTATAGACAAAACACAATCCCATGGGTACAACCAATTGGAAGTAGTCGAAGAATCACATTTTTATCTGATAAAGACAAGTAAAGTATTTTGTAAAATTCAAAAGAAAGACCTTAAAATTTCGATTCACGATATTGATGGTTTTACCATCTTAGAAGATGAAATTGGTTTTCACTGGGAAGAGCATTACGAGTATGGCGGAAATATTGTTAAGATGAGTAAAGCGTCAAAAGACGGCGAAAGTTTTTACGGAATGGGCGATAAGCCAACACATTTGAATCTGAAAGGAAAGCGCGTAGAAAATTGGGCAACCGACCAATACGCATTTCACAAAGATCAAGAACCCTTGTACAAAGTAGTTCCTTTTTATATCGGACTGCACCACAACAAAGCTTACGGGGTTTTCTTTGACAATACGTTCAGAACCTTTTTTGATTTTTGCCACGAAAAAAGAAATGTAACCAGTTTTTGGGCAGAAGGCGGCGAAATGAATTACTATTTTGTATATGGCCCTAAAATGGCTGATGTAGTCACAACGTATACGCATTTAACTGGAAAACCAGAATTACCACCTATGTGGACTTTGGGTTACCACCAATGCAAATGGAGTTACTATCCCGAAAGTAAAGTTAAAGAAGTTACTAGTAAATTTCGAGAATTGCGAATTCCATGTGATGCTATTTATTTAGACATCGATTATATGGAAGGCTTCCGATGCTTTACTTGGAGTAAGGAATATTTTCCAGACCCAAAACGAATGGTTGCCGAATTGGCTAAAGACGGATTCAAAACTGTTGTGATTATTGATCCTGGAATCAAAATCGATAAAGATTATTGGGTGTATCAAGAAGCATTGAAAAATGATTATTTCTGCAAACGGGCCGATGGTCCGTATATGAAGGGAAAGGTATGGCCAGGCGAATGCAATTTCCCTGATTATACTAATCCAGAAGTCCGTGAATGGTGGGCCGGATTATTTAAAGAATTGATTTCGGATATTGGAGTAAAAGGCGTTTGGAATGACATGAACGAACCCGCAGTTATGGATGTTCCTGGGAAAACATTTCCCTACGATGTTCGACATGATTACGACGGAAATCCTTGTAGTCACCGTAAAGCGCATAATATTTACGGAACACAGATGGCTCGTGCCACTTATGAAGGTGTAAAACGATTCTCCTATCCAAAAAGACCTTTTATCATTACACGTTCTGCCTATTCTGGTGCACAACGGTATACTTCGTCTTGGACTGGTGATAACGTAGCCAGTTGGGAACATTTATGGATTGCTAATATTCAAATGCAACGAATGTCAATGTCTGGAATGGGATTCACAGGTTCAGATATTGGTGGATTTGCGGAACAACCATCGGGGGAACTTTACGCAAGATGGATACAGTTAGGCGTTTTTCATCCTTTCTGTAGAACGCATTCTTCTGGCGATCACGGAGAACAAGAACCTTGGTCATTTGGAGAAGAAGTTATTGACATCACTCGCAAGTTTGTCGAATTGCGTTACCAATTATTACCCTATTTATATACAATGTTTTGGCAATATGTAAATGAAGGAACTCCAATGCTTAAACCTTTAGTGTATTACGACCAAGAAGATTTTCATACACATTACAGAACCGACGAATTTATATTTGGCAATCAGATTTTAGTGTGCCCCATATTAGAACCGAATGCCTTAGGCAGAAGAATGTATTTGCCAAAAGGAAATTGGTACAACTACTGGACAAACGAATTGGTAGAAGGAAAAAAGGAACTTTGGATTAAAACTGATTTTGACCAGATTCCGATTTTTATTAAAGAAGGAGCTATCATCCCTAAATATCCTGTGCAGCAATACGTTGGCGAGCTGCAATTTGATGAATTGACTTTGGATGTGTATTACAAACTTGGAAAAGAAAAATCCACCGTTTACGAAGATGCCCAAGATGGATATGATTACAATAAAGGACGGTTTTCACTCCGTACGTTTTCATTGAACGGAAAAGACAAAGAGCTTATTATTCAACAACATAAAGAAGGAAGTTTTGAAACAGGATATTCCAATTTTAAAATCAATCTAAAAGCGTTGCCTTTTAAAGTTAAGAAAATTGAAGTTGATAACGAGAAAATTGCTCTAGATTTACTACAGTTCAACAACGACAACACATTGATATTATATAAGGATTTTACAGAATTGCATATAATTGGCGCTTAATAATTTCCTAAATTTGTCCTTATTAAATTCAAACAACATGAGAAATAAAATTGTAATATGTGGGGTTTTATCGGTACTTCTGGCCGTTTCGTGTGCAAAAAATCCATTTACAGGAAAAAGCACTTTAGCTTTGGTCCCAAATAGCGAAATTTTGCCATCTGCATTTGCACAATACGGAACTTTTTTAAAAGAAAATAAAGTTATTGCAGGAACCGCTGATGCAAACAAAGTAGTTAACGTTGGTACAAAAATTAAAAATGCAGCTGAGAAATGGTTGAATGCCAATGGATATCAAGGCTATTTGAAAGACTATCAATGGGAATACAAACTCGTTGAAAGCAAAGAAATAAATGCTTGGTGCATGCCAGGTGGGAAAATCGTAGTGTATTCTGGAATTCTTCCGATAACTAAAGATGATGCTGGTTTGGCTACGGTTTTGGGTCATGAAGTTTCTCATGCTTTAGCCAATCATGGGCAACAACGAATGAGTGCTGGAATGCTGCAACAACTTGGAGCTGTTGGTGTTGGTGTTGCAACTGGAGGAAAAAGTGCAGAAACGCAACAAATAGCCATGACCGCCTATGGCGCAACTACCGAAATTGGTGGAATGCTCCCTTTTAGTAGAAATCACGAAAGTGAAGCCGACAAAATCGGTTTAACTTTAATGGCAATTGCAGGATACAATCCAGAGCAAGCTGTTGTTTTTTGGTCTAGAATGGCCGCGGCATCAGGCGGAAACAAACCACCAGAATTTATGAGTACACACCCATCTGATGAAACTAGAATTGCCAATTTACGTAAACTTGTTCCCCAAGCCAAGGCTGAAGCTTTGAAGTATGGCGTAACGTTTAAATAACACACGACTTCTAAAAAAAGAGTATATTTAATCCCGATTTAAGTCGGGATTTTTTATTTAATAGATATTTCTTATGCCAATACTTCCAAAAGGACATCCTAAATTACTCAACGCTTGGGCTTTTTATGATTGGGCAAATTCGGTATACAGCCTCGTAATAGCTTCAGCAGTTTTTCCTATTTTTTATAATGCCTTGTTCACCAAAGACCATCCCTATATTACATTTTTAGGATATAGTTTTAAAAATTCGGCCTTAATTAGTTTTGTAACGGCAGCTGCTTTCCTGTGTGTTGCATTGTGCTCTCCATTTCTTTCAGGCATTGCTGATTATATGGGAAACAAAAAGATTTTTATGCGCGTTTTCAACTATATCGGAGCGCTATCTTGCATTGGTTTGTATTTTTTTGATTTGAATACTATTGGACTCGGTCTAGCATTTTACTTTTTTGGATTAATAGGATTTTGGGGGAGTTTGGTTTTTTACAATTCCTATTTACCCGACATTGCTTTTCCAGAACAACAAGATAAAGTAAGTGCTAAAGGTTATTCTCTGGGTTACATTGGGAGCGTTATTCTTTTGGTAATCAACTTGGCCATGATTATGAAACCAACGCTTTTTAATATATCAGGAACACCTGGTGAAGCTTCCATAAAAGCGATGCGTTATTCATTTGTGATGGTTGGTATTTGGTGGATTGTGTTTAGTAAGTATACTTATTTTTATTTGCCCAAAGGAAATTCTAATAAGCACAAAGTTAGTTTTTCGGTAATATTCAGTGGGTTTAGAGAATTGAAAAAAGTTTGGAAAATCCTGCAATCCGAGGTTGCTTTAAAAAGATATTTATTGAGTTTCTTTGTCTTCAGTATGGCGGTGCAAACGGTGATGCTTATTGCAACTTATTTTGGCGCTCAGGAAATACAGTGGAGTAGTCCAGAACAAAGTCAAATCGGATTGATAACTTGTATCCTTTTAATTCAATTAATAGCAATACTTGGCGCTTTCTTGACTTCAAGAGCTTCAGCAAAATTTGGAAACATTAATGTCTTAATTGTATTAAATGGCTTTTGGATATTTTTATGTGGATTTGCTTATTTCATTACAAAACCAATAGAGTTTTATATCATGGCAAGTTTGGTCGGATTAGTTATGGGTGGAATTCAATCATTGGGAAGATCAACCTATTCTAAACTCTTACCTGTAACTGAGGATACTGCTTCTTTCTTCAGTTTTTTTGATGTTTCCGAAAAAATAGGAATTGTAATTGGGATGCTGGTTTACGGTTTGATAGATCAAATTACAGGAAGTCCAAGATTTGCAATTGTATTTTTGGGCCTATTTTTCTTATCGGGGATGTTATTATTAACGAGAATTCCGAAAAAAGCATTGTAATAAATTCAAAAAAAATTATATTTGAAGAATAATTTATCAAATCAATCATGAATAAAATAAAATATATTGCTGGTATTTTTCTAATACTAACTTCGTTCACCTTTACATCTTGTGATATTGAACCTATTGATGCTGCTCTGAATCCAAGTGATTTCGATAATCCGACTAACGGACCAGCAGTTTTTAAAGCTGATTTTAGTGGTGCAACTTGGACAGCAACTGAAGCACAAGCCGTCGTTTCTTCTAATTTTATAACAATTGGTGCAACAAAGGCTGATGGTTCTACTTTTGCTATTTTAGTGAATGCTAGTACAACCGGTACTTACCCTGCAAATAATAACATTGTTGCTTATACACCTCCAACATCAGAGTTTGCTTATTGGTCATTAAACCAAGAGAATCCTACTGAAGATACAGGATCAGTAACAATTACAAATATTGACAACGTAAATAACACCGTTTCAGGAACTTTCAATTTCAGAGGATATTGGTCTGATATGACCAGTACCGGAATCATAGCAGTTGATTTTACAAATGGAGTTTTTACTAACATTCCATTCATTCCAAATACAGCTACAGGCGATACTTTCTTTGCCAAAGTTGACGGTGCTGAGTTTGTGGATACCTTACTTACAGGTGCAGAAGTAGGAACAGGACCTGATCTTTTTTTGAATGTTGATGCAGTTGATGGGGCTTTAAATAATTTAACTATTGCTTTCAAAAAATCATTAGGTACCGGAACTTATCCAATTTCAAGCACCAATACAAGCAATGTAATCGTTTCTTATAGTGCAGCAAGCGGTATTGATTATCAAGGTGTTTCTGGTTCGTTAACAATTACAAACTTAACTGCTACCCGTGTTAAAGGAGCATTTAGTTTTATCGGTTCAGATGGCACTTCAACTAAGACCATATCAGAAGGAACTTTTGATGTTGGATATTAAAAAAAAAAATTAAAAAGGATAAGTCCGCCTTAATGGCGGATTTTTTTATGGCACAATCCTTGACCTAACTAGCCGCCTATCGATACTATTAGTTTACATATCGATTTTACGCTAAAACAAACGTATTATGTCGATTTTAATTTATTTCTAGAATCAGATTTTTTACTTTTGTTTAGCATCGCCTAATTTCTAATGTCATTTTGACTTAAACAAGTACCATGTCAAACCGCAATATTATATCTTTTGACAATTTGTCACTGCAAGAATTCGATTCCGAAACTGATTTAATTCCACTTTTAACTCCCGAAGACGAGGAGGAAATGAACAAAGAGGAGCTTCCAAGTTCGTTGCCTATTTTACCTTTACGAAATACCGTTTTATTTCCTGGTGTTGTTATTCCAATTTCAGCAGGAAGAGATAAATCAATTAAGCTTATCAATGATGCTAATGCCGGAAATAAGATCATTGGCGTTGTAGCCCAGAAAAATGAGGAAGACGAAGATCCAACTAAGAACGATATTTATACTGTTGGAACTGTAGCACAAATTCTGCGTGTTTTAAAAATGCCTGACGGAAATATTACTGTAATTCTTCAAGGAAAAAAACGTTTTGAAATTGATGCTGTAACTGATGAAAGTCCATATTTAAGAGCTACTGTCAAAGAAGTAGCAGAGAAAAGACCCAAGAAAAACGACACCGAATTTAATGCCATAACGGATTCCGTTAGGGAATTGGCTATCGAAATCATTAAGGAAAGTCCAAACATTCCTTCCGAAGCTACTTTTGCTATTAAAAATATCGAAAGTCAGTCGTTTTTAATCAATTTTGTTTCTTCTAACATGAACCTTACAGTAAAGGAAAAACAAGATTTATTAGCCATTAATGTTTTAAAAGATAGAGCGTTAGAGACTTTACGCCATATGAATGTTGAGTTACAAAAGTTAGAACTAAAGAATGATATTCAGTCCAAAGTTCGTTTTGACCTCGACCAACAACAACGCGAATATTTCTTGCACCAGCAAATGAAAACCATTCAAGAAGAATTGGGTGGCGTTTCGAATGAGCAAGAAATAGAAGAAATGCGTCAAAAAGCCAAAACAAAAACTTGGGATGATAAAACGGCCAAACATTTTGAGAAAGAAATTTCTAAAATGCAGCGCATGAATCCGCAAGCTCCCGATTTTGGTATACAAAGAAACTATTTGGAGTTGTTTCTAGAATTGCCCTGGAACCATTATTCCAAAGACAATTTCGATTTGAAAAGAGCCCAAAAAATTATAGACCGAGATCATTTTGGTTTAGACGATGTCAAAAAAAGAATTATAGAACATCTTGCAGTTTTAAAATTGCGAAATGATATGAAATCACCAATACTTTGTTTAACTGGACCTCCAGGAGTTGGGAAAACATCGATAGGAAAATCTATAGCAGAAGCATTAGGCCGTGAATATGTCCGAATTTCACTTGGCGGTTTGCGAGATGAAGCTGAGATTCGCGGACACAGAAAGACTTATATCGGTGCCATGCCCGGAAGAATCATACAGAGTTTGAAAAAAGCAGGAACTTCCAATCCGGTTTTTGTTTTAGACGAAATCGATAAATTATCAAACTCGAATCAAGGCGATCCATCTTCGGCCTTACTGGAAGTTTTAGATCCAGAACAAAACAGTGATTTTTATGATAATTTCCTAGAAATGGGATATGATTTATCAAAGGTGATGTTCATCGCAACATCCAACAATATGGGAGCCATTCAACCAGCGTTGAAAGACAGAATGGAAGTGATTAAAATGACAGGTTATACCATTGAAGAGAAAACTGAAATTGCACGCCAACATCTCTTTCCAAAGCAATTGAAAGAGCACGGACTAAAACCAAAAGATTTAACAATTGGTAAAAAACAATTAGAAAAAATTGTAGAAGGGTACACTCGAGAATCTGGGGTTAGAAGTTTGGAACAAAAATTAGCTCAAGTAATCCGAAATGCTGCAAAATCGGTAGCCATGGAAGAAGAATATAACAAAAAGGTTACTGATGATGCTATAGTAAGGATTTTGGGAACACCAAAATTAGGACGTGATAAATCAGAAAATAATGATGTTGCTGGTGTGGTAACCGGACTGGCTTGGACATCAGTTGGAGGGGATATTTTATTTATTGAATCCTTGATTTCATTGGGGAAAGGGAATTTAACTTTGACCGGAAATTTGGGAACAGTGATGAAAGAATCCGCTACGATAGCATTAGAATACATCAAATCCAATTCTGAGATTTTTGGATTAGAATCTGAAATGATTGGCAAATACAACATTCACTTACACGTACCAGAAGGCGCTACCCCTAAAGATGGACCT
>JBBRET010000059.1:0-10040 GCA_038202695.1 Flavobacteriales bacterium
CAAATAATCATCCTGTTTAAATTGAATAAGACTCTTAATTCCTAATATAAATGCAAAAGAAAATTTATCGTTCGTCTTTTTATAAAACTTTTCAGCTTTAAGACAAAAGAAAAAAGCACTATCATTTATTTGAGATCTATAAAAATAAACAGTTCTATATCTATAGAATCTAGCAAGATTAAGTGTGTCTTTTGCTAGAGTACTTTTTTCGAAATGATTTTTTGAAATTTTTCTATACTTTTTTACTTGATTGGTTCTCATGTAATTATAAGAAAGAGCACTCAAATAAAATCTAGTCAGCGTATCATTCTTACTCATATCTACCAACGAGAACGCTTTATCGTTGTACTGGTTTCTTAACTTTGAGTCTAACGTGTCGATCTTAGCCAACTCTATGTATTTAATAATAGAGTCGTGCGTTGCGGTTTCGCTTTTGTCTGTTGTTTTAGGAGTGCAAGCACACAGCAGCAGAAACAAAAAAATGCACGGGTAAAATAAGTGTCTAATCATACAGTCAAATAGGTATAAACGAGTTGAGTTCCGGCATAAATGCCGAAACCCAACTTCCCACAATTAAATGAATATATGCATTCATTTTACTTTCTGACTTAACCACAGGCTACTAACAACACTGTTTTAAGTCTTTTTACTGCTTGTGATGCCGTTTCATTGGCGCAGCTCGTTTTTATTACTTCTGACAGTTGTATTGTTTCCACTCCAACTGCCATTTCTAATTTCAATGTTATAGACAACTCGCATACGGTTTTATCATTTTCAACACTATTGAAATTAAATTCTTGAATGATTTCCTCTAGCGCTTCATTTAATTCCTCAATCGATTGGAACTTATATTCAATAGTTTCTTTGTTAAATGAGGTTGTTAGCGAACCTCTTATAAACTCAGCTTTTTGATTAAATTTGTCACTTCCTTGCGCAATACCATTGAATGAAAATAATACTATTACGATTAAGCCAAATAGTGAATACTTCATGCCTCATTATTTTAATTTTTATAATCCAGCTGCGTAGTGTTGAAAACAAGACTAATACTAGATTAAATTAACACAATCACTTTTTAAATTAGTGTTGCTCTATTTTAATACTGTAAAATTAAAGAGTTGATTTTACTTTTTGGTACACTAAAAGTGTACATTTTTCATTTGGTTATAAAAAAATTAAATCAACCCTTGCTTTCTAGCTTCTCTGAGGATGTCTTCGTCTGTACCTTTTTCGATACCAAATATTTGTTTGATTAGTGCTTTTCTTTTATCAATAGCGCTTTTTGATAAGTGGAGGATGTCTTGTATGTTTTTGGACTTTACGCCTTGGGAAATTAATACCAAAATTTGACGGTTATAATTGTCCAGCACTTTACTCTTTTCTTCCCAAGTTTTCAGATGTTTGAGTATGGTATGACTGTAATAATTGGTGCCTTTTACAACAGTATCAAATGCAACGACCAGTTCTTGTGCTCGGAAATCACTTTTAACTAATAGTCCGTTTGGATTGTGGTCTTTTATTATTTTAAAAAGTACAAGAGACTCAGAATGTGAGGTGAGCACAATAATTTTAGCTTCAGGATGGTGCTTTTTTACAATTGGAATTAAATCTTCGCCTGAGTTAAGGTTTTTATCATTAAAAGGAGGCAACGTAACATCTAAAAATACAATTTCAAAAGCCTTTGGGGAATTGATAATTGTGTTGTAAGCGGCTTCACAACTGTAGGCTTCAGTAGTATCTAATACATATCCATGTGGATTGAATGATAAAATAGATTTGTATCCTTCAATTATTGGAGGATGGTCGTCAACCATTAAAACCTGTAGTTCCATTTGAAGATTTTTATCGAAACTACGAATTTTCTTCTAAATCTCCAAATAATTTCCAGAAGCTATTCGGCTGATAATCAAATCAACATTCTCTTTATAGGATTTTGAGAACGGAAGTTTGGTTGTTGAGTTTTTAATATAACACACTGTATTTCCGGTATGGATTCTGGAAACCTGATTCACATTAATAATATAACTGTTGTGAATGCGCAAAAATTGATGTGTTGGCAAAACTGTTTCAAAATGCTTCAACGTCTTGAATGCAGTAATCATTTCGCCATTATTTAAATGAATGTCGGTTGAGTTGTTGTCTGCCTCAAAATAAAGAATGTCTGCTGAATCGATATAACGGTAATCGCCATAGGATTTCACACAGATTATGAGTGACTGGTCTAATTGCTGAATAACAGTAGGTTTCTCCAAATTCATCGGAGTTACTTTAACTTCAATATCGTTTACATTTTCATGAATTTCATCTTCCTCAAGGGTCACAACTTCTGCTTCATCTAAAACTTCATAAGTTGCTACCGGATTTTTTACTTCCATATGAGGCAAATCTGATTGTATTGCCCGATCAAATTTTAGAATCGCCTTTCTAAAATCATTAATATTCATTGGCTTTAGCAAATAGTCTACTACTTCATATTGTAAAGCTTCATAGGCAAACTCCTTTTTACCCGTTGTAACGATAATCTTCGGAATCTGCTTTAAATACCGATACAATTCATTGATTAAGCTAAGCGAAAGGTTGCTTTTTTTATCTGAAGGATCTATTTCGAGAAAAACAAGATGGGGTTGGTGTTCCAAAATCAGATTCACGCCATCATCATAATTATTGGCTGATGCCAAAAAGGATAAATTCCGAAAACGTTCCGCTATAGCCTGAGTTTTCGTGACGTCGTCCTGACTGTCGTCAATAATGATAAAAGTATGACTCATTAATGTTTTTCCGGTTGTTAAGGGAAAACATTAGTTCGGTTTTTTTTAGTAGTTTGGGGGAAACACTAAAGTTCTGATTAAAGATTATTATAAATAATCAGCCACAAAAATTTAATCGCTTAAAAGTGCGTATTTTCGTTTAAACGAAAGTATAATTTTGGCTTTTATATTACCAACAATGTTAATATATACATCCAACTTGTTAATATGTCGTTGTTTTTTCGGACAAATGCTTACAAAAGTAAAAATCCCAAACACTTTTTAAGCACTTGGGATTTTATGGATTTCTGCCTTCGCGGAAATGAAAATAGCGGTTATTACATTTTCATCAGCCAGTTTCTAACCGAAACTTCTTCATTAATTAAGCCGCGTAGTTCTGAAATTTTAACTCGGTCTTGTTTCATCGAATCTCTGTGACGAATAGTTACGGTTTCATCTTCTAATGTTTGGTGGTCCACAGTGATGCAGAAAGGAGTTCCCAAGGCATCTTGTCTACGGTAACGTCTTCCTACGGCATCTTTTTCGTCATACGCTACGTTGAAATCCCATTTTAAATCTTCAATGATTTTTTGAGCCACTTCAGGCAATCCATCTTTTTTTACTAATGGTAAAACTGCTGCTTTTGTAGGGGCTAAAACTGATGGCAATCGTAAAACTGTTCTTGTCGAACCGTCTTCCAAAGTCTCCTCTTGTAAAGAAGTAGCAAAAACGGAAAGGAACATTCTATCTAAACCTACTGAAGTTTCAACAACATAGGGAACGTAGTTAGAATTGGTTTCCGTATCAAAATATTGTAATTTTTTACCTCAAAATTGTTCGTGTGCTTTTAAATCGAAGTCGGTTCTTGAGTGAATTCCTTCCAACTCTTTGAATCCAAATGGGAAATTAAACTCAATGTCAGCTGCTGCGTTTGCGTAATGCGCTAATTTTTCGTGGTCGTGGAAACGATAATTTTGTTTTCCGAGTCCAAGTGATAAATGCCATTTCAAACGAGTTTCTTTCCAGTATTCATACCATTTCATTTCTTCCCCTGGCTTTACAAAAAACTGCATTTCCATTTGTTCAAATTCACGCATACGGAAGATGAATTGCCGTGCTACAATCTCGTTTCTAAAGGCTTTTCCAGTTTGAGCGATTCCGAATGGAATCTTCATTCTTCCTGTTTTCTGTACGTTTAGGAAATTCACAAAAATTCCTTGAGCCGTTTCTGGTCGCAAGTATAAATCCATAGCATTCTCGGCAGAAGCGCCAAGTTTGGTGCCAAACATTAAGTTGAATTGTCGCACTTCGGTCCAGTTTCTGGAACCCGTTTCCGGATCAGCAATTTCTAACTCTTCGATTAATGCTTTTACATCTTCTAAATTTCCATCACCAAGTGATTTACCCATTCGTTCCAGAATTTCTCTTTCTTTTGCAAGGTATTCCATCACTCTTGGATTGGTAGTTTTGTATTGCTCTTCGTCAAAAGAATCGCCAAATCGTTCCCGTGCTTTTTCGATTTCTTTTTTGGCTTTCAGGTTTAATTTTTCAGCATAATCCTCAATTAAAACATCGGCTCTGTATCTTTTTTTAGAGTCTTTATTGTCAATCAATGGGTCATTAAACGCATCAACATGGCCAGAAGCCTTCCATGTGGTTGGATGCATCAAAATTGCGGCATCAAGTCCAACAATATTTTCATGCATTTGCACCATGGCTTTCCACCAATATTCTCTAATGTTCTTTTTTAATTCTACGCCATTTTGCGCATAATCATAAACTGCGCTCAAACCATCGTATATTTCGCTTGACGGAAAAATGAATCCGTACTCTTTTGCATGCGAAACTACATTCTTAAATAAATCTTCTTGTTTTGCCATAATGCTGCAAAAATATAAAAACTGATTTTAAATAAATGACTAAAAAACAATTAGCATTCAATTTTTTTATATTTTTATGTAAGAAAATTTGTTTTTTATGTGGAATCATCTGCTGAATTTGTTTTTTCCGAAGTCTTGTGCAGGTTGTCAATCTATTTTATTGAGCGATGAAAACGTGATTTGTACCCCATGTCGGCATGAAATTCCGCTAACGAACCATCATAAAATTCAGGATAATGAAATCTTTCAAAAATTTTATGGAAGGATTCCATTAGAATATGGTTCAGCGCTCTTTTATTTTCATAAAAAAGGAATAGTTCAAGAAATGATTCATCAATTAAAGTATAAGGGACAAGAAGAAATTGGAACTGCCATTGGCCATTGGTATAGTTCAGAATTAAAGGGGTTGGAAGCCATTAAACAAATTGATTTCATTATTCCGGTTCCATTACATAAAAAACGACTGCGCGAGCGTGGTTACAATCAAGTAGAAGGTTTTGCCAAAGTTTTATCGTCAAATCTGAAAATTCCCTACGAAGACCAACTTTTGTATCGGAAACTGTATACCAAAACCCAAACTAAAAAAGATCTTTTGGGCAGAGCCGATGTAATTTCGACCGTTTTTGATGTCAATTATACTGATAATCATCAAGGCAAACATTTCTTGCTTGTTGACGACGTGCTTACAACTGGTTCTACCCTTGAAGCTTGCAGTAAAGCCTTGCTTAAAATTCCGGACATCAAAATTAGCATTGTTTGTATGGCGATGGCGCACAACTAAGTGATATTAATGCAGCATTAAAAAAATTGCATTTAAAATTGTTCAACCAATACCTTACCCTATCATGAAAAAATTGCTCTTAGTACTTTCGATTAGTTTTTTACTTCAAAGCTGTTTTAGTTATAAAGAAGCTAGCAGAGATCCAACCCAAATGGTTCTGGGCGAAAAATATAAAATTAGAACAAATCAGACCGTTTTTAAAGTAGTTTTGATAAGCGTTTCAGATGGATTACTGGTTGTACAGAAAAACAAAAATGAACTACAAATTCCGTTACAAGAAATCACCAGTTTGAAAAAACGGAAATTTTCATTAGTCAAAACTATTTCTATAATTCCTTTAACAGCAATTGGCATTACGGCGGTGTTCATTATTGCAGATCCAATATTAAAATAAGGTGATACAGTTGAATTGCGAAACCACTTGACTCTGCTTTCAATTTTAGCTCGAATTCTGTTTGATTCAAATTGTTAAGTTTACCCAAAAACATTTCGTTCACACTAAATATAATTGTTATTTTGTGCATTGAAAAAACAGTGGTATGCCAAAATCTATTCTTAAGTTAATTTGTTTGTTTCTAATCGTTGCACTGGCAAGTTGTGCGAAGCGAGGCACTATTACCGGTGGATTAAAAGACACTATTGCTCCTGTTTTAAATGCTAGTTTTCCTAAAAATCTTTCGAACAACTTTAACGGAAAAGAGATCAAACTGGTTTTTAATGAGTATGTAAAGTTGAAAAACATAAACAAACAACTGATTATTTCGCCACCTATGAAAAATCAGCCTGAGATTTTGCCGTATAACGCGAGCAAAACCATTACCATCAAATTAAAAGACACACTGCAGGCCAACACTACTTATAGCTTTAACTTTGGACAAAGTATTGAAGACAATAACGAAGGAAATCCGTACTCACAATTCAAATATGTGTTTTCAACCGGAACTTATATTGATTCCCTCAAGTTAAATGTTAAAATTAAAGATGCTTTAGAGAAAAAGACGGACAATTTTGTTTCGGTGATGCTTTATGAAATCAATGAAAAGTTCAATGATTCTACTATTTATAAGGAGTTACCACGATACATTACCAACTCTTTAGACAGTTTAAAAATGGTAACACTTGAAAATATTAAGGCTGGAAAATACCTTTTAGTAGCTTTAAAAGACAACGGGAACAACAAATTTAATCCAAAATCTGATAAAATTGGCTTTCAGAAAGAGTACATTACTATTCCGAATGATACGATTTTTGAGGTGGAATTGTTCAAGGAAAACCTTCCTTTCAAAGCAATAAAACCTACGCAAGCTTCTGGAAATAGAATGTTAATGGGTTACGAGGGAAATCCGAAAAATATAAAAATCACAGTAAAAAATGGTTTAGATGTAATTCCGTCATTGATTACCCAATTTCCTAAAAAAGATTCTGTTCAGGTTTGGTTTAAACCCATAAAAACTGATTCGCTGCATGTTGTTGTTCAAAAAGAGTTATTTAGTGAAGACTTTTTAGTCAAATTAAAAACTAAAAAAGTAGATTCCTTGAGTGTAAACCCTGAATTTACTGGAACACTTCCGCTTCGGGAACGCTATAGCTTAAATAGTTCGACTCCGTTGTTAAAATTTGACAAAACCAAAATCAGTATCATCAATAAAGATTCGTTGGCTGTTGATTTTACTACGGCATATGACGAATTTGAGCAAAAACTGTATTTAGATTTTAATAAAGAAGAGTTAGAACGCTACAAGATTCAGCTGATGCCAGGTGCTTTGACTGATTTTTTTGAAAAACAAAATGATACCTTATCGTATACTGTTGCCACACGAAATGCTTCTGATTATGGCAATTTGCGAGTAATTTTAGAAAATACAAAACGTTTTCCTGTGTTAGTAGAATTGACAGACAAAGAAGGAAAAGTAAAAGCAAGTGCCTACTCAGAAAACAATCCCACAATTGAATTTTTAGCTTTAGAACCCGCCAAATACACTTTGCGAATCATTTACGACGACAATAAAAATAAGGTTTGGGATACGGGTAGTTATATGGAAAAACGCCAATCAGAAGAAGTCTTGTATTTCCAGAAAGAGTTAGATGTCCGCGCCAATTGGGATGTAGAACAACCTTTTAATTTAGGAATTCCGAATTAGGAATTCCGGATTTTAAATTCATCTTTATCCTCTAGAAATGCTAATTTACTTCTTGTTGCTACAAGTTTCTTTTTGTCTAATTCTACTATGAAAACTCCTTCGGCTTCTTGTGGTTCCACTATATAATTGCCAAGAAAATCAATTGCTTGAGAGTGTCCAACATAATCATTTTTATTAGCATCAGTTCCAATTCGGTTAACGCCAATAGTATAGCACATATTTTCAACTGCTCGTGCTTTTAACAAAATATCCCAAGCATTGATGCGAATTTTTGGCCAATTGGCCACAAATAATAACAAATCATAACCTTCGCTATTTCTCGAAAAAACCGGAAAACGCAAATCATAACAAATCAGCGGACAGATTTTGAACCCTTTATATTCTACAATCAGTTTTTGGGTTCCGGCTTTATAAAATTGATCTTCTCCGGCCAATGTGAATAAATGTCTTTTGTCATAAGTTTTGATGTCACCATTTGGGTAAACAAAAACCAATCGGTTGTAATAATTCCCTTTTTCTTCAATAACTAAACTGCCTATAATGGCGGCATTCTTGGCTTTCGCCAGATGTTGGAGCCACGAAACCGTTTCTCCTTGCATCGTTTCGGCAACAGCTTTAGGATTCATTGTAAATCCGGTAGAAAACATTTCGGGAAGGATAATTAAATCGACGTCTTCCATAAAGCCCGTAATTTTTTGGGCCAAATGACTGCGGTTTTCTGTTGGGTTTTCCCAAGCGAGATTCGTTTGTACTAGTGCTATTTTCATATATGCTGAATTTATTTCAGTATCTTTTCTTAAATCTGTATTGCTTTTTATTTAATTGTTATTTCGTCAATAAAAATAAAGGCATCACCACCAAAACCCTGATGCCAATCTGGAAGTTTCCCAAAGTTTTTAGCAACTATTTTTACGTATCTCGCTCTACAAGCCATATCCGAATTGAGGCCAAAATTTGAAATTGTATTTTCAGTATCTCTTGCATCCGTTTTATTATCAATACTTACGGCTAAACTAAAATTCACGTTATCTGTAGAGGTGTAATACTCGACTTTTGTTGGCATCAAAATCCAAGAACGAGAATCCTGCAAAAAAGTTGCCCCAAAACTTGTAATATATTTTTCGGTTTGCAAATCGACAACGGCCTCAAAATCCTGTCCTTGATACCCTTGCCAATCGCCTTTGCGCCAATTTTCTGTACCGTGTATTCCGTCTAACAAACCTGCATCGCCACCAGCATGATATTGTGGATTGTATTTAGATTTGATGTTGATGGTGTAATTGTTTGGTTTTTTGAAGAAGGTTGCGGAAACAGTGTTGCTTTGACCATTATTTGTCTTAACATAAGTATTAATTGTAGTGGTTTTATCAATAAAAAAGGGCATTGTGTAAGGAACGTAAGTCATTTTTATTGTTGAATAATCAACTCCATCTTCATAAAGAATGTAATAAATAGTATCGTTTGGATTTTGACAATTAATTTCAACTCTCATTTTATCTTTAAACGATTTGCTTTCTGCTTCAATAACTGGAACAGAGATAATATCAATTTTTTGAAATTCCTTTTTTGGATTATATTCATTTATATCGTACGCAACTGGAGGTAAATCATCTTCTTCACTGTAAGCATCAAATGTTCTCAAATCAAACTCCGAAATCTCTGAAGTTATACTTTTAGCGGATTTATTTTCAAAATTAACTTTTATAGTATTAAAATAAGGTTTTATAGTTGTCCAAAATTTTTGTCCAGGTGTAACATTGTAAATCCCCATAGAACTCAAAACATACCAAGCGCTCATTTGTCCGCAGTCTTCGTTGCCGATTAAACCGTCAGGAGCATTTTTGTAAAAATTATCTAAAATGAATTTAACTTTCTGCTGTGTTTTTTCGGGTTTTCCAATAAAATTGTACAAATACGCCATGTGATGACTTGGTTCGTTTCCGTGTGCGTATTGTCCGATTAAACCAGTTACATCTACTTGTTCGCGACCAGTAGTTTTGCTTTCGCTGCTGAACATTTCATCTAGTTTGGCTTCAAACTTTGCATTTCCGCCATATGCTCCTATCATTCCGGGAATATCTTGCGGAACAAAAAAGGAATATTGCCACGAATTGCCTTCGGTGAAATTATTGTTGATTTCCTTTGGGTCAAAAGGTTTGTCCCATCCGCCGTTTTTCTTTGGGCGCATAAAACCAGTGTTCCAATCAAAGACATTTTTCCAGCTTTGTGAACGTTGCATAAAATAATCGTAATCCTCTTTTTTGTCTAAAATCAATGCCATTTGTGCAATACACCAATCGTCATAGGCATACTCCAACGTTTTAGAAACACTTTCATGTTCGTCATCTATGGAAATAAAACCATTTTTTTTATAAGCATCTAAACCCAAATGAACTAGCATAGCCGAATGTTTAGCGGCTTCAAAGCACTTTTCATAATCAAATCCCGTCATGCCTTTTGCCATGGCATCTGCCATCACGGAAACTGAATG
>JBBRET010000060.1:0-8434 GCA_038202695.1 Flavobacteriales bacterium
AGAAAGAAGAAGACAGAATACAGATAAAAAGAATAATGAGATTGTTTCGCGAGCTCGCAAAAAAAAGTAAGTAAGTTAAATTAAATAAACTAGGAAAAAATGCCTAAAATGAAAACAAAATCCAGTGCTAAGAAGCGATTCAAAGTAACTGGCTCTGGAAAAATCAAGAGAAAACATGCTTTTAAAAGTCACATTTTGACTAAAAAATCTAAAAAGCGTAAATTGGCTTTAACTCATTCTACATTGGTTCACAAAACAGATGAGAAAAGTATCAAACAACAATTAAGAATTATCTAAATTAGTAACTAGTAATTAGTCCTTAGTAATTAGTTTTACACTATTCACTAATCACTCTTTACTATTCACTACAAAATTCTTTAGGTTAAAAATTATTTAAATAACCTTGGAGTATGGCCACAAAGTTACCTTGATTAAATTCGGTACGCCTGCTACAAAAAAACAGAAAAATTATGCCAAGATCAGTAAATTCGGTTGCTAAAAGAGCAAGGAGAAAAAAGATAATGAAGCAAGCCAAAGGTTTCTTTGGTCGTCGTAAAAACGTTTGGACGGTTGCTAAAAATGCGGTGGAGAAAGCCATGTGCTACGCTTACCGTGATAGAAAAGTGAACAAAAGAAATTTCCGTGCTTTATGGATTCAACGTATCAACGCTGGAGCTCGTTTAGAAGGAATGTCTTATTCACAGTTTATGGGAAAAGTAAAAGCTAACGGTATCGAATTGAACCGTAAAGTGCTTGCAGATTTAGCAATGAATCACCCAGAAGCTTTCAAAGCAGTACTTAATAAAGTAAAATAAACGTTTGTACAACCTTATTTAACTTACTTATTTAAACTGAACTCGTTTCAGTTTCTAGAAGAATCCCAGTCGAAAGATTGGGATTTTTTTATTGCAGTAATTTGGGCGTTTCCCTTTCCCTGAAAAAAGTTCAGGGTAAAGGGTCAGGCTATCCGCTCCAATCTGGCAGAAACGCTACTTCAAAGTTGACTTTTACACTGCCAGGATTTACACTGCTATCCCTAACGCATCTCAAAACAAAAGTGCGTATTCCAATCAAATTCAGGCCTAAAATCTTAGCTTAACTTTAACATTTGTACCCTTCAACCAATATAGATTATCTGTATTTTTGAGCAAATTAACCCAATTATGAAAAAACTATTATCCCTCAGTTGCGTGTTATTCGCAGTAACAACAAGTAACGCACAAAACTATACGACTGAAAAAAAGAAGGATACTCAAGGGTATCCCTATGAAACTGTAAAAAACGACAAAACTGGTACGCGTATTTATACCCTCAAAAATGGTCTTAAAGTATATTTAGCACAAAATACAGATGAACCAAGAATCCAAACTTACATTCCAGTAAGAACTGGTTCTAATAATGACCCGGCTGATAATACTGGTTTGGCTCACTACCTAGAACACATGGTTTTTAAGGGAACTAGCAAAATTGGAACACAAGATTGGGCAAAAGAAAAAGTATTACTTCAGCAAATTTCTGATTTGTACGAACAACACAAAGCCGAAACTGATCCGGAAAAGAAGAAAGCACTCTACAAAAGAATCGATGAAGTATCACAAGAAGCATCCAAGTATTCCGTTGCGAATGAATATGACAAATTGATTTCCTCTCTGGGAGCAAAAGGGACTAACGCTCATACAAGCTTAAACGAAACTGTTTACAAAAACAACATTCCATCCAATGAATTAGAAAAATGGATGATGATTGAAAAAGAACGTTTCTCTGAGTTGGTATTGCGTCTTTTTCACACCGAATTAGAGGCGGTTTACGAAGAATTTAATCGTTCACAAGACAATGATGGTCGTTTGCTTAATTTTGAGTTGATGAGTGCTTTATTTCCGCTAACGCCAAATGGAACACAGACAACCATTGGAAAATCAGAACACCTGAAAAGCCCGTCAATGGTAGCTATTCACAACTATTTCGACATGTATTATGTTCCAAATAATATGGCGGTTTGCTTGGTTGGAGACTTAGATTTCGACAAAACGATTAAGATGGTTGACACTTATTTTGGGTCGTTCGAATATAAAGAACTTCCAATGAAAAAATTAATCACCGAGAAACCAATGACTTCTGTAGTAGAAAGAGAAGTTAAAAGTCCAACTGCTGAACGATTAACTATGGCATGGAGAACTTCGGGAGTTGGAACTAAAGAAGCACTATTGGCTGACATGACTGCAGAAATACTTTCTAACAGCGGCGATGTAGGACTAATAGATATCAATCTAAATCAAAAACAATTAGCATTAAGTGCAGGCGGTTTTTCTACTACTTTCAATGATTATGGCTATTTTGGATTAAGTCTTACTACTAAAGACGGACAAACACTTGAAGAAGGCAGAGATTTATTGTTAACGCAACTCGACAAAATTAAAAATGGTGCATTTGATGATTGGATGCTTCAGGCAATTGTAAACAACAGAAAGCTAGATGCAATGAAGACTTTTGAATCGGTTGACGGCTTAGCTACCTCTTTTTACAATTCGTTTATTGAAGGCAGAAGCTGGGCACAAACCTTATCAGATATTGATGAAATGTCAAAAATCAACAAAGCAGATGTGGTGAAATTTGCAAACGATTTCTTTAAGACAAATTATGTTATTGTTTACAAAAGAAAAGGGGTAAACGATAAATTAGTGCGTGTTTCCAATCCAGGCATCACTCCTATTCAATTAAACAGAGAGGCACAATCTGAGTTTTATAAAGATTTTGCTAAATTAACTTCCGCTGATTTAGAGCCAGTTTTTGTTGACTTTAAAAAAGAAATTCAGACTAAAAAGGTTAAAAACACCACGATCAGCTTTATCAAAAACACTACAAATTCTATTGCGCGATTGAGTTATATCTTCAAAATGGGTACTGACAACAATAAAAAATTAGCATTAGCTACCGATTTACTAGAATATCTTGGAACAGACAAAATGAGCGCTGAACAAATTAAGAAGGAATTCTATAAAATTGGGGTTTCGTATAACGCAAATATTGGAACTGAGACTAGCATTATTACCCTTTCCGGATTAGAAAACAACCTTCCAAAAGGAATTGAATTACTTGAAAATTTCATAAAAAACGTAAAAGCGGATCAAGAAGTTTACGCTACTCAGGTTGAAACTATATTAAATACTAGAGCCAATGCTAAGAAACGTAAAGAAAATATAATGGCTGCGCTGACGAGCTATGCGAAATATGGTAAAGACTCTAGATTCAGAGATATCATTTCTGAAAAAGAGCTAACTGCAATGCAAGCTTCTGAACTTACAGCCATCGTTAAAGACATCAACAATTATGAGCACGAAGTTTTCTTTTATGGCACTGATTTAAATCCGATTGTAAAATCCTTAGAAAAATTCCATAATCTAAGTGCAAGCAAACCAGCTCCAATCGCTAAAAAATATACAGAACCACAAACGGCCAACAAAGTCTATTTTGCAAATTACGACATGGTACAAACCGAAATGGCAAGAATAGCCAAAGGGGATAAATACAATCCTAAAATTGCCGGAACTGTATCGGTTTTCAACTCCTACTTTGGCTCTGGATTATCATCAATTGTGTTCCAAGAGATCAGAGAATCTAAATCCTTAGCATACTCTGCAAGAGCTTATTACGGGATGGCAAATGATAAAAATTTAGATGACTATATGCAAGTTTCTATTGGAACTCAAGCTAATAAATTGCCGCAAGCTGTTGATGCACTTTCCGCTTTATTGACGGAGATGCCTAAAATTGACAAACAATTCAATAACGCAAAAGATTCGGGTTTAAAACAAATCGCTTCCAGTAGAATTATCAAATCAAATATTTTCTTCAATCAACTAAATTTGAAAAAACTAGGTTTTGATTACGACATTCGAAAAGACATTTACAAAGAAATTCAAAACCTTACGCTAGAATCTACAAATGATTTCTTTAACAAAGAAGTTAAAACCAAACAGTATAATACGGCTATTATTGGCAAAAAGGAAAGCTTAGACTTTGAAGCGCTTAAGAAATTAGGAACAATCGAAGAAGTAACCTTGGAAGAGATATTTAATTACTAATGCAATTAAACCGAAAAAAATCCCAATCGAAAGCTTGGGATTTTTTTTAAATGAAACCTTTAATAAAAGACTGATTGCAGTTTAAATACAATTACAATGGAATGTTTCCGTGTTTACGTTTGGGCAAATTCACTTCTTTATGTTCCAACATACTAAAAGCTTTCATTAATTTTCTGCGGGTATCTTTTGGCAATATAACTTCATCTATAAAACCACGTTGCGCAGCGGTGTATGGATTGGCAAACAATTCAGCATATTCTGCTTCTTTTTCTAATAATTTTGCTGTTGGGTCAGTTGCTTCTTTAATTTCATTTTTGAAAATAATTTCAGAAGCGCCTTTGGCTCCCATTACTGCAATTTCGGCACTTGGCCACGCAAAATTCATATCGGCTCCAATGTGTTTGGAATTCATTACATCATAAGCACCACCGTATGCTTTACGCGTAATTACGGTAACTCTTGGAACTGTTGCTTCGCTAAAGGCATATAATAGTTTTGCTCCGTGAACAATAATCCCGTTCCACTCTTGGTCGGTACCAGGTAAAAAACCGGGTACATCTACTAGCACTAACAATGGAATGTTGAAACAATCACAAAAACGAACAAATCGTGCTCCTTTAATAGAAGATTTAACATCCAAACATCCTGCTAAAAACTTAGGATTATTAGCAACTATTCCAATACTTCGGCCTCCTAAACGTGCAAAACCCACAATAATATTTTCAGCAAAATCTTTGTGAACTTCAAAGAAAGAATCCTCGTCAATGACATTTGCAATAATGTCGTGCATGTCATAGGGTTTGCTTGCATTTTCTGGAACAATATCGGCTAATTTCTCCCGAACTTCGTCATTGGTAACATAAGGTAACTTTGGTGCCGTTTCTCTATTGTTTTGAGGTAAATAACTCAACAAACTTTTAATATCTTCCAAACATTCAATCCCATTTGGCGACGTGATGTGCGCTACTCCAGATTTTGTTGAATGCGTGCTTGCTCCGCCTAATTCCTCGGAAGTCACTTCTTCATTGGTTACGGTTTTTACCACATTTGGGCCAGTAACAAACATATAACTGCTGCCTTCTACCATTAAGGTAAAATCAGTCATTGCCGGAGAATAGACTGCGCCACCGGCACACGGTCCCATTATAGCTGAAATTTGAGGAATTACTCCGCTTGATTGAACATTTCTATAAAAAATATCGGCATAAC
The DNA here is from genome assembly GCA_038202695.1 of Flavobacteriales bacterium. Taxonomy (GTDB): domain Bacteria; phylum Bacteroidota; class Bacteroidia; order Flavobacteriales; family Flavobacteriaceae; genus Flavobacterium. Next base: position 5,292 of record JBBRET010000060.1, read on the forward strand.
CGCCAAGCGACCGCACACCTTCTTGAATACGAGCACCTCCAGAGTCATTCAATCCAATCATTGGTGCGCCATTGCGTAATGCCATATCCATTACTTTACAAATTTTCTCAGCATGCGTTTCAGATAAAGCGCCACCAAAAACAGTAAAATCTTGTGCAAAAACATACACTATACGACCGTTAATGGTACCGTAACCCGTGATTACACCATCACCGTAATAGAGTTCTTTTTCCATTCCAAAATCAGTAGTTCGGTGCGTAACCAACATCCCAATTTCTTCGAAAGAACCTTCATCCATAAGATATTCAATACGCTCCCGAGCGGTTAACTTTTTCTTTTCGTGGTGTTTTGCAATTCTTTTTTCACCTCCACCCAATTTGGCTAAAGCAATTTTATCGTTTAATATTTTTATTTTGTCTTCCATTTTTCAATTTAGAATTTAGAATTTAGAATTCTGAATTATTTTAGTTTGGCAATCGCAATACTTTTTGATCTTCTACATAGTGTTTCAAAGCAATAATCGCTGCAATTTCAGCTTCGATATCTAACTGTGATTTCAATTTTTCGGCGTCATAATAGGATTTTACGAAACCCGTGTCAAAATCTCCTGAACGAAATGCTTCGTGTTGCATTACAAATTTCCCGAAAGGCAATGTTGTTGCAACTCCTTCTACATGATAATTATCGATGGCTTTAATCATTAATTCAATCGATTCCTCGCGTGTTTTTCCGTAGGTTACTAATTTTGACAACATTGGATCATAGTAAATGGGCACATCCATTCCTTCTTCAATTCCGTTATCAACACGAATTCCTTCACCAACCGGAAGCTGGTATTTATTTAAAAAACCAACATTTGGCAAGAAATCATTCATCGAATCTTCCGCATACACTCGGAGTTCCATAGCATGTCCATTTATTTTTAAATCTTCTTGTTTTATAGTTAATGCTTCGCCACGAGCCACACGAATTTGCAGTTCTACCAAATCCAATCCCGAAATCATTTCAGTAACCGGATGTTCAACTTGTAAACGGGTATTCATTTCGAGAAAATAAAAATTGTGTTTATCATCCATCAAAAATTCAACTGTTCCAGCGCCTAAATAATCACAAGCACGAGCCACTTTTACCGCAGCTTCTCCCATTTTTATGCGCATTTCTGGAGTTAAGATAGAAGATGGTGCTTCTTCCACTACTTTTTGGTGACGACGTTGAATGCTACATTCTCTTTCAAAAATATACAATACATTTCCGTGGCTGTCGGCCATAATTTGAATTTCGATATGACGTGGTTTAGTAACGTATTTTTCAATAAATACGGAACCATCGCCAAAAGCTGATGTCGCTTCACTAATGGCTCGATTCATTTGTGATTCAAAATCTTCTTCTTTTTCAACAATTCGCATTCCTTTTCCACCACCACCAGCAGATGCTTTAATCAAGATTGGAAAACCCACTTGCTTAGCTGTTTTCTTAGCTTCTTCAACATCAATAATGGCATGATCAACTCCTGGTACCATTGGTATATCATATTTCATAACCGCTTCTTTAGCAGCTAATTTACTTCCCATCATTTGAATAGCTTTCGATTTTGGGCCAATGAATATGATATTATTCTCTTCACATGCTGTAGCGAAAGCCGCATTTTCGCTTAGAAAACCATAACCTGGATGAACAGCGTCAACGCCTAGTTCTTTACAAACCGTAATGATTTTATCACCTCGTAAATACGATTGGCTCGAGGCTGCTTCACCTATACAAACCGCTTCATCAGCATATTTTACATGCAGTGCATTTCGATCCGCAGTTGAAAATACGGCTACTGTTTTGATGCCCATTTTCTTGGCTGTTTTCATTACTCTGATAGCAATTTCACCACGATTAGCAACTAATATTTTTTTAATTTCTTTCATATGTTTTCGATAAAAGAAGAAAGACCACTACGCTGCTAGAAGAATGATAATTTCTTTTCTCTTGGTTCTAGCTTCTTGCCTCTATTTTTTTCTATTCAAATTCAATTAATAATTGTCCTTTGTCTACTGCATGCCCTTTTTCAACTGCGATAGATTTGATAACCCCATCACGCGGCGAAAGGAAACTGTTTTCCATTTTCATCGCTTCCAGAATTAATAAAGGATCATTCTCTTTTACGATTTGTCCAACTTCAACATTAATTTCTAAAATCAATCCTGGCATTGGCGCCTTAATAGCATTAACCACTTTGGTTCTGCCTCTTTCAATTCCCAATCCTTTAATCAAATGTTCTAAAGCACCTTCGATAGCAACTTCATAAAGGTTGTTGTTGACTTTTACAGTATATTTTTTGGAAATAAAATCCGCTGAAATAATTTCGACAGTATAAGGTTTGTGATTTTTAAGGACATGAAACTTTGATACATCAACTGTAACGGCATCAAGGTTTTTAAGGTCACTTTCAGAAAAATCAAACGTGTTGGAATTATTGACGGAAAGGGTATAAGAATTATGCATAAATAAAAACTATTTAGTTCGAAGTAAATTTATGAAACCTTACCTTAATGTTCTATGATAAAAATCAATTAATTTTAAAATCTATTTAAACATAGTAAATAGTAGAACGTATTACTTTTAGTATTTCTATATTTAATTTAATTGAAAAGATGATATTTTTAAAAAAAATACAATTCTAGTTTGTTGAGAGTGAAGCTACTCAGCAACTATTTAATTTTATCCCTAAAAAAAGAAATGAAATAGTTGTAAATTATAGAATGAAAAGTTACATTTGCAACCGCAAAAAAGTTAAGTTCTTTGTATAGTATTGAAAATTTGGAGAGTTGCCTGAGTGGCCGAAAGGACATGTTTGCTAAACATGCGTATGGGAAACTGTACCAAGGGTTCGAATCCCTTACTCTCCGCTTTTTAATTTTCGGGGTGTAGCGTAGCCCGGTTATCGCGCCTGCTTTGGGAGCAGGAGGCCGCAGGTTCGAATCCTGCCACCCCGACTTTTTAGTAGTTTTTTTAAAAAACTATTTTGGTTCCATAGCTCAGCTGGATAGAGCAACGCACTTCTAATGCGTAGGTCGAAGGTTCGAATCCTTATGGGATCACCTAGTAAACCATCTTGTAGTTTTTACAAGATGGTTTTTTTTTGGAATTTAAGTATT
>JBBRET010000061.1:0-7780 GCA_038202695.1 Flavobacteriales bacterium
GCAAACCCTTTTCGGAGTTCCGGAGACCAAGAATATTTAATTTCTACTGGGCCAATGATAGATTCTAAGGCGTATCCAATGGCGTATCCATTGTAAGTGGGTCTTGAAAGCCAATTGCCATTTTCAAATAAATTGTCTTGAGCATTAGCATAGTTTGCCGCAAAATTTATATGGTTCTTTTTATAAATTTCATAATCTAAAGTAAAGCAAGATTTGATGTAACTATCGGCTGATATACTTAAGAAATCATAACCATAAAAGTGTCTCAAATTGTTAATGGTGTTAAAACCGTAACCGCCTAAAACAAAATCAAAAAAATGCACACTTTCATTGCCAATACTAAATCCGGCTTCGGACTGAATTTTCAACGTTAGTTTTTTGTTAAAGGATTTTACCACTCCAATTTCCCCTTTTGCGATCGAATAGCGGTTGAATTCATTTGTATAATCTGAAGAATGTAAGTAAGACTGAAAATCTCCTGAAAACATCCATCCTTTTTTAGGGAAAAGTTTGTTGTCATAGGAATCGTAAGTCATGTAACCAAATAGGCTCAGGTAACTACTTTTTTCAAAAGTTTGGTTGGCATTCCCTAAATTGTCTGATTTTATTTTTAAATATTTGTGTTCTATTCCGGCTCCAATCAAAAACTTCTGAATAAAAACGGTTTGCAAATAGGCTTGATGAGTCAAGTCTTGAAAGTCAATATTAATACTATTCAACCCAAGTTGGGTCAGCAATTCACCATCTCTAAAATCAGTCGTAACATTTTTGTTGAAGGTGTTGTAGCGCGACTTTAGTCCAAAACTCCAATAAAAACCATTATCAATATAATAATCTAAATTGTATCTAATATTGTCTCCGAGACCTACATCAAGAGAAAGTACATCATTTTTAAACAGTGATTTTTTTTGTGTAATATTTGCTAAAACAGCACTTTTGTATAAACCGTCATAATGAATTCCGAATTTCAAATATGTGGTCGTTGGGTTTTCTGTAAGTCCCAGCTTTAATTCATCCCCATTTTCTCCTGTTTCTACGGTATAACTGATTCTGCTAAAATTTTGGGTGGCATTAATATTGTTTATCCCTTTTTTTAAGTCATCATAACTTATTCTACTGCCAGTTTTAAATTGCAGTTTCCCCAATACATAAGCTCTAGTATAATTGTCTAATTTATTTAGTGTTATGCTTTTTATTTGCAAATAATCTTTTTTGACTTTTAAGTTATTTAATTTATAATTCCCACTAGAATCTCCTAGTTTTTTTATCTGATCGATAAGTGCTAATGAGGCTTCTTCCCCTTTTTTGATAATTGCTCTACCAGCATCAAACGAAATTACACCATAGTCTGAAACATCGGGTTTAATATAAATATCGGTTAACTTTTCCTTTTCTTTCATCGATTTAATCATCTCCAAATTGGTAATCTGAACTAAAATCCGAGTGGCATCTTTCAGAGCATTTCGATCCTTTAAGTTATCTTGAACATCAACACCAATGACAATATCAGCACCTCTTCTTCTAATTTCTTCTACCGGATAATTATTGCTAACGCCGCCGTCTATAAGTAATTTTCCATCAATCTCTACGGGTGAAAAAAGGGAAGGAAAAGCAGAACTAGCCAGCATTGCTTGAGCCAGATACCCATGGTCTAGGATTACTTCTTCTCCTTTTTCAATATCAGTAGCCACACAGAGAAACGGGATTGGAAGTTTGCTAAAATCCCTAACATCTCGGACTTTGTGAGTCAGTTTTGACAGTAAACTGTAATTGTACATCCCTTTAGAAAGGGCTATTGGAATGCCTATTTTAAGCTTTTTGAAGGGTAACGAAATGGCATACATCTGATCGTTTCGTTTTTCATAAAAACTTTTAGAGGAACGCGGAATATAATCTTGAAGTAATTCGTCAAAATCAGTGTTGTAAAAAATAGAGTCAATTTGGGTAGCGCTATAACCCGAGGCATACAAACCCCCAACTACTGCTCCCATACTAGTGCCAGCGATATAATCAATTTTAACACCGGCTTCTTCTAGTATTTTCAAAACTCCAATATGTGCAAATCCTTTAGCACCACCGCCACTTAGCACCAATCCAATTTTTTGACGTTTAGTGATTTCTTGAGAAAAAGAAGTTAAAGGAAGTAATACTAAGGCAAAAAGAAGGCAAAAGACAAAAGTGGTAATTAAACTACTAATGGCTTTTGGCTTTCGGCTAATGGCTAATGGCTTTTGGTGCACTTACTATTCTTTTTGGTAAAATTCGGAAATTTTTTTGGCTTTTGACACACCAACAACCTCTGAAATTTCTATTTCTGTGGCTAATTTCAATCTTTTAACACTTTTGAAATGTTTTAATAACGTCAACATGGTTTTTTCTCCGATTCCAGGAATGGTTTCAATGGATGAATTTAATGCCGCTTTACTCCGCTTATCGCGATGATGTGTGATTCCAAATCGATGTGCCTCGTTTCGCAATTGCTGAATAACTTTTAGTGTTTCCGATTTTTTATCTAAGTACAGCGGAACCGAATCACCGGGATAAAACAGCTCTTCTAATCGTTTTGCAATTCCGATGATGGCAATTTTTCCGCGTAACCCTAAATCATCCATACTTTTGAGCGCAGATGACAATTGCCCTTTACCACCGTCAATTATGATAAGTTGCGGCAAAGGCTGATTTTCGTCTAAAAGGCGTTTGTACCTTCTATAAACCACTTCTTCCATCGAAGCAAAATCATTTGGTCCTTCAACTGTTTTGATATTAAAATGGCGGTAGTCCTTCTTGCTCGGCTTTCCGTCTTTAAAAACTACACAGGCCGAAACAGGGTTGGTTCCTTGAATGTTCGAGTTGTCAAAACATTCAATGTGTCTTGGCTCTACTGAAAGGCGTAAATCTTTTTGCATCTGTAGCATGATTCTATTCGTGTGCCGTTCTGGATCTACAATTTGAATTTGTTTTAGTTGTTCTAATCGTTGGTATTTGGCGTTTCTTTGAGAGAGTTCGAGTATTTGTTTTTTGTCACCTAATTGTGGCACTGTAACTTTTATGCCATCACCAAAATCTAAAGCAAACGGTAGGATAATTTCTTTGGATGTCAGATGAAAACGTTCCCGAAGCTCCACAACGGCAAGTTCTAAAAGATCTTCATCGGTTTCGTCTAGTTTCTTTTTGAGTTCTAAAGTAAAGGAACGAATAATTGCTCCGTGGGCAATTTGTAAAAAGTTAATATAAGCCGCAGCTTCATCAGATACAATCGAAAAAACATCAATATTGGAGATTTTTGGATTCAAAATGGTTGAGCGCGATTGGTAGTTTTCTAAAACAGTAATTTTATCTTTTATTTTTTGAGCGGCTTCAAACTTCATTTGTGCTGCGTAATCTTGCATCAGATTTTTAAAATCGCGCATGCTGTCTTTGAAATTCCCTTTCAAAATTTGGCGAATGGCTTCTACTTGTTTTTGATATTCTTCTAATGGTTCTAATCCTTCACAAGGTCCTTTGCAGTTCCCAATATGAAATTCGAGACAGACTTTGTATTTATTCGTTTTAATGTTGTTTTCGCTCAAATCATAGTTGCATGTTCGCAGCGGATACAGTTCTTTGATTAAATCTAAAATAGTGTTTACTGTTTTAAAATTGGTATACGGGCCATAATATTCGGAACCGTCTTTAATCATTCGGCGTGTTGGAAATATTCTAGAAAAAGGTTCTTTTTTGATGCAAATCCACGGATAGGTTTTATCATCTCGTAGCAATACATTATAGCGTGGCTGTAGTTTTTTTATCAGATTGTTTTCTAACAAAAGCGCATCCTGTTCAGAGGAAACTACAATGTGTTTTATCGTGACAATCTTCCTAACTAAAACATTTGTCTTGGCATTATCATGGTTTTTATTGAAATATGAAGCCACTCTTTTTTTGAGATTTTTGGCTTTGCCAACATACAAAATTTTATCCTCTTTATCATAATACTGATAAACACCAGGATTTTCCGGAAGCGTTTGTATTTGAAGTTCGAGCGAAGGATTGTTCATAAAAACAAAGTTAACGGGAAATCATGAATTTCAAATCTACGACATCGAATTTAATTTTTAAATTTACCGAATGAATAAATCAACACTCAGAACGAAATACAAAGCCTTACGTCAGGAATTATCGCTAGAGGAAATAGAAGATAAAAGTCTGGCAATAGCCAACAACTTACTGCAGCTTATTATTTGGGAGAAAACCTATTTCCATTTATTTATGACTATTGAAGAACAGAAAGAAGTTGCAACCGAATTCATTCTTCAGATATTAGCTGGGAAAGATAAGGAAGTTGTAGTGTCTAAAAGTAATTTTGAAACGCGTCAGATGACCCATTATTTGTTGACAGACAATACTAAGTTCCAAAAAAACCAACACAATATTTACGAACCTGTTGACGGAATTGAAGTCCCGAATGCTAAAATTGAAGTGGTTTTTGTACCGCTTCTAGCGTATGATAAAAAAGGCAATCGGGTAGGTTACGGCAAAGGATTTTATGATGTCTTTTTAGCCCAATGCAATCCAGAGGTAATTAAAATAGGATTGTCTTTCTTTGCGCCTGAGGAAAGCATTGAAGGTATTTTTGAAAGTGATATCCGATTGGATTATTGTGTTACACCAACGGCTAACTATTCGTTCCGATAGATTCTTTTTTAGCAAATGATTTTTTGTTGAAAACAATCAAGATTCCAACGCCTGTTGAAATGGCCATATCTGCAATATTAAAAATAGCATTGAAGAATTTGAACGGCTCACCACCATAAACCGGTATCCATTTTGGGAAATTACCCTCTATGATTGGAAAGTACAACATGTCGACTACTTTACCGTGAAACCAAGTTCCGGATGGTTTTTCGGCAAATAAAGTGGCTAACTGGCCGTAGCTGTCATCAAAAATAACTCCGTAAAAAACAGAATCAATAATATTACCCACTGCTCCGGCAAAAATCAATGCAATGGCAACCATTAAATAGGGTGAACTGTGTTTAGTGCTAGCATCATACAACCAATATCCAATACCAAATACGGCTAAAATTCTGAAAATGGTCAATATTAGTTTGCCATGCATGCCTGGTATTTTCGTTCCCCAAGCCATTCCTTCGTTTTCAATTAGTAATATTTTGAACCAATTGGCAACATCAATTTGACCGGCTTCACCATAAACAAAATTAGTTTTGATATAGATTTTGACGAATTGGTCAACTAATAAAATAATTGCAATAATTAGAATAGAATTCCTTAATGACATTTCTTGTATTTTAATGGCGCAAAAATAGCGTTATTTTTCTAAAAAATAACGCTCCGTTTTGGAGCGCTACTTCAGTAAACGAAAAAGTTTTATCGTTGTAAATTTTTGGCTTCGATACTCATTGTTGCATGCGGAACAACACGCAATCTTTCTTTAGAAATCAGTTTTCCGGTTACTTTACAAACCCCATAAGTTTTATTTTCTACACGGAAAAGAGCATTTTTTAAATCGCGTAGAAACTTTTCTTGACGAATAGCTAACTGTGAGTTGGCTTCTTTAGACATGGTTTCACTACCTTCTTCAAATGCTTTAAACGTTGGCGAGGTGTCATCAGTACCGTTGTTTAAGTCGTTCATGTAAGCGCTTTTTATCAACTCTAAGTCGACTTTAGCCTTCTCCATTTTGTTTATAATAATTTCTTTGAACTCTGCTAAATCTGCATCTGAGTATCTCATTTTTTCTTCTACCATCTTTATGCTATTTTGAGATTAATATTTTAGTTTTTATAGTGTCAAATTCTATTTCAATTCCTTCTTTCAAATCGGCCACAAAGTCTAACGTTTCGGTCAATGTTTCTGATTTGATGTAATTTTCATTAGCACTTACGGCATTTTCTAATTCCTGGTTGCTTTGTAAATGCACTTTAATCTTGTCTGTTACTTCAAATCCAGAGTCTTTTCGAAGGTTCTGAATTCGGTTTACTAATTCTCTTGCTATTCCTTCTTTTACCAATTCGTCTGTCAAGGTGATGTCTAATGCAACGGTAATACCATTAGCATTTGCCACTAACCAACCCGGAATATCTTGAGAAGTTATTTCAACGTCTTCAGTTGTTAAAATTATGTTATTTCCTGAAATAACCACCATTAGCGCTCCTTTGTTTTCCAGTTCGTTAATTTGTTCTTTCGAAAAATTCTGTATCTCTTTGGCAATCAAACCCATGTCTTTTCCGAAACGGGGTCCAAGTGCCTTAAAATTGGGCTTAATTTGTTTAACTAAAACACCTGAAGCATCGTCTAGGAGTTCAATTTCTTTAACGTTTACCTCTGCTTTTATCAGATCGGAAACCGCATTGATTTCAGCCTTAAAATTAGCGTCAAAGGCAGGAATGATAACCTTTTGCAAGGGTTGGCGTACCTTTATCATTTCTTTTTTTCGAAGTGATAAAACCAATGACGAAACGGTCTGTGCTTTCATCATTTTGCTTTCAAGTGATTTATCAACAAAGTTTTCAACTGAAATTGGGAATTGCGCCAAATGTACGGATGCAAAATCCTCTGAATGTGTAGCCTGTGTTAAATCTCTATAAAGTTTGTCCATAAAAAACGGAGCTATCGGAGCGCCTAATTTTGCTACAGTTATCAAACAAGTATATAGTGTTTGGTACGCTGCAATCTTATCTTTTTCATAGTCACCTCTCCAAAACCTTCTTCGACACAACCGAACATACCAGTTGCTTAAGTTTTCTTGAACAAATTCAGAAATCGCACGAGCGGCTTTTGTTGGTTCATAATCAGCATAAGCTTCATCAACAATTTTAATTAATGTATGTAATTCTGATAAAATCCAACGGTCAATTTCAGGTCTTTCGTTTAGTGGAATTTCGGCTTCCGTATAATTAAATCCGTCAATGTTGGCATACAAACTAAAGAACGAATACGTGTTGTATAATGTTCCGAAGAATTTACGACGCACTTCAGCCACGCCTTCAATATCAAATTTCAAGTTGTCCCAAGGATTGGCATTCGCAATCATATACCAACGAGTAGCATCTGGACCATATTCTGCTAAAGTGGTAAACGGATCAACAGCATTGCCTAAACGTTTGGACATTTTTTGTCCGTTTTTGTCCAAAACCAAACCATTCGACACCACATTTTTATAAGCTATTTTATCAAAAACTAACGTTCCAATAGCATGCAATGTATAAAACCAACCACGAGTTTGGTCAACGCCTTCCGCAATAAAATCGGCTGTAGCCCATCCTAACTCCTTCCCAAAGGGAAGGACTTCCGCGACCGTACGTTGATTTAATGCTATTATGATTTTTTCTAAAACCTCTTCAATATTTGTTAAAACCTCCTCATTGGTAAATCTAATAACCTTATATCCTAAATCTTGTTCTAATATATTTGTTCTTAAAGCGTCAGCTTCTATTATTTCAGGTCTGGTATGATAACCCCCATCTACTTCTACAATTAGTTTTTTGGATAAACAAATAAAATCAGTAATGAATTCATCAATAACATGTTGTCTTCTGAATTTAAAATTTTCAAGTTTTTTACCTTTTAACTTTAACCATAGAGCATTTTCTGCTTGTGTTGGATTATTTTTATTTTTTTGTTTTAATTCTTCTAAAAAATGATAGCTTGATTTTCTGGCAGTTTGATAAAGAGGTGTTTTTTTAAGTCCTTCCCTTTGGGAAGGATTTAGGTTGGGCATCTCGAATGGATAATGCCATTGTGCATAAGGCATTGCACCGCTATCAAACCAAACGTCAAT
>JBBRET010000062.1:0-7552 GCA_038202695.1 Flavobacteriales bacterium
GGTTCTGAAATTGCAACAATAACAACTATCGTAATTAACGATTTGAATGATAACGCTTCTATTGAAATTATTACAACTGGAAATGGAAATTATGAATATTCTATCGATGGAATAAATTTTCAGACTAATCCTATTTTTACTAGTTTAAGCGGCTTGATTTACACCGCTTATGTTCGCGATAAAAATAGCTGCGGCACCGTTTCTCAAGAATTTTATTTGATGCAGATTCCGCAGTTTTTCACACCAAATGGCGATGGCTACAACGACACTTGGAATGTAAAAGGAGTCAGTGCGCAATTTAATTTTCGTTCAGTAATTTACATTTTTGATCGTTTCGGAAAACTAGTAAAACAAATAGGAACAACAGGTCAAGGTTGGGACGGAACATTTAACGGACGCGCAATGCCAGCAGACGATTATTGGTATACTATTCAGTTTGAAGATGGACGAAGTGCCAAAGGGCATTTTGCATTAAAACGCTAAACCAAAACATACCAATGAATTTAATCAAAGCATCATTTATTCTGCTCCTACTCGTTTGTTTTCAAATGAGTTTTTCTCAGAATGATTGTGTAAATGCTATTCTATCGTGTGGAAACACTAATTTTAATGATCTTGAAGTACAAGGAATTGGCATTCAAGAAATAACCAATCTAAACACTTGTGGTAGTGAAGAAACAAATTCGTTGTGGATAAAAGCGACTATAAAAACCGATGGAACTTTAGGTTTTATAATAACCCCAGAAAATAATAATTTAAATATTGATTTTGACTTTTTTGTTTTTGGACCTGTTTCCGATTGTCAAAATTTGGGAAACGCAATAAGATGTTCTACTACCAATCCAATCGCATCGGGATCTACAAGTAATTTGACCGGACTTGACGAAAATGAAACTGATGAATCAGAAGGTCCAGGAGCAGCAGGAAATAATTTTGTTCATTGGCTTGATGTGGTTGCTGGAGAAACGTACTATATTGTTGTTGACCGAGCTGTTGGTGATGGAAATTTTTCTCTAGATTGGACTGGAACTGCCACTTTTAGTGATCCACCGTTGATTAATGACGTTTTAACTGGCGCCTTAAACATTGAAACTTGTGATACCGATTCTTTACCTGACGATTCTACTGAAGTTGATCTAACTCAAAATCAAACCACAGCAATTGGTACTCAAAACAATATTGTAGCCACGTATTATTTAACAGAAAATGATGCTACAATTTCAGTCAATACAATTTCAAATCCAACCAACTTTAGCAATACAACCAATCCGCAAACTGTCTACATTCGTTTAGAAAATTCAATCTCGGGTTGTTTTGATATTGCCCCATTTACAATCACCATAACGCCATTTAGTATACCAGATGTAAACAACTTAGAAGAATGTGACGGTGATAACGATGGATTTGCTGTTTTTGATTTATCGGAAATCAGAATTCTGTTGAATGCAGACCCGAACAATACTATTACCTTTCACAGAACCAACAACGACAGTATTAATTTACCCGATAATTATACCAATCAAGTAGCTTTTACCAATGAAATTTTATGGGTAAAAGTGCAAAATACAGTCAATGGATGTACAGCATATAAATCATTTACTATCATCATCAATAGTTCTCCAACGGTTACTCCTTCTCAGCTGACGCAATGTGATTTTGAACTTTTTCCTGATGGTTTAACCACATTCAATCTGACGCAAGCAAGTGCAAGTTTAACAAACGGTGACAATGGGCTAACTGTTCAATTTTACCTTAACTCAAATGATGCATTGAATAACCTTGACGAGCAAAATACCCAATTCAACAACACTTCAAATCCGCAAACATTAACGGTGAAAGTGACTAACCCATCAACAAGTTGTTTCAGCCTTACAACATTAATTCTTAACGTAAATGTAACCCCAACAACAACGGTCACGTTGCGAAATTGCGATGATAGCATTGAAGATGGCATCACTACTTTTAATTTAGCAGCAGCTGGTTTTGAAACCACGGGAACTACAGTTACTTATTACAATTCTATAAATGATGCTTTACTGGAACAAAATCTCATCGTAACAGATCAATTTTCAGATCAAGATATTTATGTCAGAGTTGAAAGTGGTAATGATTGCATCGGAATCCACATCATCCGAATTGAGGTCGCTGAACTTCCTCAGGTTTCCATTGCAATTGATGGAATTTTGTGTAGAAACCTGCCCAATCGTCCAGTAAATTTAAATACAATAACGGACCCTCTTGCTAACTATACTTTTGCATGGCTTCCTAACGGGGAAACCACACAAAACATTACTGTATTGCTACCCGGAGATTACACCGTTACCGCTACTAATACTGTATCTACTTGTTCAAAAACTGTTACTATTAATGTAGGAACCTCTGAAATTCCTTTGTTAAATGCTATTGGAGTTGTTGATTTGGTTCAAGTAAATTCAATTACAGTTGATGTCGGAGGTAGTGGTGACTTTTGGTTTAGTTTGGATGACGGCCTCTTTCAACAATCTAATTTCTTTGACCATGCACTTCCCGGAGAACATATAATTACAATTGAAGATAGAAATGGATGTGGACTAGTGTATCAAACCGTTTATGTTTTGGGTATACCAAATTATTTCACGCCAAATGGTGACGGATTTCAAGATTATTGGCAAATTAAAGGGATTGAAAAAAACACTAATAAAACTACTCGAGTCTATATTTTTAACCGATATGGCAAACTACTGAAGCAAATCAGTGCACAAGGCGAAGGTTGGGACGGCACTTACAACGGAAAACTTTTACCGGGAGACGATTATTGGTATGCCATACAATTTGAAGACGGGAGAAGTACCAAAGGACACTTTGCATTAAAAAGATAATAGTACCTTTGCATACTAATAAAAATCATGCTTCTTAAAAAATACCACTTCTTACTACTACTTGTTTTTGGTACCGCTTCAGCACAGTACATCACTACTGATGAAACTCAAACACCAATTCAGTTAATAGAGAATGTCTTGATTAATTCGGGATGCACTTTTGTTTCCAATGTTTCCGTTTCGGGTGGCAATTTTGCTTTGGGAGAAAAAAGCTATGGCTATTTTAATGCCAACGGTTCAACTTTTCCTTTTGCGGAAGGCATAATTCTCAGCACTGGAAAAATTATTAATGCCCGTGGTCCTAATGATTTTATTTCTGATGATGGTGGTGGAATGGGTTGGCTTGGCGATTCAGATTTAAATCAAGCATTAGGTTTAAACAATACTTTTAATGCAACAATACTCGAATTTGATTTTGTACCTCTTGGACCACAAATTAGTTTTGATTACCTATTTTCATCTGAACAATATTTAACCAATCCCAGTTCAAATCAATGTAATTTTACTGATGGCTTTGCCTTTTTATTAAAAGAATCATCAAGTGCAAATTATACAAATTTAGCCGTAATTCCCAATACCAATATTCCAGTAAAAGTCAATACAGTTCGTGGTTCAGGAACAATTTGTCCAGCACAAAACGAACAGTATTTTGATGCTTTTAATCCAACGGAATATCCCACAAATTTTAATGGACAAACTAAAGTCTTAACGGCACAATCCGCCGTAATTCCGGGACGACAATACCACATTAAATTAGTTATTGCAGATGAAGGAAACTACCGATACGATTCGGCTATTTTTCTTAAAGGAAGTAGTTTTTCAATTGGAGTCAATTTAGGTCCAGATCGAACATTTGCTAATAACAATGCAGTTTGTCCAATCGAAAACCTAATTTTAAACGGAGCATCAGCTGGCGCTATAAGCTACCAATGGAATTTCAATTCAAATCCAATTCCGGGAGCAACTAATCCCACATTGAGTTTTAGTCCACCTTACACAACTACTCAAAACGGAAGTTATTCGCTTACTACCGTTTATTCTCCAACGTGTACAACTACCACGGCAGCTATAAATTTAGAATTTGCTCCTCAGCTTGTAACGAATCAAACTACATATACTTTTTGTGATAGTGATGCGATTCAGGACGGAATTTCAACCATTACCTTGAGTGATATTGTTCCAACGCTATTTTCAAATTTACCCGCAAGCTATCAAGTTCGTTTTTATAGCAGTTCAACTGGTGTAACGGCTTTACCAAACTCGTTTACGCTTTCAACAGCTTTTCAGCAAACTATTTATGCCAAAATTGACAACAGTAATTGTTATGCGCCAATTCCGGTATTGCTAAATATCAATGCATTTACTGCTGCCATTACCGATGAAACTATTGGTATTTGTAACAACAATCCAATTGATTTAACTGCAGATTTTGGATACCTATCGTATACTTGGAATACAGGTGAAACTACACAATCCATTCAGGTTTCTAATCCCGGAACATATACTGTGAGTATTGAGAATTCTGATGGTTGCACCAAACAAAAAACTTTTACTGTCTTAGGTTCTGAAATTGCAACCATAACGGATATAGCAATTAATGACCTAACGGATAACAGTGCGATAGAAATTATTGTTTCTGGCACTGGAAATTATGAATATTCTATTGATGGAGTTACTTTTCAGGCAAGTCCAATTTTTACTAATTTGAGTGGTTTGGTTTACACCGCTTATGTTCGTGACAAAAAGGGTTGTGGAACCGTATCACAAGAATTTTATTTGATGCAGATACCAAAATATTTTACCCCAAATGGCGACGGTTATAATGATTATTGGAACATTAGAAACGCCAATCCAATAGTGACAAATACCAATGCGATAATTTATATTTTTGACAGATTTGGGAAATTGATAAAGCAGATTAGTGCAATTGGCTTGGGTTGGAACGGAAACTTTAACGGAAAAGCTATGCCTGCAGATGATTATTGGTTTAGTATAGAATTGCAAGATGGCAGGAGTGCTAAAGGGCATTTTGCATTAAAACGATAAGATAATGAAAAAGCTTTTAACAACTATTTGCATACTTACTGCATTGAGTGCGACTTCACAAGAAGTAAACGTGACATCAGGAAAGATTGAACATTTTTCCAATTTCAAATCGCAATTTGTCGCTTCTCGTTCTGTTGCTGTTTGGTTACCCAATGGTTATTCTTCAAACGAAAAATATGCCGTTTTATATATGCATGACGGGCAAATGCTTTTTGATGCAAACACCACTTGGAATAAGCAAGCATGGGAAGTTGATGAAGTTGCCGAAAAATTGATTGCAGCAAATAAAACTCAAAAATTCATTGTAGTAGGGATTTGGAATACCGGACAAAAGCGGCATCCCGAATATTTTCCACAAAAAGCCTTTGAACAACTAACTACTGAACAACAAAAGTTAATTTCTGACATTTTAATTAAAAAGGGAAGAATTGATAGTGCCTTCGAACCCATTTCTGATTCCTATTTAAAATTTATTGTAACCGAATTAAAACCATTCATTGACAAAACTTTTTCGACCAAAACTGATAGACAAAATACTTTCATTGCGGGTTCGAGTATGGGCGGATTAATTTCGCTGTACGCGATTTGTGAATATCCTAAAGTTTTTGGCGGTGCGGCTTGTATTTCGACACATTGGCCTGGAATTTACACATTGGATGACAATCCGATTCCATCTGCATTTTTTAGTTATTTGAGACGACACCTTCCGAATCCAAAAAGTCACAAAATATATTTTGATTATGGAGATCAAACTTTGGATGCTTTATATCCGACACTTCAAAAAAAGGTTGATTTGATTATGGCTGCAAAAGGGTATACGTCTAAAAACTGGAGGACGCAATTCTTTCCTGGAAAAGACCATTCTGAAAAATCTTGGGCGGAACGATTGGATATTCCACTTGAGTTCTTATTGAAGCAATAGCCTAGCCCGGATTGTAGCGGCATCTCCCGATTTTTCATCGGGAATATAGCGGAAAGCCGGATTAGCTCCTGACCCAAGCAAAGCTAACTGACGCAGTAAATAAATCCAAACAAAAAACCCTTTCATGACTGAAAGGGTTTTTTTATATCTTGAAAAAAAATTACATTTTAAAACGTTTTCTGTCGTTTTCAGTTAAATATATTTTTCTCAAACGAATTGATTTTGGAGTAACCTCAACATATTCATCTTTTTGAATGTACTCTAAAGCTTCTTCTAGTGAGAAAATGATTGGTGGAATAATCCTTGCTTTTTCATCATTTCCAGACGAACGAACGTTAGATTGTTTCTTCATCTTAGTAACGTTGATACTCATATCATCGCTACGAGAGTTTTCTCCAATAACTTGACCTTCGTAAATTTCGTCATTAGGGTTAACGAAGAATTTACCACGATCTTGTAATTTATCGATAGAATATGGAATCGCTTTTCCGTTTTCCATAGAGATTAGCGAACCGTTATTTCTTCCTGGAATTTCTCCTTTAAAAGGTTCGTATCCAATGAAACGGTGCGCCATAATAGCTTCACCAGCAGTAGCCGTAAGCAACTGATTACGCAATCCGATAATTCCACGTGACGGAATATTGAATTTTATAATCATACGCTCTCCTTTAGCTTCCATGCTCAACATTTCACCTTTACGGATAGTAACAAATTCAACTGCTCTTCCGGATAAATGTTCTGGTAAGTCGATTGTTAATTCTTCGATAGGCTCACATTTTTTACCGTCAATTTCCTTGATAATAACTTGTGGTTGGCCAATTTGCACTTCATACCCTTCTCTTCTCATGGTTTCAATAAGAACCGATAAGTGTAACACTCCACGACCAAAAACCATAAATTTATCAGCAGAATCAGTCTCACCCATTTTCATGGCCAAGTTTTTCTCTAATTCTTTTGTCAATCGATCTCTAATGTGTCTTGATGTTACAAATTTACCTTCTTTACCAAAGAAAGGAGAATCGTTAATGGTGAATAACATACTCATTGTAGGCTCATCAATAGCAATGGTTTGCAAAGCTTCTGGATTTTCAAAGTCCGCAATAGTATCGCCAATTTCAAAACCTTCGATACCAATAATGGCACAAATATCACCTGCAATTACGCTTTCGACTTTTTTACGACCAAGACCTTCAAAAGTGTGTAATTCTTTAATTCTTGATTTTAGGATTTTCCCATCTCGTTTAACCAAAGAAATTGGCATTCCTTCTTTTAACTCACCTCTTTCTAAACGACCGATCGCGATACGACCCGTAAATGAGGAGAAATCTAATGAGGTAATTAACATTTGAGGTGTTCCTTCCGATACTTTTGGTGCTGGAACATGTTCGATAACCATATCTAATAAAGCTTCCACATTATCTGTTATATTATCCCAATGATCCGACATCCAGTTATTTTTAGCTGAACCATACACGGTTGGAAAATCCAACTGCCATTCTTCTGCACCCAATTCAAACATTAAGTCGAAAACTTTTTCGTGAACTTCTTCTGGAGTACAGTTTTCTTTGTCTACTTTATTGATCACAACACAAGGTTTCAAACCTAAGTCGATTGCTTTTTGCAATACAAAACGCGTTTGCGGCATTGGACCTTCAAAAGCATCTACTAATAGGCAAACTCCATCCGCCATGTTTAATACACGCTCTACTTCTCCACCAAAATCGGC
>JBBRET010000063.1:0-6802 GCA_038202695.1 Flavobacteriales bacterium
ATACTTTTTTCTACTTGTAGAATCAAAATTTGGGATTTCTATGATCAGTTTAGTAGACGGTTTTGCAATTTTTTTAAGATAGATTAAATTTTCTAGAGGCGTGTAGTCGTGCTCTAAATAATGCCACATTGTGATTACATCTGGCTGCAAATTGCTTGGTAAATCCTTAATTTCTCCTACTTTCAAATCCAATCCCTCAAATTGAACGTCTTGGTCTTTCCAACCTTCATCACTAAAATCGATGCCCAATGTTTTACAATTCAAATGTTCCTGACACGCTTTTAGAAAACTTGGATTGCCACAACCAACATCCAAAATTAAGGTCTCTGATGTAATTGATTGTGCATTTTTTACGCGCTGCACTCTTCTTAAATCTAACTTCTTTTGGCTTCCTTCTACCAATTTTTCAAACCTTCCCCAAGCTTTTGCACCGCGATACGGCAAGTAATAGGAAGTGTAATACTGGTGTAGTTCATCTAAATCTACCCGCGGATTTAGAAAAACAAGATGACAAGAATCACACTGATCAAAATTAAATAATTCTTTACTCGAATGCATCTGAGCAGTTGTTTTTATAAAAGTAGCGATAGAACTGCTTTCGCAAATAGGACAATGATGAAGCTGCTGCATAGAAAAAGACAAGTATTTTTTGATAAATAAGAAAACTACGAATTCAATAAAGAGAACAACTAATTTTCGATAATTAGGTTGATTGTATTGCTAAAATGATTTAAACTTGGTTTGTACCTCCAGAAGGATTGGCAAAAATTGTGTTGAAAAAAAAATAAAAATCAATTTAGGAGTGCTCAAAGATATAATAAAAAAGTCTAATTGTTTCTCATTTTATAGTAGCAAAAATTGGATTTCACGTAACGGGTTTTTTAAAGAAATAGCAAATATATTGCCATAGAAGTCCACCGCAAGCAACAAATGGCAAGATACAAAGATCTATAAACAAGAAGGTGCAGCAGGAGTTGCCCAGCATTTAATTGGCGATGCCATTCATACTTTTTTTCCAGCTTATTTTCCGAAAATTGAAAAATTGGAACGCGATGCTGATTCTAGTCCGTTTGCAAAAGTATTGGAATGGTTTTTTTTCGAAAACGGATTCGAATTATTAGACGATGCAACAGATTTAGAATATAAAAAGCAATTGGACGCTGTAAAACCTTTAGAAGATTTAATTCATAAATACCAACCCGAAATACCGTTGGAAGATAAATATTTTTTAAAAGAATTTGTACTTTGGGGTTTGGTTGAATATGATAAATTGAGTAAAGACAGAGTAGAAGAAGGCTATCAATTCAAAGATTTGTATGGAAGTTATAGTAGTAAATTGTAAAACCTCTTTCCGTTTGAAGTCCACAAAAGGAAACCAACTTCATTAGTTGTTCAACAATTTTACCATTCTTTTTAAAATTGAAAATAAAAGTACCTTAAAGACAGCAAGATTATTTTGAGCTCTAATTCACTTTAAGTAATAATTTTGGTTCAAATAAAATAGAAACATGACCCTGAAATTGATGAATCATAACAGCTGTTTTAATTTGTATTGATTTTATGTTGTTATTTGATTTAAATTTGTCAAACAAGTTTCGGATTCGATAACATTTTTTTAAAGTACTTCCCATGAAAAAAACGGTAATTACAGTATTCACCTTGATAATTTTAACATGTAGTTATGCTCAAAATAGTGCTACAGCAAAAGCTGATAGTCTTTTTGAAAGTTATCAGTATGTAGCTGCTATTGAAGAATACTTGAAGTTAGCTGAAAGTAAAAATGCTACCGAATATGTTTTTACTCAATTAGCAGAAAGCTATTATAACGTTTTTGATTCTGAAAATGCCTCAAAATGGTATGCAAAAGCGGTTAAAGGAAAAGCAGATGCTGAAACGTATTATCGCTATGCACAAACTCTGAAAACTTTAGGAAAATATCAAGATGCCAACAAACAAATGGATGTTTTTGCCAAAATGATTCCAAAAGATGAGAGAGCTAAAGAGCATTTGGCTAACCCAAATTACATTCCGAGTTTAACAAATACCACTAAATTATTTGATGTTGCAGAGACCAATATTAAAAATAAAGGTCAAAGTGATTTTGGAGCAGTTTTGACCAATGACAACATACTCTATTTTGCAAGTACTCGAAACAATTCTAATAAAACAGATAATTTTAATGACCAGCCTTATCTTGATATATACAAAGCAACCAGAGAAGATAACGGAAGTTTTTCACAACCTTCACCAGTTAAAGAATTAAATACGCCGTTTCATGATGGACCAGTAACAGTAAGTGCAGATGGTACTACCCTGTTTTTTGCCAGAGACGGTCATAGCGAAGGGCAATATGAAAAGAGTAAAAAGAGCAATACCAGAGTAGGGCAACAGGGAATTTATAAAGCTACCAAAGTTGATGGCAAATGGTCAAATGTTGAAGCATTACCCATTAACAGTACCAGCTATTCTGTTACCAATCCGAGTTTAAGTCAAGACGGAAAAACTTTATATTTTGCTTCAAATATGCCCGGTGGAATCGGAGAATCTGATATTTGGAAACTATCAGTTGAAACTAATGGATATGGAAAGCCAATAAATTTAGGCACCAATGTCAATACCGCTGACCGAGAAAATTTTCCATTTATTACAACTGATAATGAGCTGTATTTTGCATCCTCAGGTCGTCAAGGTTTAGGTGGTTATGATGTGTTTAAAATCAATTTAAATGCAAATGAACAACCCCAAAACATTGGGAAACCTGTAAATACTGAAAAAGATGATTTTTCTTTTAGCTTCAATAAAAAAGCTAATATGGGTTATTTTTCGTCGAATCGAAATGGCGCTGATGCTATTTTTGCAGCTACTCCAGTTTGTAAAGCTCAAGCCATTATTGTTGTGACTAATAGCAAAACTAAAGCAGTTATAGCGAATGCTGAAGTAGCAATATCAGACGCAAAAGGGAATGTTATTGAAACGAAAAAAACTGATAATCAAGGTAAAGTGTTCTATGATGTAGAATGCAATGTGGGTTATGGATTGCGTGTTGCTGCACAAAATTTTGAGAATGCTACCGCAGTCGTAATGCCTTCTAAAGCTGGTGAAACTATTGTTGAAGTGGCATTAGAACCAGCAAGTGTGATTATAACGGATACAGAAGTAATTTTGAATCCAGTTTATTTTGAATATGATAAAAGTAACATTACAGCGCAAGGTGCGGTCGAACTAAATAAGTTGGTTAAAGTAATGAAAGAATATCCAAAAATGGTAATTTTTGTAAAATCTCATACTGATTCTAAAGGTTCTGCAAATTATAATTTAAATTTATCTGAAAAACGAGCACAGTCTACCGTGCAATACTTAATTTTTAAAGGAATTGCAAAAGAGCGTATTTCAGGACAAGGATTTGGGAGTACTGATCAAAAAGTAAAATGTGGAACAAAATGTACGCCAGAACAAGACGCTCAAAACAGACGTTCAGAGTTTATGATTGTAAAATAACTGCTTTACATATTATTAAATAATAAAAGCATCCTCTTTAATTAGATGAAAAAAATAATTCTTTGCCGCAGTTAATGTCATTTTTTATATTTTTTACACCCAAAGAAATTATTTAAAAACTCAATACAAAAGTACCTCCCGTTTGTTTTCCGTCATAATACGGAACCAACATTGCGACATTTGATTTCTTGGCAATTGGTGCTCCAAAAATATATTTTGTGATATAAGGCTGGACCCAATTTGCTGCTTTAGTCCCCAGAATTCCAATACCCGCTCCGGTGGCAACATCTGTAAGCCAATGTTTGTTGTTATAAATACGCAAAACTCCGGTTGCACTAGCCACAACATAACCCGAAATGCCATACCATATTGACACGTCTTTATATTCCTGATACAAAAATTCAGCACCCATAAATGCCATTGCAGTATGTCCAGACGGGAAAGAATCGTTGTTAGAGTGATCAGGTCGTTCTATTTTTGTTACTTTTTTTAAGGTCTTTACCGTCGTTGAAACCAAAAAAAATGAGGTTGCTAATACAATGCTTCTGTCTCTAAAATTGTTTTTCCCTTTTACACCAATACAATTCAGAGCATAAACGGATAGCGCAGGTGCATATTCCAAATAATCATCTAAAGTTGTTTTTTTACGATTAGCGCGCATTACTTCATTGCTAATGCTTTGGTCGATTTCTTTTAATTGATTGCTATTCAGTCCTATAAATCCATACGCAATTAAAGCGGATGGTATTAGGAGTGGTTTATAATTAAATTTTGTGCACTTTGATATCACAATAGCTGAAGTATCTATGACAGAACCCCTAATTTGATATCGACTATTTTCAGTCGACAGTTTTTGATTAAAGTTGTCATTATTCCGCTTTACTGACCTTAGTTCTAAAGAGTCTGTAATGTTTTCATTGTTTTGTGCCATTGCTATAGGCGAGGCGAGAATTAGAATTGTTAAGAAAAACCAATTACTGCTTAATTTTTTGGAAAATCCCATTATTTTTTTCGTTAGTAGGTGTATGTTGTTATCAAACAATTTCCTGTATTAAAACCCTATTAAATTCAAACAAAAATACTGTTGTAGATTTTGCTCTAAATCATGTTCTGCAGGGTAATGGAAAGCTATTTTTCAATCAGATCATTTTTTGATTTTGCTTCGCAAGTTCCAGAATAAGCTCCGTATTGGTAATGGAAAGCTATTTTTCAATCAGAGATTGAAAAATCTTTTTTTGTATAAAAATTGATTTATGAGCAAGCTCAACATCATTTTTTATACAAAAAAAGCTCCGATTTTCATCGGAGCTTTCCATTCTTGAGTGACCTTGACTGGATTCAAACCAGTAACCTCTTGAGCCGTAATCAAGTGCGCTATTCAGTTGCGCCACAAGGCCTTTTTTGTGGGTGCAAATATAAGAAATACTATTAAATTCGCAAATGAATAAGTGAAATTTATTTTGAATTTTCTAAAGCTTTTTTTGTTACATAAAACCGCCAGCCAATTAGGACCATTTGCCATTTCTTGGCTTTAGCCAAATCTAATTGCTGCTTGGTGAAACTAGGAAGTAACAGTTTATTGAGTTTGGCGAGGAGTTTATACATAGTGAAAGTTTTAGGTAAAAATATAAAAAAGCAACTCTTTAAGGACTTACTTTTTTATAATAATTATTTTCTGGGTTTAAGTTCTGCTTTTGCTTTTTGAAGTGCTTCTTTGGCTGCTTCTAGTTCTGCTTTGGCTTTTACCATTTCATTTTTGGCCTCAATTAATGCAGCTTTTTCTGCTTCCATTTCTGGTTTGCTTCTATCCAGATCTGCTTTAGATTTATCTAATTCTGTTTGTACTTGTTTCCAATCACCATTTGCAATTCTAATTTTTTTATCTACTTGTTGTTGCATTCCTTTGATTTGTACTCTTGCATTCTCCATCGCGTCAGTTCTGATTTTCATTACATCTGTACCGTTAATGATGGTATGGTTTTTATTCTTGTCAGATGCTGAATGACGAAACGATTTATTTGATGGACTTGATTTCTCTACTAATTGATCTAATTCCTTTTTAGAAATAATACTTTCGTCACCAGAAACAACTTTTCCGTTAAATATTACCAATGCCTCTTTTCCCTCTTTTTCGATTACTATTTTCGTTTGAGTATCAGAGTCATTCCAAAAATGTTCTGGAAATACTGGAGCTTCTGGCAACTCTGGAACTTTGAGATCTAAATCAAAATTACCTACAACTTTAATACTGTCGGTATAGTTATAAGCAATGGTATTTTCATTACTATTATTGTTGCCAATTCCTTCTCTTTTTTTATGTATTTCGTTTCTAATAATACCAGCTTCCTTTTTATTCAAATGTTTTATTCCAAAATCATAAAGACCACTTTCCAATCTTATAGTATAAATAAGAATCTCATCTATTGGTGTGTTTTGATTAATTCGCAACTCTTTTTTTCTTCCATCTTCGGATTTCATTTTAATGTATATTGCAATAATTTCACCATTTGAATTTCTCTTTATTTTTGAAATGTCTGTGATGATTTTCTCTTCCTTGAAAACATTTTTTATAGTTCCTAAACTTTTTTCTGTTTCTTTTGAATCAAAGGTTATATCTGCACCTTCGTGCGTTTCTATAATTTTACTGTTGTTTGATGTGGACTTTTCTTGGGCAATGACTCTTATTTGGAATAATAAGACAAAGCCAATAAGTGCCGGGATAACAAGTGCGTACTTCCAGGTGTTTCTTTTGTGTGATTGATTTTTGTTTAACATAACGATTCGTTTTTTGATTAATGATTGGTAAAAATTGTTGGTTATTGACAAGCAGCTTTGATGAGAAACTACTTTTAATAATGCGTGTTGGTATGATTTCTTGTCTTCCAATTGCTGACTTGCTTTTTGATCAGCTATGTATTCCAAGTTTTGAGTAATTGCTTTTTTGTAAAGCCAAACAAACGGGTTAAACCAAAAAATGATGCTAAACAATTTCGCAATCAAAACATCTATAGAATGTCTTTCTTGGCTGTGTATTTTTTCGTGTAAAAGGATGCTTTGCAGCTCTTCATCAGTATACAAATCGGAGTTGTAAACAATGTAATTAAAGAACGAAAATGGCGCTATATTTTCATTTAAATTGATGAGTTTAAATTGTTCTTTACTTATTACTTGGTTCCGGTAAAGCAATCGATATAACGAAATGAAGTTGAGAACAATTTTAAGTAGTAATACCGATGTAATTATGATATAACTTATCCAAAAATATTGCAGCCAATCCAACGCTTCAACAACCGGAAATTCTTGT
>JBBRET010000064.1:0-6572 GCA_038202695.1 Flavobacteriales bacterium
GGTCGTTTTGTAGCACCACATGTAGACCATTGTCAAGGGTGTATTCTTCAAAAACTACTTTCTGAGCAGATGCGGCTCCTCCAATTAAAAGTGCGGCGCTTAAAGCCATTATTGATTTTTTCATTTTGGTTAGTGAATTTGTGTTTGAATATAAGTCGGGATAGTACAATCATTGTTACACTAAAAAAGATATTTTTTATCAGAATAATAATATGGACACCTATGTATTTTTTTTTGCTAAAAAGTAGCCTAGAGTATATCTGAGATGCTTAAAATACGAGAAAATAAGGCTTTAGCAATTCTTGTATATTTTTTTAAAGGAACTGATTGCATACTAAATTTATAATTGTATATTTGCAACCTTAAAAATCAATAAATCAATTTGGTATGTATGCAATCGTAGAGATAGCAGGGCAACAATTTAAAGTAAGCAAAGACTTAAAGGTTTATGTTCACCGTTTGACAAATGAAGAAGGATCAAAAGTTTCTTTTGATAAAGTTCTTTTATTAGATGACAATGGTAACATTACTTTAGGCGCCCCAGCTATAGAAGGTGCTTCAGTAGAAGCCAAAGTGTTACAACACTTAAAAGGAGACAAAGTAATCGTTTTCAAAAAGAAAAGAAGAAAAGGTTACAAAAAGAGAAATGGTCACAGACAATATCTTACACAAATTGTGATAGAAGGTATATCTGCAACTGGTTCTAAAAAAGCGGCTCCAAAAGCTGAAAAAGTTGAAGCTCCAAAGGCTGAAAAAACTCCGAAAACATCTAAGAAAGCTGATGATTTAACACTTATTGAAGGTGTAGGTCCTAAAGCTGCAGAAGCATTAGTTGCTTCAGGAATTGATACTTTTGCTAAACTAGCGAAAACGTCTGCTGACGATGTTAAAACAATTTTAGACGCTTCAGAATCTAAAGTTCAACATTTAGATCCAACTACATGGGCACAACAAGCACAACTTGCTGCCGATGGGAAAATGGATGAATTGAAAAAATTACAAGACGAATTAAACGGCGGTAGAGCTATTTAATTTAATATTAACTTATAAAACTTATACGTCATGGCTCACAAGAAAGGTGTCGGTAGTTCCAAGAATGGTAGAGAATCAGAATCAAAGCGTTTAGGCGTAAAGATTTTTGGTGGTCAAGCTGCGATTGCTGGAAATATCATCGTTAGACAAAGAGGTTCAAAACATAATCCAGGTGAAAACGTTTACATGGGTAAAGATCATACTTTACATGCAAAAGTTGACGGGATAGTAAAGTTTCAGAAAAAAGGGGAAAACAAATCTTTTGTTTCTATCCAAGCTTTTGAGGCATAAGAATCACTCTTATTTTATACAAAACCCATTCGGAAACGAATGGGTTTTTTGTTTTTATGCAATCTCAATTTTAGCGCAGACAAATCCTTTTGCTTTCAGAAATTCCAAAATTATAGGCAAAGTATATTTGAGATTTTGTTCTGCTTTTACACTGTCGTGGAAAACAACTATGCTTCCGGATTGAATGTTTTTCAATACATTGTCTAAACATTTTTCTTTGGAAGTTTCATTATCAAAATCATACGAAATCACATCCCACATTATAATTTTATAACCAAGTGCTCTCAATTTCTTAGATTGTGAAGGTTTTATTTTGCCATAAGGAGGACGAAAAAGGGAGCGGTTTGCGGTTTGCGGATTGTTGATTGCTGCTTGGCAAAGCTCCGTATTTTCTAGGTAATCATCTACAGTAGTTTCCCAGCCTTTCAGATGATTGAAAGTGTGATTTCCTACAGCATGTCCCTCTTGAATTACTTTTTTAAAAATTTCAGGATACGTTTTAATATTGTTACCAATACAAAAGAACGTGGCTTTGGCATTATACTTTTTAAGCTGTCCTAAAGTCCATTCCGTGATTTCGGGAGTTGGACCGTCATCAAATGTTAAGAACACTTTATGTTCCTGATTAGGAATGTCCCAAACATAATTTGGAAAAATTGTTTTAAGGAAATAGCTTGTTTTTACCCAGAAATTCATAGTCTAAATATAAAAAAAAATGTGCCAAATGATTTCTCAGATGGCACAATATATTGTTTTTTTAATTATTCTAAATCTCTCCCAAAGCGAGAAAATCGATTTACGAAAGCATTAAATGCGGGCTTATTTTTATTGTAAAAGGCAACATCACCTCGTTCTTTCATAACTAATAATAAGCTTCTGTAACGCTCAATGTCAGTAATAATATCGGATGCAATTCCATTTTGAATAGAGGCTTGAATTCCCGAATAATAGGTTAAGTTTTGTTTATATTTTGTCATTAATCGCTCTAATAGTTCTCTGGCTTTTGCCTTTTCGCCTACTTCATAATAACCTCCAGCAAAAGGTTCCATCATGGTATAATACCCATAATAATCCATTGGCATTTGGGTTAATGCTAAAGCAATGATTTTTTTGGCTTTTTCTATTTTACCTTCATTAATAAGCTGTTCCATTAATCGAGCCATATTTGTTCTATAGGATATGCTGTTTTTTCTGGTTTCTGGATCGTGATATATGGTGTTCAGTTCCCCGTTGCCCCAAGTCCATTTTTGAACCAATTCATACATTTTATCACTATCAATATTGCCCATGTCATATGGGTTTTCTTTATCTACGGGGGTTTTTATGGGTACCAGTTTATACACCAAACCATCTAATTGTAGGTAGTTTTTCATCCAAAGATAATCGTCATCCCCAAAGCTTCCGCCAGTGAAGTAGATAGGTCTTTTCCAATCGTTGTTAGCCAAAACATCTAAAGCCATTAATCTATTTTTATAAAGAGCACTTCCTTTAATGTCTAAGTCTATGTATGGCACGATAGCGTCATAATATTTCGGATTTACTACCTTGTTTTTAATGATGTTGTTTTTATCAATTGGAATTCTGATTTTATTGGTTGGGTAAAAATGTATGGTTTGCCCATTTGACATTTCAACTGTTGATTTTGGATTTTTAATAAAATCTATCCAAGCTTTTATTTCCCAACGCGCTTCTGTTTTTGGAATATGTGCCACATAATCTAATTTGTCTCCAACATATTCACTGTGTTTGAATGATATTGGTAACCCTTCTGATGTAT
The DNA here is from genome assembly GCA_038202695.1 of Flavobacteriales bacterium. GTDB lineage: Bacteria > Bacteroidota > Bacteroidia > Flavobacteriales > Flavobacteriaceae > Flavobacterium. The sequence goes on from JBBRET010000064.1 coordinate 3,101, forward strand.
AGGTTTTGAATTTCATTTGATCAATATACCAATCGGTCATGAACAATTGTGTGTTTACTATTTTAATATCAGTACGGATGCCTTCAATTTCTTGTGCATACCATAGCGGAAAGGTGTCGTTATCCCCAATAGTATAAAGAATGGCATTTTGGTCACAAGACTCTAGGTAATTCTTAGCCATTGCAAGGGCAGTATATTTTTTGGCGCGCGAGTGATCGTCCCAGTTTTGAGCAGCCATCAAAATGGGTGCAGCTAAAAGACAGGAGGCAATAACTATTGGGCCCACTAATTTTGACTTTATGTATTCAGAGATCATTTCATAAATGGCATACACTCCGAAACCAATCCAGATTGCATATACATAGAACGATCCCACCAAAGCATAATCTCTTTCACGTGGTTCAAAAGGTCTTTCGTTTAGGAATATTTTTAAGGCAATACTGTTGAACAAGAATAAAGCTAATAACACATAAAAACTTTTCAAATCTTTTTGTGCGTGATACATCAACCCGATTAGGCCAATAAAGAAAGGTAAGAAATAATACAAGTTTCGACCCTTATTATTTTTAACATCGTCGGGAAGGTTTTCTTGGGTTCCTTTGCCAAGATGGATTTCATCTATGAATTTAATTCCGCTCAACCAATTTCCATCAAGATTATCATATTTCCCTTGAATGTCGTTCTGTCTACCAACGAAATTCCATAATAAATAGCGGCCATACATGTAGCCAAACTGGTATTCAACCATGAAACTCAAGTTGTCCCAAGTTGATGGTTTTTCAATGGTAAGGTAGTCGCTGTATTTTTTTAGGAAAGACACATAATCTTCGTTGTCAATTTTTTTCTGAGCGTAAGCTGTTTTAAATTCAGAAATAGTTTTACCCATTTCATCTTTCAATTGTCCAACTGCCATGCTAACTTGTTCTTCACTTAAACTGTCGATATTGACACCATACTGAGCTAGGTCATCCTCGTAAGGATAGTTTTGGTTTAACGTAACTTTTGGAACATTAGTAAACTGCATGTAATTGTCTATATGGTCAGTGCTCCAAAGTCTAGGAAGTATTGCTTTTTGATTATTATCGCTATTTTGTTCAGCGTTTTTGTAATTGTTTACGATAACATATTTACCTGTTTTATAATCCCTTTCATAGTTGGGTGCTTTGTCTAAATACGGTTCGTCTTTATCTAAACCTGCAAAAGTATCGGTGTATTGTGGACCATAAAACAGTGGGTTTACTCCATATTGTTCCCGGTTATAGTAAGCTAAAACTTCGGCAGCATCAGAGGGTTTGTTTTCATTAATTACTACATTGGCATTGGCGCGAATGGGAAGCATCATCCATACTGAAAAGCCAACAAGTACAAATAGCACACATAATAATATGGTATTGTAGAACGGATGTCCTTTTTCCCGAGTATATTTTAATCCAAAATAGAAAAAAGCTATTATTAATAATAGCGCAAAAATGGTTCCGGAGTTAAACGGTAATCCAATGCTATTTACCATAAAGATTTCCATTTTACCAAAGAATGCTAAGGTGTATGGAAGTAATAGTTTGAAGATAAATAATAAAACTGCAACAATAATAATGTTGGCAATAATGAAATTCTTTAGGGTGATTTTTTTGTAATTTTTAAAGTAATATAAAAAACCAATAGAGGGAATGGTTAGTAAAGCCATGAAGTGAACACCAAACGAAAGGCCGATCAATAATGAAATTAGAAGCAACCATCTGTTGCCTCTTGGGGTGTGCATGTCTTGTTCCCAGCGTAAACCAAGCCAGAATAACAAGGCAATTAACAAGGATGCCATTGCATATACTTCAGCTTCGACCGCACTGGACCAAAAACTATCAGAAAAGGTAAATGCCAAAACGCCAACAAATGAACTTCCTAAGATAACAATGGATTTGGCTTTGTCAATTTCAGAATATTGAGAAATTATTTTTCGCAAAAGCATAGTTGACGACCAAAACATAAACAATATGGTAAAAGCGCTCGAAAATACCGACAACATATTAACCATCAACGCCACAGTTTCTTTACTGGTAGCAAACATGGCAAAGAAAGCACCTAAAATTTGGAACAGTGGTGCTCCGGGCGGATGTCCTACCTCTAATTTTGCTGATGTTGAAATGTATTCGCCACAATCCCAAAAACTCATAGTAGGTTCAACGGTTAAAGAGTATGTGATTAATGCAATTGCAAATGTTGTCCATCCTAAGACGGTGTTCCATTTTTTGAAGTTAAAATTCATCATATAGATATGAAATGAAGGGTTTTTTTTATTGCTACAAAGAAACTATTTTTTTTAACGCAATTAAACGTGCATTAACAAATTTTTCTCAAATGAGATAACGGTTTAATTTCAAGTTTATTGTGAGTTGTGTTTAGTAGATTTCATTTATTGTTTTAATATTTTATACCTATTTATTTGCGTAAAATAAAATTTGTACTAAATTTGCACTCGCGTTAAGCAAAACTGGTCTATGGTGTAATGGTAACACAACTGTTTTTGGTGCAGTCTTTCAAGGTTCGAGTCCTTGTAGACCAACAGAGATAAAGGTTTAAAGTATTGAAAATCAATATTTTGAACCTTTTTCCTTTTTTTAATCCCCTAAAAATCCCCTTTTTATTTTGAGAAATATTTTTAAATTCTTTGTGTAATAAATAATCAAAAAATTAATTTTAAATAAAAAAACAAAATATTTTATGGATTTCCAACAAGAATACGATTCTTTTCATAACAACTATTACATAAAAATCGAGAAACTAATTAAGAATTTCCTAATTGTTGAAAAAGCAAAAAGCAGAAATGTAGATATAGTTTTTAATGAGTTATCCAATTATTTATTCTCAATCGTACCTAATCGATTTTCAGTGATGGGAAATACAAGTCTTAAAGAACTATTGCAATTGTTTGAAAAAAGAAATAATCTTTACGAAAACAACCATATACATTTAATATTTACTAACGAAATAAAAACTGGTTTTGATGCTATTGAATCCTCAAAACTACCGTTAAATTATACATTAAGGAAGCTATTTATAGAAATTGCAATTATAAGTGTAATTAGGGATATTAGTCATTTGCTTGAATTAAACCGAAAAATATTTAATTTGTTTTATGTTTCAAATGATTTTACAGCATTTGAAATTAAAGAATATAAAAGTTTAGATATTGAAGATACGTCGATTTATATAGCATTAAATCAAAAAGTAAATCCTGAACATTATACAAATCCTGTTTCGGATTATTTCCTTGAAGAATATGAAGAGAAAAATGATAGACCTTATTCTTTACCCATTGTTATTGCTCTACTAAATGAAGTCGGTTTTTTTGAATTGGAAAAGATAAAAAGCCTTTCGCCAACCAGTTTGGCTAAAATTATTGCAATTATTCAATCAAAAGACCCCAATAATAAAACTACGATTAGAGCCATTAGTGGAAATACTAGAGTTTTAAATC
>JBBRET010000065.1:0-5714 GCA_038202695.1 Flavobacteriales bacterium
CAGTATCAAATGGCGGTAGTATTATAACAGGATATACTGTTACATCAAATGACGGTAAAACCGCTACAAGTGCAACAAGCCCGATAACTGTAAACGGCTTAACCAATGGAATGGCCTATACTTTTACCGTAAGTGCAACCAATGGTGTAGGAACAGGTGCTGCTTCATCAGCATCCTCAGCCATTACGCCATTGGCTACTGCTACTTCGGTGGTGGGTATTACAGCAGGAAATTTAGCGACCACACTTACTACAACAGAGTTGGCAACTGTCGCCAATCTTACTATTGCCGGCATCCTTAATGACTTGGATTTTAAAACCATGCGTGACAATATGCCAAATCTGGCTGTATTGGATATAAGCACAGTCAATATAGCAGCATATACCGGTATGGGTACATATTACTCCGCTACCTATCCTGCAAATGAACTGCCACAATATAGCTTTTTCAACTCTTCTACTAATATAGGGAAAACCTCTCTTACAAGCATTATTTTTCCTACTTCCATTAGTTCCATTGGCGAATCCGCTTTTAACCGCTGTAGTGGTTTAACCTGTAGTTTAACGATTCCTGGTTCGGTTACTAGCATTGGAAAATATGCTTTTAATTTTTGTAGTGGTTTATCCGGTAGTTTAACCTTCCCCAGTTCGGTGACATCCATTGGCGATGGTGCTTTTTCATCTTGCTCAGGCTTTACCGGTAGTTTAACAATCCCCAGTTTGGTGACTTCTATTGGCAGTATAACTTTTTCAGGTTGTAGTGGCTTTACTGGTAATTTAACGATTCCTGAGTCAGTTACTTCCATTGGGGATAATGCTTTTAATGGGTGTGGTGGCTTTACCGGCAGTTTAACAATACCCAATTCAGTTACTAACATTGGTAATTCTGCTTTTACTAATTGTAGTCACTTTAGCGGTAGTTTTACAATCCCCAATAAAGTTACTGCCATTGGCACTTGGGTTTTTTATAATTGTAGTGGCTTTACAGGAAGTTTAACGATCCCTAATACGGTTACTGCCATTGGTGATTATGCTTTTGGTTCGTGTAGCGGCTTTACAGGCATGACGATAGGCACTTCAGTAACTTCTATTGGCAATAACGCTTTTGCTTATTGTAGTCATATAACAACCATTACGAGTCCAAATACGACTCCACCATCAGCGGTTGCAAGTTCGTTTTCAGGAATAACAGCAACGGTATTTGTACCGATAGCTTCAATAACAGCCTATAAATCAGCCGTCGGGTGGAATAGTTCAACACTTACGTATGTTAAAGTACCAGATTCCCCAACCGCTATTACAGCAATCGCAGGAAACACACAAGCAACAGTAAGTTTTACTGCTCCGGCTTCCAATGGAGGAAGTGCTATAACGGGCTATACCGTAACTTCCAATCCCGGAGGATTAACAGCAGCAGGAACTTCAAGTCCAATAACTATAACAGGCCTAAACAACGGAACAGCTTATGCTTTTACAGTTACAGCAACAAATGCGGTGGGAACAAGTGAGGCTTCGGATGCTTCTAATAGTGTAACCCCTTCTATTCCTACTGCTTTGGAGAATATGAATTTGGAAGAAGTTGTATTGTACCCTAATCCTGTTACTGACGGTCTGTGGGTGAATGTAGGCGATAAATTTGCTCAAAATGAAATACTAACTTACTCAGTAGTGGATATAAATGCTAAAACAGTATTACAGAAAGACTTCCACTCGGGCGAATATATTTCAGCTAGTGAGTTGCCTAAAGGTATGTATATGATTATTATACAAAATGATAATTCATCAGTAAGAGTTAAATTTATAAAGAAATAAATGATATTTATTTAACTGGTAGTATGTTTGAGCTAAGAGAATAAAAAAATGATTTTCAAGGAAGACAATTATTGATAACAGTAATTTTTGTCTACTCCTTTTCTTTTATAACGAATCGCCCAAAAAGCAAAAAAAGCCACAGCAAGTTAGTGTTTATAATCAAACGCCTTGCTGTGGCTTTTATAGCTTTTTGATAATAGGCAGAGCGGTCAAAGTACATTGTTTTTTTTGCTTGGTTAGACAGTTGAAGTGCAATTAGTAAGAAAAAAACAATGCACTGTGGAGAGTTGGTTACTTTAAGTTTGTACTTTTAGACAATTTTATCGATTTATTCTGGCTGGCTAAAAAGAAAAAAAGAAACAAAACGACTAAACAAATGACAACTTAATTACAACCAACGGCCATGCTGCCAACCTCTGCTGCCGCGCAATTGCATCGTGTAGTTAAATAAGCAAAACTGAAATAAATCGTGTGGCAGCAAGGAGAGAAAAGGGTTATTGGAGATTGAGTTGATTTAATTGTATAGCCACACGATACAATCGTGCGGCAGCGAGGGGAACCCTTCGGGAAGCCAAAGCTAAAACCATTTTTTTTTCAAAAAGTGCAATTTTTGCCAGTTCTCTATTTATTTCTATATTTGTATTTAATAATATCAATATATTTTGAAAAACGTATTAATCATAGACGATGAACAAAAGCTAAGAAATCTACTATCAAAGATTATTAGCTACGAAGGATTTGAAGTCCATCAAGCCGATAACATCAAAACAGCATTAAAAAAAATGGAACAGTTTGATATTGATGTTGTTATTTGTGATGTAAAATTACCTGATGGGAATGGAGTAGAGATATCAAAAGAGCTTAAACAAAATTACCCATTAATAGAAATAATTCTGCTTACTGCATATGGTAATATTCCGGATAGTGTTCAAGCTATTAAAAACGGAGCCTTTAATTATATTACCAAAGGTGACGACAATAATAAAATCATTCCTTTACTTTTACAAGCTGTTGAAAAAGTTGAACTGGCAAAACGTGTTCAACGTTTAGAAAAACAATTGAGTGACAAGTACTCATTTGAGAATATTATTGGGAAATCAAAACTTATTAAGAATTCCATAGAACTTGCAAAAAAAGTAGCCGACAGCGACATAACTGTTTTACTTACCGGTGAAACCGGAACCGGAAAAGAAGTTTTTGCCCAAGCAATTCATCAGGCGAGCAATCGTAGAAATAAAAATTTTGTTGCTATTAATTGCTCTGCATTTAGCAAGGAACTTTTAGAAAGTGAGTTTTTCGGACACAAAGCAGGGGCATTTAGTGGAGCAATTAAAGACCATAGAGGACTTTTTACTGAAGCCAACAATGGCACTATTTTTCTTGATGAAATTGGAGAATTAGCTTTTGACCTGCAAGCCAAACTACTTAGAGTAATTGAAACAGGTGAGTTTTTTAAAGTTGGCGAGAGTATACCTACAAAAACAGATATGCGTATAATAGCTGCCACAAACCGTGATTTACAAAAAGAAATAGCAGCAGGAGGTTTTAGAGAAGATTTATTTTACAGGATTTCTGCTTTTCAAATTGCTTTACCAGCCTTACGAGAACGAGTAGTTGATATTGACCTTTTTGCAAATCATTTTTTGCAAATTTTCTCTGCAAAAGCCAATAAGAAAATCATTAAAATTTCAGAAGATTTCATCAGTACTTTGAAGCAATATGAATGGAAAGGGAATATTCGTGAACTAAGAAATGTGATGGAAAGATGTGTTATTTTGTCAGACGGCATAGAACTTACTGTTGATTTGCTTCCCATTGAAATACGACAAGCTGCTATATTTTTTTCAAATAACAAACAAATTTACTCTTTTAAATTGGCAAGCGCTGAAAAACTACATATTCAAAAAGTTTTAGACCAAACCAACGGTAATAAAACTAAAACGGCTAAATTACTTGGAATTGCGTTGACCACTCTCTATAGGAAGCTGTCAGAATACAAAATAGATTAACTCCCCTTTCATATCGCTAATGTTGACCCTTTCATTTTGAAAGCTTTTTTTGTTTTAAAGAATAAGCACCTACCCACCAACTGTATAATATACAAATACATAGATTAAATTGTAAATTTCTGGATTATGATTTGCAGTTAGTATTACATATTTGTAATACTTAATAATTCAGATTATGGAATCAAGAATTCAAAAAACCCTTACTCAATGGTTTCCGGATGCCTTTACTGATACAAAAAAATCAGTATTAAAAACCGATTATGATTTTCTCAATCATTTTGCAAAATATACCAAAGGTTTAATAAAGGATGATTTTGAGTATAAAAAAGAACCATTTAAAATAATTAATTTATTGTACACTAAAGGTTCATTGTTTGAAAAAAATGCAATCGAGAACGCATTCTTTTATATTCTTGCATTTGATGAGAATCCTCAAACTTTAAAAGTAACCCTCGACTTAATGCCTGAATCTTTACATGCTGTGTATATAAAAACAATTTTAGAAAACTAAAAAAGGAGAGTTTAAATGAAAATTATTATAGCTGGTGATGGTGAAGTAGGATTTTACCTGGCAAAATTATTGGAAAAAGAGTATCAGGATATTACCTTAATAGATAAACAAAGTGATAAACTTGCTCTTGCCGAAAAGAAACTAGGGATTGCAACAGTATTTGGTGATTCAACAAGCTACCAAATTTTGAAACAAGCGGGTATAGAACATGCCGACCTTTTAATTGCGGTTACATCTGTTGAATCTACCAATATTACGACCTGTTTAATTGGCAAGAAACTCGGAGCCAAATTTACTATTGGCCGAATCAACAACATGGAATATCTGGTTGATAAAGATATACTTGATTTACATGATTTAGGTATTGACGAACTCGTCTCACCAGAATCACTTGCTGCACGCGAAGTAAAATATATACTTAAATCTCCGGTACTAACAGAAGTATTTAATCTTTATAAAAAAGACTTGTATATGATGGGTGTACGTGTTGAGGATGACGCTCCAATAGTAAATATGCCCATAGCAGCATCAACTCAATTATTATCTAACAGTTCATTTATGATTGTAGCTATCTTGCGTAATGAAAAAACACTGATACCCACAGGTGATTTAAAAATACATAATGGGGACTTGCTGTATTTTGTAGCTACTGATAAAGGTAAAGATAAAGTACTTGAATATGCAGGGAAGAAACCAATTCAAGTAAAGAGCATTTTGGTTATTGGGGGGAGTAAAACAGGAAAATATATTGCATTGAATCTTAGCAAATTTTATAATATTAAATTGATTGAAAAAAACTTTGAAAAGTGTAATTATCTGGCAAAACATATTCCAAATGTTCAATTTGTATGCGGAGATGGTGCAGATGTTGGTTTACTTGAAGAAGAATGGATATCAAATTTTGATGCCGTAATATCTGTAACCGGAAACGCTGAAACAAATATTTTTTCATGCCTATTAGCCAAAGATCTGGGAGTAAAAAAAACGATTGCTATGGTTGAGAATATTGGCTTATTTGACTATTCGCAAAAGATGGGAGTTGATACCTTGATAAATAAAAAAATGGCAGCAGCGAATTTTATATTTCGCCACATACTTAAAGATAGAGTTCTTACTCATCTCTATGGAATTAATGCCGATATTCAGGAATTTGTTCTTCACAAGACTTCAAAATTAATCAATAAGCCTATAAAAGCGCTTAACTTTCCTAAAGATGCAATTATAAGTGGAGTAATCAGAAATGGGAAAGGATATATAACTCTTGGAAATTTTGAGTTCATGGTTAATGATACGGTCTTTGTATTTTCATTGCCACAAAGCACTAAAGAAGTTATATCTTTTTTCAACTAATAAAATAAACTGAATCACCATGAATTTTATGCT
>JBBRET010000066.1:0-5610 GCA_038202695.1 Flavobacteriales bacterium
TGATCAGCATAGACATCTCGTATGTTATTCCCGATTTCTAAAAGTTTTTCTTTGGAACCTTTAGGCAAATAATCCTTCACATACACCTGACCTATCAATTCCCCTAAAGAACCGTCTGTTTGTTCTACAATTCTTTTCCATCTAGGCTTTTGTTCTTTGACACCATTCATCACTGTTGAATAAAAATAAAAATTTTGTTTTTCAACAGCTTTGTTCAAATAAGAAGCATAAGTATTCACAAAATCCCATTTTAAATAAGTTTTCCAATCTTCAATAGAATACTTAGTAATAATTTTATCTAATCCTTTATAAAATTCAGGTTGACCAACAATAAGGGTATCTGCTTTGTTAATACCTAATTGTGGCAAAACATTTTCCCATGCGATAGCGGGTGTTAAAGTTTTAAATTCAGCCAACGACATTTTATTGTAATTCATTATTGGATCCCGAAGCGCTTCTAATTTTCTACTATTTTTGGCCAAATCGGTTTCTAATCTCATAATTGTAGCAGCCGCATTTTTAGCTTGATCTGATTCACATCCAGTCAATTGCATAATCGCTTGGATGTGGTTTACGTATTCGGCTCTGATTTTTGATGTTTCGGCATCAGTATTAAAATAATATTCCTGTTGCCCCAATCCTAAACCGCCTTGTCCAAAAAACAAGGCATTTTTTGAACTAATTTTATCATCTTGTCCAACATAAAAAGAGAATGCTGGAGTAGCACCAATGGTATGAAGATATCCAATTGTATTCAATAATGATGGAACGTCTTTGATCTGATTAATTTTTGAAAATGGAGTTGATAGTGGTTTGAGTCCAGCTTTTTCAATAGACAAAGTGTCCATTCCAGAGGCGTAAAAATCGCCTATTTTTTGCTCATTACTCCCTTTAACAGCCTCAATATTCTTGGCCGATTTTTCACAAATGTCTTTAATCTGAGCATTAATGGTATCCCCAATAGTTCTAAAAATACCATTACTACTTTCACTACTCGGAATAGGATGTTTTTTAAACCAGCCACCATTAGCATAATGAAAGAAATCATCACCTGGAACTACAGTAGTATCTCGGTTTGTAATTAGTGGGTCTTCGTATTGAATTTCTTTTTTGCCACAACTAATGGCTAAAACTGCTGAAAGCAGACTGATTGTAAGTTTTGATTTTAATTGCATAAGTTATTTTTTGATATTTTGTTGGTCTAATAAAAAATGAAAATGTTACCAAAAGTATACTATTCTGTTAATTATAATAGTTTATAACGAAAAAAAGTGCTTGATTACTCAAACACTTTTTTTAATAATTTAGTTCTAAACTATTTTTTTTCTTCTACCTTTTTAGCTGCACAGCAAGATTTTTTTTCTCCAGATGCACACGATTTTTTTTCGCTAGTCGTACACGATTTTTCAGTTTTTGCTTTTTCTTTCTTTTTTTCTTTTGGAGTTTCATTTGCATTAGCATTCATTGAAAACAAAAATGCAGCTACCGCCATCATTGAAATTACTTTTTTCATTTGTATAAAATTTTGATTAATAGTTGTATAAATAACAATATCAAATGTATATAATATTACAGACATGAAACATACTTTAACAAACTATTAGTGTTAAAATTTTATTTTAACAATTTATACTATTTTTAATAATACTCCGTTTTATAAATAGTAATTTGCGTTAAACAATACATGATACTATGGATACTATCAAGATACTTTGGGTTGATGATGAGATTGATTTGCTTAAACCCCATATTTTATTTCTAGAGAAGAAAAACTATAAAGTGACTACTTTCAACAATGGTCGAGATGCTGTAGATGCCTTTGAAGAAGGAAATTTTGATATCGTATTCTTAGATGAAAACATGCCCGGGATGAGTGGTTTGGAAACCCTTTCTGAAATGAAAGAAAAAAAATCATCTACCCCAATGATTATGATTACCAAAAGTGAGGAAGAATACATCATGGAAGAAGCCATTGGCTCTAAGATTGCCGACTATTTGATTAAACCGGTAAATCCAAATCAGATTTTATTGAGCTTAAAGAAAAACTTAGATCATTCCCGTTTGATTTCAGAAAAAACAACTTTGGATTACCAAAAAGAATTTCGAAAAATCGCTATGGAAATGGCCATGGTTAACAGTTATGAAGATTGGGTTGAACTCTACAAAAAACTTATCTTCTGGGAATTAGAATTAGAAAATATCAACGATCAAAGTATGTTTGAAATTCTAGAAAGTCAGAAAGTAGAAGCTAATGTTCAGTTTAGTAAATTCATCGAACGTAATTATGAAAGTTGGTTTGAACCAAAAGCAGATAAACCAATTCAATCACACACACTTTTCAGAGAACTAGTAGTTCCTGAATTAGTGAAAAAAGACAAGCCCGTTTTATTTGTTGTTATCGACAACCTTCGATACGATCAATGGAAAGTAATGGAAAGTGTGGTGTCAAATCATTATAAACTCGAAAAAGAAGTTCCCTATTTTGCTAGTTTACCCACAGCTACGCAATATGCAAGGAATTCAATTTTCTCCGGCCTAACTCCTTTAGAAATGGAAAAACAGTTTCCCCAATATTGGAAAAATGATGTCGAGGAAGGAGGGAAAAACCTTTATGAAGCCGAGTTTTTGACAGCTCATCTAAAAAGATTGGGCTTAAATATCAAACAAGATTATTTTAAAATAACCAATTTAAATAGCGGAAAAAAATTGGCCGAAAACTTCAAAGGACTAAAAGATAATAATTTGGTTACCTTGGTTTATAACTTTGTCGATATGCTTTCCCATGCCAAAACCGAAATGGATGTGGTAAAAGAATTGGCTTCTGATGACAAAGCATATCGTTCGCTAACACTAAGTTGGTTTAAGAACTCTCCCCTTTTAGAAATTATCCAACAAGCGCAGAAATTAGGCTTTAAGCTGATTATTACAACAGACCACGGAACAATAAATGTAAAAAACCCTACTAAAGTTATAGGAGATAAAAACACTAGTTTGAATTTACGTTACAAAACAGGCAGAAGCTTAACTTACGAAGAAAAAGACGTTTATGCTGTTAAAGACCCGAAGAAAATTGGGTTGCCAACCATCAACATGAGCAGCTCTTATATCTTTGCCAAAAATGATTTATTCTTGGCTTATGTCAATAATTATAATCATTATGTAAGTTATTATAGAAACACGTATCAACACGGCGGAATTTCATTAGAAGAAATGATTGTCCCATTTTTAGTTTTTAATCCAAAATAACCATGGAAATTATTTTTTCACTAGACGAGCTAAAAATAGTTGCTAAAAAAATAATCTTTGAAAAACCACATCAAGTCATCCTTTTTCATGGTCTGATGGGAGTTGGAAAAACGACTTTAATTAAAGCTTTAGCTAAAGAACTTGGTGTAAAAGATGCTACCAGCAGCCCAACTTTTTCTATTGTTAATGAATATCAAGCTGATGACAATTTGATGTTATACCATTTTGATATGTATCGTTTAAAGTCGGAAATTGAAGCTTTAGACATGGGTATTGATGACTACTTATATTCAGGAAATTGGTGCTTTATTGAATGGGCAGAGAAGATTCCAAACCTCCTTCCTGATGACTATTCAACTATCCATTTGACTTCAACCATAGATGGTAAAAGACATCTAAGACTGTCCTAACATTATCAGTTAGAATCAGAATAAAAATATTCTTTTTTAATAGTGACCTTGTGATTGATTTTTAATATTGCGATTGATTTTTTTTGTAATTTGGTACCAAATTCAATTGGCAGTATGGCTATTACCCCTTTTACCAAACAACAACTTTTACCTCAAGAGGAAAAATTAGAAGTATACCGTCATAAAAGTGAACTCTTTATCGGAATTCCAAAGGAGACGTCTTATCAAGAAAGACGTATTTGCTTAACACCTGATGCCGTTAACTCACTTACATCTCACGGACACAAAGTAATGATTGAATCGGGAGCTGGATTAAGTTCAAGCTATACCGATAAAGAATTTAGTGATGCGGGAGCTACTATTACAAAAGACGTCAAAAAAGTACTCAGTTGCCCAATGATTCTGAAAGTAGAACCACTAACAATGGAAGAAATTGCACTAGTCAATATTAATGCTATTGTCATTTCAGCGATACAATTGAAAACCCGTAAAAAGGAATATTTCGAAGCCTTATCCAAGAAAAAAATTACCGCTCTAGCATTCGAATATATCAAAGATGAAGACGGTTCTTATCCAGCCGTAAAATCATTGAGCGAAATTGCAGGTACAGCTTCTGTTTTAATTGCAGCTGAGTTGATGATTAATAACCAGTTCGGGAAAGGATTATTACTCGGGAATATAACTGGTGTTCCACCAACCGATGTTGTCATTCTTGGTGCTGGTACTGTTGGTGAATTTGCCGCTAAAACTGCTTTGGGCTTGGGAGCAAGTGTTAAGGTTTTTGACAATTCTATTACCAAATTACGCCGACTTCAGAATAACTTAAACCAACGTATTTTTACATCTACCATTCAGCCAAAATCATTACTAAAAGCACTTCGTCGTTGCGATGTTGCAATTGGTGCGATGCGAGGAAAAGACCGTTGTCCGGTTGTAGTAACTGAAACTATGGTAGAACATATGAAAAAAGGTGCCGTAATTGTTGACGTTAGCATTGATACTGGTGGTTGTTTTGAAACATCAGAAGTAACCACGCACGAAAATCCAACGTACATAAAAAATAACATTATACATTATTGTGTTCCAAATATTCCTTCTCGTTATTCCAAAACAGCTTCATTATCTATCAGTAACATTATAACACCCTACTTATTGCAAATCGCAGAAGATGGCGGATTAGAAAGCGCCATTCGTTGCAACAAAGGATTAAAAAACGGTGTCTACCTCTATCACGGAATTTTGACTAACAAAGCTATTGGAGATTGGTTCAATCTTCCAGATAATGATATTAATTTGATTGTTTTTTAATAAAATAAATCCGTTTAAAATTTAATGAACATCGAACATTGATTACTTTTGCCTCAAATTAATCTACTATGAAGTTTTACCAACGATTTGCCTACTACTTAGTAGGTTTAGTTATGGGGTCTTTTGTAGTTGCTATGGTACTTAGCGGAAAAGATACCCGATGCAATTATTTCCCAAACGCAAGAGTTTTAAATGACCTAAGAACAAAACCTTTCCAATACGATATTGAGGCTTCCAGAAGACTTTCTGAAGACTGGGTAGATACTATCGATATCAAAAATACACTTACCTATGGTGATGTTGATTTTGACAAGAGCAATATCAAAGAAGAAGGCGGCAAGCTGTACATTATTTATGGAGAAACACAAAAAGGAAAAGAAATAACTTTAGAAGTCATCAATTATCCTGATAAAGCTGTTTTACGAAATATTATGAAAAAAGATAAATAAGAGTCAAATAGCAACTCCTCAAATGAATCATAATTTGGGCGTGCCCCCTTTCCCTGAAAAAAATCAGGATAAAGGGTCGGGCTGTCCGCACTACACGGTAGTTGCTCCCATCCCTCACGCATAAGCATCCCTTCTGAATTCCTCGTAATGGAAACTTGCTTTGCTTATCGTTCTAAAATCAATAATTACTTTCAAAT
>JBBRET010000067.1:0-5120 GCA_038202695.1 Flavobacteriales bacterium
TCCAACAAACCTGTCCGTATAAATGAACAACCATAATAGCTCTGGTTTTTGACGTGATATGGCTTTCGATTAAATCGATATCTAAATTATAACTCGAATTTTTGGGCTCAACCAAAACAGGTTTTAAACGATTATCCGTAATGGCCAAAACAGACGCGATGTAAGTATTGGCCGGAACGATTACTTCGTCGTCTTCTTGCATAACGCCCAAATCAATGTAGGCTTTCAGTATCATTCGAAGTGCATCTAATCCGTTGGCAACGCCAATCGCATGTTTGGCTCCGACATAATTGGCTAATTTATTTTCAAAACTGCTTAATCGTTCGCCCATCAAAAACCAACCAGAATCAATTACCTCTGAAGCGGCTTGTTTGAGTTCGCTAGCATATTGTGCATTTATTTTTTGTAAATCTAAAAACTTAATCATTTTTATTTAATTTTTCAATTTCAATTTTGGTCATGGTTCTTATCAATTTTGCAGGTATTCCTCCGATAATAGAATAATCAGCAAACGAAGAATTTACAAAACTTTGCGCTCCCACAATACAAAATTTTCCCAGTGTTACGTTTGGCATTATCACTGCGTTTGCCCCAATCCAAGTGTGATCACCAATGTTAACTACCCCTTTAATTATGGGGAATAGGCGCTGCATTGTTTCAGAAGCATTGGGTCCGGAGCCCGACATGAGATTGACATTTTGAGCAAAACTTACATGCTTTCCGATAGTAACTTGTGCGTTGAAACCCTCTACAATGGTATTTAAACCAAAATAGCAGTTTTCACCAACAAGCAACTGATGTTGTGGGGAACCAAAAATGCGAACTCTCGAAGCAATTTTGGTGTTATCTCCAATTTTGACGTTGTTGATACTAGCGTCGTTTTCAATGCTTATATTTTTTCCTAAATCAATGTTAGCGTAAATCATATACTTTCTTTTTCTGCTATAAAATAAGCAATCGTTTCAAAAATCAAATCAATATCTACTGCGGAAAGACTTTGATGGCAGGGAATAAAAAATGCATCTTCTCCATAAAAAACACTACTTTGAATCCCACTTTGTGACAAGAAATTTTTTAATTCATTCAAGTTACCGATGATCGCATTGTTGTTCAAAAGCAAAGCAGATGGAAAAATTAATTCTGTATTTGGAAATCTTAAAGTGAAGCCCAATCTTGAAAATTGTTTAACAGCATACACAAAATTTTGCTTTCGTTGTTTCAAAAGACTGCTTTCATTTTTAAGCTGATTGGAAACCACGTTTTGAATGTAGTTTTTTTGATTTACAGCTAAAACAGAACTGGAAGCAGGCTTCTTATTTGTATTTGAAACTAACAATCCTCCTATTTGAATGGGGAAAAATTTAGGGAAGCTATAAATAGCAAAATCGCCATATTTTCCAACCTTCTGATTTTTATCTTGACTAAAGAATGTAGTACAACAATCTTCTATAATCGGCAATCGTGTTGCAACAATTTTTTCCATTTCTGGATGTGGATATCCAAATTCATGATTTACTAAAATCACTTTAGTTTCGGGCAGAAGTTCGCGGTTCCAACGGCAAAACTTTTCAATAGAACTGGTAACGCAAGAACTGATGTAAAAATTTTCGGAAGTGGTTAGAATGGTAACTAAATCGTCTTTTTTTAATTGATAATTTTCAAGCGCTAGTACAATAGCTTCTCTTCCATTTAGCGTATAAATCCAATTTCCGGAACCCATTTTTTCATCAAAATATGAAATCGCAAAATCATCCTTTGGCAACCCTTGATTTACAGTTATATACTGCGTTGTAAATGGACTAATTCTATAGTTAGGGAGTAAAAAAGGATCTGGATTAACTACAACCATTAGGTTAACTTTTTATAAAACTCGTACAATAAACCGATTGAACAACCGATACTTTCTTTAAACTCACACAAACCGTTATTGGGAACTGAATCTACAGTAGAATGTCCAATATCAATCATGTTAATACCTTGTTCTTTATAGTGTTTAAATAGTTTATAGGACAAAAAGTTCATCGTTTTATATTCCGAAAACTCAGGCAAATCGCCCCAATAAATTACGCGAACAATAGAAGGCGTCATGTGATAAACAATAGCAGAACCAACGGTTTGTGTGCTATTTTTTACCAAAAAGAAATCCATCGGAATTACAGTATTGGTTTGTAACACTTGTTCCCAAGTGAGTCGCAACGGAAACCCTCTTTCACTTCGGTTTTGGGCAATAACATCATAAGCCAACTTGCCATTATTGGTATCTAGTTTTTCAAATAGTAATCCGAAAGAGTTTGCCTTTTTCAGATTTTTTTTAGCATTATACCAAATATCCTGTTCGTAAGTTGCGGTAAGGTTGGCTGTTTGGAAATGATAATTCAGTTCCATATTCAGGGTTTCAAAACCAGCACGATACATACAATTGGTTACTTTGGTCAAAAAATCTTCTTTATAAAAAAATGGTGGTGGAATTATTTTAATCCCGATACACTTTTTGACTACAGCCCAATCTAACAAAGATTGCAAAGCAGCGTCAATTTGGTATAACTTTACGTCTTCGCTAACAAATTCAAATCCACCAAAAGTAGCCGAAAAAGGACTCGATAAAACTTGTTCTTTTAACCCCAATATGATTCCTAATCGGGTTTTGGTATCTTTAAAAATCAAATAATACACGGTCTCAAATCTTGATTCGTTTAGTTTGCTAAAAGCACCCGAATTAAAGATGTGATTTGGATTTAGAAAAGTCGTATCAAAGACTTCAGGTGTTACTTCGAGGATTTCCACAATTTAAATTGGTCATAGTTTCTAAAATAATCTTCTTCATCATACACCTCTGAAGCCAAAACCATGCAGATAGAACCGCTGGAAAAGGTATCTAAATCACGCCATAAACCAGGCGGAATCAACAAACCTTGATAAGGTTGAAACAAATGAAAGCTTTGCTTTGTGTTTCCATCGTCTAATGTAACTCTGAAACTTCCGCTCAGCGCAACCATAATTTGATACAATTCCTTGTGCGCATGTCCACCGCGTTCTTCACCACCGGGCACATCGTATAAGTAATAAATTCTTTTGATATCAAAAGGCACTTCTTCTTGATTTGTAATAGAGGTCAAATTCCCATTAAGCTGATGATTTTTAGGGAAGTTGAGTAGTATACAATCATTGATAGTAGTATTCCTCATGTTACTGTGGTGTTAAATAAGAATTCAAATCTCTGTAATAATCGCCTTCATCAAAACGGCCACTACACAAGTGCATTGAAACTGAATTGGTCGAAAAATTTTCCATGTGGCGCCAATGTTGCGAAGGAATATAAAGAGCAAAATAGCTTCTGTTAAGGGTAAAACGTTCCAAGGTTCCGTTAGGATAAGTAATTACAACATCAAAACTTCCGCTTAATGAAATAATTAATTCATCTTGCTTTTTATAGGCATGTCCGCCACGAGTTTCACCACCGGGAACGTCATAAATCCAAAATACGCGTTTAATTTCAAAAGGAAGATGATCTGGATGTTGTATGAACGTCAAATTACCGCGTAGATCTTGTATTCTAGGCAGTTCAATGAGGTGGGGTTTATGCATTCCTATTGTATTCATAAATGGTGTTTTTTTTCACAGCTTCGCTTGGTCAGTCCCAGTAATGGACCAACAAAGCTGTAATTTAAAGTCAAAAAACGACTTTAAATGATATCTAAGGCACTGACCTTTAGTTCTTGTTCAAAAACCAATAAACCAGTATTATCATGTTGACTTGTGAGATAGAAAACTACTTTCTTTTGTATCTCAGCTTCAATTTTGTGTGACAATTGTTTAATATAATCTTCATTCAAATCCTTACCTTCAAGAACTACTTCGATACGGCCACTATCGATTCCTTTTACATAATCGCCAATAATAAATACGCGGTGCACAGGTCCCATTCGTTCTAAGACCATTTCAATAATGGTATCCAAACCAATGTACTTGCGTACAATTTGTTGCAATAAAATAAAAAAGGGATTTTTTTGATTGGCTTTATAAGTAATCTTTTGTTGCTCTTCGTTTCGAGTCAAATAACCCGCTTCTGTAAGATTATTTAATTCCTTACGGATAGCATTAGTAGACTCATGCATTTCTGATGCTAACCCACGAAGATAGCCTTCATTTGCTACGTTTATAAAAAACTTAACAAGCAAGCGTAAGCGGGTTTTCGAAGTGATTAAACTTTCAAGCATGAATGAATTTTTTCCGAGTAACAAATGTACTCATTAATTTTAAATACGGTGAAAAATAGATTAAAATTACGCATGCTTTGTCGGATATTGAGCACAGAAAGTGAAATGTGCCAACTGTAAAAAAAGAGAAATCTTACTTGTGCAAAATAATCTTTACCCCTAATTGTTCCAAAATTAAAGTAATTTGACTTTTAGCAACTTTTTCAACAATACCTTTTTGACCCATAAACGGGCCAGATGGAATTTCATAAAGACTGCCCGGTTGAATTCCGACTACTTCGAAAGAAACTATTTTATCTTGAAGCCATTTTTTCATAATTTCAATTTCAGAATCTTTGATAATAGCGGGTTGTCCTAACCAATAGAGATAACGCACCACGCCAGAAACCTGAAAAACCTGTTCTCTGTTATTTGGCTCCAGTTTTACAAAAACATAAGAAGGCAATAAAGGTATTTCCACTTTTTTCTTTCTGTCTGACCATTGTTTTACCTGAATAATTAAAGGGCAATACACCTCTATATTGAGTTCGAGTAAACGAGTAGTTACTTTCTTCTCTTGTCTTGATTGTGTATATAAAGCATACCAGGGCATAAATGATTTTTTTACCTTTTGAATTTCAAAAATACTTAAAAAAAACCTAAGGTTTGAAATATAAAAAAAGACCCCCGATTGCTCGAGGGTCTTTCTTATTAATTAGTTAAAGAGTACTTTATCTTTTAACTACTCTAACAGTTTGAACGTTATCTTCTTGCGATACAACCACGTTGTATACGCCACTTGGGTAACGCTCTCCTAATGTTGTAGCTTCCAAATCAGAAACACTTACATTTCTTTGCTCTATCAGTCTTCCAATCATGTCGTAAACTTTTAGGTTCACTACTGATTGACTTACTGTTTTAACA
>JBBRET010000068.1:0-5041 GCA_038202695.1 Flavobacteriales bacterium
TTCAAATCCCAATTAGCCCCGATTGTAGTGAAAATCATCTTTATCAAAGTTTTAAACTTTGACAAAGATATTGAAACGTAAAGCGGGAATTAGCATTATTAAAAATGCCCAAGCCAATCGCTCTTAATTAATTCATAATTCGTAATTCATAATTCATAATTCATAATTCATAATTTTAGATGCTGAAACGAGTTCAGCACTAATACCCCATAATACTCTGAATGCCGCGCAACGGAATCACAGCCCAACGCGGACGCGAGTTCAGTTCGTATCCCAATTCGTAAACTGCTTTTTCAATTAAGCAATATTTCAACAAAAAGTCGATTTCATGGTTGTAACCAATATTCAAATTTCCTGCTTGTGCTTTCTCAACATAAGTTTCTAAAAAGCATCCTACAAAGTAATTGAACAAGATTTCTGCAGCCTTAAAAAGTGGCTCCTGTTCAAAAGGATATTTATCTTTATTATTAAAAATGGTGGCATAGATGGCGTAATGAAACGAACGAAACAAACCTGCAACATCTTTTAGTGGAGGCTGTTTTACTTTTCGGTCCCGAATGGTACTTTCGGGTTCGCCTTCAAAATCTAGTAAATAAAAATCATCTCCGTTTACTAATATTTGTCCCAAATGATAGTCGCCATGAATTCGGATGCGCTCTGATTTCATTTTCGTCCAGTCAAAATCTACAAAATGTTTACGGACCATTTTTTTGTTTTCCATAAACTGATGTGCTAAATCTAAAGCTAATCCATCTAACTTGTGCAAACTATTTTCGATAATATTTAATCGGTTTTGAAACTGATATAACATTCTGTTTTTAAGCCAAACGGTATAATCGCCATTATAAGTTGTTGGAGTAAAAGCTGTATCGTGAATGCAACCACCTAGGGCAATGTGCATTTCTGCGGTACGTTTGGCCAAGGTCTGCAATCTCAAAAACAAACTTAATCCGACCCAGTCAATAATTTCGGGTGGAATTTCGTTAATCTTCACTCTTTTAAACAAAGGAATGTCTGGAAGTTTGTCAATCTTGATTTTCTTAGTTTTTAAATTACTAAAAACGACATCAATTTCTTCGAGCATAAATTGCCAAGCATCTCCCTGATTTGGAACTAATTCCTGCATCAAACCTAAAGTAATATTTCCTTCAGGTAAGGCCAAACTAATACTGCCGATGTATGCTGGAGAACTTTTGAAATGCATGGTTTCCGTTAAGAACCTACTGATTTCATAATCAGGATTTGTGCTAACATATATGCGACGGAAAATCTTCAAAACAAAAGCATCGTTGTAAATGATTGAGGTATTGCTTTGCTCTACGCCCATAAATTTAGAGGAATGGTATTCTTTATCCTCAAACTTAATTCCTTTGTGGAAAACCAGTTTTAAATTGGTGTTATTTTTAGTTTGCACAATGTTGTCAAACAACAATTTTCTAAAGTCTTCCTGATGCAGTGCATCGACTAAAAATCCTTTTTGATTGCCCAATTGAATAGGTGCAATAATGGTATTGGTGTCCAATTCTTCTTCAGCCATAAAAGCTAAAGGCATAAAATAATGTTGGTAAAACGCTTCTTTAAAATTCACTTCCAGCAAGACTCCATAATAAATATTCTTCTTAGAAGTAATTTTGAAATGATCGACCACTTCAATATATTTCAATGTGCTGGCTTTCCCACCATACCAGCGTTTATTGATAATATATTGCTCTAAAATATCAGAAGAAAACACTTTAATGAATTCTTGGTCTTCGAATGCAGTTTTCCAGTCTGTATTAAAAACAAATGGGGTTGAAAAAGTATCCTGGTTAGAATTTTCCATAATCTTATGCTTTAAGAATTAAGCAATATGCTATTTTATTTTTACTTTTGGCTTATGCCTAATCCTTACTTCAGAATTTTAAACAGATGAAATGGTAAGGCTGGATTTAGCTCTACAAAATTCCACTCTTTGTCCCAAATATAACTGTTACCGGTAATCAATTCTACTACTTTAATCGGATGGCCTGATTGAATTCCCAATGCTTTTAATGGCAACTGAACCCAAGTTTGTTTAGCATAATAAGGGTCAATGCTGCAAATCATCAGTGTTTCGTCTAGCTTATCGTCGTCAAATTTATAATACGCCAATACTTGATCGTTATCGGTTGCACAAAACTGAATATTATTAGTTTGTTGTAATGAAGGTTGCTCGTGTCTGATGCGGTTTAATCTAGATATAACCGTGATTAATTTGTTTTGTACCGTCCAATCCCAATTAAAGAATTCATACTTCTCTGAGTTGTGATATTCTTCTTTTCCGGGCATTGCTTCAGAAACCATATACTCATAGACAGGTCCATAAATTCCGATGCTAGAACTCAAAGTAGCAGCCAAAAAGTATTTGTGAAGATAAACACTTTCTTGACCACTTTGCAAAGCATAAGGCAAGATGTCTGGTGTGTTTGGCCAAAAATTTGGTCTGAAAAATTCACTTTGTTCTGTTTTAGTCAATTCTTCAACATATTCAATCAGTTCGGCTTTGGTATTTCTCCAAGTAAAGTACGTATACGATTGAGTGAAGCCTTGTTTAGCCAATTCATGCATAATTTTTGGACGTGTGAAAGCTTCCGCTAAAAACAAAACATCGGGATGCTTTTTCTTGATTTCGGCAATTAGCCAACCCCAAAAGTAGAAGGGTTTCGTATGCGGATTGTCTACTCTGAAAACTTTAATATCGCATTCCTCTACCCAAAATAGAGCTACGTCTAGCAATTCTTTCCAAAGATTTTTCCAATCCCCACTTTCAAAATAAATAGGTTGTATATCTTGGTATTTCTTTGGTGGGTTTTCAGCATACTGTACTGTTCCATCAGGGCGCCATTTGAACCATTGTGGAAAATCTTTAACATAAGGATGATCTGGTGCCGCTTGTAAAGCATAATCCATTGCGACTTCAATACCCAATGTTTTAGCTGCTTTCACCAAAGATTTGAAATCATCTATAGTTCCTAATTCGGGATGCGTCGCTTTATGTCCACCAAAATGTGAACCGATTCCCCAAGGTGAACCAACATCACCTTTTGATGCGTTAGTAGCATTGTTTTTACCTTTTCTGTTTACTTCTCCAATCGGATGGATTGGTGGAAAATATAAAGTATCAAAACCCATTGCTGCCACTCTGGTCAAGAGCTTTTCGCAATCTTTAAATGTGCCGTGTTTGCCAATTTCCTGGCTCGCTGAACGAGGGAAAAATTCATACCACGTACTGAATAAGGCTTTTTTTCTATCTACATAAACTTTCAATTCAGCAGAGGCATTCGCTAAAGTACGAGTTGGATACCGTTTAAAAATATGATGTAATTCAGCAGATAAAGCAATAGCAATTGCTTTATCGTATTGCTTTTCGTCCTGAAATGCCTTTACAGCTGATTTGAGATACGTTTTCTCGTCAGTGGTTGCTTCTTTTAAAATTGCCTGACAATATTCGGCTCCTTCTAATAATTCTGAGGTTACTTTTTGGTTGTCTTCAATTTTACGTTGCGTACCGTGTTGCCAGTTTAATGCATAATCAACCCAACCTTCTACGAAGTAAGAATAAAAACCTTGGTCTTTTACTTTAAACTCAGCTGTCCATTCGTCATTTCCAGTTTCATTCATTCTAATTTCTTGCCACTTTTTGTCTTTTTCGTGTTTGTATTTTACACTACAAGCTACAACGTCATGACCGTCAGAAAAAACATTAGCAGTAACTACTACTTTTTGACCTACAATTCTTTTGACAAAAAAAGCGCCACCGTCAAGTTGTGGAGCAACATTTTCAATTATTATTCGGGTTTGGTTTTGCATTTTAGTTTAATTTTAGGAAGTTGTAATTTAGAGAAAAATATAATATGATATAAATTGCAGTAGAATTTTATTAAAATGACAAAAAAAGTGGAGATACCCAATCAATCATTGCAAATTCCTAAGATAATTACGGTAACAGCTAAATTTTTACAAGCAATTTCGCCAAAGTTAGCCACGCTTTTTGCAGCCAAATTATTCACCACGCCGCTAAAACACAAGATTCCAAAGCGCGAAATACCCATGTATGAAAATAGTAAGCAAACCAAATTGTTTATTCCTAAAATTAATAAAGAAATTGTAGTCTACCATTATGGAGAAAGCCAACACAAAGTATTACTAGTTCATGGTTGGTCTGGAAGAGGCACACAATTGTTTAAAATTGCCGACGGTCTGATTCAAAATGAATTTGCAACTATTAGTTTTGATGCACCTGCTCATGGAAAATCAGGAAGCAAAACAACACTGATGCCTGAGTTTGTTGCTTCCATTTTAGAAATTGAAAAGCAATTTGGACCTTTTCAATCTGCTGTCGGACACTCACTTGGCGGCATGTCTTTATTAAATGCCATAAAACAAGGGCTATCGGTTAAAAAAGCAGTAATTATTGGAAGTGGGGATATTATTCAGGACATCATGAATGATTTTGTCTTGAAATTACAATTAAAACCAAATATTGCTCTAAGGATGAAAACACATTTTGAAAAAAAATACGGATTAGAAATGGAAAACTATGCTGCTAGTTTTGCTGCAAAGTCAGTAACAATTCCGGTTCTTATTATACATGACGCACATGATAATGAAATTCCAGTAAATGTAGCTCACAACATTCATCACAATTTAAAAAACGGAGCCATCATCATCACGGAAAAATTAGGACATAGAAAAATTTTGGGTGATAAGAAAGTCATTGAAACCCTACTTGCTTTTTTAAAAAAGTAAATTAATTTGGGCCGCTCCGCAAAAAAAATGCCAACATCGATACTGTATTGTTTTTAAAGTCACTGCATAATTGATTGCTAGCTAAAAGATTCGAACCAAAATCACTGCGAATGTGGATTTAGTGCTTAATGAGAATACAGTCAACCGAATGAATCATAATTTGGGCGTGCCCCTTTCCCTGAAAAAAAATCAGGATAAAGGGTCGGGCTGTCCGCACTACACGGTAGTTGCTCCCATCCCTCACGCATAAGCATCCCTTCTGAATTCCTCGTAA
>JBBRET010000069.1:0-4904 GCA_038202695.1 Flavobacteriales bacterium
GATGTAAGCACCATCAGATTATTTACTTCAGCAGGTAGATCGCTGATTGATTTAAATTCTTTTTTCTCTGTATTATTTTCAGTGAAATTGGGATTAATCGCAAAAACCGAATATCCTTTCGAACGAAGATGAGTAATAGCAGTCGCACTGAAACTTTTTTCATTGCGCGAAGCACCGGCTACTGCAAGTGTTTTACAATCCAGAAACCGGTCAATGTCGTTGCGTGTGATTTTTTGCATCATGGTTTATCGTTTATGTTGTGATAAAAAATTTATGAATCCCCTATTTGGAGCTTGCCCGCAGTGGCGGGGTTTAAGGGGTTTGAATTATCTGTTTTGATTTTCAATTGCCGTCCTATTTATGGGACGGCAATTAAATTGATCTTATTTATTTGTCGTTGTAAGCAAATCTTTAATACCACCAATTGAACTTAATATTCCGGTTGCTTCGTATGGCATGTAAATAATCTTATTGTCTTTCCCGCTTACCATTTCACCCAGTGTGTCAATGTAGCGCACTGCTAACAGATAATTTACCGGATCGCTTTTGGTTGTCCCGATTGCCTGTGTAATTTTTTGAATGGCTTCTGCTTCTCCCTGGGCTGTTCTTATCCGGGCTTGAGCTTGTCCTTCTGCTTTTAATATTTCAGATTGTTTTTCTCCTTCCGCGTTATTTATTTTGGATTCTTTATCACCTTCCGATTGTAAAATTTTGGATTGTTTATCACCTTCAGCTTCCAGAATTTTTGCTCGTTTGTCTCTTTCTGCCCGCATTTGCTTTTCCATTGCTGCTCTTATTTCTTGTGGCGGATTTATGTCCTGCAATTCAACCCGATTTACTTTTACTCCCCATTTATGACCTGCTTCATCCAATACATTTCTCAGTTTACCGTTAATTGTGTCTCTCGAAGTAAGCGTCTGGTCTAAATCCATTTCTCCGATAACATTTCTCAAAGTTGTCTGGGTCAGTTTTTCAATAGCATCAGGAAGATTGGAGATTTCATAAATTGCTCTGACCGGGTCGGTAATCTGAAAATAAATAATTGCATTTATTTCTGTTCCCACGTTATCTTTTGTAATTACATTCTGTTTGGGAAACTCGTAAACAGTTTCTCTTAAATCAATTTTTGTTACTGATTTGGTGGTAACAATACTTCTTCCCTCCACATTGATATCTTGTCTTACAAATCGCCACATTATTTCTCTTGGCCTGTCAATAATGGGCCAGATAACATTAATACCTGTTGGTAGTGTACGGCTGTATTTTCCAAGCCTTTCAATCACCAGTGTTTCTGATTGTTGAACAATTTTGAAACCTGCTGCTGCAAAAATAATTACGAAAATCGCAACTAGTCCTAAAATGATTATGATACCCATAATTTAGTCCTCCTTTTTAATTGGTTTAACTGTAAGAATTGTACTGTTTATTTTTAATATTTCAACTTTTTCGCCTGCATGTATAATATCTCCATTTTCTGATTCTGCTTTCCAGTCGTCACCTTCAACGATAACTCTTCCCTCATTTTGAAAGTTGTCAATGGTAACTGTCACTTTCGCAATTTTACCTACAAGTGCATCTACATTGGTTTTCAGGTCATTATTTTTTTTATGACCATATTTAAGAATAAAGGGTCTTACACCAAAGAAACTTATAAGTGTTCCGATTGAAAATGCGATAAGTTGAATTTTTAGACTAAAATCAAAGTATGAAAAAATCCCTGCGAGAAGACAACCTATAGCGAGGCAA
Source organism: Flavobacteriales bacterium (assembly GCA_038202695.1). Lineage (GTDB taxonomy): Bacteria > Bacteroidota > Bacteroidia > Flavobacteriales > Flavobacteriaceae > Flavobacterium. The sequence continues at coordinate 1,747 of JBBRET010000069.1, forward strand.
GCCGCTAAAAATGCCGGAGTAAAAATTTCTACTATAAAGAGTAGAACAGCAAAGATTACCCAAATGTGCCAAATTTCAAATTCCATATTTTTAGTTTTTAGTTTATATATTCCTTTTTATTTCTGAGCGACAACTTGTGTCTTTTTTCCTTTTAAGTTTTTTTTTTGCTCGAGTACAAATCCGAGCAAAAGTTTTATACCAATCCTTCCACAATTTTAATTTCATCTTCGGTCAATTCATAAAGCGTATACACCATTCGGTCAATTTCTTTATCAGTCGTTTCAAGTTGAGTTTTTATAGCAACAGTTTTGGTTTGTTCTTGTAAAAAAAGATCTTCCCACTCATATTCAACTTTTTTGCTGAGTTTAATTTTCTTTTTGCCAAGCTCTGCAATAAATTCTTTGAACGTAAGTGTGTACCAGTTTTGTAGTTTGGTAGATAAATCATCAAAGTCAAAATCCCGCATAATTGCACGTTGGAATTTTTCAGAAGCAGCTTGTAATTCCTTGTTTAAGGAAAGCATTTGGTTGGCTTTTTCAATAAAGGGTTGTTGGTTCTCAAAATTTGTAATCCGAATTGGTAACTGTTTTAATTGATAGCCTTTTATTTTTGGAAATAAATCTTTATTGTCGTTGTATTTAGACATCCAAAATGCTTTAATTAGCTTAGAATTCAAAATTACAAAGACAAATTTCAAAGAATAACTCTTATCTGTCAAATACAAATTATAAATTGTATTTGAGGTTAGTATTTGAGGAGAACAATAACCCACTATTGGAACTTGACCAATTTGTCGAATAACGATTCTTTCTTTTTCATATACTTTCCAATCTCCACCGCTTTTTATATTTGAAGGGATATAATTAAAATACTTATTTGGAGTTGAGTACTGAAATCTATTTACATCAGCACCATCTATAACTGGTAAGAATCTTTCTGATAATTTATCATTAGAAATTGAACTTTTTCTATCAAATGCTTGAATACCAAAATATGTATTCCCTATTTCTTCAAGTCTTAAGCTATCTTTAAACTCAATTTCAAAATTAGTTTTAATATTGAATACTTGTTCTGCATTTTCATTCCAGTCTAATTGAGAATTCATTCCACCTAAAATTAATTCTCCATTTGCAGAATTTAATATTTTAATTTCTTCATTGAATGTTTTTTTCTTAGTCAATACCAAAGTTGCAACATCTACCCCGGCATCAATAAAAACAATCTCATTATAATTTACAAGACTTTCTATGTGCGTATTTTTTAATATAAAATTTCTTAGCTTTTGTATGTACTTGTTTGTCAAATAAGTATTTGGAGTTATAAATCCTAATTTGCCATTGGTTTTTAGTAAATTAATTGATTTTTCGAAAAACAAATGAAATAAATCAATTTTATAACTTGCAACTTCAAATGTTTTATAATAATCCAACGTTTTTTCATTTGTATTTGAAGGTTGGCACAATACATACGGTGGATTTCCAATTACTACATCAAAACCACCCTTACGAATACCATATAAAGCATCTGCATCAGAAACAGCTTCAAGTTTTTCTGCATATTCATATACTTTTTTAGATAACTCGACTGCTTCTTTGGATAGTTCAATGGCTTGTTCGGCTTTTGCTTTTGCTTTGAGCGATTGTTCTTTGATTAGTTTCAGATAATCGGGTGTTTCATCTATCTTCGTTACAATAACTTCTGGTTCTTCTTTGTAACCAAAAACCTGTGGAAATTCTTTTTCCCAATTAAAGGCTTTATCTCCGGCAACGGCAGGGTCATCAATCAGGGAGTTTCCGCATTTAATGTTATTGCTCAGGTCGTTTAGTTTGCGGTTGGGTTGCGCGGTGCGTAACCACAGCGATAGTTTAGCTATTTCAACACTTTCTTCGTTTATGTCAACACCAAAAAGGTTATTTTCCAGAATCGTATTTTCAATATCACTCATCACCAGTGCATCGCCAAAGAGTTTGGCTTGCATTTCGTCAATTAAGCGATGTTCGGCGATAAGGAAATTCAAAGCTTGATTCAAAAAAGCACCCGAACCACACGCAGGGTCGCATATAGTTATTTGTAGCAACCAGTTTCGATATGCATTGAGCTTTTCTGCCAATGATTGAATGGTTTTCTTTTGTCGTTTTTTGTCGGTATAATACTCTTCCTCAAAAATGCCAAGTTCTGCCTTTTTTTCAGCACAAAGTTTACCTACAGTATTTTCAACTATGTATTTGGTAATATATTTTGGCGTATAAACAATACCTTCTTTTTTCCGTCTACTCTTTGTTTTATCAAATACCTGACCTTCCAACTCTGCTTTAATTTCGTCCAGTTCGTTGAGCGAGTTTTCGAAAATATGACCCAATATATTTACATCTACTTCGCTTGCAAAATCGTAATCGGAAAGTTTAAGGGTATGCCTGTAAAGAATTTCATCGTCTATCGTAACCGAATCTAAAATATCATCGGGTTTAAACAAACCTCCGTTATAGGCAAACACATCATACCGTTTGCCTTTAAACCCGGTATTCAAATATCCAAAGTATTTTTTAAACCGGCTATATAAAGCTATATTTTCATCTCTATCCTGTAATTCACGCCAATCGTTTAGAATTAAACGTACGGAGTTAGGAGGTAAAAGCTGTCGGTCTTCGGCAAAGAAAAGAAACAGAAAACGGTCTAAAAGTTTTTGCGATTTCTTTAATAAGGTCAATGTATCGTACTGCGGATTTTGCAAAACCAAATCCTGATGCAATTGCCTTTTAAAGAACGAGTAGTCCTGATATAATTGTTTGGTAATTTTATCTTCCTGACTGAGCGATTCGTCTTTTATCTTTTTGGGGATTCCTCTTTCTATGCTTTTGTATGCCAGACACAGATACAGTAATTCGAATTGTTTTTCGGTAAGCGTAAACAAATTGAATTCTTCATATTCAATCGCATTGTCAATATAAAAACGTAGTTTTTCGAAATTAGAAGTAATAACGTACACACATTCGGATTGATTGTTTTTGTACCCAAATGCCTGACTCTCAATTTTTGTTAAGTCGGTAGTGTCGGTTCCTTTTAGTTCTATTACTGCTTTTATCGACCCCTCCCCACTTTTGCCCGAAGGAGAGGGAGTAAGAATTGCTCCATCCGCTTTTTTGCTATCTTTTACATTT
>JBBRET010000070.1:0-4761 GCA_038202695.1 Flavobacteriales bacterium
AATTAATGTCAAATTCATGACAGCGTTTATTGAAACCAAAGTAAACCAACCATTAGACAGTTTGAAACTGAAAAATGATGTAGCGGCTTTAACTCGTTTGAATGGTGTTTCCAATATTACTTTTGCGGTTTCAAAATCAGTGGATGACAATTTTGAGGTGACTTATACCGTTATTGAAAACTGGAGTGTTTTGCCCAACTTTGCCCTGTGGACAACCGATGAAGCCGCTGCCGCTTATAAAATTGGTATATTTGATTATAACTTTTTAGGAAGGAATAATACCATTGGCGGATTTTATCAGTTTAATGGTATTTCTTCTTTTGGTTTCCATTTTTCAGCTCCTTTTTTATTTTCAGCCAATCTTGGCATAGAAACTAGCTTTCAAAAACTGGCAAGTATTGAACCTATTTTTATTACTGATTTACCAGCACGATATGAATATACCAATACAGGTTTTGAATTATTGGGTGTATATCGATTAAACTACAGAAATTCTGTAAAATTGGGTGCCAATGTTTTTTCTGAAACATATCAATATATTTCAGGTGCAACGGCTGATGATGTTCCGCAAGCACTTGAGGTTGATAAATTATTGTTAAAATCTAATTACAATTTTGACAATTTATTATATGATTTTTATTTAGTGCGCGGCATTCGGAATAACTTTTTTGGACAATATGTTTTTAGTTCAACGGAATTTCAAAATGATTTTTTAATTGCTTGGAATGATTTTTCCTATTTTAAACGTGTTGGAAAGACTGGAAATTGGGCAACTAGGTTGCGCTTGGGCATATCATCAAACGACAAAAGCCCTTTTTCACCATTTGTTATTGACAATAATTTGAACGTTCGAGGCGTTGGCAATATCATCGATCGCGGCACCGGAACTGTTGTTTTTAATACAGAATACCGAACAACGATCTATGAAAAAAAATGGTTTGTTCTTCAAGGCAATGCTTTTGTTGATAGTGCCACTTTACGAACTCCGGGCGGCAGTTTTAATGATTTATCAAAGTCTGAAAATATAAGAGTCTATCCAGGAGTTGGTTTGCGATTTATTCATAAAACTATTTTTAATGCTATTTTCAGGATTGATTATGGTTACGGAATTACAAAAAATGCATCCAATGGAATTGTTTTCGGAATTGGTCAATATTTTTAAAAAAATGAGAATAAGAGTTTACCTATTTTTGCTATTTTCAACTATTTGTTTTTCGCAAAAAATAAACGGATTGAGTTTTGTTGCTTCCAACACGCCTGTTACTAGCGAAGTTATTCAACCTGTTATAGAAGTACATGCCAATTGGGTCACTTTAATGCCATTCGGATTTATGAAAACTACTTCTGAAATTTCCATTCAATATAATTCTAAACGACAATGGTGGGGCGAAACCAAAGAAGGAATTGCAAAAACTGCGAAAGAGTTTCATGACAAGAAAATTAAAATCATGTTGAAACCTCAGATCTGGATTCCAAATGGAGGATTTACAGGTCAGATTAATATGAAAAGTGAAAAGGAATGGAGTGCTTTCGAAAAAAATTATGAAACTTTTATTTTAGATTTTGCACAAGTTGCTCAAGACGGTGAATTTGAATTATTTTGTATTGGAACTGAACTTAATAATTTTGTTATTTCTCGACCTGCTTACTGGAAAAAACTACTTCAGAAAATCAAGAAAATTTATAAAGGCAAAATCACTTATGCTGAAAATTGGGATACGTATAAAAATGTTCCTTTTTTAAACGAACTCGATTACATCGGGATTGATGCGTATTTTACGCTAGCTAAAGAAAAAACGCCGACTGTTGCCGCAATTGAAAAAGAATGGAAGCCAATAAAAGCAGCCATTAAAGAGTTGAGTTTAAAGTACCGAAAACCTATTTTATTTACCGAGTTTGGTTATCAGTCACACGATTTTACCACTTTAGATCCTTGGAATCATTCGAAATTTAATGCCGTTAATTTAGTGGCGCAAAAAAATGCTCTTGAGGCAGTATTTAATCAGTTTTGGAAAGAAAAATGGTTTGCTGGTGGATTTCTTTGGAAATGGTATAATAAAAAAAATGCGGGTGGATTAAATAATACCGATCTTACCATTCAAAACAAACCTTCCCAAAAATTTGTTGCTGATTGGTATAAAAAAATGCGGTGAAAAAGAACACCGCATTTGATCAAGCACAATTAAACAAAATGGATACAATTAGTGTTCAATACTAATCTTTTTAATGACGGTATTGTTTTCTTTATCAATCAGTTCTAAAAAATAAATTCCGGTTCTTAATGCTGAAATATTGATTGCAGTATTAGAAGTTATTAATTCTCTTGAAACTAAAACTTTTTGTCCCAAAGCTGAATAAACAGTTAATGATTTAACTTCGGTATTTTCATCAAAATCAATATTGATTATAGCTTTACACGGATTTGGATAAATTTTAAATTTAGTTGAAGCAAAATTATCAATGCCTAATGTGGCACAATTTGAATTAGTAAAAGCAGTAAAACTGCCAAAATCCCAAAAAGCATTAAAAGCTTGACAGTAAAAATAAATAGTATTGAAACTAGAAATGTTTATTCCGTTAGGAATTGTCTTAGTGTAAGTTGCTGATCCGTTTCCGTTAATTATGCCCATTTCTATCTTTGGTCGCGCTAAAAAATTGCTGGTTACCTTTAATTGTGCATTTGTCAACGTTCCGCGATCAACTAAAAAAGCTCTTACATCTGGACCAGAAGCAGTAGCAAAAGTGCTTCCTAAATTTAATGTTACGGAATTGCTTGAGTTTAAAACTACTGATACCATTCCTGTGACATTATAAGACGGAATGCTTGAATTGTTTCCAAAGGAAGTTCCGATCGAAGTACATTGTGCGTTATTTTTCAAAATCGAAAAAACACAAAATAAAGTAAGTGTAATAATTTTTTTCATGGCTTGATTATTTATCACAAAGTTCTAATAATCAGGTAGGTGATAGTAGACTATTTTCCCTTAAAGTTTGTCAATAGTTCTATTTTCGTCTCGAAACTCTTTTGGGGAAAGTCCTTCTTTATTTTTAAAAAACCGACTAAACGATTGAATGTCTTCAAATCCGAGTTCGAAAGCAATTTCTTTGACAATTTTTTGTGTGAAAAGTAGTTGGCGTTTTGCTTCAATGTGAATACGGTCTTGGATAACTTTAAGTGGTGTTTTTTCAGAATGCAATGCAAAAAGATTGGTAAGCGATTTGGCGGGTTTGTGCATTAAGTCGGCATATTCGACAACGGAATGTTTTGTTTTGTAATGAATTTCAACTAATAAATTAAATTCTCTAATAGCATCTAATTTAGTTACATGAAGTTGAATATTATTATTTTGGACTTTGTAAATTCGGGTTGAAATTATTAAAAAACGTTTTAGCAACATTAATAACATTTGTGCTTGAAGATTGTCGCGGGTTCCGAATTCAATCAAAAAAACATTCCATAAAAGTTTAAATTTTGTTAAATTCAATTCATCAAGAGTAATAATAGGAATTTTTGCATTGGCAAAAAACAAAACACCGTTGCAACCAATTTCTTTATCAAAAAACTCTGAACTGTAAAATTCTCTATTAAATCTAATTAATTTAATTTCATCCATTTTCGAAATTACAATATCATGCATGTCCGTTAGAAACAATATTTGATTTTGTAATAATGGATAGTCAATACCGTCAATAATTAAAGTAGTATTCGCTTTATCGTTCCAAAATATTCGCAAACAAGTACCTTTGAAATGGCTCAACCACGAAGCATCTTCACTTTTTATTGTGTCAAGATGAAAGTATTCGTTCAGTTTTCCTTTGTATTCCATTAGTGGATATGTTTTTTATAATAATCTAACATACTTTCGACAGGATGTCCTAATCTTCGTTTAAGATGTATCACCGCAAAATGATATTGCAATTGCCAAACACCATTTTCACGATACCTTCTAGCGGATGTGATTAAATAGTTTGGAATTACAGTAAACTGCTTATTCTGATATAATCTTTGACATATTTCATTGTCTTCATAAATAATGTATTTTTCGTCATATCCATCAATTTCATTAAATAGATTTTGAGTAATAAATAATGATTGATCACCGCCACGACAAGAAATATGATTTACCTTAGTAAACCATTGAAATATTATTAAAACAGGATGACTGAAATCAAACTTCATTCGGAAACAACCCGCCAAATTTCCTTTCAAAACTTGTTCTAAAATTAGTAAATCAAAATTACTTGGAGGATAACTGTCACAATGCAAAAAATACAAGATAGTTCCAGTTGCAACTTTAGCTCCAGCATTAAGTTGCATTGCCCTGCCTTTTTCTGATGAAATTAAAATGGTTTTCGAGTGTTTAAAAACTTGTTTTTGCGAACCGTCAGTACTTCCGCCGTCGACTACAATTAGTTCCATTTCGATTGTTTCAGAAATCGAATTTTCTATATGCAACAATAGTCGATGGATGGCATCGACTTCATTTAAAATGGGGATTATTATGGAAATTTTATTCATTCAAATTCCAATTGTATTCTTTATAACTGATTTTAGCTTTTGTGTTAATTTGTACTTTACTGTATTTATTTATGAAGTCAATCACCGAACCGTTTTTCTTAAAATCGGCGGAAAACCAATCAAATATCTGTGATACAGTTGCTTTATTGGTAGCAATTGTATTCTTTGAGTTGTCATTTATAAAGCTCTTAGCAACTTGTGTAAGTTGCTGTTCTAATTTATCTTCTGTAAAAGCTTTATTT
>JBBRET010000071.1:0-4416 GCA_038202695.1 Flavobacteriales bacterium
TTCCATCATTTTGTTCACATATACATCATAGTCTCGGATTGGTTTCACATCAATTTGTGAACCTGGTAAGAATGCTTCAATTCCGAAAACATCTACAATCATACCACCTTTAGTTCTACATTTAACAAAACCTGTAACAATTTCACCTGTTTCATTAGCCGAAATAACTCTATCCCATGATTTGATAGTTCTTGCTTTTCTGTGCGATAATACTAATTGACCTGTTTTGTCCTCACGGATGTCAATTAACACTTCTACTTTGTCACCCACTTTTAAAGATGGATTGTAACGGAATTCATTCAATGAAATTACACCTTCTGATTTCGCGTTAATGTCAACAATTGCGTCTCTATCTGTAATTCTAACTACAACACCTTCAACAACTTCTTCTTGATCCGTTGAAATGAAAGTTTTAGTAACCATGTTTTCAAACTCTTCCAAGTTTTTTTGGTCTACTGCGTCGATTCCTTCAGCATAGTTATGCCAGTTAAAATCATTTAAAAACGTTTCTTGTTCTTTGTTTAATACAGCCATGCTGATAAAATAATTTGTATGTTATGTTTCTCGAGTTTCGTAATGCGATTAAAAACACAACAGTGTTAGATTTAAATAGTTGATACCTAAAGGAAACTCTTCTTCGCCAAAAGGTGTGCAAAATTACACATAATTTCTTAATTACAAAACATTTAACAAAAGAAAATAGAACAAAGAAGAAAGAGAAAAGATTGTTTTTTTAGGAGCGAGTGGTTTGGGCATTCTTGGAGTCCATTTTCCCGCTATCCGTTCGATCCCGAAAAGTCGGAACGCCACTGCTATCGGGGCTAGACAGGAAATGTATTGAACTAAAAACCTTTCAATACCGAAAGTTCGGAACTGAAAGGTTTTTTATATAATAGCAGTATTTTTTAATGCGTTATAGTAGCAACATCTTTCGGATTGTGTTTGTGTTTGAACATAATGGCAAAAGCAATCGCAATTACTAAAGCATAGGCTGCAAAAGAAAGCCAAATGGTATGCCAATCTCTTACTTTATTGTGTGTGAAAAACTTATCAATCGCCCAACCTGAAGTGTAACTTCCTATAATAGCACCAAAACCATTGGTCATCATCATAAACAAACCTTGTGCACTCGAACGAATTTTAGAATCGGTATTCGTTTCAACAAATAAGGAACCTGAAATATTGAAGAAATCAAATGCCATTCCGTATACAACGCACGACATTACAATCATCCACAATCCGTCCGTTGGATTTCCGTAAGCGAATAATCCGAAACGCAATACCCAAGCCAACATCGAAATTAACATGACTTGTTTAATACCAAATCGTTTTAAGAAGAATGGAATAGCCAAAATAAATAAGGTTTCCGAAATCTGAGAAATCGACATAATGATCGTAGAATACTTCACTACAAAGGAATCAGCATATTCAGGAACGTTAGCAAATTCAGAAAGATAGACATCGCCGTAAGCATTTGTCAATTGTAACGCTCCGCCCAAAAACATGGAGAATATAAAGAACAAAGCCATTTTATAGGTGCCAAATAATTTAAAAGCTTCCAATCCTAAAGACTCAATAAAGGATGCTTTTTCTCCTTTTACGTGTTGCGGCTTACATTTGGGCAACGTAAATGAATAGAATCCAAGTAAAATTGCTGCAATTCCAGCTATGTAAAATTGATACGCTGTGGCTTTATTTCCTGAAAGATTCGTCAACCACATCGCTGCAATAAAACCAATGGTTCCCCAAACACGAATGGGCGGAAAATCTTTAACAACATCAGCATCCTTACTATTCTTTAAAGCGGTATAGGAAATCGAATTTGACAAAGCGATTGTCGGCATGTAGAAACACATTGCCAAAAGCATCACATAAATAAAGTAAGTTGGAGTTTCTACCTGTGGTAAATAAAACAACACTAAAGCGTATAAAATATGAAGAACCCCATATAACTTTTCAGCATTTATCCACCGATCAGCAATAATTCCGGTTAAAGTAGGCATGAATAAAGAAGCAATTCCCATGGTTCCGAAAACCAATCCAAACTGCGTTCCATCCCATTGTTTTGTTCCGAACCAAAAGTTTGCAATTGTAATAAGCCATGCTCCCCAAACAAAGAACTGGAAAAAGTTCATGGCAATTAATCTGTTCTTTATACTCATAAAATAATAGTTTGTGGTTGTAAAAAAATAGCCCGTAAATCTACTATTATAATTGAGATAAACAAAAATTTACAACGATTTAGTCACATCTTCTACCATTTCCAAAACGGCGTTGAATTGTTCGTCTTTTGTTAAATAAGAATTATCTATTTCTATAGCGTCCTCGGCTTGTACTAATGGAGAATCATCTCTGTGAGAATCGATATAATCACGTTCAACTACATTTTTTAAAACATCTTCAAAAGCTACGTCTTGGCCTTTGCTTTGCAATTCATCATAGCGTCTTTGAGCACGTGTTTGAGCACTTGCGGTCATGAAAATCTTAAGTTCCGCTTTCGGAAAAACTACCGTACCAATATCGCGACCATCCATTACAATTCCGTTTCCTTTGCCCATTTCCTGCTGCTGTTCAACTAATTTGGCACGAACTTCTGAAACTTCGGCAACTAAGCTAACAAAATTAGAAACCTCAAGTGTTCTGATTTCCTTTTCAACATTTATTTCATTTAAGTACATTTCAGCAAAACCTAAATCGGGATTAAACTCAAAATGAAGTTTTATGTGGGGCAAGTTGTTTATCAAAGACTTCTTATCAAAAAAACCGGTGCTAATGTACCCATTCTGCATGGCAAAAAAAGTTACCGCACGATACATAGCTCCTGTATCTACATATACATAGCCTAAGTGTTTGGCTAATTGTTTGGCTAAAGTGCTTTTTCCCGTTGAGGAAAATCCGTCAAGTGCAATGGTAATTTTTTTCAAAACTTTATTTAGTATTTATCATTCGCAAAATCAATGGTGAGGCCAAACAAACTCGTATTGGCGGCCACAGTATATCTCGAATAAGAATAATTGAGTTTAATATTGTTCATTTTCAATCCAAAACCAACCGATATTCCAGAGAAATTTCGCTGCTCTAAGATACGCAATTCTTCTGCTCTTCTGAAGTTATATCCTACTCTCAGATTAAATGCTTTTTCCGGAAACAGTTCTACCCCAACAATCACGTGGCGAAGCGCATTGCCAAAAACAGAAACTTTTTCTGGTGTCGAACCACCATCCAAGGAACCTTCTGCTCTATTTGGATTTGAAAATGCCAACTGCCATTGTTGCATATTTTCTAAAGTTAAATGCCATCGAATTGGAACATTTTCCATCAATTGAGAGACTCCAATTAAAACTTCTAGCGGTAATTTTTCTCTAGTATCTGCATAAGTTGTGATTTGCGTTCCGATGTTTCTTATAGAAACTGCCCAATTCACATCGTTTCGGGTATCAATAAACATTGCTCCAACATCAATAGCAGCTCCGAACGAATTATAACTTTCTAAACTAGAATTAATCAGCTTGGCATTGGCACCCACATAAAAATCAGAATAAGGAATATTGAAGGCATAGCCGAAAGTCAATGCAATTTCACTTCCTGTAAAATTTGAAGTTTGCAAGCCATTTTCATCATAACCATCAAATTTTCCGTAATTGACATAATTAATTCCACCAAAAAAAGTTTGAACATGACGGTCATATGTATAGGCGTAAGAAGCTGTTCCATAGGTAACTTCACCAAAAAGACTTCCGTAATTTAATGACAGTTTATTGTCCATTTCCGGGTTGATATTCGCCGGATTAAAATGGGCTTGGTTGACATCGCTATCGTAAAAAGTAATTACTTTTCCGCCCAAGGCTGCTTGTCTTGGCGAAGTCACTAAGTTTAAAAACCGGTATATTGACTTCCCTCCAATTTGACCAAAACTGGCGAAACTGGCGAAACAAAATCCAATAAAAATTGCTTTTTTAAACATCAAAAAATGACTTATGCTAAATAGTATAACGGAAATGCGAAGGTATTATTTTATATGGTAAGAAAAAAAGTTAAAAATAAAAGGCATAAGCGGTGATAACTTATGCCTTAATTAATTTAATTTGAATACCACTTACAATTTTTTAGCGTTTTTAACTTTCTGATCGGTCAATGCAATATTGATTACTTCGCTCATTTCTTTTACATAGTGAAAAGTCAGTCCCTCAATATATTCAGGTTTGATCTCGTCGATATCGCTTTTATTCTCCTGACACAGAATAATTTCTTTAATGTTAGCTCTTTTAGCCGCTAAAATTTTCTCTTTAATACCACCAACAGGCAGCACTTTTCCTCGCAACGTTATTTCGCCTGTCATGGCTAAATTTTTCTTTATTTTACGTTGGGTTAAAAGCGAAACTAAGGATGTCAACATTGCTATTCCGGCACTAGGTC
>JBBRET010000072.1:0-3832 GCA_038202695.1 Flavobacteriales bacterium
GTTGATAACTTGTGTTTTACAAGCGCACTTGATTCAATAGCACTTTTTAAACATCTTAAAACTACAAAACCTCCCAATAGCCCCGATAGTAGCTAGCTACCCTGACTGACAAAAGGCAGGCAGGTAGCGCGGATAGCGGGACACAAACGCCTGAAGAAAATGAAAGTGGTGCTACTACAAATACTTTACTATAATATACTGTAGCTATTGTATGTGTTTTGTTAAACTCCTATATTTGCAGTCCATAAAATTTTAGGAATGATAAAGATTACACTACCTGACGGTTCGGTTAAGGAGTTTGCAAAAGGCACAACTCCTATGGATGTTGCAAGAAGCATTAGTGAAGGATTAGCGCGAAATGTAATTTCGGCGGCTTTTAATGGTACTACTATTGAAACAGAGACCCAATTAACGACCGATGGTTCACTCGTGTTGTATACGTGGAATGATAAAGAAGGTAAAAAAGCATTCTGGCATTCGACTTCACATGTTATGGCACAGGTTTTAGAAGAACAATTTCCCGGAATCAAGTTAACGCTTGGACCAGCTATTGATAATGGATTTTATTATGATGTGGATTTTGGAGCACAAAAAATTACGGATGCCGATTTTAAAAAAGTAGAAGATCGCGTATTAGAAGTTTCGAGAGAAAAGCACGAATTTTCGATGCGACCAGTTTCTAAAGCCGAAGCCTTGTTAATATATAAAGACAACGAATACAAAACGGAATTAATTTCGAATTTGGAAGACGGAACGATTACCTTTTGTGATCATGCCAACTTCTTTGATTTATGCCGCGGTGGACACATTCCGAATACTGGAATCATAAAAGCTTTCAAAATCATGAGTGTTGCTGGAGCGTATTGGCGTGGTGACGAAAAAAACAAACAGTTGACTCGTGTTTATGGAATTTCGTTTCCGAAGCAAAAAGATTTGACTGAATACCTTGAATTGCTTGAAGAAGCGAAACGACGTGACCACCGAAAATTGGGCAAAGAACTTGAATTATTTGCCTTCTCGCAAAAAGTTGGCGCTGGTTTACCATTATGGTTGCCAAAAGGTGCCGCATTGAGAGACAGACTAGAGCAATTTTTGAAAAAAGCGCAGAAAAAAGGTGGCTACGAACAAGTTGTGACTCCACATATCGGACAGAAAGAATTGTATGTAACCTCTGGACATTATGCAAAATACGGCGCAGACAGTTTTCAGCCGATTCACACTCCAGCTGAAGGTGAAGAGTTTTTATTGAAACCGATGAACTGCCCGCATCACTGTGAAATTTATAATGTAAGACCTTGGAGTTATAAAGATTTACCAAAACGTTATGCCGAATTTGGGACCGTTTACAGATACGAACAATCGGGAGAACTACACGGATTGACACGTGTACGTGGATTTACTCAAGATGACGCGCATATTTTTTGTACTCCGGATCAATTGGATTCGGAATTCAAAAAAGTTATTGACTTAGTACTTTACGTATTTGGTTCACTTGGATTTGAAAATTTCACGGCTCAGGTTTCTGTTCGTGATTTGAATAATCCTGATAAATATATTGGGGATGTTGCCAATTGGGAGAAAGCGGAAAACGCAATCATCAGTGCTGCAAAAGATAAAGGCTTGAACTACGTTATCGAAAGTGGTGAAGCAGCTTTCTATGGTCCGAAACTGGATTTCATGGTAAAAGATGCTTTGGGAAGAAGCTGGCAATTGGGAACTATTCAGGTGGATTACAATTTGCCAGAACGTTTTGATTTAACTTACAAAGGTTCTGATAACGAATTGCATAGACCTGTGATGATTCACAGAGCGCCATTTGGTTCAATGGAACGTTTTATTGCAATTTTGCTCGAACATACTGCAGGAAATTTCCCGCTTTGGCTAATGCCAGAACAAGCAATAATCTTGTCTTTAAGTGAGAAATATGAAAATTATGCAAAAAAAGTATTAGAATTGCTAGAAAATCACGAAATTCGCGCCCTAATTGACAACCGTAACGAGACGATTGGTAAGAAAATCAGAGAAGCGGAAGTTCAAAAAATGCCGTTCATGCTGATTGTTGGTGAGGAAGAAGAAAAAAACGGAACTATTTCTGTTCGCCGTCACGGTCAAGAAGGAAAAGGGAATAGTACGGTTACTATTGAAGAATTTGCGAGAATGGTAAATGAAGAAATAGGAAAAACGCTAAAAACATTTGAAGTTTAATTAAAAAAATAAAGCCATAGCAATTAGAAACAACAGAGGTGCGCCTCGAGTAGAAAAAACAGCAGCCCACAGAATAAATGATTTAATTCGTGGGGTAACAGAAGTTCGTTTAGTAGGAGAAAACATTGAGCCCGGAGTATTTAAATTTTCCGAAGCGCTGCGATTAGCTGAACAGCAAGAAGTAGATTTGGTTGAAATATCTCCAAATGCAGTTCCACCTGTTTGTAAGTTAATGGATTATGGAAAATTCATTTATCAGCAAAAAAAGCGTGATAAAGAATTAAAAGCAAAATCTACTCAAATTACTGTGAAAGAAATTCGTTTTGGACCACAGACTGACGAGCATGATTACGAATTTAAAAGGAAAAACGCAGAAAAATTCCTGAAAGAAGGTTCAAAATTGAAAGCTTTTGTTTTCTTTAAAGGACGTTCTATCATATATAAAGAACAAGGACAAATCTTATTGTTGCGTTTAGCACAAGATCTAGAAGAGTATGGTAAAGTAGAAGCTATGCCAGTGCTAGAGGGAAAAAGAATGATCATGTTCATTGCGCCAAAAAAGAAAAGTAAGTAAGTAGGCAAGAGTTTTAAACTTTCGGCTATTGGCTTATGGCTTTTCACTCAAATTAAAAAAGTAAGTAAGTTAAATATAAATAATCTAGGAAAAAATGCCTAAAATGAAAACAAAATCCAGTGCTAAGAAGCGATTCAAAGTAACTGGCTCTGGAAAAATCAAGAGAAAACACGCTTTTAAAAGTCACATTTTGACTAAAAAATCTAAAAAGCGTAAATTGGCTTTAACACATTCTGCTTTGGTTCACAAAACAGATGAGAAAAGTATCAAACAACAATTAAGAATTATCTAAATAAGCCATTAGTGAAAAGCCATTAGCCACTAGTTTTAAACTCTTGACTATTGCCTAATTACTATTGCCTAGATGTTCTTTAGGTTACAAATTATTTAATAACCTTGGAGTTGGGCCTTAAGTTCCTTGATTAAATTCGGACGCCTGCTACAAAAAAAAACAGTAAAATTATGCCAAGATCAGTAAATTCAGTTGCTAAAAGAGCAAGAAGAAAAAAGATAATGAAGCAAGCCAAAGGTTTCTTTGGTCGTCGTAAAAACGTTTGGACAGTTGCTAAAAATGCGGTTGAGAAAGCCATGTGCTATGCTTACCGTGACAGAAAAGTGAATAAAAGAAATTTCCGCGCTTTGTGGATTCAACGTATCAACGCTGGAGCTAGATTGGAAGGAATGTCTTATTCACAATTTATTGGAAAATGCAAAGCTAATAACATCGAATTGAACCGTAAAGTTCTTGCAGATTTGGCGATGAATCACCCAGTAGCTTTCAAAGCAATACTTAATAAAGTAAAATAAACGTTTTATCAACTCAATTTAAGATTACTTACTTATATAGAAACCCAGTCGAAAGATTGGGTTTTTTTATGATGGGAATATGAGATCAAAAATAGCTCATAATAATCATAATTATTGCTGCGCAATTTTTGCTTAAATATCTTTCAAATTACCTTAAAAAAAGCTAACTTTAGATAAATAAATTCGTATCCTGATATGAAAAAAATTATCTTTCTAATCGCACTGTTTATATTAAATAGTGTTACT
>JBBRET010000073.1:0-3785 GCA_038202695.1 Flavobacteriales bacterium
ATACATTTAAAATGAAATCAATAATAGGAAAATCAGTAATTTTTTCATAGTTGATGATTTTTTAATTTTTTGTGAACGGATATAATTCTTGTTGAATAAAATTTTTAGGAAATTTTTCGTCGTTTGCAAATCCAATTTCAATATCGCGACCGTTTTTGGGAATATAATCGGTTTTAAAAATATAATCCCACACGCTTAAAGAAATGCCAAAATTAACACCGTTTTTATTTGGCATTTCTTTGCTATGATGCCAAATATGCATTTTTGGATTATTGAAAATATACTTCAAAAAACCGTAATCCCAACCTAAATTAGCGTGGTTTAAATGACCAATAGCAATGCTTATAAAATGAACAATGAATACGTCTTCGAGAGAAAAACCGCCGATTAAAGCAATAGGAATATATAGTAACGATTTATAGACTATTGGTTCCATCCAATTGTATCTGAAATGTGCTGCAAACCCCATTTCTTTGACGGAATGATGCGTTTTGTGTATGTTCCATAGCAATGGAATTCTATGCAACAATCTGTGTGTATTCCATTGCACAAAATCGGCTATAATAAAAAATATAAGCAAAGAAATTACTTTTGGTAAAGTTGCCACTGAAAACAATTGTATCGAAGCCAGTTGAAGATTAAATACTCCTAAAAAATCATTAAAAATATTTTCGGTTACATTTGATAAAGCAATTAATATGAATAAATTCAATAAGAAAAAATTAAAAAATAAATAAAATAAATCGAGCCAAAAATCTTTTCGTAAAATGGCTTGGTTTTTGCGCCAGGGAAAAGTAATCTCAAGTAGCCAAACCATTAACGAAATGGCAATTAAGCCGTAGAAATAATTATCCCATTTCCAATACAAAATTTCATTAATTAAGTAATTGAAATAACCTCCATACGAGTTTACAATGATTTCAATGTATTTTTCCATTTTAAATTAATGACTTTTGGAGTGATTGTAATACTTGCTTTTTTCTAAATCTTCGAATGTATCAATGTCATTTAAAATTTCTAAAAATTCGACTGAATATGAAGATAGATCTTTCAAACTGTCTTTCAATACGGTTTCAGTTCCCCATTTTTTATTGGAGAATAGTGCAGGAATTATTTGTTGCAATCCTAATAAATAATATCCACCATCTTCAGCTGAACCAATTACCACATCATTTCGTTCTAGTTTTTCGAAAGCTTCAACGATGTGTTTAGTTTGTAAATCGAATAAATCACTTCCTACGATTATACAATTTTTATATCCAAAATTAAATAATTCTTGAAAAGCATTTTGCATCTTAGCCCCTAAATCAACACCAAATTGCATTCTTTTTTCATATATAGCATTAGACCAAATATCATTTGGTTCTATACTGTTATCGTAAAAAACAAATTTATCGCAATCGACTATTTGTGTTACTTTCATTGTATGGGAAAGTAAATCTCGATATACTTCCAATGTTTTTTCGTTTCCGATAGTTTTAGCCAAACGGGTTTTTACTTTTCCTAATTCAGGATTTCGAGTAAAAATGATTAGGACATTAGTTTTCATAAACTTTTGTTCCTTTTTTTAGATAAACACTCCATTCTTTATTGAATGTGTGAATATTGTCCGTATTTATACCTTTATTGTCCACTACTGAACCTCCATTATTTTTCCATTCGAAAATGCCACCATAAAGATTGAAAACATTTTTATAACCCAATTTAAGGAGTTTTTCGCCAATCTTTTCACTCCGAACCCCAATGGAACAATATACTACAATAGTGGCGTTTTTATCTTTTATGATGGTGGTAACTTTCTTGCTGTCAAATTTGTCAAAGCCCACATTAATTGCATTTTTGATATGACTTACGTTGAATTCTTTGATTTCTCTAGCGTCCAACAAAACTATTCCTGTTCTTGATTTAAGTTCATCAACCGTAATATAGGAAACTGTTTTTTTGTTTAGTTTATCCAATACTTTAGGAATAGTGTTTTGAGCCAAACCAAAATTAGTTACTACTATCGTAAATATTGTTATCAGGAATTTCATTGTATTTGCTTTATGCGTTTCTTAATTAGAGACGAAGTAAATGAAAATTCCTGACAACTAAAATTAATTTGCTTTTGAAAGTTTAGCAATACTATTCATTTTGTCTCTTAAAATTTTCATATCCTCACTAACTTTTTTATCCAAAACTTTTGCATAGTGTTGTGTAGTTTTCAAATTTTTGTGACCAAGCATTTTGCTCACACTTTCAATAGGAACGCCATTTGTAAGCGTTACCGTAGTTGCAAAAGTGTGTCGGGCAATGTGAAAGGTAAGTTCTTTTTCGATTTCACAAACACCAGCTATCTCTTTTAAGTAGGCATTCATTTTTTGATTGGATAGAATAGGGAGTAGTTTATCTTCATTTAAACATTGTTGATGATTTTCGTATTTATCGATTATCATTTGTGTAACTGGAAGGATTGGAATTTTAGAAGCACTTTCGGTTTTCTGACGGTGAGTAAAAATCCATTTCTCGCCATCAATTCCAAAGCTTATATGCGATTTTGTTAAGTTTTTGACATCAATGTACGCCAAGCCAGTAAAGCAGCTAAAAAGAAAGATATCGCGAACTAATGATAGTCTTTCGGTTTTGAAATCTTTTTCGATGATATTTTGAATTTCTGTTTCAGATAAATAAACCCGTTCAACTTCTTTAACTTTTGATTTGTAGTTTGCAAATGGGTTTCTTTCAATCCAATTATTGGCCAGACAAATTTTGATTATTTTACTAAAGTTCTTGATGTATTTTACAGCAGTGTTATTGGCACAATTGCGAACGCTTCTCAACCAGAATTCATAATCGGTGATAAAGGCGTGATCAATCTTTGTAATATCAATATTAGAAATATTGTATTTCCATTGTAGGAACTCAATAGCGTGGCTCAACGAAGTTTTGTAACGCTCCAATGTTCCTGGTGCGTATTCTTTGCCAACCAATTCTTTTATTTTGTTGTTGTGGTCTTGGAAGATAGGAACGAGCATTCTTGCTCTTTCATCAACGCCTAATATTTTGCTTTTAAGTGTTTCAGAAGTTATAGGTATCTTTTTATGGATTAGTTCCATTTGAGCATCAATAATTTGAACTTTGAGTAAATCAAGATGATTATTTATTGAACGAGCTTCTTCTGAAGTACCTTTCATTTTGCCTGCTTCTGTAGACCATTTTGATATTTCTACAAAACGATTGGTACTTAATTCAATACGTTTGCCATTGATAGTAATTCGTGTGTAGATTGGGATTAATCCATTAACACTGGCTTTTGCTCTCTTTGCATAAAAGAGAATGGATACTTTTGTTTTCATCGTGGTGACCTTGTTAGTTATTATTAAATTTAACTTCAATATGACTAATCCACAAGATGTACAGTTTTTAAACTGGTTGTTGAACTGGCTGTAAAGCCTTGTGAATTCTAGTCTGAGGAAAAAATCGGTTACCCAAATTTTGGATTGTTTAGGGTAACCGATTTTATCCCTTGAGGTTCACGTATTAATGAATAATTTGACTATTGATAAAAAGAAAAAACCCTTTAAATCATACGATTTAAAGGGTTTTAATTCAATTTGTATTTCTACTGGCGGAGAAAGAGGAACAAGCACCTACTTTTTCTATACATATCAAAACATACCAAAACAAGTGCGAACCTCAACAAAATAAGCATTTTTTGAATTATTGTAGTTAAGTAAAATAAGGCTGATTATATATAAATATAGTCAATGTGGGGATTATGTGGGGATAATTTTGTATCTTTAAAC
>JBBRET010000074.1:0-3579 GCA_038202695.1 Flavobacteriales bacterium
GATTCCCTTTTAGCCATTATCGGAAAAGAAGGTGAAGACATCTCAGGAATAATTTCTGGTGGCACACCAGCGGCAGAGGTTAAAACTGAAGCTCATGAACCAGTTGCAGAACAACCACAAGCCATAAACAACAACCCACAAACCAAGGAACTTCCGAAAGGAGTACTAGTGGTAACCATGCCTCGCTTAAGCGACACAATGACGGAAGGTACTGTAGCTACTTGGTTAAAAAAAGTGGGTGATGAAGTTAAAGAAGGTGATATTCTTGCTGAAATCGAAACAGACAAAGCTACAATGGAATTCGAATCTTTCAACGCTGGAACTTTATTGTTTATCGGAATTACCGAAGGACAATCTGCACCTGTTGATAGTGTTTTAGCTATAATCGGTCCAGCTGGAACAGATATTTCAGGTATAGCCGAAAACTATAAAAAAGGCGGTACTGCTCCAGCTCCGGCAGCTGTTGAAACTGCTTCAGCACCAGTTGCTGCTCAAAATTCTGAACAAGAAACGAATTCAACTGATAGAATTTTTGCATCTCCACTAGCTAAACAAATTGCTAAGGATAAAGGAATCAACCTTTCTCAAATAAAAGGGTCTGGAGAAAACGGACGCATTACAAAAAGTGACGTTGAAAGCTTTACCCCTGGAACTTCTGTTGCTTCTACCTCAAATTCTGTTACACCAAGTGCAGTTGAAGCACCACAAATGCCATTAGCTAGACCTTATGTTCCGGCAGGAGAAATTGCTACAGAGGAAATCAAGAATTCGCAAATGCGCAAAATCATTGCGAAACGTTTAGCAGAATCATTGTTTACTGCACCACATTACAACTTAGTAATTGAAGTAAAAATGGATGAAGCCATGAAATCTAGAACGATTATCAATAGTGTTCCAAATACTAAAGTATCCTTCAACGATATGGTGATTAAAGCGTGTGCAATGGCTTTGAAAAAACATCCAAAAATAAATTCACAGTGGTCAGCAGATGCCATAACAATTAACTACCACGTAAATATTGGCGTTGCCGTAGCGGTTGAAGATGGATTAGTAGTACCTGTTTTACCTTTTACAGACGGCATGAGTTTATCTCAAATCGGCGACAGTGTTAGAGATCTTGCAGGGAGAGCAAAAAGTAAAAAGTTAGCTCCTTCAGAAATGGAAGGAAGCACCTTTACTATTTCTAATCTTGGCATGTTTGGTATTACCGAATTCAACTCTATCATCAACCAACCGAACTCTGCTATCCTTTCAGTAGGTGCAATTGTAGAAAAACCTGTGGTGAGTGACGGACAGATTGTAGTAGGAAACACCATGATGTTATCATTAGCTTGTGACCATAGAACAATTGACGGTGCAACTGGAGCACAATTCCTTCAAACATTGAAAATATTTTTAGAAAATCCAGTAACGATGTTGGCATAAACAAAATTGTCAGTCAGAGCTTGTCGAAGACCTTTTAATAATAATAAATATAAATCCCGTTTTGAAATTTCAGAACGGGATTTTTTTATTTAATTTACATTCAAATAAACCCGTCATGAAAAAAATTAGTTTACTGCTATTAATTACAATATTTTCAGCCTGCCAAAAAAAAGAAACAAGCGTTAAAAAGGAAATTGTAAAAGATACTCATTCCTTTTCAAATCCAGCGGAAGCTGTTGCAAAGCATTTGGATTTAGATATTAAAGTCGACTTTGATACCCAAACCATTTCCGGAAAAGCATCATGGCAAATAGATAATATTGCAAAAGGAACCGAAATTATCTTCGATGAAAATATGTTGAATATAACCAAAATTACTTTAGGCGATGACGAAAAAGAAACCAAATTTGAACTCGGAAAAGAAGTTGAATTCCACGGAAAACCACTCCACATCACTATTGAACCAAATACAACTAAAGTCAATATTTATTACAACACTACCAAAGATGCTGTAGCATTGCAATGGTTAAAGCCAGAACAAACAGCAGACAAAAAACACCCTTTCGTTTTTTCACAAGGACAAAGCATTTGGTCTCGAACTTGGATACCGTGTCAGGATTCACCTGGAGTTCGATTTACATATAATGCTAAAGTTACAGTGCCAAAAGAGTTAATGGCTTTAATGAGTGCGGTAAATCCACAACAAAAAAACGAAACTGGCGTTTATAGTTTTAAACAAGACAAAGCGATTCCATCTTATTTAATGGCTATTGCCGTGGGTGATGTGGAGTTTAAATCAATAGATAGCAGAACTGGGGTTTATGCAGAACATTCCGAAATTGACAAAGCAAAATGGGAATTTGCACAACTCGGAGACATGGTTGTTGCTGCCGAAAAGCTATTTGGACCATACCGTTGGGGAAGATATGACGTGATTGTTTTACCACCAAGTTTCCCTTTTGGCGGAATGGAAAATCCAAACTTAACATTCCTTACACCAACAGTTTTAGCTGGCGATCGTTCATTAACGAGTTTATTGGCACACGAATTAGGACACAGTTGGAGCGGAAATTTGGTTACCAATGCTACATGGGACGACATTTGGCTTAATGAAGGATTTACAACCTATGTAGAACACCGTATTGGTGAAGAAGTATTTGGCGTTAAAGAAGCAAAAATGCAAGATGTTTTAAGTCGAAAAGTGTTAGAAGGAAGCATAGTAGATTTAGGAAAAGACAGTCCAGATACACGACTAAAAGTTACTACTTCCGGGAAAAATCCTGATGAAGGCCTAAGCGATATTCCTTATGAAAAAGGATACGCTTTCTTGCAAACTATAGAAGCAACAGTTGGGCGTGAAAAATTTGATGCTTTCATCACTGCATATTTTAAAGCACATTCTTTCCAATCGATAACAACAGAAGATTTCGTTGTTTATTTTAATGAGAACCTAATCAAAGGTGACAAAGCGTTGGCAAATAAAATTAAATTAGACGACTGGATTTACAAACCTGGAATTCCATCTAATATCATCAAACCAATCTCTGAAGATTTTATTGCAATAGATTCTATCCAGAAAACTTGGAGAAAAACTGGCGTAAAAGGCTTAAGCCAAAAGATAAAATCAACCAACGAAAAACAACATTTCATAGATTATTTACCAAAAGACTTATCAGTTCAGGAAATGATTGAAATCGACAAAGAATTCAACTTTACGAAAGGTGGAAATTTTGTAATTCGACGCCAATGGTTTATTCCAGCAATTCAACACCAGTATAAATCAGCTTACCCTGCCATTGAAAAATTCTTGAAATCCTATAGCCGAACCTATTCACTAACGCCTCTTTATAAAGAAATGATCAAAACTCTCGAAGGTAAGGCTTGGGCAAAACAAATTTATGCCAATGCAAAATCGGGTTATCATGCAACAACTGTTGTGGCTATTGAAAAGTTATTGAAGTAAATTAGCAACTCCTCAAATGAATCATAATTTGGGCGTGCCCCTTTCCCTGAAAAAAAATCAGGATAAAGGGTCGGGCTGTCCGCACTACACGGTAGTTGCTCCCATCCCTCACGCATAAGCATCCCTTCTGAATTCCTCGTAATGGAAACTTGCTTTGCTTATCGTTCTAAAATCAATAATTACTTTCAAAT
>JBBRET010000075.1:0-3404 GCA_038202695.1 Flavobacteriales bacterium
TCCAAATTATGGTCATTTTTATGACGAGTTTACCGGAGATACCGCTTTTGCTTCAAAAGGTGCCAATATTGCTTTTAGTAAAGGAATGATAATTGTGGCAAGCGCCGGAAATTCAGGTGGAAGCGCTGAACCGTTTAATCATGTCGGAGTGCCAGCTGAGGCGCTACATGTTTTGGGTGTTGGAGCGGTAAAGTTTGATGAAACGTACGCGGCTTTTAGTTCAATCGGCCCTTCATTTGACGGAAGAGTAAAACCGGATGTTATGGCGAAAGGACAAGCTGCAGTTGTGGCAAATACTACAGGAATTGTTCAAACTGCTAGTGGCACTTCGTTTTCTTGTCCGATTATGGCCGGAATGATTGCCAGTCTTTGGCAAGCTTTACCTGGCTTGACCAATCAACAAATTCTAGATTTTGTTAAACAATCAGCTGACAGATTTTCAAATCCGACCAATCAATTTGGATTTGGAATACCAGATTTTCAACTAGCATTAAACCAAGCTTTACTTGCTACTAATGAAGATGCAATTGGGAAGTTTTTGGTGTATCCAAATCCTGCTCAGGCCAACCTATTTATAACATTTCCAAATGAATTAGAGGAAGCTAAAATTATTTTTTATAATGCTTTAGGTCAAAAAATATTTGAAAAATTTAGCACTAATTCGGAGACCGCTATTTCGGTAGAAAATCTAAATTCTGGAATTTACTTTTATAAAATAGAAAGCAATTCTTTTGTCCAATCTGGAAAAATAATTAAAAATTAATACTTTATGCTGTAAAGGTATTCAAGACATTAAATTTCAGTTTAAATGAATAAAATCACCCAACTTTTTAATATAAAATATCCGATTATCCAAGGTGGAATGATTTGGAATAGTGGCTATAAATTAGCAAGTGCAGTGAGTAATGCTGGTGGTTTAGGTTTGATTGGAGCCGGTTCGATGTATCCCGATGTTTTGCGTAAGCACATCCAAAAATGTAAAAAAGCAACCAACAAACCTTTTGGAGTTAATGTTCCAATGTTGTATCCAAATATTGAAGAGATTATTCAGATTATAATTGAAGAAGAGGTAAAAATTGTTTTCACTTCAGCCGGAAACCCCAAAACTTGGACTAGTCATTTAAAAGAAAACGGAATTACCGTTGTACATGTAGTGAGTAGTTCAAAATTTGCTTTAAAAGCACAAGAAGCAGGTGTTGATGCAGTAGTTGCAGAAGGTTTTGAAGCGGGCGGACACAATGGAAGAGAAGAAACAACTACACTTACTTTGATTCCAATGGTTAAAGAAAATATCAGTATTCCCTTGATTGCTGCTGGTGGAATTGCAACAGGAAAAGGAATGCTAGCCGCCATGATTTTAGGAGCCGATGGAGTTCAAATGGGCTCTCGTTTTGCAGCATCTTTCGAAAGTTCAGCACACGATAGTTTTAAACAGACCATTGTCAATGTGAAAGAAGGTGATACTCAACTGACTTTGAAAGAATTAGCGCCGGTTCGATTGATTAAGAATAAGTTTTATAATGATTTACAAGAGTTGTATTCAAAATGCCCTACACCGGAAGATTTGAAATTACTTTTAGGAAGAGCAAGAGCCAAAAAAGGAATGTTCGAGGGAGATTTGGTAGAAGGAGAATTGGAGATCGGGCAAATAGCTGGATTAATTCATGAAATTAAACCAGTTAAGGATATCATTGATGAGGTTGTTTCTGAATTTCTTTCATCATCAAAAAAAATACAGGATTTAAACTTTTAAATTCTTAAAATTTTTAACAGTTAATTGTTAGTTGGTTTAAATTTCGGTTTAGACTTATTAACAATTTTTTATTTTACGCCTCTGTTTTGAATTGTTTAAAATTTTAATATTCATTTTTTATTTTTTATAAATTATTGTCTTTCAATTTATTAAAATTAAATGCGATGATTAAATAATCACTGATATTGTTGATTACTTTGTTTATAACATTTTAATAAGTCAAAACCCATGATTATTATAATGAGTAATATAGTAGAAGCTTTTTTTGCTTAGGTGTATACTGTCAAATTTTAGGTTATTTTTTTAACATAATATTATGAATATAAGTTTCACATTATTTGCAAAAAGTGTTTAAACCGAATTGCTTATGAGGATTACTACTCTTTTTAAAAACTATTTTACTTATTTTGTTTTATTAGTATCACTGTTAGGTTATAGTGAAGCTATTTATTCTCAGTGTCCAACTGTAACAAATCCGAATCAATCTTTTTGTGACATACAAACACCTACTGTTGCAAGTTTGGTTGCTACAAATAACGGAGGAGGTATTAGATGGTATGCTACGGCAACTTCAACAACCCCTCTTGCGAATTCTACTGGCTTAGTGAATGGAGAAGATTATTTTGCTGATGATGCCACAGGAACTTGCGGAACAAGACAAAGTGTTGTGGTTACTGTATATTCGGCACCTACTGGAGCAAATTTTCAAGGAGTTTGTGTTACTAATGCCAATTTGGCTACTCCAGCCAACCCACAATTCGCAATTTCAGGTAATGGGTTAAGATGGTACACTGTTCCAAGTGGAGGAACGGCACTTTTGAATTCAGCTGTCCTTTCAGATAATACTATTTATTTCATTAGTCAAACCAATCCCGATACTGGATGTGAAACTTCCAGATTACAGTTGTTTGTAAATGTCGGTGTCGTGCCAGTTCCATCTGGTAGTATTGTTCAAGAATTTTGTAATACAGGAATCCCGCCAACAGTGGGGGATTTGATTGCTTCCGGAAATAATAATTGGTACTTAACTTCTACTTTTGGTGTTCCTTTAGATTTATCGACACCATTGATAAACGGACAATTTTATTATGCGACAACAGTCGATCCTCCATGCGAAAGTAGTGATAGATTAGAGGTGTTAGTAAATATTTTTCAGCCAAACAATGCAGGTAATGACGGTAATAGGCGTATTTGTGTGAATGATATTTCAACTACTGCACCGTTCAATTTAATTACTTTGCTGAGTGGAGCTCCGGATTTAACTGGAGTTTGGACAGGACCTCTAGTTACAACTAACGGTTCTCTGGGAACAGTTGATCCCTCAACAATGAGTATCGCAGGAAGTCCCTATATATTTACTTACTCAGTTTCATCAGCGCTATGCGTAACGGATACTTCAATTGTTACCATTACTATTAACCCTAACCCTACAGTAACAGTAACCAGCGCACCCGTATGTGCAGGTACTCCAGCTACGGTTACCGCTACGGCAGTTCCCGCTGGAACCTATAGTTATGTTTGGACGGTTCCTTCTGGAGCCACCAATCCTGGGAACGTTGCAACATTTACCACTACAACTGCTGGCGTTTATAGCGTGATTGCAACCAACACCACCACAACTTGTCCGAGTCTACCGGCGCAGACCACAGTG
>JBBRET010000076.1:0-1838 GCA_038202695.1 Flavobacteriales bacterium
GGAGAAACCTCTGTCGGAAATTATCCGGTAGAAGTTATTGAAAAAATGACTCAAATTATTGAAGCTGTTGAAGATTCTCCGCTGATTATTGTTCCGCAAAATCCACCTCACGTTAGAACCAAACGTTTTATTACCAAGTCAATTTGTTACCATGCAGCGATTATGGCAAACGAAATCAAAGCGAAGGCTATTTCTACTTTAACAAATAGTGGCTATACTGCTTTCCAAATTTCAGCATGGCGACCAAAAGCTCACATTTTAGTTTATACCTCCAACAGAAGAATCTTAACCCAATTAAGTTTGCTTTGGGGAGTTAACGCCTATTTTTACGACAAGTTTGTAAGTACGGATGACACTGTAGATGATGTCAACGAGATTGCCAAAGAAAAAGGATACGTTAAAAAAGGCGATATGCTAATCAACCTAGCTGCGATGCCAGTTGCCGATAAAGGAATGGTGAATACGTTACGTGTTTCTGAAATAGAATAAGTACATTTACTTTTTAAATACTATTATTATGAATTCAAATAACCCTTTTTTTAAAACAAAATCGTTTAAAGAAAATGAACAAGTAACGCATGATGCTGTTATAATTGATAACAATCAAACCATGACTGTATCGGGAACTATTAATAAAAGTTTCCTGATGTTAGTGCTATTAATTGCTAGTGCTGCTATTACATGGTCTATGGCTAGTAATGGCCAAAACCCAATAATATTCTCAATTGGCGGTGCCATTGTTGGTTTTATATTGGTTATGATTGCTGTTTTTAAACCACAGTATTCAGGGTATTTAGCGCCCGGGTATGCTATATTTGAAGGTCTTTTCATTGGTGGGATTTCTGCCATCTTTGAAGTGATGTATCCTGGAATTGTGATTCAAGCTGTGAGTTGTACTTTTGTGACTTTTATGGTCTGTTTTGGACTATACAAGTATGAAATTGTTAAAGTAACCGAACGATTCAAGTCGGTAGTGGTTGCTGCTACTTTAGCCATTGCGACTTACTATTTGTTTTCTTGGTTGTTGTCAATGTTCACTAGTTTTCAGCCAATTCATTATGGAAATTCTATGTTTAGCATTGGAATCAGTGCTTTTGTAATTGTAATTGCTGCATTAAATTTGTTTCTAGATTTTGATCAAATCGAAAAAGGAGTACAACAAAAAATGCCAAAATACATGGAATGGTATGGCGCAATGGGATTAATGATAACACTAGTTTGGTTGTATATTGAATTCTTACGCTTATTATCAAAACTGAACAGAAAATAATTTACAATATTTTTCCGAATCAAAGAGCTGCTTTTTAAGCAGCTCTTTTTTTTGCCTAAAACTCAAACTTTAACTGAACTACAACTGTTTTCTTAATTTCGGTATTCAAGTTGTTTAAAGAGATTCCGAGTAACCGAACTGACTCTTTCATACGCTCTTGAAAAAGAAGCTCTTTAGCGGTCTCAAAAAGCAATCCTTTATCGGATATGAAATACGGTAAGGTCTTGCTTCTAGTTTGTGTAGTAAAATCACTAAATTTGATTTTGAGCGTTATTGTTTTCCCCGAAATGTGATATTTCTTTAATCGGTTTTCTAGTTCCGATGCGATGCGCTCCAGTTTTTCTATCATAAAAATCTCAGAAGTCAGATTTTCATTAAAGGTATGTTCAGCTGCGACTGATTTCGTAGTTCGGTTCGGCTTTACTTGACTGTTGTGAATACCGCGCACAATATTGTAAAAATGCAAACCGCTTTTGCTGAAATGTTCTTCAAGAAAGGCAGCCGATTTAGATTTTAAATCGCGTCCCGTAAAAATCCCGAGATGGTACATTTTCTCGGTAGTTACTTT